>CAXTPT010000107.1:0-2062 GCA_964246315.1 uncultured Sphingomonadaceae bacterium | reverse complement strand
TCGCTCATCGTGAAGTGCAGCCGCGCGTCGCCGGCGAGGTCGCGGTGGCGCAGCCAGGAGCGCTCGAGCGGCCGACCGTTGAGCGTCGCCGACGCGATGTAGATGCCCGCACCGCTGCGGGTGATCGTCAGCTTGCCGTCCTCGGGCCGGTCGACCACGATCCGGTCGAAGCGCGGACCGTTGAGGAAGTAGAGGTCCTGCCCCGCATTGGGGAACAGGCCAAGCGCGGTCCATACGTAATAGCTCGACATCGCACCACTGTCGTCGTCGCCCGGATAGCCCCTCGCGTCGACCAGGTCGCGCGCGTAATGCGCCATCCACTTCGCCGACAAATCGGGCCGGCCGGCATAGTGGAACAGGCTGGGCGCGAGGAAGGCGGGCTCGTTTGAGAAATCGACCTTGCGCGTCTCCAGCCCGTGCTCGAGCCGGCGAACGAAGGTGTCGCGCCCGCCCATCAGTGCGATCAGCCGCGCGGCCTGGTGCGGCGCGAAGAACGAATAGCCCCACGACGCCGCTTCGTAGAAATAGAGCTTCCACGAGCCCGGATAGCCGGTCAGCTTCGTCTCGACCCAGCTGCCGTCGTCGTTGCGCGGCACGACGAAGCCGCGGAACCCGCCTTCCTCCGCCGCGGGGTTGAACAATGCCTGCCAGCCGCGCGCGCGCGCCGCGTAAAGATCGGCGTCGGCGGCATGGCCGAGCCCGCGGGCGACCTGCGATGCCGCGAAGTCGTTATAGGCATATTCGAGCGTGTTCGACACGTTCATGATGCCCGGCGACAGCCAGCCGCGCCGGCGATAGCCGTCGTCGTCGCGGCTCAGCTCGTCGCGCCCGCCGTTCGGCCCGGTGCCGCGCCGCTCGCGGTCGGCATCGTGCTTCAGCACGCCGTAGGCGGCGGCCCAGTCGACGCCCTTCAGGCCTTTGACGTAGGCGTCGGCGATGATGTTGTCGACGTCGTTGCCGCCCTGGTCGCCGCGCGTCACCGCCGCCGCGCCGCCGGCGTTGAAGCTGTCGCGCACCTGCCCGTCGGCTTGCAGCCGCGCGACGAACGAGGCGATCGTGCCGCGCACCATCGCCGGGTCGATCAGCAGCATCAGTGGATATTTGGTCCGCCAGGTATCCCACACCGCGTAATGATCGTCCCACATCGGCGTGGTCGCGGGAAAGCGCGCGAACTCGGCCGTCCGGTCGCGCGGCATCTGCTGCGCGTGGTAGAGCGCGGTGTAGAATTGCGTGCGGGCGGCCGCTTCGCCGCCGGTCACAGCGATGCGGCCGAGCGCGGCGTTCCAGGCCTCTCGCGCCTGCGCGCGCACCTGCGGCAGCGACCAGCCGGGGATTTCGCGGCAAACGTAATCGCGCGCCTGCTCCTCGCTGCGGAACGAGATGCCGATCCGCGCCTGGACGCTGCGCGCGCCCGACGCGGCAAAGCGCCACCAGCCGCCGACGCGGTCGTTGGGGCTGGCCAGCGTCGCCGTCGCCGCGCCCGGCGTGACCTGGCCGTTGACGAAGGTGCCGGACCCGGTCGGCGGCGTGTCGAACTCGATGTGAAAATAGACGGTAAACGGCTCGGGGCCGAAGCCGCCGGTGTAGCGCGCCATGCCGCTCGCGCTGCGGCCGTCGGGCGACAGCGCGGTCCGGCTGGCCTGCACGATACCCTTCTGCGCTGTCAGGATCTGCCCCGGCAGCTGATGGCCGAGATCGAGCAGCAGGTGCGCTTGGTCGCCGGCCGGAAAGGTGAAGCGGTAAAGCGCGGCGTGGCGCGTCGGCGAGACATCCGCCACGATCGCGTAGCGCGTCAGCCGCACGCGGTACGAATAGGGCGTCGCCGCCTCCTCGCTCACCGACGAGTCGTGCGCGTCTGCCTCAACCGCCAGCCCGGTCTGCGCGGACAGCAGGACGTTGCCGTATTTACCCCAGCCGGTGCCCCCGGCATGAAGCTGGCTGAAGCCGCGCACCGGCTGGCCGAGCTTGTAGCCCGAAGTGCCGCCGGCGACGCTGTCGGGACTGGGCTGGATCGAGCCGTGCGGCAGCGTCGGGCCGATCACGGTGTTGCCGCGGCTGGCGG
>CAXTPT010000106.1:0-2197 GCA_964246315.1 uncultured Sphingomonadaceae bacterium | reverse complement strand
CGGCAATGCCTGGCGGGGGGAGCAGGCATCGCGGCGGGTTGGGCGGCCTCCGGATGGCTGGCCGCGCCGGCGTTCGCCGCCTTCGGACCGCTGGCCGCGCCGGGGTTCGCGGCGCTCCGCAGCGGCGATCGTCTCGAACTGTCGAACGGGGTGGTGACGCGCACGATCAGGCTGCCGTCGGCGGCGCGACCGACGATCGCCACCGTCGATTTCCGCACCGCCGGCCGGCCCTCCCGCTACTTTAGCGGGCACGACGGCAAATTCACTGGCGAGGCGCCGGAGTTCGCCTTCACCGCCGGGGGACGATCCTGGTCCGGCGCGAGCGGCTGGACGCTGCGCGGCGTGATAGAGGTTACCGACATGCATGGCGGCCGCGGCGTCGACGTCCTGCTGCGCGGAGTGCGGGGCGATGTCGATGTGACGCTACGCTACCTGCTCTACCCCGGGCTGCCGGTCGTCCGCAAAAGCCTGACCATCACCAATCACGCCGCCGCGCCCGTCCGGTTGCAGGACATCGACGTCGAATCCTTCGCCTTCGAGGATTATTGGCCGGGAACGATGAGCTGGCTCTACAGCGACTATGGCCGCCGCAAGTCGCTGATCCCCTTCGTCGGCGGCCGCCAGGACGCGCTGGTCGCGCTGCACAACCCCGATTGGGGCGAGGGCGTGGTGCTGGGCAACGAGGCGCCCGGCGTGAACAAATATACCGACGCCTTCGTTGCGGGCGCGACCTTCCGCGCGGGCGTGGCGCGGCACGACGGCGCGTATCCCTTCGCGCGCTGGATCGATCCGGGAGCGAGCTTCATCGCGCCGCGCGTGTTCAGCCTGGTCTATGCCGACACGCCCCGGTTCGAGACGGTGCTGAACACCGCCATCCCCGACTTCGTCCGTCGCCACATGGGCATCCGCCTGTCCATGCTGCCGGTCAAGCCCAGCTTCGTCTACAATACGTGGGAGCCGTTCCAGAAGAAGATCGACGCGGCGCTGCTGATGGAGCTGGCGGCCGCGGCCGCCGCCGCGGGCGTCAAGGAGTTCGTCGTCGATGACGGCTGGCAGGCCAGCTACGGCGACTGGACGGTCGACGCCGCCAAGTTCCCGGGTGGGCTGAAGCCGGTAATGGACCGGGTGAAGGCGCTCGGCATGAAGCCGGGGCTGTGGGTGTCGATCGGTTCGGCCGACCGCGACAGCCAAGTCTACCGCGCGCATCCCGAATGGTTCGCGCGCGACGCCGCCGGGCGGCATTATTCGAGCCACAGCGACGACAGCCCCTTCCTGACCGCCTGCTTCAGCACCGGGTGGCGCGATTACATCCAAAGCGTGCTGCTCGGCCTCATCGAAGCGCACGGCCTCGAATATCTGAAGCTCGACTTCGCGGTGGTCAGCAGTGCGTACCAATATGACGCCGCCAAGGCGGGCTGCTACGCCGCCGACCATCCCGGCCACCGCGACCATGCCGAATCGCTCTCGGTCGGCTTCGATCGGATGTGGGAGGTGTTCGACGCGATCCACGCGCGGTACCCCGAAGTGTTCATCGACTGCACGTTCGAGGCGATGGGCGGGCTGCAGCTGATCGATTACGCGATGCTGCGGCATGCCGAGGGCAACTGGCTGTCCAATTACAACGAGCCCGACGCGGCCGACGACCTGCGGATCCGCAACATGGCGTGGTGGCGCTCGCCGGCGGTGCCTGCCACCGCGCTGGTCATCGGCAACGCCCACCTCAACGACGCGGGCTACGAGCTGCACCTGAAGTCGCTCGCCGGCGCGCTGCCGATCCTGCTCGGCGACCCGCGGGCCTTGTCGTCGGAGGCGCTGCGGCGTTGCCGCGCCTACGCCGACTGGCTGGACGCGATGGCCAAGCGCCACGACATCTTCAGCTTCCGTCAGGACCTGCCGGGCTTCGACGAGCCGCGAGCCGGCGGGTGGGACGGATTCCAGCGGATCAATACCGAAACGCAATCCGGCGGGATCGTCGGGCTGTTCCGCCACGACGCGGTGGAGGACCGGCGGCGGGTGACGATCGCCGGCCTCGCATCGAACGCCCTGTACCGGATCCGCACCATGGACGGCGCGCCCATCGCGGCGATGACCGGGCGCGCGCTCGCCGACCAGGGGTTTGAGGCGCGATTGCCGCGGCGGATCGACGGGATGCTGTGCGAGGTCGTCCGCGCGACTGCCCGGTGACGGGTGCTTCGCC
>CAXTPT010000105.1:0-2368 GCA_964246315.1 uncultured Sphingomonadaceae bacterium | reverse complement strand
TGTTCAACGAGCCCGCGTTCCTGGCGCCCGCGCTGTTCCACTATGCCGGGCGGCCGGACCTGTCGGCCAAATGGATCGCGCGCTACGCCGACATGATGGTCGATGCCGCGGGATACCCGGGCGACGACGACAGCGGCGCGATGTCGTCCTATTACGTCTGGGCGTCGCTGGGGCTGTTCCCCAATGCGGGGCAGGACATCTACCTGCTCAACGGCCCGCGGTTCGACCGCATCGCGATCGACCGGCCCGACGACGGACCGCTGACGATCACGCGCAGCGGCGATGGCAGCTATGTCGCCGGGGTGACGCTGAACGGGCGCGCGCTCGACCGCTCGTGGCTGCGCCATCGCGAGCTGGTGCGCGGCGCGCGGCTCCACTTCACCATGTCGCCGATGCCGACCGGCTGGGGCCGGGCGACGCCGCCGCCCAGCGACGACGGCGTGGTGGCGGCGCCGTACGGCTTCACGCCGCGCTGAGGATGGCTCAGCCGGCCATCGCCGCCTGCGGCCCCGCCTCCCTTAGCCGGGCCAGCGCGGTCGCGATCGGCGCGGCGTAGAGCGGCAGGCGGGGGTCGAGGACGCCCAACAGGCCGAACGGACCATCCGCCGCCGCCGCGTCGCGCAGTCTTGCGGCCTGCGGATCGTCGACGTCGGAGGCCGTCGCCGCCCATAGCGCCCAAGCGGCGATCGCCGTGGCGAGGGCGGGCGCGGGCTCGCCCTGCTCGGCGCGGGCGAGGAACGGGGCGACCAGCCGCTGCGGCAGCTTTTGCGTGCCGTCCACCGCAATCTGCGCGGTGCGGTGGGGCAGGTGGAAATTGTCGAAGCGCGTCATCAGCCGAACGCAATAGGCGGCGAGGTCGAGGCCGTCCGGCGCGACGACCGTCGCCGCGCTTTCGTCCCACAGCCGCCCGACAAAGGCGCGGCGCGCAGGGTCGGCGACGAAGCGGTGGACGAAGTCGATCCCCGCCAGCTGTCCAAGATATGCCATTGCCGAATGCGCGCCGTTGAGCAGCCGCAGCTTAGCCGCCTCCCAGGGCGCGACGTCGCGGGTCAGCTGCACGCCGACTGCCGCAAGGTCGGGGCGCGGCCCGGCGAAGCGGTCCTCGATCACCCATTGTCGGAACGGCTCGGCGCCGACGCAGGCTTGGTCGTCCAGCCCCAGCGCGCGCGCCACGTCCGCGCGGTCGGCGGGTGTCGTCGCTGGCACGATGCGGTCGACCATCGCGTTCGGGAACGCCCCGGCATCAGCGATCCAGCGCGCGGTCTCGCCGTCCGCCGCCGCCAGCACGGCGGCGCGCAGCGTGTCGCCATTGTGCGGCAGATTGTCGCAGCTGATCGCGGTGAAGGCGGACAATCCGCGTTCGTGCCGGAGCGCTAGCGCCGTGGCGATCATCCGCGGGGCGGGCTCGCTCGGCGCATAGCCTTTCTCGGTGATGGTCAGCGTCACGAGGTGTGTGTCGGGCGACGCCAGCGCGGCGACGACCGGGGCGGGGTCGCCGGGCGGCAGCATTTGGGCGAGCGCGCCGACGATGCGCATCGCCTCGCCGTCGCCCGAGCGCTTCATCACCGTATACAGCCCATCCTGCGGCGCTAGCTGATCGACCGCAGTGCGCGAGCGCAGCGACACGCCGGTGACGCCCCAGCGCAGGTCGCCGCCTGCGAGCACGTCGTCGAGGAACACCGCCTGGTGCGCGCGGTGGAACGCGCCGACGCCCAGGTGGACGACGCCCCGCCGCACCGCCGAACGGTCATAGGCCGGGCGCGCGACCCGGGCCGGCGCCTCGGCCAGCGTCGCGGCGCTGAGCCGCTTCACAGCCGGTACGCGGCCTTGACCAGGTCGTAGCTCAGCGCCCGCGCCAGCTCGTGCGCCTCGTCCTCGCGCAGGCGGTGGTCGGCGACCAGGGTCGCCAGGAACGTGCAATCCATTCGCCGCGCGACGTCGTGTCGGGCGGGGATCGACAGGAAGGCGCGGGTGTCGTCGTTGAACCCGACGGTGTTGTAGAAGCCTGCGGTCTCGGTCACGCGCTGGCGAAAGCGCCGCATGCCCTCCGGGCTGTCGTGGAACCACCAGGGCGGGCCCAGCCGGAGCGCGGGATAGTGACCGGCGAGCGGCGCCAGCTCGCGCGAGTAGGCATCCTCGTCCAGCGTGAAGACGATGATCTTCAGCGCCGGGTGCGAGCCGTGGCGGTTGAGCAGCGGCCGGAGCGCGGCGACATAGTCGGTGGCCACGGGAATGTCGGCGCCCTTGTCGCGCCCGTGCAGCGCCAGCAGCGCCCGGTCATGATTGCGGCACACGCCGGGATGGATCTGCAGGACCATGCCGTCGTCGATCGACATCCGCGCCATCTCGGTCAGCATCTGCGCGCGGA
>CAXTPT010000104.1:0-2412 GCA_964246315.1 uncultured Sphingomonadaceae bacterium | reverse complement strand
CCCCAGCCCGATCAGGGGCCGGTCGAAACCCCGCAGCCGTCTACCGCGCCCGCCGAAGTCTCGCCATCCCCGGGCGATGTCGACGTGCCCGATCCTGGCGTCGAATAAACGCTCCTGACGGCTTCGGCACTGGCAAAGCGGCCAGTGCGTCTTCAGTCGGATCCAATGCAAAAAGGCGGGACGCAGGTCCCGCCTTTTTCATAACGCCACTTCAGGCGCCGCTATTGATCGTAATTGTAATAATTCTCGTTGCCGACAAAACCGAACTTGCTGACCTGACTCTTCTTCACCGTCGCCAGCACGCGGTCGACAGTGTCGAAGCGCGAATAGGCATCGGGCTGAAAGTGCAATTCGGGCTCGGGCGTCATCACCCGCGTCCGGTCAAGATACACGCGCAACGTCGCCATATCGATCGGCGTGCCGTTCCACATGACTTGCGACGCAGGGCTGATCGTCAAATTGTTCACCACCGGATCGATCGGCGGCTTGGGCTGATTCGGCGGTGTTTGCGCGGGAAGATCGATCTTCACCGCGTGGGTCTGGATCGGGATGGTGATGATGAACATGACGAGGAGCACGAGCATGACGTCGATCAACGGCGTCGTGTTCATTTCCATCATCGGTTCGTCTTCACCGCGGCCGGTGCTCATCGCCATGAGGCGTAACTCCTAAGTAAAACGTTTAGATACGCTCGACGCCTTCGCCCGGGGGCGGTTCGGAAATGAAGCCCACGCGCACGAAGCCGGCGCGCTGCATCCCATAGATCGCCCCGCCGACGCATTTGTACGGCGTGTTGATGTCGGCGCGGATATGCGCCTCGGGAAGCTCCAGGCCGGGGGCGTTGATGCCGCCCTGCTTGGCAATTTCCAGCTTCAGCTTGTCGACCGCGCGCTTTTCGAGCTCCTGGGGCCCGACCTTGGTCAGGTTCCAGTAAACCTCGCACGTCAGCTGGTTCGCGCCAGTCCCGCGTACCGTCAGCGAAACATTTTCCGGCTTGGTCGTCGTCGCATCGAACCGGACGTTCGGCAATTGCACCTTGATGTTCTGGATCACGACCGGGATCGTGATCAGGAAGATGATCAGAAGCACCAGCATGACGTCGACCAGCGGCGTCGTGTTGATGTCCGACATGGGGGGGAATTCGTCCCCGTCACCTGCCGATGTTGAGCTCATCGCCATGAAATATCGATCCTTGGAAGGTCAGTAACGGCGGAGCGCGAGATAACGCTCCGCCGTCTATGATCGCTTAGGCCTTGTTGGTCGGCACACCGCCGACCTGGCCGGCGGTCGTCGTCGTGGCACCGCCCGGACGCGCGGTGGTGCCGCTGCCCTGGGTGTGCGCACGCGCAGTCGCCGCAGCGGCAACGGCGGCTGGCTTCACCGAACCGCCCGACGCCATATAGCCGTGCACATCGTTCGAGAACGTCGTCAGCTCTTCGATGATCGCCTTGTTGCGCGCCTGGAGCCAGTTGAACGCGAGCACCGCGGGAACCGCCACGGCGAGGCCGATAGCGGTCATGATCAGCGCTTCACCGACCGGACCGGCGACGGCGTCGATCGACGCCTGACCCGCCGCGCCGATCTTCACGAGCGCGCCGAGAATACCGATAACGGTGCCGAACAGGCCGATGAACGGCGCGGTCGAGCCGGTGGTCGCGAGGAACGACAAGCCCTTGTTGAGCTTCGCGGCGATCGCACCACGGGTACGGGCGAGCGCGTTGAGCGTCCAGTCGTGCTGGTCGACCTCATTGGTCAGCAACGTGTGCTGCTCCTCCGCCCGCAGGCCGTCATCGACCAGCTGGCGATAGGCCGAATCCTTCTCGAGCTTGTTGGCGCCTTCGCGCAGGCTCGACGTGTTCCAGAACGAGCCGCGGACCTTCTTGGCCTGCGCCATGATCCGGTTCTGCTCGAACAGCTTGGCGAACAGGATGTAGAACGACCCGACCGACATGATCACCAGGATCACGAACACGGCAATGGTCAGGGGACCACCCTGCTGCAGCGCAGGAATGAGGCCGTACGGGTTGCCACCATGAGCGGCCGCCCCGTTGGCGGCAGCGGCGGCTGCGAAAGTGATCAACATAATTCGGTCTTCCCTCTAAAAACTGGTTCTAGGTTACTTGGGCAATACCCAGCGAACATTCTGTACCCGCGTTTCGGCGATCGGCTGGCCGGTCGTGTCCAATGCGGGCTTGTACCGCCACTTCAGGATCTGACGGCACGTTTCCGCGTCGAGCGTCGACGTCGCGCCACTGGCGTTGCAGCTCTGCACCCGTCCGTCCGCACCGATCACGAAGCTGGCGCGCGACGTACCCGACTCTTCGTTTCGGATCGCCGTGGGCGGGTAGAAGCTGTCGTCGATCGATCCGCCCGAGCGGGCAACGGCCTTCGTCGCAAGCTGCGGCTTGGGGG
>CAXTPT010000103.1:0-2419 GCA_964246315.1 uncultured Sphingomonadaceae bacterium | reverse complement strand
AAGGGGCGAGTGACAGCGATGCGGGCGCCCGCCGCGCCAGCGCCGCGGGTCGCTGAGCTATCAGGACGTGCCTGAGGAGATTGCCGATCCCGGCGAAGGCATCGCGATGGAGACGTTGTTCACCGTGCAGCCGGACGGGCGGGTCACCAACTGCCGGATCACCGAGCACAGCCGCTATCCGGCGTTCGATGCGAAGGTGTGCCGGCTGATCGAGCAGCGGTTCCGCTTCGATCCGGCGCGCGACGAGGACGGGAGGCCGGTAGCGGCAGACTATATTCAATGGCAGCGGTTCAGGGCGAACGGGCGATATGACGAAGAGGACGATCGCTGAGGCGCCGCGGCAAAGCCGCGTCGTCGGTCCTCGGCGATGCCGAGGCCGGCCGCGCTTGTGCGAGGTCGATTTAGCTTCGCTAAATCGCGCCCGCACTGCGCGCTGGGGCGGCAGGATTCGAACCTGCGAATGGCGGCATCAAAAGCCGCTGCCTTACCACTTGGCGACGCCCCATCGCGGAGGGAGCGGCGCTCTTAGCCAGCCGGTCCTGTCAAAACAACCGCCTGAGCCAGCCATGCGGATCGTTCGACTGGCCACGCTGGATCGCCACCAGCCGGTCCTTGAGCGCCTGCGTGACCTGACCCGGGCCGCCATCGCCGATGGTGAAGCCGGTGTCGCCGTCGACGACCCTGCCGATCGGCGTGACCACCGCGGCGGTGCCGCAGGCGAAGCATTCGCGCAGGCGGCCGCTGGCGGCGTCGGCGCGCCAATCGTCAAGCGCATAGCGTTCCTCGCGCACCGTCCGGCCCTCGTCGCGGGCGAGGGTCAGCAGCGAATCGCGGGTGATGCCGGGAAGGATCGTGCCGTCGAGCGGCGGGGTCAGCAGCGAACCGTCGTCGAACACGAAGAAGGTGTTCATGCCGCCAAGCTCCTCGACGAAGCGGTGCTCGACCGCGTCGAGGAACACCACCTGGTCGCAGCCGAGTTCGATCGCCTCCGCCTGCGCGGTCAGGCTGGCGGCGTAATTGCCGCCGCATTTGGCCGCGCCGGTGCCGCCGGGGCCGGCGCGGTTGAGGTTGCGCGACACGCCGATGGTGATCGCCTTCGGACCGCCCTTGAAATAGCCGCCGACCGACGAAGCGAGGACGAGGAAGCGGTATTCCCTCGCCGGGCGCACGCCGAGGAACGCTTCGGAGGCGAACATGAACGGGCGGAGGTACAGCGCGCCTTCGGGACCCGACGGGAACCAGTCGCGGTCGGCGCGCACCAGCGCCTCGATCGCGCCGATGAACAGGCCGTCGGGCAAGGCGGGCATCGCCAGCCGTTCGGCCGAGCGGCGGAAGCGCGCGGCGTTGGCGTCCGGGCGGAACAGGACGGTGTCGCCGCGGTCGGTGCGATAGGCCTTTAGCCCTTCAAAGATTTCCTGCGCATAGTGCAGCACGGCGGCGGCGGGATCGAGCGAGAGGGGGCCGCGCGGCATGATCCGGGCCGCGTGCCAGCCCGTGCCTTCGGTCCATTCGAGGCTGGCCATGTGATCGGTGAAGACGCGGCCGAAGCCGGGTTCGGTAAGCAGGGCGGCGCGATCCGCGGCGCCGACCCGGCCGGGATGATCCATCAATTCGAAGTCGGTGCCGTCCGCCATGATCCGTCCCGTGCGCGAGGTGTTGCGGCGGGCTAAGGCCGCTGCCACAGACGGTCAACATGAGCGCAGTCCCGCCCGGTGCCGCAGCGTCGCCGCTGTTCCTCCGCGAAGCCGAGGTACGGCGCGGGATCGAATTGCTCTATTTCGGCGGGGCGGCGCTGGCCGAGGCGGCGGACTCGGCGCTGGCCGAAGCGGGGCTGGGGCGGGCTCATCACCGCGCGCTGTATCTGATCGGGCGCAACCCGGGGCTGACGGTCGGGACGCTGATCGGCCAGCTGGGCATCACCAAGCAGAGCCTGGGCCGCGTGATGAGCGAGCTGACGGCGCGCGGGCTGGTCAGCGCCGAGGGGCATGAGGATGACGGGCGCAAGCGGCTGCTCAAGCTGACCGCGGAGGGAGCGGCGCTGGAACGGCGGCTGTTCGAGCCGCTGCGCGCGGTACTGGCCAAAGGTTATGAGCGTGCGGGGCAGGACGCGGTGACGGGGATGTGGCGGGTGATGGAAGGGCTGGCGGCGCGCTAGGCCTTACGTTGACATATGTTGATACGAACGCGGGGTCGCGAATGCACTTGCTTTGCCTGTATTCCCGCCCTCGCGGGAATGACGGAAGGCATACGATAGTCTGTGGACGAGAACAAGTCAGGAACTTTGTTGCTGCTCTTGGCGCCGCAGGCAAGATGGGTCGCCCGAAGAGGCGTGATCCCTCCTGCGCGGCTTCGCGTGAGATTTTTGGTTTCACGCAGAGTGGCCAGGCGCGTGCCGGCGAGGATCGAGAGGACCGTGCCA
>CAXTPT010000102.1:0-2581 GCA_964246315.1 uncultured Sphingomonadaceae bacterium | reverse complement strand
ATACCGCCACGCTGCACACCGGGCATTTCCCGCAGACCACCTACGATTTCTTCCCTTATGCCGGGCTGCACCGTCCGGTGCAGCTGATGGCGCTACCGCGCGAGCATCTGTCCGACCTGACGGTGGTGACCGGGATCGAGGGGCGCACGGGGCTGGTCGACCTCGACCTGACCGTGTCGAACGGCTGGTCGGGCAGGGTCGACGTTGCCATCGCCGGCGGCACGACGCCCATCAAGGCCAGCGGCGACATTCGCGGCGGGCGCGGCACGCTGCGGATGCGGATTCCCGCGGTCCGGCCGTGGGGGCCCGAGGATCCGTTCCTTTACGAGCTGACGGTGACGCTCGGCGGCGGGATCGACGAATATCGGATGAAGATCGGCGTGCGGACGATCGCGGTGCGCGGGCGCGAGCTGCAGCTGAACGGCAAGCCCATATTCCTGCGCGGTTTCGGCAAGCATGAGGACTTCCCGCTGCACGGCCGCGGGCTCGACCTTGCTTCGATCGTCCGCGATTTCGAGCTGCTCAAGTGGATCGGCGCCAACAGCTTCCGCACGTCGCACTACCCCTATTCGGAAGAGGCGATGATGCTGGCCGACGAGTACGGCCTGCTGGTGATCGACGAAACCCCCGCGGTCAGCCTGGTGTTCATGGACCCGCCGCGCGTGATCGAGTCGCGCTATCAGGTGTTGCAGGAGGCGCTCACGCGGCTGGTGCGCCGCGACAAGAACCATCCGTGCGTGATCCTGTGGAGCCTGGCCAACGAGCCGCTCGAAAAGCCGTTCCAGACCACCAACGCCGCGCCGTCATCGGCCATCCCCGCCGGCACGCGCTTCTTCGAACGCCTGTTCGCGCATGGCCGCTCATTGGACCGCACCCGCCCGTTCGCCTTGGTCAGCGTGCATTACGGCCCGGCCGAATGGGTCGGACAGGGCGACATCATCTGCACCAACAGCTACAATGGCTGGTACGGCATTTCCGGGCGGCTCGACGATGCCGAAAAGGCGCTCGACGGGGAGATCAGCGCGCTCGCCAAGCGCCATCCCGGCAAGCCGATATTCTACACCGAATTCGGCGCCGACGCGATCGCCGGCATGCACGCCGAACCGCCCGAGATGTGGTCGGAGGAGTATCAGGCGGCGCTGATCGACATCTATTTGCGCACGATCGCCAAGCACCCCGAAGTGATCGGGTCGCACCCCTGGGCGTTCGCCGATTTCCGCACGCCGCAAAGCGTGCTGCGCGCCGGCGCGCTCAACAACAAGGGCGTGTTCACGCGCGACCGCCGGCCCAAGCTTGCCGCCGACCTGCTCCGTCGCCGCTGGCATGGCGAGGCCGGGTGAGCGGCGTCACCCTCTGCTTCGGCGAGCTGTTGCTGCGGCTGGCGGCGCCGAAGGGCGAGCTGCTGCTCCAGTCGCCCCGCCTGGAGGCGCAGTTCGGCGGCGCGGAGGCCAATGTCGCGGTTGCGCTGGCGCGGCTGGGCCATCCGGCCGCCATGGTCAGCGTCGTGCCGGCGGGTCCGCTCGGCGATGCCGCCATCGTCCATCTGCGGCGCTGGGGAGTCGACACCCGGCACGTCGCCAGCGGACCCGGACGGATGGGCCAATATTTCCTCACTCCCGGCGGCGCGGCACAGGCAGCCAGCATCATCTACGACCGCGTCGACTCCGCCTTCGCGCGGATTGGCTCCGGCGCGATCGACTGGCCAGCCCTGCTCGCCGGCGCTGCGGGCCTGCACGTGTCGGGTATCACCGTCGCGCTCGGCGCGGGCCCGGCGGCGGCGGCGCTCAAGGCGGTCGAGGCGGCGAGCGCCGCGGGCGTGCCGGTATCGTTCGACGGCAATTACCGGCCGAGCCTGTGGGCGGGGCGTGAGGGCGAGGCGGCGGCGCTGCTGCGCGGCATCGTCGCTCATGCGCGGATCCTGTTCGGCGACGCGCGCGACCTGCGCCTGCTGCTCGGGGCGGAGGCGGACGACCAGGACGTGATGGTGCAAGCCTGGCAGGCATTTCCCGGGCTCGAGCTGATCGCCGGCACGCGGCGAACGGTTCGCGGACCAGACCGGTACGAATTGTCGGCGCGCCTCGACGTGCGCGGCGGCGATAGCGTGACCACCCCCGAGCTCGACATCCAGGCGATCGACCGGATCGGCGGCGGCGACGCCTTCGCCGCCGGCGTGCTGCACGCGCTGACCGAGCGCCCCGGCGACCTCAATCATGCCGCGCAGACCGGGCTGCTGCTGACGGCGATCAAGCATGGCCAGTCCGGCGACGCCTGCCTGGCGACGCGCGCGATGCTCGAGGACGCGCGAGATGGCGCGGGCGACGTGCGGCGATGAGCGCGGTCCCCCTGCCGCCCGTTCCGAAACCGTCGGGCAAGGTCCGCTGGATCGTCTGTGGGCTGCTGTTCTTGGCGGTGGTGATCTCGTACATCGACCGGCTGGTGCTGGGCATCCTCAAGCCCGATTTGGCGCGCAGCTACGGCTGGACCGAGAGCGGCTATGCCGACCTGCAAATCTGGTTTCAGGCCGCTTACGGCATCGGCTTCGTGCTGTCGGGGCGGCTGATCGACCGGATCGGCGCGCGGG
>CAXTPT010000101.1:0-2594 GCA_964246315.1 uncultured Sphingomonadaceae bacterium | reverse complement strand
CACGCTCAAGGGGCGGTCGCCGGGCAGGAACAGGCGCGGCCGCACGGCCGCCCCGACGGGCGCCGCGGCGCCCACACGCACCAGCGAGCGCCACCCGTCCTCGCCGAACAGCGAGCCGAGCGCGCCGATCGACAGGAGGGCGACCGAAAACATCGCCATGTTGAACGACAGCAGACGTCCGCGGACGTGAGGCGGGAAGAAGTTCGCCAGCATCGTCGTCGACGCGGTATACGTGCCGGTCAGCATCACGCCGACCAAGAAACGCATGATCAGCCAGACGCGGAAGTCGACCACCAGCTCGTTCAGCATGGTCAGCGCCGCCAGCGCGGCCAGCGCGGAGGCGAGCACCGGCTTCGACCCAAACCGGCTGACCAGCACCGGCATAACGAACGAGGCGAGCAGCACCCCCGAGCCCTGCGCGGTGTAGAGCCAGGCCGTGTCCGTCAGCGTCATGCCCGCGTGCCGCGTCAGGAACGGGCGGATATAGTCGACCAGCACGAAATTGTAATTGTAGGCGAGGCTGGCGAATAGCAGGATCAGGTAGATCGCCACACGCTCGCCGCGTCCGATCGCGTCGGCGGAACGCAAGGGAAGGGCGGCGTTTGGCGAAGCCGCCATCAAAGATCTATCACGACCAGCGCGTGCGGGGGTAGCGTTGCCGAGAGCGCGTCGCCGACCATGCGAAAGTCCGAGAACGGTGCCGGCGCGACCCGCTTCGGAGCGTCGAAGCTGTTGAAGGCGTCGATCCGGTCGGCAGTGAGTATCGTCCCGTTGCCGCGGACGGCGGCGGCGCCCTGAACCCGCAGCGACACGGCGATCGACTCGGTCGGATGGAGATTAACCAGCGCCAGATGAACGCGTCCATCCTTGCCGCGCACCGCCGAGCCCTGAACCGAGGCGACGCTGTAAGCGCCGCGTCGGAACGACGGCGATGCGATTTCGAGCGGCAGCATGACGCCGTCCTGGAAATCGCGGTACATATGGAACGCGTGATACATCGGCGTCAGCACCATGCGATTGCCCTGCGTGAAGGCCATCGATCCGCCGACGTTGATCATCTGCGCTATCGCCGCCACGCGTACGCGGTCGGCGTGGTGCACGAAAATGTTGAACGTCACGGCGGCGATCATGGCGTCGCGCAGCGTCAGCTGGAAGGTGAACGGCTTGCGATCGGCATTGTCATCCCGGTACCAGGGCCCCCACTCGTCGATCGAGAGCGCCACGCGCTTGCCCGGATCGTAGCGGTCCATGATCGCGGTGTGCTTCACGATCAGCTCATCCATCCGGCCCGCGAGCGACAAGGCTTCGGCCCAATCCGTCTCGCTGGCGCTGACGGCGGCGGCCTTCTTCTCGTGGCCACCCGGCACGACGTAATAGTGAAGCGCCAGCGCGTCCATTTTCGCGCCCGCCTCACGCATCATCGTGGTGGTCCAGTCATATTCGTCTTCGAACGGACCGGTTGCGATCTTGAACGGCGCGTTCGGACCCCACAGGAACGTCTGGAATTGCTTGTAGACATCGGCCGCGTAGATCGGCCGCATCGAGCCGCCGCAATTGGACAGCTCGTTGCCGATGCCGATGATCGGCACCCTCCATGGCTGGGCGCGCCCGTTGGCGCGGCGCTGGTTCGCCAGCGTCGAGTTGCTGGCGGAGGTGATATATTCCAGCCAGTCCGTCATCTCTCCTGGAGTTCCGGTGCCGACGTTCGCCTGGATATAGGCGTCGGCGCCGACCATCTCCGCGAAGTCCATGAACTCATGGGTGCCGAACGCGTTGCTTTCCTCCACCCCGCCCCATTTGCCGTTGATCCGCACCGGGCGCTTGGCGGCCGGCCCGATACCGTCGCGCCAGTGATAATATTCGGCGTAGCACCCGCCCGGCCAGCGGATCAGGGGCACGCGCAGCTCGCGAAGCGCGCCTAGCACGTCGGCCCGGTAGCCGCGCACATTGGGGATCGGGGAATTCGGCCCGACCCAGATGCCGTCGTAGACGCCCCGGCCGAGATGCTCGATGAACTGGCCGAAGACGTAGCGGTGGACCGTCGGGCCGGGCAAGTCGGCACGAAGCGTGGCGGCGACCGCCGCCGGCCGCGCCGCAGGGCCCGCCGCCGACGCCGGAACGACTCCGACGGCAAGCAGCAGCGCCGCCGCCACACGCCCGATGACTGCCGCGGCCAAGCCCGCGCACCGCCGGTCAGGTCGCATCTAGCGGGTCCTCAGGCTGACCCGGACCCCATAGAAGCGAGGCTGAAGGTAACTGGTGATGAGCGTCGCCGATCCGATCTGGCCGCTGTTCAGCACGGCCTTCTTGCCGATGTTGGTGACGAAACCTTGGACCGAAACATGGTCGTCTTCCGACGTCCAGGTCAGCGAGGCGTCGGCCGTTACATAGGCGTTCTGACGGTCGAGCACCGTGTTGTAGGCGGTGTTGTAGAAGTGGGACGAGATCAGCGCGTTGGCTTGCGGCGTGATCTTGCCGAAACCGTTGATGACGATGTCATATTCGGCACCGACCGTGAACTTGTGGCTCGGCGTGTTGGGGATCTCGTTGCCGCTTAGATCCTGCTGCGTGGTTGGATAGAAACGCGACGGCGC
>CAXTPT010000100.1:0-2670 GCA_964246315.1 uncultured Sphingomonadaceae bacterium | reverse complement strand
CTTCAACGCGGGCAAGGGCTTTGGCTTTATTGTCCGTGACGATGGCGGCGAAGACGTGTTCGTGCACATCTCGGCGGTTGAGCAAGCGGGCCTTACGGGCCTTGCCGATGGTCAGCCGCTCGGCTTCACGCTGGTCGATCGCGGCGGGCGCATTTCGGCGACCGACCTCAAGATCGATGGCGAACCGATGCCGGTCGAGGAACGCGCGCCGCGCGAAGACCGCGGCGATCGCGGTGCCGGCGGCGGCTTTGGCGGTGCTCCGCAGCGTCAGTTGACGGGCGAAAAGGGCACCGGCACGGTCAAGTTCTTTAATGCGATGAAGGGCTTTGGTTTCATCCAGCGCGATGACGGCCAGCCCGATGCATTCGTGCACATCTCGGCGGTGGAACGCGCCGGCATGTCCAGTCTGAACGAGGGCGACCGCCTGCAGTTCGACATCGAGGTCGATCGTCGCGGCAAGCAGGCCGCGGTGAACCTGTCGCAGTCGAGCTAAGCTCGACGGCACGATGATTGAGCCCGGCCGGCGCAAGCGGGTCGGGCTTTTTCGTGCCTGCCTTACGCCCCGAACTTTTCGATCGCAGCAAGGAACGGCGCACCGTAGGCGTCAAGCTTGCGCTCGCCGATGCCGGCAATCCGTCCCAGGGAAAACCTGTCGCGAGGCTTGAGCGCGGCCATTTCGCGCAGCGTCGAATCGTGGAAGATGACGTAAGGTGGCACGCCCGCTTCTGCCGCCAGCGTCCGTCGCGTCTCGCGTAGTGCCTCGAACAGCGGATCGCCCACCGGATTGGCCGCGCCGCCGCCACGCTGACGCGCAGGTTTGGCCGGTATGACGATCTCGACCTGATGTTCGCCCTTGAGGATCGCGCGCGACTGGCCGCCAAGCATCAGTCCGCCATGTTCGTTTGGAATGAGATGCCCTTGCGCCTGCAGCGCGCGCGCCACCGGCTTGATCAGCGGCGCCTCATCGGTCTTGGCGATGCCGAAAACCGATAGCCGGTCGTGGCCGCGCTGCAGAATTCTCTCGTCACTCATCCCCATCAGCACGCGTTCGAGGTGCGTCATCCCAAAGCTTTGGCCGGTGCGATAAACTGCGGACAGCAGCTTCCTCGCCAGCTCTGTCGCGTCAACCACCCCCGGCGCGTCGAGGCAATTGTCGCAATTGCCGCAGCGTTCGGGCGGATGCTCACCGAAATGACGCAGCAGCACCGCACGGCGGCAGCCCGGCGTTTCGACCAGATTGGACAAGGCGGTAATCCGCTCGCTCTCCGCCGCGCGGCGTTCCTCGGGCTGTTCCTTCAGCCGCTCGCGCGCGGTGGTAAAGTCGCCGGGTGACCAGAACAAATGCGCCAGTGCTGCATCGCCGTCACGCCCCGCGCGGCCCGACTCTTGATAATAGGCCTCGATCGACTTGGGCAGGCCGGCATGCGCCACCGTGCGGACGTCGGGCTTGTCGATGCCCATGCCAAAGGCGATCGTCGCGACCATGACCATGTCTTCCGAAGCAACGAAATCGGCCTGCGCGCGCTTGCGGTCGGCGGGTTCCATGCCCGCATGATAATAGCGCGCCGTACGCCCGCTGGCGGCGATCAGCCCGGCATATTTCTCGGTGCGCGCCCGGCTGGTGGCATAGACGATTGCCGGGCCGGGACTGCTGCGCAGCAACTGTACGATCGCCGAGCCCTTGTTGGCGGTGTTGCTCGCGGCGTAGCGGATGTTCGGCCGGTCGAACCCCGCGACGATTTCGCCCTCCGCCGGGATGCCGAGCTGCTCGAGAATGTCAGCCCGCGTATGCGCGTCGGCGGTGGCGGTAAGGGCCAGGCGCGGCACATTGGGGAAAGCGTCCATCAGCGGGCGCAGCAGACGATAATCAGGCCGGAAATCATGGCCCCATTCGCTGACGCAATGCGCCTCGTCGATCGCGAACAGGCTCAGCGGCGCCTGGCCCAGCAATTCGCGGAAATGACCCTGCGAAGCACGCTCGGGGGCAACGTAGAGCAGATCGAGCACCCCCGCCCGGAATCGCTCGATGGTCGCTGCGCGGTTGTCATCGGCGCTGGTCAGCGTGGCGGCGCGAATGCCCACCGCTTCGGCGGCGCGAAGCTGGTCATGCATCAGCGCGATCAACGGGGACAGAACGATGCACGTGCCCGGCAACATCATGGCGGGCAGTTGGTAGGTCAGCGATTTGCCCGCGCCCGTCGGCATCACCGCCAGCGTGCGCTGTCCCGCCAGCACGCGCGTGATCACGGGTTCCTGCATTCCGCGAAACGCCGGAAAGCCGAAGACGGTGCGCAGGGTTTCGAGCGGATCGGTCATCCGGTCCGCCGTAACGGGCGTGTCACTCCGCCGCCACCGCCTCGTCCTGTTCATTGGCCTGCCGCTCCCACATCTCGGCATAGAGGCCATTGAGGCGCAGCAATTGCGCGTGCGTGCCGCGCTCCCTTACGCGGCCCGCGTCGAGCACGACGATCTCGTCGGCGTCGGCAATGGTCGACAGGCGGTGCGCGATAACGATAGTGGTGCGGCCCTGCTCGACCGCGTGGAGCGTCTGCTGGATTTCGGCTTCGGTGCGGCTGTCGAGCGCCGAGGTCGCCTCGTCGAGGATCAGGATCGGCGGGTTCTTGAGCAAGGTCCGCGCGATCGCCACGCGCTGCTTCTCGCCGCCCGACA
>CAXTPT010000099.1:0-2887 GCA_964246315.1 uncultured Sphingomonadaceae bacterium | reverse complement strand
GCCGGCGCGCGGTCAGCTCGCGCTGCATCGTGCGGATAATGTCGCCGCGCTCACCTGAGGAAGGGAATGGCGCGGGCATCCTCTTCCTCGCGCGCGGCGCGCTCCGCCTCGCCCTTGGGGACGAAGCGGTCGGCGAACACGACGCCGGTCCCGCGCTCGCCCTTGCGGACGCAGCCACCGGCCGCCTGTGCTTGCTTAAAGGTCAGCCACGATTGCGAGGGGTAGCCCTCGGCGATCACCGCACCCCACAGGATCAGCACGTTGACACCCGAATAGCTGCGCCCGGTCAGCGCATTGCGCGGCAGACCGGGGGTCGCCGCCCCGGCGCCGCCCCACGGCTGCACCCAAGGCCGTCGCCCCGCCTCCAGCTCGGCGATGACCTTGGCCGTCACCTCATCGTAAAGGCTCGGCCGCTCGACCGCCGCCTCGATCCCGCGCGTCGATCGCGCGCGCCGCTTGTTGCCGGTCGCCACCGCTTGCCTCCAAGTGCCACCCAAAAACCACATGGCCTCCCCCGGAAGCGGGGGTGGGCGGCAAGAGCGACCGAAGAGGCCCGCTTCGAGCGGCGGGCCGCACCCGAAGGGGCGCAACGCAGTGGAGCAGCCGGGCGAAGCCAAGGCTTGCGGCCCGCCGTGGCGGGCCTAGCAGAGAGCGCCGCCCACTCCCGCGCCACCGGGAGAGGCCACCAACGGCGCCGCCGCGCCAGCGGCGACCGCAGCCAGAACCGGCGGCTCGCCGCCGCCGACAAAGAACGGGCTCCCCGGCGGAGGCGGACGGAGCAGCGGCGTCGAACCGGGCTTCGCGGGCAGACGGCAGATGTCGGCTGCCCCGAAACCGGGCGCGCCGCCCGGCCGCGAAGCCGGAGCGCCCGCGGGGCCGCGATCAGACGCCGCGCCCTGGATGGCGCAGCCGGCCAGAGCGCGGCGTCAGCCCCGCACCGTCAGGCCAGCCTGCTGGCCCACGCCAGCGATCGTCACCGCTAGGCCGAGACCGCCAGCGGGCTCGGCGGCGCAGCGTCAGCAAAGCCGTAGAGCGCGGCCGCGCGATCCGCGCGGGGCGGCATAATCACTTCAATGTGGTCGGGCGGCGCGAGGGCCAACCTTTAGGTGTCGGCCAAATAACTCCTGTAGCCGTGGGTCGTCATCCAACGTGCCCGCTCGATGTGCGCCGACCAAGCCGAATGTGCACCCTCATCATGGTCGGGATCAAGATCCATGATTTCGCGCGCAGCATTGCGCCAATCTGCCCCGTCGCGTTCCGCATCGAGCAGGCGCAGATAGCAGATCCTGTGAGTCCAGTCGTAATCGGTCGGTGTGTTGCTGAGCGGTGGCGCATCAAGCAGGTCTAACATTGGCGAATTATCCATTTTGGCGGAGAACGGCACAAGCGCAAATTAGCATATTCGCTTCAACGAATAAACTCCCGTTGCGGCATCGCCGACAGTGCCGACCATGGACATTCGGGCGCTGGTCGGAAAAAATGTCGCTCGGCTCCGGCGCGAGCGTGCGTTGAAGCAGGAACCACTCAGCGAGGTGTCCGGCTTTACGCAATCCTATCTCAGCCAGATAGAAAACGGTCGCGTGAACCTAACGTTGCTTCGGCTGCACGATCTGGCTGAGGCATTTGGTATTCGGCCGGGCGAGCTGCTCAACGAAGATGATCTATCTGACATATAATCCATTTCCCTTTGATGGATTTACTTCGCGCGCAGCAGATCGCGGTAGCCGCCCGCGACATTGCGGCGCGCAATCGCCACCAGGCGGCGAACCGCCGACCGCATTGACCCATCGCGATCACGCCACTCTTTCTCAGCACGACGCCGGCCGAACAACTCCGCTGCGATCTCGCGGTCGTTTGCGCCCGCGCTTAGCCCATCGAATGCACGTAGCTGTCTGATCCACTGACGCGCGCGTGCCTCTGGCCGATGTAGCCAAGCGCCAAACCGCCCGCGCTCCCGTAGAGATCGAAAACGAAGCAGCGTCTGCAACTGCGCCGTCGCATTCGCATCGTCGATCACGAGATCCAAAGTGACAGCGCCTCTCAACAGGCTGCCCGACACAAGCCGAAGCGGAATGTGGCTGCGCCCGTTGTAAAGACACACATACTCGCCATCAGCATCGACCAGAACGGTCGCGAACTCACCGAGCGTCTGCAGGTCGAAGACAACAGTCTGGTTGGCCACGGGCCGGGCAATGACTCGAAGGACACCAGGGTCAACAATCTCATCCCAGAAAATCCGAGCGGTTGCTGCGGGGAGGTCCGGCGATTCTGCGAAATCGCAACCCCCAAGTCAGCGCGGGCGACTGTGTTTCAGACTGAATCACGCCAACGACGCCGACATAAACCGTGCTAGTTATCGCAGTAGGAGGATGCTGTTCTCGGTACCGAGGATTTCGACGGAGATATTCCCAAGCGAAGCCCCGACGATCGATATCCCTGAGGTCTTCATACGATCCTTCGTCGCGCCAATCGCGTGACGGCGGGATTTTTGGATCACTGCGTTTCACTGAGCGAGCACTCCGCGCGGCGGAAATCGGTCGTTGTGATGCAGCTGGCTTTGGGAAGAACGTTCAAGCGCGCCTCCACGGCGCCATTGCGCCGCTATATCAACGTGTATGTCCTCCACGACGCGGCGATCAACGTTATCGTACCAGCTTACTGTTAACGAGATGTCTTGTAGTTATACAACCAGCTGCGCGTGTAGGCGACGGCATCATAACTTATCGCTCTATTTTGACATGACTGTCATCGCGGTGACAGCTCAAGGCACGCACATGACCAATAGACGTTTCTTGATATGCCATACCGACGCCTGTTCCGCGTTCGACCTCGTAGCGCTCTTTCCGCAACCGGAATTGATCCAAGCTGGCAAGCGTCGCCAATCGAC
>CAXTPT010000098.1:0-3098 GCA_964246315.1 uncultured Sphingomonadaceae bacterium | reverse complement strand
GGCCTGGGCCGGTCGCGATAGGGTGACGGGTTCACCGGCATGCCGGGACGCAGCATCATGCCGCCTTCGACGATGACCTTGTCGCCCGGCTGCAAGCCGCCCGTGACGATCCATTGGTCGCCCTGGGCGCGCGACGTCTGGATGATGCGCGGCGCGGCCTTGCTGTCCTTGCCGACGAGCATCACCGTCGCATTGCCCTTCTCATCGCGGCTGACCCCGCGTTGCGGCACCAGCAAGGCGCGCGTCTGCGTGCCTTCGGGCAGGACGGCGCGGACGAACATGCCGGGGAGCAGCAGGCCGGCGCCGTTGGGCACGATCGCGCGGACGGTCTGCGATCCGGTGGTCGGGCTGACCGTCACATCGGCAAAGCGCAGCGTGCCGGTTTGCGGATAGAGCGTCCCCGTTTCGAGCTTCACCCGCACCTGCGTCGTCCCGGCGCGCGCCACTTTTCCGCTGAGCAGTTGTTCGCGCAGGCGAAGCAGGTCGGCGCTCGATTGCTGGATATCGACATAGATCGGGTCGAGCCGCTGGATCGTCGTCAGCGGATCGGCCTGCGCCGCGGTGACCAGCGCGCCGGTGGTCGCCAGCGAACGGCCGATGCGGCCGGAAATCGGCGCGCGGATGGTGGTGCGCGCGAGATCGATCTGCGCCGATTGCAGCGCCGCCTGCTGTGCGGCGACATTGGCGCGGTTCGCCGCCGCCGTGCCTTGCGCATTCTCATATTCCTGCCGCGCGATGGCGTTGATCTTGACCAGCTCGCCATAACGCCGCGCCAGCGCCGCCGAGGAGGCGATGCTCGCCCGCGCTCTGGCCAGGGCTGCCCGCGCACTGGCCACTTGCGCCTGATACGGCGCCGGATCGATGCGGTAGAGCGGCTGACCCGCGCGGACCATGTCGCCTTCGACGAACAGCCGCTCACGGATCAGCCCATTGACCTGCGGGCGCACGTCGGACGTCTCGAACGCCGCGGTGCGGCCCGGCAATTCGGTCGACAGCGCCACCGCCTGTTCAGCTACGACCACGTAACCAACGGGGGTCGGGGGCGGGGCAGGCTGCTCCTTCTTGCCGCCGCAGGCCGACAGAACGAGGAGGATCAACGCGAGGGCGGCACGCGTTTTGAACATGATTGATTCCGCTGAAGATTTATGTGAGTGAGCGATCACTCACAAATGCTGCTACTGCGAACAAGGATGCGTCGTCAAGCGATGAACTGCGGTACTGACTTGTGACTTGCCCCTGCGCCGAAGGCGCCGCGCCGCCGAGCCGCGCCGAAATTCGGCGGCAAAAGGTCATGCAGGCGGCGCGTAAATTGTTCATCGAAAACGGTTTTCACGCGACGGGCATGGCGCAGGTGGCGAAAAGCTCCGGCATCGCGATCGGCCAGATCTATCGCGATTTTGCGTCCAAGGAAGAAATTGTTGCCGCGATGGTCGCCGCCGATTGCGGCCGGCTGATGATGTACGGCAAGCTCGACGCGGCGATTCGCCATGGCGACATCCCGGCCGTGCGCGCCTGGCTGCACGAGTTCGTCGAGCCGAGCGACGATCCGGACGATGCGCGGCTGTTCGCCGAGATTGTCGCCGAATCCGCAAGGAGCGGGCGCATCCGGGAAATCTTCCGCGAAAATCACGACGAGCTGCGCGGGCATATCGACGCCGCGCTGGCATTGATCGGTCCGGGCGAACCGCTCGCCGCGCGCCGGGCAATCCTTGCCGACGTCGTTTCCACCCTGTCGCTGGGCATGATGCACCAGCAATTGATGCGTCCCGAGATCGATTTGCGGCCCGTCATCCGCGGCGTGCAGGCCGTGCTCGACCGCGAGCTCGATACGCTTGCCGCAGCGTCGCGGCCTAAGGCGTAAGGATCGTGCTGCCCGTCGTGCGGCCGGCTTCCAGATCGCGATGCGCGGCGGCTGCATCCTCCAGCGCATAGGTCTGGCCGATCGTTATCGTCACCGCGCCACCGCCGATCATCTCCCACACGCGGGCGATGCCGAGCGCGCGGTCTGCGGCCGCCGCATAATAGTCGAACAGCGTGGGGCGCGTGACGAACAGGCTGCCCTTGCGCGCAAGCACGCCGAGATCGATGCCGCTGACCGCCCCGCCGGCATTGCCATAGCTGACGATCATGCCGCGCCGCACCACCGCGTCCAGCGAGGCGTCCCAGGTCGCTGCGCCGATCCCGTCGAAGCTTACCGCGACACCCTGCCCGTCGGTAAGTTGGCGGACGCGCGGAGCAACCGCCTCGTCCTGGTAATGGATCACGTGGTCGGCGCCCGCCTCCCGCGCCAGTTGCGCCTTTGCCGGGGTCGAAACCGTGCCGATGACCGTCGCGCCGATCCGCTTGAGCCATTGCACCAGGATCAGGCCGACCCCGCCCGCGGCGGCGTGAACCAGGCAACAGTCGCCCGGCTGGACGCGGGCGCAGCGCTCCGCCAGCGCCTCGACCGTGCAGGCCTTGAGCAGGCCTGCCGCGGCCCATTCGTCCGAAATCGTATCGGGCAGCACGAACAATGAGGATGCGGGCACGTTGCGCGCGCTGGCATAGGCGCCAAGCTGCGGGCCGAAGGTCGCCACCCGATCGCCGACCTTGAGCGAGACCCCCTCGCCCACCGCGTCGACCACGCCCGCGGCCTCGACGCCCAGACCGCTCGGCAGCGTCACGGGATACAGTCCGCTGCGGTGATAGGTGTCGATATAGTTGAGGCCGATCGCCGTGTGCCGCACGCGTACCTCGCCGGCACCCGGTTCGGGCAGCTCCAGATCGGCGAACTCGACGACGTCCGGCCCGCCAGTCTGCGCGAAAACTGCTGCGCGTGCTGTCACCATCGCCGAACTCCCTTGCCGGATCGGCGAATGTGGGGGCCGGCGCCGGACGGCAAGCGATTCGAGCAAAACTTTTGGGATGACGCGCCAATCGCTTGGGCTACAGCCGTCGCAAAGGGAGTCCGCCATGATCTATCGCGCCGCCACTGCCATCGCGCTTTGCCTGATCGCCGCCGAATTGAACGCGCAGGCCGCGCCGCCGGTCAACGACAAGCCGGTGCAGGAGACCCAGGCGCCCGAGGACAAGGAGACCAGGCCCGACGACAAGAACGC
>CAXTPT010000097.1:2392-3114 GCA_964246315.1 uncultured Sphingomonadaceae bacterium | reverse complement strand
GAACGTATCAAGAACATAAGGGTGTAGGACAGACTTTTTTTTAAACGGGTCTGCGGCTACGCGGCGGGCATGGGGCTGAAACAATTTTTGAGGCGACTGCGCGGGGGTGGACCGCGGACGGTCGTGCCGCTGGAGGAGATGCCCGCGGGGACGATCGGGCGGGCGACTTATGGCGGCGGCGTCTCGGTGCATAACTTCCCCGTCAATGGCGGGCTGAGGGTCGGCGCCTATTGCTCGTTCGCGGCGGAGGTGGAGATTTTGCTAGGGGGCAATCACCGGCACGATTGGGTGACGACCTATCCGTTTCCCAACCGCGACGCGCGGTTTGCGCACCTGCCGCCCTCGGCCGCGACGCGCGGCGACATCGTCATCGGCAATGACGTGTGGGTCGGGCGGGGCGCGACGATCCTGTCGGGCGTGACGATCGGCGATGGTGCGGTGATCGCGGCGCGGGCGGTGGTGGCGCGCGATGTCGAGCCTTATGCCATCGTCGGCGGCAATCCGGCGAAGTTCATCCGGTTTCGGTTTTCACCGGAGCAGATCGCCGCGTTGCAACGGATTGCGTGGTGGGCTTGGAATGAGGAACGCATCGACCGCGCGGTGCCGATGCTGCTGCAGGGGGATATCGGGGCATTTATTGCCGCGGTGGAGGCGGGGGAGATTTAGCACCTTTGCCCACCCCCGCCGCGCCCCAAGTGGGCGCGCGTCGCCCCCCCCCGGAA
>CAXTPT010000097.1:0-2382 GCA_964246315.1 uncultured Sphingomonadaceae bacterium | reverse complement strand
GGACTTAGCTAAAAGCCGAATTCGCTGCGATAGCGTTCGAACGTGCGTTGGGCGCAGACCATTCTCGCCAGCGCGCCTTCGGCGATCCAGCGGGCGCGCGACGGGTCTTCGCTGACCAGCGGAAGCAGGACTTTCTCGTTCCAGTCCTTGCTGTGCTTGACGTCGATATGCGCGTGGAGCGCGAAATAGCGGCGTTCGCGTTCGCTCAAGCCCAGGCGTTTGAGACCCTTGGCGACATGCGCCGAGCGCCATGGAGCGGTCAGCTCGGTGATGCCGAGCAGGCCGACCGAGTGCCAGGCATAACGCCGGTTCATCGCGAAGCCGGTAAAGGTGTTGGCGAGCGCGAGGCTTTCCCACACGGTGTCGTCGATCGAGGGTTCGACACCAAGTGTTTCGGCAAGCGCGTCGAGCATCGGGCCATGCATCCCGGCGAGCTGGCCGCGGCCCATTTCGTCCCAATAATTATTGGCCATTTCCAGCTTGGGGACAGCGGGCATCTTAACCTGGGTGATGGCGACGATGTCATCAAAGCCGGCTTCGCCTGCGGCTTCCTGCGTGAAGAACCACAGCAATTGCTCGCGTGTCGCGGCTTCGGCGATCCAGGGGAACAGCGGATCGTTCTGGCCAGGGCCGGATCGATCAAGGTCTTCGAACCAGGCGACGAACTTGTCCGGATCGGTGGGCGCCGCCGCGGCGCGGGCGGCAACGTCGCTGCACAATTCTTGCAGGAACGCGCCCTCAAGGCGCAGCAGCTTGGCATCGCGATCGATCTGGCCGGCCCAGTCGTCTGACGGGCTGGCGGGGCTCAGGCGCTGGCGGTTCCAGTGCGCCAGCGATCGTTGAAAGGGGGCATTGAAGAATTGCGAGCGTCGCTGCTCGCCCAAGTCGATAAACCGGGTCGCCATGAGATGTCCTGCGTCGAAATGTTGTTATCTATTGTTCATCAAACGGCTGGCAGACGGGGCAGGTTCCGAATTGATCCCAATCAAGTCCGGAACAGGCGGGGGTGCCAGCGGTTGGGAAGGTTATGAGCAGGCGCGGCACGAAACGAAAAAATTGGGTGACGCTGCTGGTGCTGCTCCTCGTCCTGCTGGCGGCGCTGGCGGTGATCGTCATGGAGTTTGCTAGTCCGGCGACCAGGGGCCGGCTGCACGGCTGGCTGCCGACAGGTCAATCGTCGGCGACCCAGGAGACGCGGCCGCAGGGGCGCTAGCCGGAACCTTGACGCAAACCGACTCCGCGCGTAAAGGCGCGCTCGCTTGCGTGGATAATCTCGCAGGCAATTGAACATTGCCGATGCAGTGGGCCGGTGGCTTTTCCGTCACCCGGCCCTTCGTGTTTTCGGGCATCGGTAAAGTAACCAGTCGAAAGGTGAAGGCTTCAAATGCCGACGATCAACCAGCTGGTCCGCAAGGGCCGCGAACCGCAGAAGGCCAAATCCAAGGTTCCTGCGATGGAGCAGAACCCGCAGAAGCGCGGCGTCTGCACCCGTGTTTACACGACCACCCCGAAGAAGCCGAACTCGGCACTGCGCAAGGTCGCCAAGATCCGCCTGACCAATCAGCGCGAGGTCATTTCGTATATTCCTGGTGAGGGGCATAATCTCCAGGAGCACTCGGTAGTGCTGATCCGCGGCGGCCGCGTGCGCGACTTGCCCGGCGTCCGTTATCACGTGCTGCGCGGCGTGCTCGACACCCAGGGTGTCAAGAACCGCAAGCAATCGCGTTCGAAGTACGGCGCCAAGCGTCCGAAGTGACCGAGGCCGTCAGGCCATAGAGTCATCCCGGCGAAGACCGGGATCCACTTTTCGATGCGGCGCCGCCGGTCGATGGGTGGACCCCGGATCAAGTCCGGGGTGACGATTTTTTGGAGTAGTAAGCCCCGGACGGGTTCCGGAACAGGCTGAAGAATAAAGGAACAGATCAATGGCTCGTCGTCGTCGTCCCGAAAAGCGGGAAATCCTGCCGGACCCCAAGTTCGGTGATATCGTCCTGTCGAAATTCATGAACAGCGTCATGCTGGACGGCAAGAAGGCCGTCGCCGAAGGGATCGTCTACGGGGCCATGGAAACCGTCGAGCAGCGCGCCAAGCGCGAGCCGATCGGGGTGTTCCATGACGCGCTGAACAACGTGAAGCCGGGTATCGAAGTCCGCAGCCGCCGCGTCGGCGGTGCGACCTATCAGGTGCCGGTCGAGGTGCGTGCGGAACGTTCGCAGGCGCTGGCGATCCGCTGGCTGATCGCCGCCGCGCGCAACCGCAGCGAGAACACGATGGCCGCGCGCCTTTCGGGCGAGCTGATGGATGCAGCGAACAATCGCGGCAATGCCGTCAAGAAGCGCGAAGACACCCACCGCATGGCCGAAGCCAACCGCGCCTTCTCGC
>CAXTPT010000096.1:0-3303 GCA_964246315.1 uncultured Sphingomonadaceae bacterium | reverse complement strand
AGCTCAAGCCCAAGAAGATCATCAAGCGCCTGAAGGTCGTCGAGAGCTTCATCGACTCGGGCAACCGTCCGGAGTGGATGATCCTCGAGGTCGTGCCGGTCATTCCGCCCGAACTGCGCCCACTGGTGCCGCTCGACGGCGGCCGCTTCGCGACGTCGGACTTGAACGACCTGTACCGCCGCGTGATTAACCGCAACAATCGTTTGAAGCGTTTGATGGAGCTGCGCGCGCCGGACATCATCGTCCGCAACGAAAAGCGCATGCTGCAGGAGGCGGTCGACGCGCTGTTCGACAACGGCCGCCGCGGCCGCACGATCACCGGCGCCAACAAGCGGCCGCTGAAGTCGCTGTCCGACATGCTCAAGGGCAAGCAGGGCCGCTTCCGCCAGAACCTGCTCGGCAAGCGCGTCGACTATTCGGGCCGCTCGGTGATCGTCACCGGGCCGGAGCTCAAGCTGCACCAGTGCGGCCTGCCCAAGAAGATGGCGCTCGAGCTGTTCAAGCCGTTCATCTATTCGCGCCTTGACGCCAAGGGTCTGTCGATGACCCTCAAGCAGGCGAAGAAGTGGGTCGAAAAGGAGCGCAAGGAAGTCTGGGACATCCTCGACGAAGTCATTCGCGAGCATCCCGTCCTGCTCAATCGCGCGCCGACGCTCCACCGCCTCGGCATCCAGGCGTTCGAGCCGGTGCTGATCGAGGGCAAGGCGATCCAGCTCCACCCGCTGGTCTGCTCGGCGTTCAACGCCGACTTTGACGGCGACCAGATGGCCGTCCACGTCCCGCTGAGCCTCGAAGCGCAGCTCGAGGCGCGCGTGCTGATGATGTCGACCAACAACATCCTCAGCCCGGCCAACGGCAAGCCAATCATCGTCCCGTCGCAGGACATGGTGCTCGGGCTCTACTACCTCTCGATGGAGAAGCAGGGCGAGCCTGGCGAAGGCATGATCCTCAGCGACATGCAGGAGGTCCACCAGGCGCTCAATGCGGGCGCGGTGACGCTGCATTCGAAGATCACCAGCCGCGTGCCGCAGACCGACGAGGGCGGTATCGAGGCGATGAAGCGCTTCGAAACCACCCCGGGGCGGATGCTGCTGGGCGAGACCTTGCCCAAGAGCCACAAGGTGCCGTTCGAGACCGTCAACCGCCTCCTCACCAAGAAGGAAATCGGCGACGTCATCGACACCGTCTACCGCCATACCGGCCAGAAGGAGACCGTGCTGTTCGCCGACGCGATCATGGCATTGGGCTTCCGCCACGCGTTCCAGGCGGGCATCTCGTTCGGCAAGGACGACATGATCATCCCCGACGCGAAGGAACCTTTGGTCGCCGAGACCAAGCTCCTCGTGAAGGACTTCGAGCAGCAATATCAGGACGGCCTGATTACCCAGCAGGAAAAGTACAACAAGGTGATCGACGCCTGGAGTCGCTGCGGCGACCAGGTGGCCAACGCGATGATGGATGAAATCCGCGCGGTGAAGGTCGATGAGACCACCGGGCGCGAGAAATCGATCAATTCGATCTACATGATGGCGCATTCGGGCGCGCGTGGTTCGGCGGCGCAGATCAAGCAGCTCGCCGGCATGCGCGGGCTGATGGCCAAGCCGTCGGGCGAGATCATCGAGACGCCGATCATCTCGAACTTCAAGGAAGGCCTGACCGTCCTCGAATATTTCAACTCGACCCACGGGGCGCGCAAGGGCCTCGCGGATACCGCGCTCAAGACCGCGAACTCGGGCTATCTGACCCGCCGCCTGGTCGATGTGTCGCAGGATTGCGTCGTCGTCGAGGAGGATTGCGGCACCGAACGCGCGCTCGAAATGCGCGCGATCGTCCAGGGCGGTTCGGTCATCGCCTCGCTCGGCGAGCGCGTGCTCGGCCGCACGACGATGGAAGACGTGATCGACAGCAAGACCGGTGAGACCGTCATCCCCTCGGGCACCCTGCTCGACGAAGCGATGGTCGCGCAGCTCGAGGCGATCAGCCTGCAGGCGCTCAAGATCCGCAGCCCGCTGATCTGCGAGTCCAAGCAGGGCGTCTGCGGCAAATGCTATGGCCGTGACCTTGCCCGCGGCACGCCGGTCAATATCGGCGAAGCGGTCGGCGTCATCGCGGCGCAATCGATCGGCGAGCCCGGCACCCAGCTGACGATGCGGACCTTCCACATCGGCGGCGCGGCGCAGCTCAACGAACAGTCGAGCCTCGAGTCGGTGGCCGACGGCACGCTCGTCTATCGCGACCTGCCGACGATCAAGGACCCGCGCGGCCGCCGCCTGTCGCTCGCCCGCAACGGCGAAGTCGCGGTGCTCGACATGGACGGCCGCGAGCGCGCCTCGCACCGCCTGCCTTACGGTGCGACCTTGCTGTACGAAGACGGCCACATCGTCTCGGCGGGCGACCGCCTGGCCGAATGGGACCCGAGCTTCATGCCGGTGATCACCGAAAAGGCCGGTAAGGTGACCTATCAGGACCTGATCGAGAACCGCACGGTAACCGAACAGACCGACGAAACCACCGGCATCAGCCAGCGCGTGGTGACCGAGGATCAGAGCCGTTCGAAGAAGGACGATCTGCGTCCGCGCCTGACCCTGCTCGACGAAGGTTCGGGCGAGGCCGGCATCTATCGCCTGATCACCGGCGCGGTGGTCGCGGTCGAGGATGGCGCCACGGTGCAGGCCGGTGAAGTGCTCGCCCGCAACCCGCGCGAAGCGGCGCGGACGCGCGACATCACCGGCGGTCTGCCGCGCGTCGCCGAGCTGTTCGAGGCGCGCAAGCCCAAGGAAAATGCGATCATCGCCAAGGTCTCGGGCCGCGTGGTGTTCGGCAAGGACTATAAGGCCAAGCGCAAGATCGGCATCCAGCCCGAGGATGGCGGCGAACTGGTCGAATATCTGATCCCGAAGTCGAAGCATATCGACGTGCAGGAAGGCGATTACGTCAAGCGCGGCGACAATCTGATCGGCGGTTCGCCCGATCCGCACGACATCCTCGAGGTGCTGGGGATCGAGCCGCTCGCCGAATATCTCGTTGCCGAAATCCAGGAAGTCTATCGTCTGCAAGGCGTGAAGATCAACGACAAGCACATCGAAACGATCGTTCGTCAGATGCTGCAAAAGGTCGAGATCACCAATGGCGGCGACACCGTGCTGCTGGCGGGCGAACAGGTCGACCGCGACGAAATGGACGAAGCCAATGCCAAGCTGACCAAGGGCCAGGCGCCCGCGGAAGGCAAGCCGGTGCTGCTCGGCATTACCAAGGCGTCGCTGCAGACCCGCAGCTTCATCTCGGCGGCGTCGTTCCAGGAAA
>CAXTPT010000095.1:0-3361 GCA_964246315.1 uncultured Sphingomonadaceae bacterium | reverse complement strand
CCCCAAAGGGGCGGGGGAGAGCTGTTCGGTCAATTCGCTCAGCGTCGGCAGGAACCCCGCCAGCGTCTTGCCCGCGCCGGTCGTCGCCACGAGCAATGCGCTGTCACCCGCCTGGGCCGCCAGCAGCATTTCGAGCTGGTGCCGCCGCGGCGCCCAGCCCTTGCCCGCAAACCAGTCGGCCAACGGCTGGGGCAGGTGGGAATCGGACGCCATCTCATCCATATGGGGATGATGCCCCGCCTAGGCCATTGGATCGAGCCGCACCCGCACGGCATTTACATTCCCGCCGCCGACGCGTGGGTCGATCCGTCGCGCCCGGTCGACCGCGCGCTGGTGACGCACGGCCATGCCGATCATGCGCGCGGCGGGCATGGCAAGGTTTGGGCGACGCCGGCGACGCTCGCGATCATGGACACGCGCTATGGCGAGCAGACCGATCCTTGCGCGGTCGATTATGGTCAGCCGCAGCGGGTGGGTGAGGTCGACGTGACTTTCCTGCCCGCCGGGCATGTCTTGGGTTCCGCGCAGGTCCTGCTCGAATATGCCGGGGAGCGGGTGATCGTATCGGGCGATTACAAGCGGCGCAGCGATCCGACCTGCGTGCCGTTCGAGCCGACGCCATGCGACATCTTCATCACCGAGGCGACGTTCGGCCTGCCGGTGTTCCGTCACCCCGAAGTCACCGACGAGCTCGACAAGGCGCTTGCCGCACTCCGCGCCGAACCCGAACGCTGCGTGCTCATCGGCGCCTATGCGCTGGGCAAGGCGCAGCGGCTGATCGCCGAGCTGCGCGCCATGGGGCATGGCGATCCGATCTACCTCCATGGCGCGATGCAGCGGTTGTGCGACCTTTATGTGAGTTTTGGCGTCGATCTGGGCGAATTGCGGCCCGCGACGGGGGCGACCAAAGCCGAGATGGCCGGGCACATCATCGTCGCGCCGCCTTCCGCGCTGCAGGACCGCTGGACGCGGCGCTTGCCCGAGCCGATTACCGCCATGGCCAGCGGCTGGATGCGCGTCCGCCAGCGCGCGGTGCAGAAGGGGGTCGAGCTGCCGCTGATCGTCAGCGATCACGCCGATTGGGACGAACTGACCGCGACGATCGAGGAACTGCGCCCCAAGGAAGTGTGGGTCACGCACGGCCGCGAGGACGCGCTGGTCCATTGGTGCCAGCTGCGCCAGATCAAGGCGCGGGCGTTGGACCTTGTCGGTTACGAGGACGAGGACGATTGACGAGCGTGCCCGACGAACACGCTAAGCGGCGCGAAGCGAACAGCTGGTTCGCCAGTCACGCCGTCCGGCCGGCTTTGCCGCGCGAGGACCGAAGACGCGTCCCGCCACGGCGGGGCCTCTCCAGCAAAAAGGGCCCGCCAGTATCCTGGCGAGCCCTTCTCTTGCGTTGATGACAAATCGCTTAGGCGAAAGTCACGCCGGCCTGTGCCTTGCGGCGGCGCATCGCCCCGCCGAGCACGCCGAAGCCGCCGAGCATCAGCGCCCATTGCGACGGTTCGGGAACCGACAGCGCGTTGGCGATGAAATTCTGATGGATGAAGGTCGGCACGAAGCCGTTATACTCGCCCCAGCTCGACTGCAGGCCGGACTTGAAGTCGCCATACGGCGCCCCGAAGCTCAGGCCGTAGGAGTTGATCGACGCAAGCTGGCCGTTGATGAACGCGCCGCCGCCCGAGTCGCCGCCGGCGATGCTGACTTCGCGCGCGCCGAGGCCGGTGCTGCAATATTGTGCGCCGGCGACCGCATCGAAATCGATCGCGAGGAGGCAGGACGCGTCATTCGCGGCAAGACCGTTATCGAAGTCCGAGACATACGAGAATTCGACGTCCGCGGTGCCGAAGAACGTCTCGCCATTCGCATCCTTGTCGGTGAAAAAGCCACCGAACACCGAATTGCCCAGCGCATAATCGTACACGTTGTCGCCCTGGCGGCGACGGTTCGCACCCGCGCCAGCGCCCGGACCGGTGGTGCCGTCCGCCCCGCCGGTGACCGAACGCGTGCCGAAGCTGGCGACGTTGAACTGCGATCCGGTCAGATCGGTGGTGTTGTAGATGCCGTACGACTGCGCGAACGCCGGCGCGGCGCGTGACAAACGCACGATGGCGATGTCATTCTGATCGATCACCTCGCCCGTATAACCCTGGTTGACGATGTACTTCGACGCATCGATGCCCACCGTCCCGGCGTTGGGGCCGACCCCGCCGCCCGGCTGTGCCGCGTAATAGGGGATGTCGGCAAGCGACGCGGCGTTGCTCAGGAACACCACCTTGGTGTTGACCAGGCCCGCGGCCACGCCGTTCGGCGTCGCGGCGAAACCGTCGCTGACGCAATGGCCCGCCGTTGCCACCGACATGCGGTCGCTGAGCAGGGTGCCCGAGCAAACGAATTGTCCGCCCCCCGCATAGGTCATGATGATGCCCACGGTGCCGCTGTAATTCTTGGTGCCGCCGGTGCCGGGCATGCTGTCGGTATTGCGCGCAAGATACAGCGGATTGCCGCCGGTCGCGACCGTGCCCGTCGAGGTTTGCCCGACGATCCTGCTGACGGCGGTCCAAGTCGTGCCGTTGAACGTGCCCGACTGCGTCCCCGCACCCGCGATTGCCGTAGTCGAAACGAACGCGAGCGCGCTCGCAGCTAAAAGCTTTGCGATCTTCATGTTAACCCCTTGCTCAGACAGCCGCCCCGGACGGCTGATTCGTAGACGTTAACGCGGCGTTAGGGACAGTCAACGCGATTTCGCGCGCCTGGAGAAAAAGTCCGCGGGAATTTAGGCCGCCTTGTTTCATTTCAAGACAAGGACTTATGCCGTCACGCCGCGAGTTTGCGCAGTACATAGGGCAAAATGCCGCCGTTGAGGAAGTAATCGAGCTCGTTCACCGTATCGATCCGGCAGCGCGTCAGGAACGTCTCGACCGTGCCGTCCTGGCGGGTCAGCGTAACCTCGACATCCTGACGCGGGCGGAGCTTGGCGACGTCCATGATCGTGAAGGACTCCGCACCTTCAAGGCTGAGCGTCTTGCGGTCGACGCCTTCGGCAAATTGCAGCGGCAACACGCCCATGCCGACCAGGTTCGAGCGGTGGATCCGCTCGAAGCTTTCAGCGATCACCGCGCGCACGCCGAGCAGGTTGGTGCCCTTGGCGGCCCAGTCGCGCGATGAGCCGGTGCCATATTCCTTGCCGGCGATGACGATCAGCGGCGTGCCGTCGGCCTTGTGCCGCATCGCCGCGTCGTAGATCGGCATGATCTCGCCTTTGTAGCTGGTCATGCCGCCTTCGACGCCGGGGATCATCTCGTTCTTGATGCGGATGTTGGCGAAGGTGCCGCGCATCATCACCTCGTGATTGCCG
>CAXTPT010000094.1:0-3371 GCA_964246315.1 uncultured Sphingomonadaceae bacterium | reverse complement strand
GGGGGAGGCGGAGCCGGCGGCTCGCCGAAATTGTACGTAAAGCCACCCAACAGCGAATGCGAGCGGAAGCGAGTCCGCCATGCACCACCCGTAGCGGAAACCAGGTCGACGCGGCTGGCGTTGAAGAAGCGGTACTTCAGGCTGGCGTCGATATGATCGGTCAGCGGCGCACGAATGCCAGCCAAGCCCTGCCAGGCAAACACGGTGTCCGAGTCGTCCAGGAAGTTGCCCGCTGGATTGATGGAATAATCGTTGAACTTGACACGCGCAACACCGGCACCACCGCCGACAAAGCCCTGTATGCCGTCATCGTCACCAAAGTCGAGCAGGCCGTTAACCATGAAGCTCAGCGCCGATGTTTCACCGGCCGCGCCGTTAAACGTGCCGGCCGCAGCGGTACCCGCCGCAGTCGTACCGCGGAACGTGCCCACGGCGCTGGCATAACTCTTAACGCGCGACTGCTTGTAACCGACTTCTGCTTCCAGTCGGAACCCGCCGAAGTCATAGCCGATGATGCCATCGACATCATAGCCAACTTCCTGCCTGGCATTCGCCGCACTGTTCAAAGTGCCGATATTGAACTTGACGTCCTCGACGATCATCGCGCCGCCCTCGGCGCCGATGTACCATGCATCATCACGCGCAATTGCGGACGAGGCGATGGCGGTGGAGGCGAGCGCGACTGCGACTGCCAGCTTCCGCATTGGATTCCCCTTTCAAAAGTGTTCCCGATGGAACAGCGACAACTCACTAACTCTGCCTTGGATGCGGTGCAAGCTGCAGTTTAGCAGGCAGTGTTGCCCAAATACCGCAGTTCAACGTTGGCCGACCCAGACAAGTTGCCGCCGAAACGCTCCTTTTGCCTGAAGGTTCCGCGAAGAGTTAGCTCGGGGCGATAATTCCAAAATCGCGCATTCGTGCTAAAACGCTTTCGATCGCGGCGCGCGCTTGCGTATCGACGGTCGAACCCCCGCTTGGCAGGCTCACGGCCACGCCGCTTTGCCACACGCTCGCCGTTCGTCGTGCGATCAAGCTGATATCGCGGCGCCAGACCATTGCGCCTTCAGACAGCATCAAGAAGCGCCAGCCGCCCGCGGTCCACACTGCGATCGCCCCGGCATGCCCGGCGAATGCCCCTGTCGCGCCGCTTCCCACCAGCCATCCCTGCCCCGGCGTCGGCGATCCCGGCGGCGCGTTCGACTCACCCTCGACAATCGGCTGAATGGCCGCATCAAGCATCGTCAACGCCTCGTTGACGGTCATTTCCTTGGCCGCCTGCGCCACTGATAGCAGCGGCAAGCCCAGCCGCGCCGTCGTCTCCATCATCTGTCTCCCTAAAATTTGAAGCTGATCGTTGCCGGATCGGACAGACCATGCCGTCCAACCTGGCGCACGGAGACCGTCACGTTCGTTCCCGGCGCCGCGAAATCCGCAGGCAGCAACCATTGCGGCGCGGCAATCTCGGCACCCGCCGTCGTTCCGCCGCCGCTGACCTCCAGCCGGTAAGCCTCGCGCTCCTCGGCCAACGGCACTTCGACGCCATCGCGCCAGACAAAGCCGTCCCGGCTGCAACGGACCCAGGTCAGCAGCATGCCGCCGCCCACCGCCGCCGCCTTCAGCTTGACCGGGGTCAGCGGCCGTAACGCCCGGTCCACGCTCGCGACCGTTGCCGTTACCGGAACCGCATCGCCAACGCCCTGGGCGCTGACGATCGCTCCCGCCGCCGCATCCTCGCTTGCCAGAAACCTGATCGATGCGCTTTCAATCACGGCGAATTCTTCTGCCATGCCATGTCCTGCGATCGCGCCGCCGGTCCCGCAGCGCCCGCGCCACAATTCGCTCAACCGCCAGTTCGCACCGCCCAGCGGCGTCGCCCGCCCGAACTGGATCGCCTCTTTGCCAAGCATTGCCAGATTGGCCCCGCCCGCCAGCGCCGCATCGTCGGCCTCGGCAAGCATCATCCCGGCATGCGCCAATTCGACATCGACATGGTTGATCCGGTCGATCGTCGCGCCCGCCCCGGCGTCCAGCACGCTCGTCGCCACGCCGATCGTTGCCGGCAGCGCGGTCGCACCCAGCGCCTCCCAGCTCGCCCCGTCGTCGCGGCTGAGCTGCAGCGCCGCGCGGCGCCAGCCCGGGCTCGTGCCATTGGCCAGCACCGCCACCAGCGGCGTCTCGGACGGCCCACCGAGCGGCGGCAGGTCCAAAGCCACCAGCCGCGTCGTCCCTGCCGGCCGATCGATCTCGCCAGTCGCCCGGCCCGACTCCACATCGCGGACCGGCCATGGAGCTGCGCCGTGCGCAACCAGCGACAATCGTAGGCGCATTCCTTCGATGGTGGTAGCCGCCACGCGCCATACCGCTGGACCGTCCGGCAACGTCACTAGGTCGCCGGGCCGCACCGTCAGTGCGCGCCAGTCGAACGCGACTTCGCAGCGCGTCCGCTCACGCCATGTTCGCGCCAGCAGATTTGCGGCGAGAGCCTTTGCGTCACCCGCCTTCAGCACCGCCGGCAGCGACAGCACCTCTTCGCCGACCAAGCTCGCCGAAAGACCGGCTGCCAGCCGCCCGGCGGCTTGCCGGCCCGCCTGATAGTCGCGCGCGCCATCGGCATAATCGATCGCCAGCCGCGTCGGCAGCGCGCCTTCGGCCAGGCGCGTTGTCCGCATCGGCTCCGCCGCCTCGCGGAGATCGTGCGACGCTCCCGCCGCGAACCGCACGCCTTGGTCGACAACGAACGGTGCGAGTCGGCCCAGCCCGCGCGCCACCTCGCTCATCCGTGCCTCGCTCACGGCATAGCCGGCAAATTCGGGTCCGCCCGTGCCGCCCAGCAATAGGCCGGCGCTGACCGCCGCCTTATCCGCCACCACTTCGAAACTGAGCTGTGGAACCCGGTTGCCGAAATCGCCCAGCGGTAAATTCTCGAACACGGCATAAGCCAGCCCGCGATAGGCCGGACAGCTCGCCAACCCTTCCGCGCTTGCGATTAGCGGGTCGAGCGCCTGATCCTCGCCACCCGGATGCACACGCATCACCGCATCGCGCTTCCAGTCTCCCGCCGCGCCGCGCAGTAGCGATCCGTCCGCCCAGATCCGCTCGACCCGCAGGATCGGCCGCGCCGACAGCGCCACGGCAAACGATGCCGTATAGCTATAGCTATCGACCTTGGGCCGCCCTTTGCCCTGGGACACCCGGGCGCTCGTCTCCTCGAGGTCGGTCGCCCAGATTACCGTCCCCGCCACCCGCGTTCGCCCATAAAGCTTCGGCAGCACCGCGCCATATTCCGACGCCTGCACTGCGAGGTCGCTCAGCCGTGCGCCCTGCCGCGCCTTGGGCCCGAACAGCCGGCGATCGAGCGCGCTGCCCAACAC
>CAXTPT010000093.1:0-3477 GCA_964246315.1 uncultured Sphingomonadaceae bacterium | reverse complement strand
GATCACCAGGAAATTGGGCCGCTCGGGCGTCGGCGCCTTGGGCATGAAGCTCCACTTCATGCCGGTCGGAAAGCCCGCCCCGCCGCGACCGCGCAGGCCCGACGCCTTGACGTCCTCGATCAGTTGGTCCTGCCCGCGCTGCATCAGCGCGGCGGTGCCGTCCCAATCGCCGCGCTTCTGCGCCGCGTCGAGGTTCCACGGCTGGAAACCGTATACATTGGTGAAGATGCGGTCGGCGTCGTTCAGCATAAATCCTCCCCGGTACGGGGAGGGGGACCGCGACGTGCAGCGGCGTGGTGGAGGGGGTGACCGGTGGAGAGTGAGTACGAACCGCAGACCCCCTCCGTCAGCGCTTTGCGCTGCCACCTCCCCGTACCGGGGAGGAGCCTAAGCATTGCTCGTCTCCCTGCCCCATTCGTCGCGATAGTCGTGGTTTTCGCTCTGCATCGCCGCCAGCGTGGTCGGACCGCCCTCGGGGCAGCTGGTCTTGCGACCGATCTGGCTCAGCGTCGGCGGGTTCTCGCCGCGAGCCAGCGCGTCCAGTACCTGGTCGAGCAATTCGGGAGTCAGATCCTCGTAATTGTCGTCGTTGATCTGGACCATCGGCGCGTTGGCGCAGGCGCCGAGGCATTCGACCTCGGTGAGGCTCCACAACCCATCGTCGCTGACGCGGCCAAGGTGCATCCCGCGCTTGCGGCACGCGGCCATCAAATCCTCCGCGCCGCGCAGCATGCACGGCGTCGTGCCGCACACCTGGACGAGATATTTGCCGACGGGCGCGAGGTTGTACATCGTGTAGAAGGAAGCGACCTCGAGCACGCGGATGTACGGCATGTCGAGTTCGCGCGCGATGAATTCCATCACCGGGATCGGCAGCCAGCCATAGGTGCCGAGCTCGTCGCCGACCTGCCGCTGCGCGAGGAACAGCAGCGGCATCACCGCCGACGCCTGCCGCCCCGGCGGATAGCGCGCGACGATGGTCGCGGCCTTGGCGGCATTTGCGTCGGTCCACGCGAAAGCACCCCAGCGCTCGCGGATTTCCGGGGTGTCGGAAAGGGTTGCGGCTTCAGCCATGACGCTTCGCTTTGGCAGAATGCTTTTTCAGCGCTTCCGCGATGAGCATCAGACCTACAAAACCAATAAAAACCATCATCCAATCGCTCGTCGGCAAGCGCAGGCCAGTAAGATATTCCAATCGCCGCGGCGAGAGGAGCAGTAGCGCCCACACCACCACTGCCAACATGATAAAGACAGCTCGCATGATCATCTTCACCGGTCACACTCCCCGAACACGATATCCATCGCGCCGAGCACGGCGGTGGTGTCCGCGAGCATGTGGCCCTTCATCATGAAGTCCATCGCCTGGAGGTGCGAGAACGCGGTCGGGCGGATCTTGCAGCGGTAGGGCTTGTTGGTGCCATCGGCGACGAGATAGACGCCGAATTCGCCCTTGGGGCTTTCAGTCGCGACATAGACTTCGCCCGCGGGGACATGAAAGCCTTCGGTGTACAGCTTGAAGTGATGGATCAGCGCTTCCATCGACTGCTTCATCTCCGCGCGGCGGGGCGGCGCGACCTTGGTGTCCTCGGTCATCACCGGGCCTTCGGGCATTTCGGCGAGGCACTGTTTCATGATCCGCGCAGACTGGCGGCATTCCTCGACGCGCACCATGAAGCGGTCATAGCAATCGCCGCGCGTGCCCACGGGCACGTCGAACTTCATGCGGTCATAGACGTCATAGGGCTGCGACTTGCGCAGGTCCCAGGCGATCCCCGAGCCGCGGATCATCGGGCCGGAAAAGCCCCAGGCGAGCGCATCGTCCTTGGTCACCACGCCGATATCGACATTGCGCTGCTTGAAGATGCGGTTGTCGGCGACCAGGCTGATCGCGTCCTCGAACAGCTGTGGGAAGCGGTTATCGAGCCAGTCGGCGATGTCGGTGAGGAGCTTCAGCGGCGCATCCTGATGCACCCCGCCGGGGCGGAAATAGTTGGCATGCATCCGCGCGCCCGAGACGCGCTCGTAGAATTGATACGTGTCCTCGCGCAGCTCGAACAGCCACAAATTCGGCGTCATCGCGCCGACGTCCATGACGTGGCTGCCGAGGTTGAGCAAATGGTTGCAGATGCGCGTCAGCTCGGCCCAGAACACGCGCAGATATTGCCCGCGCAGCGGCACTTCGAGATCGAGCAGCTTTTCGATCGCCAGCACGAAGCTGTGCTCCATGCACATCGGCGAGCAGTAATCGAGCCGGTCGAAATAGGGGATGTTCTGCAGGTAGGGCTTGGTCTCGATCAGCTTTTCGGTGCCGCGGTGGAGGAAGCCGATATGGGGGTCGGCACGTTCGACCAATTCGCCGTCAAGTTCCAGGACGAGCCGCAGCACGCCGTGTGCCGCCGGATGCTGCGGGCCGAAATTAATCGTGTAATTGGCGATCTTGGTGTCGCCGGCTGTGGGATCGGCATCGTCCCACACGCCTTCGAGTTCGCGGATCAGCTCAGCCATGGGCGGCCACCCCAATCAAACCCTGCGCAGGGGCGACATAGTGCTGACGCATCACTGGTTCTGCCCCTTGCCCGGCAGAGTGTCGGGGTTGGCGACCTGGTGCCCGCTTTCGTCACCCTTGGCACCGCCGCTGCCGGTCTGGCCGGTCGTGTCGGTGGTCTTGGGTTCGGCAACCGGGGTTTTGGCCGACGATTGCGCCGCATCGGCTTTGTTGATCTGATCGGCGTTGAGCGGCGTCGGCGCGCCCTTGCCTTCGGGCAGCATCGCCTTTTCGTCGCCGGGGAGCGTGTATTCGGCACCCTCCCACGGGCTGAGGAAGTCCCAATTGCGCAGGTCCTGAGCGAGCTTCACCGGCTCGTACACCACGCGCTTGACCTCTTCCGAATACCAGACTTCCTGATAGCCGGTCAGCGGAAAGTCCTTGCGCAAGGGATGGCCGGTGAAGCCGTAATCGGTGAGGATGCGGCGAAGGTCGGGATGACCGTCAAACAGCACGCCGTAGAGATCAAACACCTCGCGCTCGAGCCAGTCGGCGACCGGCCACAGGCCCGTCGCCGTCGGCACCGCGGTCGCCTCGTCGGTCGAAATCTTGACGCGTACGCGCGCGTTCCGCGTGACCGAGAGGAGGTGATAAACCACCTCGAACCGCTCGGGCCGCTCGGGATAATCGACTCCGGCAATCTCCATCAGCTGCTGATAGTCCTGCGCGTCGCGCAGCCAGGTCAGCACCGCGACCAGCGCGTCGCGCGTGACGTGGATCGTCGTCTCGTCAACCTCGTGCCACGCGTCGAGCACGCCGGCGCCATGCGCGGCACGAACGGCGTCGATCAGGCCGTCATGTGGCTTCACCAGCGGCGCAACCGTCATCGCCATCAATTCCTCCCCGGCACGGGGAGGTGGCAGCCCGCAGGGCTGACGGAGGGGGCGAGAAACGCGAGCGCAGTGCCGGCGGAGAACCCCCTCCACCCCCGC
>CAXTPT010000092.1:0-3538 GCA_964246315.1 uncultured Sphingomonadaceae bacterium | reverse complement strand
TCGTAAATCCGCCCAACGGCACCGGCCCCGTCGTACCGCCGACCAGCCCGGTCGCTGGCGTGCCGGAACCGGAAACCTGGCTGCAGGTGCTGGCCGGCTTCGCCTTTGCCGGCGGCGCGATCCGTTATCTGCGCATCCGCCGCAAGGCACGCATCGCCTGACTTCCGCGAAGCATCGCCCGCCGCTATGGTCGGGCGATGCTCGAGATGCGGCCCGATTGCGAACGGCATGGACGCGATCTGCCGCCCGATGGCGCGGCGCTGGTCCGATATTTTGAACGGTCCTTCGGCACTGCGTATGACCTGACCGCCTGGCCGCAGCGCGGTGGCGCGCGCCATCATCGCCCCGCGCGCACGGCACCTCTGGTCACGAAATATCCACCTTCCGCGGTGCGTAAGTACGCGCCATGACCCCGCGCATCCTCATCATCGCCGGCTCGGACTCGGGCGGCGGCGCCGGCATCCAGGCGGATATCAAGACCGTAACCATGCTCGGTGGACACGCCATGACGGCGATCACCGCGCTTACCGCGCAGAATACGCTGGGCGTGGACGGCATCCAGCCGATCTCACCAGCATTCGTCGTGGCGCAGATCGATGCCTGTCTCGGTGATATCGGTGCGGACGCGATCAAGATCGGCATGCTCGGCTCGGTCGAGGTCGCACACGCGGTCGCCGACCGGCTGGCCGATGTTGAATTGCCTATCGTCTTCGATCCGGTGATGGTGGCGACAAGCGGCGCCGAGCTGGCCGACGATGCGACGATCGAAGCCTTCGACCGCTTGCTTCGATTGGCGACGATTGCCACTCCCAATTTGCCCGAACTCGCCGAAATGTCCTCGGGCGAGGATGAGATCGGCGCGGCGCTCGCGCTGGTCGCGGCGCGCGGCTGCGCGGTGCTGATCAAGGGCGGGCATGGCGGCGAGGATCCGATCGCCGACGTGCTGGTCGAAACCGACAATATCACCACATGGCAGGGCAGCCGTATCGACACGGTGCATAGTCATGGCACGGGCTGCACGCTGGCGAGTGCGATCGCCATGTTCTTGGCGCGTGGCGCGAGCCTGCCGCAAGCCGTCGATCGGGCGCGGGATTTCGTGCGTCACGCCTTGCGCTCCGCCCCGGGCCTGGGCCAGGGCAGCGGACCCATGGGTCACCAGGAGGTCCGCCTCGATGTCGGCGAGCCGATGCGGCTCAATCAGGTAACGGTCCCGTGTCTCGATTATGCGGCAAGCTTGGCTTTCTACCAGCGGCTCGGCCTCGACCAGATCGTCGATAGCCCCGAAAATGGGTATGCACGGTTCGAAGCGCCCGGCGGCGTCACCCTGTCGATCCACCGCGAAGAGGCGGCCGCCGGTGCAGCGACACTTTATTTCGAGATCGATGCCCTCGACGACCGCGTCCTCATGCTGTCCCGTGCTGGCGTTCAATTCGAACACCCGCCGATCGACCAGCCCTGGCTGTGGCGCGAGGCCCGGCTGCGCGATCCCGCGGGCAACATGGTCTGCCTCTATCGCGCGGGCGAGAATCGGAGGTTTCCGCCGTGGCGCGCATAACCCGGCCGAGCCTCAAATATGCGCGCGCCCTGGGCGTGACGCCGGTGGCAGGGGTCGATGAGGCGGGCTGCGGCCCGCTGGCCGGGCCGGTGGTCGCCGCGGCGGTGATCCTGCCCGCGAAAGGCGTGCCGCGCGGCATCGACGATTCCAAGAAGCTGACCGCCCCTGAACGCGCGCGGCTGCATGGGCGGCTGATGGCGTGCGCGGTGGTCGGCGTCGGCATTGTCGAATCCGACGAGATCGACCGCATCAACATCTATTGGGCGCGGATGAAGGCGATGACGCTCGCGGTCGAGGCGCTTGTCGAGGCACCGGCACATGTGCTGGTCGACGGCAACCGCCTGCCGCGGTGGGACCGGCCGGCCACCGCTCTGGTCGATGGCGACGCGCGGTGCCTGTCGATCGCCGCCGCCTCGATCGTCGCCAAGCACACCCGCGACACGATCATGATCGCGCTTCATGATGCGCATCCGCATTATGGCTGGGCGTCGAACAAGGGCTATGGCTGCCCCGCGCATTACCGTGCGCTGCGCGAGCACGGCCCCTCGCCGCTTCATCGCCAGAGTTTCGGACCGGTCCGGCGCAGCGGTTTCCGCATGGATGAGTCTTTCGAGCAACACGCCACCGGTTGAGTCCCGGTTTCGTTTCGGACTCAACATCTTGTGGGGCATTCTTGCGAACGCGCCAATGGTTAACAAAAGGTTAAAACGGCGCGCTGGCCGCCGTTGACCCTCGGCTGCGCCGGACTCACCATCGTGCTCGAAAACAGGGACGAAGGGGTGACGCATGGGGGTTCTGGAACGCGTGCGCGCGGCGCCGGCGGCGGTCAGCCTGCCGCTCGACGCCATCATCCGCGACGATTGCATCGCCGCGATGGCCCGCCTGCCCGACGCCAGCGTCGACATGGTCTTCGCCGACCCGCCCTACAACCTCCAGCTCGGCGGCGACCTGTTCCGCCCCGAAGGTGGCCGCGTCGATGCGGTCGACGACGAATGGGACAAGTTCGCCAGCCTGGCCGCCTATGACGCGTTCACCGCGCAATGGCTGATCGAGGCGCGGCGCATCCTCAAGCCCGACGGCACCCTGTGGGTCATCGGCAGCTACCACAACATCTTCCGCGTCGGCGCCAAGCTCCAGGATCTGGGCTATTGGATCCTCAACGACATCGTCTGGCGCAAGGCCAATCCGATGCCCAATTTCCGCGGCACCCGCTTCACCAACGCGCATGAGACGCTGATCTGGGCGTCGCATAGCGACAGCTCGCGCTACACCTTCAACTACCGCGCGATGAAGACGCTCAACGACGAACTGCAGATGCGCAGCGACTGGTCGCTGCCGATCTGCGGCGGCCAGGAACGCATCAAGCGCGGCGGCAGCAAGGCGCACCCGACGCAGAAACCCGAAGCGCTGCTCTATCGCGTGCTGCTCGCCGCGACCAACCCGGGCGACGTCGTGCTCGACCCGTTCTTCGGCACCGGCACCACCGGCGCGGTCGCCAAGCGGCTCGGCCGCCACTTCATCGGCATCGAACGCGATCCCGGCTATGCCGCGGTCGCCGAGGAACGCATCGCCGCCGCTTTGCCCCTCGACGAATCGGGCCTGCGCACGATGCAGAGCCCCAAATCGCAGCCCAAGGTGGCGTTCGGCACGCTGGTCGAAACCGGCATGCTGCCGCCCGGCAGCAAATTGTTCGACAGCAAGCGCCGCTGGTCGGCCAGTGTCGGCGCGGACGGCTCGCTCGTCGCGGATGGCGCCAGCGGTTCGATCCACAAGCTCGGCGCGACGCTGCAGGGCCTGCCCTCGTGCAACGGCTGGACCTTCTGGCATTTCGAGCAAGGCGGCGCGGTCAAACCGATCGACGCCCTGCGGCAGGACTATCTGCTGGCGACCGAGGTGTGATCGACGTCACTCCCGCTTGCGGGAGGGACAGGTCGCGCAGCGACCGGGGTGGGCAGTGGGGGCGTCATGAGAGCGCTCTCGTGG
>CAXTPT010000091.1:0-3569 GCA_964246315.1 uncultured Sphingomonadaceae bacterium | reverse complement strand
AGGCGATGTGGTTCCAGTGCGCGAGCCCGTCGGTGTAATCGGGCATGCGGCGCGGCTGCCCCTGCAGGCCCAGGAAATGCATCGGGAAGAACAGCACGTTCACGCCGATGAAGAACACCCAGAAATGGATCTTGCCGAGCGTCTCGTTGTACATCCGCCCCGACATCTTCGGGAACCAGTAATAGAAGCCGGCGAACAGCGAAAACACCGCGCCGAGCGACAGCACGTAGTGGAAGTGCGCGACGACGTAATAGGTGTCCTGCATCGCCGTATCGATCCCGCCGTTGGCGAGCACGACGCCGGTGACGCCGCCGACGGTGAACATGAAGATGAAGCCGATCGCCCACAGCATCGGCGTCTCGAACGTCAGCGAGCCGCCCCACATCGTCGCGATCCACGAGAAGATCTTGATGCCGGTCGGCACCGCGATGATCATCGTCGCGGCAGTGAAATACATCTTGGTTTTCACGTCGAGCCCGGTCGTGAACATGTGGTGCGCCCATACGACGAAGCCGACCACGCCGATCGCGACCATCGCATAGGCCATGCCGAGATAGCCGAACACCGGCTTGCGGCTGAACGTCGAGATGATCTGGCTGACCATGCCGAAGCCCGGCAGGATCATGATGTAGACCTCGGGATGGCCGAAGAACCAGAACAGATGCTGGTAGAGGATCGGATCGCCGCCGCCCGACGCATCGAAGAAGGTCGTGCCGAAATTGCGGTCGGTCAGCAGCATCGTGATCGCCGCGGCGAGCACCGGCAGCGCGAGCAGCAGCAGGAAGGCGGTGACCAGCACCGACCAGACGAACAGCGGCATCTTGTGCAGCGTCATGCCCGGCGCGCGCATGTTGAAGATGGTGGTGATGAAGTTGATCGCGCCGAGGATCGAGCTGGCGCCGGCGAGGTGCAGCGCGAGGATCGCCATGTCGACCGCCGGGCCTTGCGAGCCGCTAGTCGAGAGCGGCGCATAGACCGTCCAGCCGGTGCCGGCGCCGAGCCCGGTGCCGCCCGAGACGAAGGTCGATCCGAGCAGCAGCAGGAAAGCGGGCACGAGCAGCCAGAACGAGATGTTATTCATCCGCGGGAAGGCCATGTCGGGCGCGCCGATCATGATCGGCACGAACCAGTTGCCGAACCCGCCGATCATCGCCGGCATGACCATGAAGAACACCATGATCAGGCCGTGCGCGGTGATCAGCACGTTCCAGAAATGGAGCGCCTGGTCGAGATTGGCGGTCCCCGCCCAGGTCGGCAGATACTGGATGCCCGGCGACGCGAGCTCGAGTCGCATCAGCCCCGAGATGCCGCCGCCGATAATGCCCGCGATGATCGCGAACAGCAGATAGAGCGTGCCGATGTCCTTGTGGTTGGTCGACATGAACCAGCGCGCGAAGAACGCCGGCTTGTGATCCGCGTCGTGGTCATGCGCATGATCATGATGCGCTTCGAAATACGCGGGGGTGGCGGCAATATCGGTCATGTGTCCAGCCTCAGTTCGAAGTCGCGCCTTCGGCGACGGGCGTCGCCGGGGCAATGCCGGCCACCGCCGGGGTCAGGGTGGCGGGGGCGACCGTCGGGCCGCCGGGGTTTTCGATCGGCGAATTGACGGTGGCGTCGCTCGTCGCGGGCTGGCCGCCGATCGTCCCCCCCTTCGCGGCGATCCACTGGGCGAACTGCGCCTTGCTCACCACCTCGACCGCGATCGGCATATAGCCGTGGCGCGCGCCGCACAGCTCCGAGCATTGCCCGTAATAGACGCCGGGCCGGTCGACCTTGAACCAGGTTTCGTTGAGCCGGCCGGGGACCGCGTCCATCTTGGTCCAGAACGCTGGCACGGCGAAGCTGTGGAGCACGTCGTCCGAGGTGACGATGACCTTGACCACGGTGTTCACGGGAACGACCATCCGCTCGTCGACCGCGAGATGCGGCGGCTCGCCCTTCCGAACCGCATCCTCGTCCTTGAGGATGTTCGAGACGACCTCGAAATCGCCGTTGTCGGGATATTGATACGACCAATACCATTGGTGGCCGATCACCTTCACCGTCAGACCCGCCTTGGGCGGCGAATATTGATTGGCCAGCAGCTGGATCGAGGGCACCGCGATGGCCACCAGGATCAGCACCGGAACCACCGTCCAGATCACCTCGATCAAGGTGTTGTGCGATATGCGCGACGGCACGGGATTGGCGCTGCGGCGAAAACGGACGACGACGTAGAGGAGCAAGCCCAGCACGAACAGCGAGATCGCCGTGATGATCGGCATCAGTACGACGTCGTGCATCCACAGCGCCTCGCGGCCGATGTCGGTCACCTGATCCTGCAGGCCGAAGCGGCCGTCGGGCTGGCCGATGCCGGGAGTCGGGTGCTCGAACTGCGGCGTGACCGGCGTTGCGGCTGCGGGCGCGGACGCCGCGGCCGGCGCCGGCGATGCCGCCGGGGTTTGGGCAAGCGCTCCGGCCGAGCCCATGGCCAGCGTCGCCGCCATCATTATCGTCTTCCAGCTCTTCATCTTACCCCCAGAGAGCGCGCCGCCTGGCCTTCCGGCCGCCTTCGGTGGCGGCCTTATAGGCACGACCTCGGCGCGTCTCAAGCGCCGCTTTGCCGAACGGAAGATTGAAGCGCGCGCGGCAGCGGCCTATCAGCCCGTCTACCAGTGGCCCCTTCCACCGTTCGGGCTGAGCCTGTCGAAGCCCTTTCCTTTCTTCGCGCAAACGAAGGAGAGCCCTTCGACAAGCTCAGGGCGAACGGTGAGAGATTGAAGCGAGCGAATGACAGGAAAGCTGCGCCTCGGCGTCAACATCGATCATGTCGCGACGATCCGCAACGCGCGCGGCGGGGAACATCCCGATCCGCTGCGCGCGGCGATCGCGGCGGCCGAGGCGGGCGCCGACGGCATCACCGCACACCTCCGCGAGGATCGGCGGCACATCACCGACGCGGACATCGACCGGCTGATCGGGGCGCTGACCATCCCGCTCAACCTCGAGATGGCGGCGACCGCGGAGATGCTGGAGATTGCGCTCGCCCACCGCCCGCACGCCGCGTGCATCGTCCCCGAACGGCGCGCGGAGCGCACCACCGAAGGCGGGCTCGATGCGGCGGGGCAGCACAAGCATCTCGCGCCGTTCGTCGCGCGTCTTGCCGACGCGAACGTCCGCGTCAGCCTGTTCATCGCGCCCGATCCGCGCCAGATCGAGGCGGCAGTCCGGCTGCGCGTGCCGGTCGTCGAACTGCACACCGGCGCTTACGCCCATCTCGACGGCAACGCGCGCGCCGCCGAGCTTGCGGGCATTGCCGAATGCGCCGCGCTGGCGCGCAAGAACGGCATCGAGCCGCACGCCGGCCACGGCCTGACGTTCGACAATGTCGGTCCGATCGCCGCGATCCCCCAATTGGCCGAGCTCAACATCGGCCACTTCCTCGTTGGCGAGGCGATCTTCACTGGGCTCGACGCGAGCGTGGGGCGGATGCGCGACGCGATGGACGCGGCGCGGTGAGGGGAAGGCATAGATCCTCCCCGGCACGGGGAGGGGGACCAGCCGCAGGCTGGTGGAGGGGGCTCTCC
>CAXTPT010000090.1:0-3589 GCA_964246315.1 uncultured Sphingomonadaceae bacterium | reverse complement strand
GTGTAGATCTCGATATTCTGGCTGCCCGCGCCGGCGGCGCCGGCATTGGCGGCGAAGCCGGCGGTGTTGGTGAAGGTCACCCCGCCGCTGACCCCCGTGCCCGGCACCTGATCGGCGCGCTGGATGCGGTAGCGCGCCCGCGCCGCGAGCACGTTGCCCGCCGCCACGCGCAAGTCGCGGTTGTTGGCGATCCCCTGCGCGATGACCGCCTGCAGGCGCGGATCGACGAAGAAGTCGCGCCAGCCGATCCGGCTGACATCGGGCGCGTCGGTCGCGGCGGGGGGATAAACGCCGCCCTGCGGCAATTCGGCCGGCACCGCGCCGACCGGCCGGACATATTTGGGGGCCAGATTGCACCCGGCCAGCAGCGTCGCGCCCGCGAGCGCGGCTAGGGATTTGGGCAGAAACACGGTCACGCTCCCTGCGCCGCCGGCCGGGGCGCGTCACGGCCCGGCGTGGCCTCCGGCCGGCGCTGCTTGAACAGCCCGAGCACCAGCACGAAGAACACCGGCACGAGGAAGATCGCCAGCACCGTCGCCGACAGCATGCCGCCGACCACCGCACGGCCGATGGCATTCTGCCCGCCGGCACCCGCGCCACTGGCGATGGCCAGCGGGAAGACGCCGAAAACAAATGCAAAGCTGGTCATGAGGATCGGGCGCAGGCGCAGCTTGGCCGCTTCGACCGCCGCTTCGAACGGATCGGCGCCCTCGCGCAATCTTTCCTCGGCGAACTCGACGATCAGGATGGCGTTCTTCGCCGACACGCCGATCGTGGTGATCAGCCCGACCTGCAGATAGATGTCGTTGGTCAGCCCGGTCAGCGTCGCCGCCAGCAACGCGCCGACGACGCCGAGCGGCACGACGAGCATCACCGACATCGGCACCGACCAGCTTTCATAGAGCGCGGCGAGGCACAGGAACACGATCAGCAGCGACAGCGCGTAGAGCGTCGACGCCTGCCCGCTCGATTGCTGTTCCTCATAGGACAGGCCGGTCCATTCGAGCGAGGTGCCCGGCGGCAGCTTGCCTTGCATTTCGACCATCGCCTTGAGCGCGGTGCCCGATGACTGGCCCGGCGCCGGCGTGCCGAGCAATTCCATCGCCGGCTGGCCGTTGTAGCGCGTCAACTGCACCGGCGCCTGTTGCCAGCTGATCGAGGTGAAGGCGGTGTACGGCGCCATCTCCCCGTCGCTGCCGCGGACGTAGAATTTGCCGAGATCGTCGGGCGTCAGCCGGTAAGGCGCATCGGCCTGGAGGTAGACGCGCTTGACGCGGCCGCGATCGATGAAGTCGTTGATATATTGTCCGCCCCAGGCGCCGGCGATCGTCGCGTTGACCTGTGCCAAATCGAGCCCGAGCGCGCGCATCTTGTCCTGATCGACCTCGATCTTGAGCGCTGGCGCGTCGTCGAGCGAATTGGGGCGGACGCCCGCCACCCGCTTGTCCTGCGACGCCATGCCCAGCAGCATGTTGCGCGCTTGCAGCAGCCGCGCATGGCCGATCCCGCCGGTATCGACCAGCTGCAGATCGAAGCCGGTCGCATTGCCCAGTTCCTGCACCGGCGGCGGCACGACGGCGAAGATCATCGCGTCCTTGAACTGGCTGAACGGACCCATCGCGCGTCCGGTGATCGCGGCGGCGCGATTATCCCCGCCCTTGCGCTCTTCCCAACCCTTGAACGGAATGAAGGCGATGCCGCTATTCTGGCCGGAGCCGGCGAAGCTGAAGCCGTTGACGGTGAACACGCCGAAGACGTTCTTGCCTTCCTGGCCGAGAAAATGTTCGCGGACCGCGGTCAGCGCCTGTTCGGTACGGTCGGACGTGGCGCCCGCCGGCCCCTGGACGATAGTGACCGCATAGCCCTGGTCTTCCTCGGGGAGGAAACCGGTGGGCAGGCGCCAGAACAGGATGGCCATGACCAGCACGATCAGCAGATAGCCGAGCATCGAGCGCTTGCGGTGCCGGGCGGTATAGCGGATGCCGCGCTCGTACCGCTCGCGGCCGCGGTCGAACCTGTCGTTGAACCAGCGGCCGAAGCGCGCGAAGATCCCGGTGCCCGCCGGCTTGCTCGCGTCGTGCGGCTTGAGCAGGCTGGCGCACAAAGCAGGCGTCAGGATCAGCGCGACCAGCACCGACAGCACCATCGCCGAGACGATGGTGATCGAGAACTGGCGGTAGATCACGCCGGTCGAGCCGCCGAAGAACGCCATCGGCAGGAACACCGCCGTCAGCACCAGGCCGATGCCGATCAGCGCGCCGCTGATTTCGTCCATCGATTTGCGCGCGGCTTCCTTGGGCGACAGATGCTCGGTGGTGATCAGGCGCTCGACATTTTCGACGACGACGATCGCGTCGTCGACCAGCAGGCCGATCGCCAGCACCATGCCGAACAGGGTGAGCGTATTGATCGAGAAACCGGCGGCCGAGAGCACCGCGAAGGTGCCGAGCAGCACCACCGGCACCGCGATCGTCGGGATCAGGGTGGCGCGCCAGTTCTGCAGGAACAGCAGCATGACGAGGAAGACCAGCACCACCGCTTCGACCAGCGTCTCGATCACCTGCTTGATCGACAGCCGGACGAAGGGCGAGGTGTCGTAAGGGTAGACCACCTTCACATCGGGCGGAAAGCTCTTGGCGATCTCGTCGACCCGCGCCTTGGCGGCATCGACGGTGGCCAGCGCATTGGCGCCGGGGGCCAGCTTGATGGCCATGCCCGACGCGGGCTGGCCGTTCCATTTCGATTGGAAGCCGTAATTCTCGGCGCCCATTTCGACGCGGGCGACATCCCCCAGACGCACGGTCGCGCCGTCGGTGGCGCTTTTCAGGCCGATATTGGCGAATTGCTGCGGCGTCTGCAGGCGCGACTGGACCGAGACGGTGGCATTGAGCATCTGCTCCCGGGGCGCCGGCAGCGCGCCGACCTGACCGGCGGAGACCTGCGCGTTCTGCGCCTGGATCGCCGCGGTCACGTCGGGGATGGTCAGCTGATAAGCCTGCAGCTTCACCGGATCGATCCAGATGCGCATGGCATATTGGGAGCCGAACACCTGCGTGTCGCCGACCCCGGCCACGCGGCTGAGCGGGTCCTGCAATCTGGACACGGTCAGGTCGGCGAGGTCGACGCCGTCATGCGCGCCGTTCTGCGAATAGACGCCGATGACCAGGAGGAAGTTCTGCGTCGCCTTGGCGACGATCAGGCCCTGGCGCTGGACTTCCTGCGGCAGCAGCGGGGTCGCCGCCTGCAGCTTGTTCTGCACCTGCACCTGCGCGATGTCGGGATCGGTGCCCTGTTCGAAGGTCACCGTGATCACCGCCTGCCCCGCCGAGGAGGACGACGACGAGAAATAGCGCAGCCGGTCGACGCCCTTGAGCTGCTGCTCGATCACCTGCGTCGTGGTGCGCTCGAGCGTTTCGGCGTCCGCGCCGGGATAGGTCGCGGTGATCGACACCGCGGGCGGCGCGATCTGCGGGAATTGCGCGATCGGCAGGCCGCGAATGGCGATGACGCCCGCGAGCATGGCCATGATCGCCAGCACCCAGGCAAAGATCGGGCGGTCGATGAAATAGCGCGACATGCGGGCTTACTC
>CAXTPT010000089.1:0-4045 GCA_964246315.1 uncultured Sphingomonadaceae bacterium | reverse complement strand
CTCGCCGGCATGAGCCGGGCGTCGTTCTCCGATCATTTCTCCCGCACCTTCGGTCAGGGACCGATCGACTTCGTGCAAAAGGCGCGGTTGCGGGTGGCGGCGCGGCTGCTCAGGGTCACCGACCTGCCGATCAAGGCAATCGCGCAAAGCGTCGGCTACGCAGGATCGCGGCCGTTCTCCCGCGCGTTCGAAGGGACCTATGGCATGCTGCCGTCAGTATACCGGCTATGCCCCATGCCGTCGCCGATGGGTTTGGACGGTCTTCAGGTCACCGATCGTCCAGATTGATCGACCGCCTGTCCAATCCCCGGGCGAGTGGGGAACGGGTCGCTCGGCGAGCCGTCCTGCCTGAGACCCTCGCGCAAGTGTGCCTTCGGTCACCATGAGAGGAACGTCCATGATTACCGACCGCCGCACCATCCTGACCGGGGCAGCCGCCACCCTCGTCGCCGTTCCCGCCATGGCGATGGCGCAGCGGCAGCGCCGCATGGGCATGGACCCGGCTGCGATGCCGATGCCCGACGTCTCCGGCACACGGACCCACGCGCAATTCGAGATGGGCGTGTTCGGCCCGGCGATGCTGTCGCTGGCGACCAGCCAGATCGCGGTCGATCGGGCGCGCAAGGCCGATGCACGCGAGTTCGCCGGCTTTGAGCTGACCGAGGCAGTCGCCGTCACGACGGTGCTGAAGCAGCTCGGCAACACCCCGCCGCCGATGGACGCCAAGGCGCAGGCGACGCTGGACAAGATCCGCTCGGCGGCGCCCGGTGCGGCGTTCGACCGCGCGTACATCGACGCTCAGTACGAGAACCACGTGTTCCTGCGTGATCTCGCCACCGCTTACTTGGCCAACTCGGCCAACACGAGCGACATGATGGAGATGCACGGACGCCACCTCGCGACGCTCTCGCTGGCGACGTTCAAGGAGCATACGATGATCACGCAACGGATCGCCCGCGAGTTGCGCGCCTGATCCATTTGGCGTCCCTCGGCAGGGGGACGCCTACGAGGCAATTCGCCGCCGAGGATGACATGCCGACCGATGACCGCCTGAAGCTCGTCGCCCAGTTCGACCATCAAGTGACGGGAGTCGCCGCGACCGAAGACGGGCGCCTCTTCGTCAACTTCCCGCGCTGGACCGACGACGCGCCGATCTCGGTCGCCGAAGTGCTGCCCGGCGGCGAACTGCGGCTATATCCTGACGAGAAGTGGAACAGCTGGCGCAACGCCAAGGCAAGCGACATGCCGGTCACCGACTACCTCGTCTGCGTGCAGTCGATCGTGCCGGACGGCCAGGGCAACCTGTGGGTACTTGACCCCGGCGCACCGGGTAACGAGAAGATCCTGCCCGACGCGCCCAAGCTGGTGAAGATCGACCTCGCCTCGAACCAGGTCGTCAAGACCATTCTGGTAGCTGACGATGTCGCGTTGCAAGGTACCTACCTCAACGACATCCGCTTTTCGCCGGACGGCGGGACGGGCTACATCACCGACAGCGGCACTAGGGGCGCGATCATCGTCATCGACCTGAATAGCGGCAAAGGCTTCCGGGCGCTGGACGGACATGCTGCGACCCAGGTCGACAAGAGCGTCACGGTCGAGATCGACGGCAAGCCACTGCTGCGGCCTGACGGTCGCCAGCCGATGTTCGCGGCGGACGGGATCGCCCTCTCGCAAGACGGCAAGACGCTCTACTGGCAGGCGCTGACCGGGAAGACGCTGTACTCGATCCCGACTGACCAGCTGACACCCGACGTCAGCGAGGACGAGCGCGCGGCCGCGGTCGAGAAGGTCGCCACGACCCACGTCGCCGACGGCTATTGGATTAATCGCGATGACACCTTCTTCCTGACCTCGCCGACCGACTGCTCGGTGACCAAGCTGGTGGGCACGAGCGTCGAGACGGTGCTGACCGACGAGCGGCTGCGCTGGCCCGATACCTTCTCGGAAGGGCCGGACGGAACGATGTACCTGACCGCGAGCCACATCCAGGACACCGTTTGGTTCACGCCCGGTGCCCCACCGTCGATCAAGACGGAGCTCTTCTCGTTCGACCCCAACCAGTAAGGCGATCCATGACCTACCTCCGCTACGCCCCCGACATCGAGACGCCGGAAGCCGACGAGCAGCAGACGATCGACGGCATCATCCAGGGCATGACGCAACAAAGCGAAACGGTTGAGGAGCGCGAGCACCACGCGGTGCGCGCCAGTCATGCCAAGAGCAGCGCGTGTGTCGTCGGCACGATGACGATCGCCGACGACCTGCCGCCCGAGCTGGCGCAGGGCCTGTTCGCCAAGGCCGGCATCTACGACGTGGCGATCCGCTTCGCGCAAGGTCCCGGTGAGACGCTGGGGGACCGCGTGTCGACGCACCGCGGCATCGCCATCAAGGTTTTCGGGGTCGAGGGCGAGAAGCTGCCCGGGCACGACGCTCCGACGCAGGACTTCGTGCTGGCGACGGGCCGCACCTTCCCGTCCGGGACCGCCAGCGGCTTCCTGAGCGATGCGAAGAAGCTCGGCGCGGCCACGCCCATGCCGGAGGGCGTCAAGAGCGCGGTGTCGTCGATGGCGCGCAATTTCAACAAGGTGCTGAGCATGTTCAACACCGCCTACGCCAAGGCGGACTTCTTCGGACACCCGTTCAGCCACCCGATCGGCGACGACTATTTCAGCCAGGCACCGATCCGCTACGGCGACTATGTTGCCAAACTCGGCGCATTCCCGGCATCGCAGGCGCAGGACGCGTTGCGCGAATGGCAGCTGGACCCGCATCAGGATGAGGACGGGTTCCGCCACGCCGCAGTCGACTATTTCCGCGAGCATGAGGCCGTGTTCGAGCTGCGCGCGCAGTTATGGGCGAATGCGGAGACGCAGCCGATCGAGGATGCGTCGATAGAATGGCCGTCGCAGGAAAGCCAGTACCGCACCGTGGCCACGATCCGCATCCCCATCCAGGACGCCTATACGCCCGAGCGCGTGCGCTATTTCGACGAGGTGATGACGTTCCGTCCGGCACACAGCCTGGCCGCGCACCAGCCGCTCGGCTCGGTCATGCGCGCGCGGTTGCAGGTGTATCGCGCGCTGTCCGCCTTTCGCCACCGCGAGAACGGCATCGCGGAAGAGAACACCGCCGACTTCGCGCAAATCCCGGCCTGAGAGGAGCAGTCATGGCGACCACACCCGACACGCTTCCCCGTGCCGCCCGGCCGATCGGCACCGTGCCGACGACGCTGACGATCAACGGCACCACCCGCACGCTTCAGATCGAGCCCTGGACCTCGCTGCTCGACCTGCTGCGCGAGCAGCAGGACCTGATCGGGACCAAGAAGGGCTGCGATCACGGCCAGTGCGGGGCCTGCACGGTGCTGATCTACGGCCGGCGCATCAACTCCTGCCTCAAGCTGGCGGTTACACTGGACGGGGCGGAGATCACCACGATCGAGGGGCTCGGGCAGCCCGGCAAGCTGCATCCGCTGCAGGCCGCGTTCATCGAGTATGACGCTTTCCAGTGCGGCTACTGCACGCCGGGTCAGATCTGCTCGGCACAAGGTCTCATCAACGAGGGCCGTGCGCACTCGCGGCAGGACGTGCGCGAGATGATGAGCGGCAACCTGTGCCGCTGCGGCGCCTATACCAACATCGCCGATGCGGTGTGCGAGGTACTTGCCGAACAGGACGGGGCCATGTTGCAGGAGGCGGCGGAATGAGCCCGTTCGACTATATTCGCGCAGAGAACGTCAGCGGGGCGGTGCAGGCCGGTAACGGCGAGCAGGTGCGCTATCTGGCCGGCGGCACCAACCTTGTCGACCTGATGAAGGAGAATGTCGAGCGGCCGGTGACGGTGGTCGACATCAACCGCCTGCCGCTCGACAAGATCGAGGAACTGGACGGCGGCGGGCTGCGGCTTGGCGCACTGGTGCCGAACGCCGACACCGCCTGGGACGAGCGCGTCGAGCGGCGCTATCCGCTGCTGTCCTCCGCGATCCTCGCCGGCGCCAGCCCGCAGCTGCGCAACGCGGCGACCAACGGCGGCAACCTCAACC
>CAXTPT010000088.1:0-4212 GCA_964246315.1 uncultured Sphingomonadaceae bacterium | reverse complement strand
GCGTAGACCTCACCCAATGCGTCGCGACCATGCGCCAGGTCCTCCCCACGGACACCTTCATCTGCAACGGCGCGGGCAATTTCTCGGGCTGGTGGCACCGCTACTGGCGCTATGCCGGGCCGGTCTGCCAGCTCGCCCCCACTGCCGGAGCGATGGGCTATGGCGTCCCCGCCGCAGTCGCCGCCGCGCTGCGCCACCCGGAGCGGCGGGTCGTCGCGCTTGCCGGCGACGGCGATTTCCTGATGAACGGGCAGGAACTGGCCACCGCCGCGCAATATGGCTGCGACCTGTTGGTGATCGTCGTCGACAATGGCGCCTACGGCACCATCCGCATGCACCAGGAACGCGAATTTCCTGCGCGGGTCAGCGGCACGTCGCTCGTCAACCCCGATTTCGCCGCGCTCGCCCGCGCCTATGGCGCGCATGCGGAAACGGTCGAGACGACCGGGGATTTCGCCCCGGCGCTCGACCGTGCCCTCGCCCACAAGGGGCTCAAACTGCTGCACCTGAAGACCGATGTCGAACGCATCAGCAATGCGACGACAATTTCGGCGCTCCGGGCGCGCGAACGCTAGACCTAGAGGTCGTTGATCGCGCCCTTGACCTTGCCCTTGAGTTCCTGAAGGTCGCCCTTCAGTTCCTGGCCCGCGCCGTCACCGGCCAGCCGGTCGTCGGAATCGGTGCGATAATCGCCGCTGTCGGCGACATCCTGCTTGGCGCCGCCCACGGCCTGGTTGATCGCGCCTTTGACCTTGTCGGTGAATTCACCCATCGGAAATCTCCTCGTTGCGGGGAGACAACGGGCGGTGCGCCTATTTGCTCCGCTCGACCTGCTCGAACTCCAGCTCGACCGGCGTGGCGCGGCCGAAGATCGACACGCTCACCTTGACGCGCCCGCGGTCGAAATCGAGTTCCTCGACCACGCCGTTGAAGCTCGCGAACGGCCCTTCGAGCACCTTGACCGAATCGCCGATCTCGTAATCGACCTTGACGCGCGTCTTGGGCGCGGCGGCGGCTTCTTCCTTGGTGTTGAGGATGCGCGCGGCCTCGGCCTCGCTGATCGCCTGCGGCTTGCCCGACGCGCCGAGGAAGCCGGTCACCTTCGGGGTGTTCTTGATCAGGTGATAGACATCGTCGTTCATCGCCAGCTTGGCGAGGACGTAGCCGGGGAAGAACTTGCGCTCCGACTGGACCTTCTTGCCGCGGCGAACCTCGGTCACCGTCTCGGTCGGCACCTCGACCGATTCGACCGCCGCGTCCAGCCCCAGCCGCGTCGCTTCGGCGACGATTGCGTCGCGGACCTTGTTCTCGAACCCCGAATAGGCGTGGATGATGTACCAGCGCGCCATGCAATAGAAACTCCGCTTGCCCCGAGCTCGTCGAGGGGTGAATGCCTCAGGCCAGCAGCGCAAGCAGCTGCTTGACGATCGCGCTGAACGCCGCGTCCAGCCCGAAGAAAAACAGGCCCAGCACGCTGGTCATCAGGATGACCATCAGCGCGGTCATCATCGTCTCGCGCCCGGTCGGCCATACGACCTTCCTGGTCTCGGCCTGGACCTGGCGGATGAACTCGGTCGGGTTGGTGCGTGCCACGCTGAAAATCCTGTCTATCGGCTCTTTCGGACAGCCGCCCGGCCCCTCCGGCGGAGGTTGGGAGGCTCGCCGATGTCGCGAAGGCGCCGAGATAGCGGGGGGGCGGGGCGATGACAAGTAGTCCTCCAGACGTCACTCCCGCTTGCGGGAGGGACAGGCGCGTGGCGCCGGGGTGGGACAAGGATCAATGGTGGCCGCCGCGGAGTAATCCGCGTCGTCGGACGCTGCTGCGCGCGCCGGCCGGCCGTTCGGCTGGCTACGCCACCGGCACGCTGCTTCGCAGCGCCTGTCTCCGGCTTGGCAGGAGCGGAGGGGCTCGAACCCACGACCCTCGGTTTTGGAGACCGATGCTCTACCAGCTGAGCTACGCTCCTGCAGCCGGCGCGAGCCGCGTAGCGGAGCAGCGCGGCGGTGGCAACGCCGGAGCGAGGCGCGCAGCGGCGCAGCGCGCCGGTCGGCAAGGCCGGCGCGAACGGCCGGCCGGCGGCGAAGCCGACCGACGAGCCAGCGGATTCACTCCGCTGACCAGGCCGCCACTTCCGCCATCACCGCATCCCAATCGACCGGCCCGTTGAGCAGTTCATACGCCGCGCGCCGCGCCGGATCGTCGCCGATCCGCGCCCAATTCTCGCGCTCGAGCCGCTCCACCGTCACGAGCAGATCGTCGACCCAATTCCGCGCCAGCGCCTCGTTGCGGTCGCGCTCCGCCTCGCTCTCCGCCTGGCCGCGCCCGCGCTCGCCGCGCTCGACGATCCAGCGCATCGTATTGTGGTTGAACTTGCGCCGCATGCCCACCTGCTTGCCCGCCCACCACACGCTTTCGGGCACGCCGTTGATGCTGTGATCGGCGAGGATGTCGCGCACCTGCGACGTGCCGCGCTCGACCGCCGCATCCCACGCCGCGCGAAAACTGTCCGCCCCCTTGCGGTGGCGCAGGCGATAGACGCCGTCGGGCCGCAGCCCGGCCCCGCGGCACGCCGCCCGCACCGATCCCGTCGCCGCGAGCATCTCGATGAAGTCGCGCTGCCGCTCATCGGTCCACCCGTCCGACCGCGCCCCGCGCGGATCGCGCGGCACCGGCGTGAAGTCGAGCGGCTCGCGCGGGACGTGCTCGATGTCCCAGGCGGTCATCGCACGGCTCCGAGGCGAGGCGCAGGGCGAGCGGAGCGCAGCGGGCGAAACCCGCGCCCGGCCCGTGCGAGCCGGCCGGCGGCGTGGCCGGCCGACGTCACGGATTCGCTCCATGACGGCTCACGCCCGGGGACATATCCCGATTGCCGCGCCAGCCACGCCACCAGCGGAACCCGCGCCACGCTCTCGCCCAGCGCCAGCACCGTACCCACGCCGCGCCGCTCGCCGATCAGCCGCGCCGCCACCCGCTCCCGCGCCGCCCGTATCTCGCGATGCATCGCAATCGTTATCACCGCCGCACGCGTCCCGTCCGCGCCCGCCGACGGAATTTGCCTCCTGTCCATCCGTTCCCTCCATGCGAATCCAAAGGAACAGAATTAGAACATAGCATCGGGGGTGTAGGACAGAAGTTTTTTGCGGAGGGGGGGCGACCTCGACGCGGCGTCGTCGTCCCGCCCCTCATCGCGTCCCCCCGGCACAGGAGACGGGCGGGGCTCCACGCAAGCGCAGGGGTATCCCTTGTCTCGTCATCCCCGCGCAGGCGGGGACCCAACTGCTCTCCTTCCAACCTTTGGAAGAGACCAGCAGATGGATTCCCGCCTGCGCGGGAATGACGAAATCTGTGGGTTGGCAAGGAAGCACATCACCCCGAACTTGCTCCGGCGCCCAACTTCTTACTCAGCTGCCACAGCCATCACCCTATTATAGGCGTAGGTATCCCAGTCTGGCTTGTAACTTTCGTCTGCCTGATCGCCCCACGCTTCCCAACCAAGCCTCTTCCCACGGCTGAATAACTCGATGCGCGGACCCCGACTGCAGGATCCGATGATGTCATACTGCTCGTCGGGTTTGCGGCTGTGCTCGCGCTTGCGCGTTGCCATCGGATTCACCTGACCGCGGCCCGGTGCCAGCGTCCGCGCATTCTTGCCGCGCACCCCGAACAGCAGGATTTCGGTGACGTTGTGGAAATAGAAGCCGACCCCGCGCCCGTCCAAACCGCCGTCCTTGCGCACCTTGTGCCAGACGATGTTCGAAATGTAGCGATAGCCCCACGCCTCCATCACCTTCAGCCCGTTGGGCAGCAGCGCGTTGGGCACCCACATGTACAGGTGCGACGGATTGGCGGCGATCTGTTCGACCGGAAGCGCGCAAATCTCGTCGAGGTTCATCGTGCCATAGCGGTTGAGCCGCTTATGCTCCGGCGCGACCTTGCTGGTGCGGTTGGTGAACTGCCAGGGGGATCGGCAAGGATTGTGCCGTAATGCTTGCCGCGCGAAGGGCGAGGAGGTCGATAGCCCCGCTGCTAAGATTGTCGACAGAGAACATAACCAGATCCTAGGCGACTCTCGCGAAAGCGCAAGAGTCGCCGATCACTTCAGCCTCTCTTCGGTGGCGGCGGCGGCATTGTTGGTGCCGCCGACCGGGTAATGTCCTTCGTTCCGTCTGCTCCGAAGTGAGGGCTCGGCGGCGGCGGCGGCGGGTCAGGGA
>CAXTPT010000087.1:0-4270 GCA_964246315.1 uncultured Sphingomonadaceae bacterium | reverse complement strand
AAAACGGGCATCGTCGCCATCGACAGTGGCCCGTCTGATCCCGTGCGGCTCCAGAGCGCATTGGCACGGCACCGCGTGTCTTCGACCGTCATCGATGACATCGACGCTAGGCTCGATCTCGGTCCGACGGGTTTGGCATCCTTGCTGCGTTTGTCCGTCCATTACTTCAACACTGAAGACGAGATCGACCGAGTCGCCGATCTGCTTGAAGAATTGCTTCGCTGACGGCGCTGGCAAGCGAGCTCGCCAATAAACGACGCCGAACGCTTCGGCATCGGCCTTTGGTCACACCCCGTGTAGAGCGACAAATGTGCGAAGGGGCTTGACAGCGGTCCCAGAGCATAGGAACCACCACCAACAGCAGATTGGATCCATGATCCGTGATACAACTTCGTCCTAAAACGGCAGGCGGCTGGCTCGTCGACCAGTTGCGCGACATGATCATCTCGGGGGAGCTCGAGGCGGGCTTGCCCGTCCGTCAGGAAGAATTGGCGGAGCGTTTCCAGGTCAGCCGGATGCCGGTGCGCCAGGCATTGGACGTTCTGGCCGCCGAGGGCTGGATCGACCAGCGCCCCCATCGCGGCGCAATCGTGCGCCCGCTCGATTCCGAAGACGCGTTGGAGCTCTTCGAGATTCGCGCTTCGCTGGAGACGCTGGCGATCGAGCGTTCCTTCCCGCGACTCTCCGACGAGCAGATCGCGAACATCGTCCGGGCCGGGCAGGCGATGCTCGACGACGACGCGGGCAATCCGCTTCTCCACCAGGCTTTCCACGTCGCGCTTTACACAGCCGCGGGCCCGCGCCTGCTTCGCCTCGTTATGCGCGAGCTGGAGGCCGCTCGGCGCTATCTCCAGTTCGAGAGTGGCGCGCTGGCGGTCTTCGACCAGGATCGAAGCGAGCACGAAGGGCTGATCGAGGCGGCCCGGGCGCGCGACGTCGCGGCCGGCGTGGGGATCATCAAGGCTCACGTGCTGGAGGGCGGCCGCGGCATCGCGGCATCACTGCGGGCGCGGGAAATTGGACAGACCTAAGGCAAATGCCGGGCGAACATGAAGGGGACGAATGATGAGTAAGGGTGGGATGTTCGATCATCGGCGCGCAGTGCTGCTCGCTTCGGCAGCTTTTGCCGCGAGCGTTTCTGCGCCCGCCTGGGCGCAGACGGCGCCGACGACCGATGAAAAAGTCCAGTCTGATGCGCGGGCGCGCAACGACGATGCGCAGGGCGCCGACGGGCGTGACGACATCGTGGTCACCGGCTCGCGCATTCAGCGCGACAAGCTCACTGAGCAGCTGTACCCGACGCAGGACCTGGGAAAGGCCGACATCGACAATCGCGGCTTCTTCAACATCGGTGATGCGATCGTCAACACGCCTATCTTCTCGTCCGCGTCCAACACGGACACCGATTTCAACCAAGCACCGCAGGATATCGGCTTTACCTTCGTCAACCTGTTCGGGCTTGGCAGCGAGCGCACGCTTACCCTGGTCAACGGCAAGCGCGTGGTGTCCTCGATTTCACCGCAGCCTACGCGATCCGTGGGGCAGTCAGGCCTGCAGGTCGATATCGGCACGATTCCTTCTGCTTTGATCGAGCGGGTCGAAACCATCACGGTCGGCGGCGCGCCCGCTTATGGCGCCGATGCGATCGCCGGCACCGTCAATGTCATTCTGCGTAAGCGGTTCACGGGTCTCGAGTTCAACGGTCAGGCAGGCGTCAGCGACGATGGCGATGCAGGCAATTACCGCCTGGAGGGCGTATTCGGGACGAACTTTGCGGGCGGCCGCGGAAATATCGTTGTCTCCGGCGAGTATGCGAAGCGCAACGGCGTCCTCTTTACCGATCGGCCGGGTGCCAACGATATTCAGGTCAACGACCCGCGCTTGGCAACCAATCCGGCCGGCTTTTTCAATATCGTACCGCAACCTCCGATCAACACATTCCAGCGAAACACCGGCTTTCCCGGTGTGTCATTCTATGGGACGCCTACCCGGGATCTCTTTGGGTTTGGCGCGCCGGCGGTGTTCGGCGACACTCCAGTCGGCTTCGCGCAGAACGCGCAGGGGCAGGTGTTGCAATTCGATCAGACCGGTAACCTGATCGTTACCCCAATCGGAAATGGCAACGGAACGTTTCTGTTCACGCAGAACCAGCCGAATTATCCGGGCCTTTACAGGCAATTCGACTACACGTCGCTTTTGAATGACTCGGAACGATACGTCGTGGCGTCGCTCGGCCGTTACGAGTTCAGCGATCACGTTGCCGCCGTATACCGCGTATCGTATTCCGACTTAAGGGCGCGACAGGGTGTTGGGCAGCCGATTCTCCTCGGCGCTGGCGGAGCAGCGGCACCAACTGTCCAGTTTAATAATCCCTTCTTGTCGGCGCAGGCTCGTGCGACACTGCAGTCCGCCACGGCTGGCTTCGGGCTTCCATTTGCTGCCGGGTCGAGCTTTACGCTTCCCAAAACGCTCGGCGAGTTCGGGACGGAAGGTCCGCGCGCGCGCAGCAAGACGTTCACCGGTACGGCGGGTCTGGAGGGTGATTTTCAGATCGGCGAGCGGAAGTGGAATTGGGACCTGACCTATAGCTACGGCCAGACGCGTTCCACGACTACCAGCCAGAACGTGCTGCGGACCGCCTTCAACGCGGCGATCGACGCGGTCGTAGTCGATACATCCGGCGCGATCGTGACCAATCCGGCGCTGTACGCAGCTCCTTCCGCCTTCACGTTCAACGGCACGGGCTACACCGCCGCCAACGGGCAGCGGATCGTCTGCCGTTCGAGCGTCGGGAGCGCCAGTTCGACCTGCATCCCGTTCAACCTGATCGGTCAGCAGAATCCGCAGGCCGCAATCAACGCGCTTGCCTTCGATTCAATCCTGTATTCCCGGATAAAGCAGCAGTTCGTCCAGGCCAACGTATCGGGCGGCGTGTTCAATCTTCCGGCGGGCGAAGTCAAAGTGGCGGTGGGCGCGGAGTATCGCGACGAGCGAGCCTCCTATAGCGCCGACCCGGTAACGACCGTTGCGGGCGGCATCAATCAGACCGCGCCGATCTCCGCCATTTCGGGCGGCTTCAAATCACGCGAAGGCTATATCGAAACCTCAATCCCGCTTCTTTCTGGCGATATGCTTGGGTTCAAAGCGCTGAACGAGCTGACGTTTGAAGGATCGGCTCGATATATCGACAATAATCGCACGGGCGGCGACTGGGTGTGGACGGCGGGTGGACGCCTGAGCCTGTTCGATTCGATCACCTTCCGCGGCAACAAAACGCGCTCGGTGCGTTCGCCCGCGATCGGCCAGATCGCCGGGCAATCGCCGGCCACCGTGGGCGTGGCCGATCCCTGCTCGGTCAGCCAGATCGGACGCGGCAACGCGGCCGCCACGCGCCGGACCAACTGCGTCGCGGCCGTCATCGCCGCTGGTCGCGCCACCGACACGGCTTCCGCGACGACGTTCCTGTCAACTTTCACAGGTCAGCCGGCGGGTGTTTCCGGGACGATCGGCGGGAACCCCAACCTGCAGACCGAAAAGGCGGACAGCTGGACGGCCGGCGTCGTCATCAACCCAAGCTTCTTCCGCAACTTCTCGCTGGCGGTGGACTGGAACGACATCCGCATCAAGGGTGCGATCCAGTCGCTGTCACCCGCTCAGGTAGTCAGCAGCTGTTACGACTCGACCGCCTATCCGAGCCAGCCGAGTTGCACGAATTTCACGCGCAACAATGCTAATTTCTTCCTCAACGGTTTCACGGCCGGCTTCGTCAACACTGGCTCGATCGCATTCGCCGGCCTTACGGCGTCCGGACGCCTCCGCATTCCGCTGCCGGGCGACCGGCAGGCGATCTCGCTGACGGGCTCATGGTTCCACTTGGACCATTATCGAGAACAAGCCGTTAGCGGCCTTCCTACCGAGCAGAGCAACACGGTCGGCTTTGAAAAGAATCGGTTCCAGCTTCAGGGTGGCTACAGCATCGCCGGGCTTACCGCGCTGTGGACGACCACCTATACGCAGGGCGCATTTTTGACCAGCGACGAGCGCGATGGAACAGCAAACGTGTTCGCCATTGACAAGACGAAAGCGAGCTGGGTCCACGACCTGGCGATCCTGTACGATGTCAACCCGAACTTCGGCATCCGCTTTATCGTCAGCAATCTTACCGAAAGCAATCAGCCAGACGAACTGAAGCAGTTTGCTTCGGTGCAGGCCCGGATCGGTCGTACTTTCGCATTCGGTGTTCGAGCGAAATACTGAGCAATGATCGTGG
>CAXTPT010000086.1:2700-4418 GCA_964246315.1 uncultured Sphingomonadaceae bacterium | reverse complement strand
CTGTTCTGGTTCTTCGGCCACCCCGAAGTCTACATCATGATCCTGCCGGGCTTCGGCATGGTCAGCCAGATCGTCGCCACCTTCTCGAAAAAGCCGGTGTTCGGCTATCTCGGCATGGCCTATGCAATGGTCGCGATCGGCGTGGTCGGCTTCATCGTCTGGGCGCACCACATGTTCACCACGGGGCTCAGCGTCAACGTCAAGATGTACTTCACCGCCGCGACCATGGTCATCGCCGTGCCCACCGGCATCAAGATCTTCAGCTGGATCGCGACGATGTGGGGCGGCTCGATCAGCTTCAAGACGCCGATGGTCTGGGCGATCGGCTTCATCTTCATGTTCACCGTCGGCGGCGTCACCGGCGTGGTGCTCGCCAATGGCGGCATCGATACGTACATGCAGGACACCTATTACGTCGTCGCGCACTTCCATTACGTGCTGTCATTGGGCGCGGTGTTCTCGCTGTTCGCGGGCTTCTATTACTGGTTCCCGAAAATGTCGGGGAAGATGTACAATGAGTTCCTCGGCCAGCTGCATTTCTGGGTGTTCTTCATCGGCGTGAACATCCTGTTCTTCCCGATGCACTTCCTGGGATTGCAGGGCATGGCGCGGCGGATGCCCGACTATCCGGACGCACAGGCCTATTGGAACCACATCGCCTCGGATTACGGCTATTCGCTGATGGCGATCGGCATGCTGTTCTTCTTCGTCAACGTCATCTGGAGCCTCGCCGCCGGCAGGAAAGCCGCCGACAATCCCTGGGGCGAAGGCGCCACCACGCTCGAATGGACGCTGTCGAGCCCGCCGCCCTATCACCAGTTCGAAACGCTGCCGGTCATCCATTAGGGACCGGTTGTCCGGCGGGAGGGGCCGGTCCCGCTCGGGGCACCGGCCTCCCATCGCTTCGTGACGTTCGCCAGGGCCATGACTGGGATGACGTGCAACCGCGCGGCGGTGGCGCCCGCGTCACCTGAATCCCAATCAGGGACGCGCCTGCCAATCATCAATTCACAATCGCCTGCAAAGCTGCTACTGGCCAAGCAACTCTTGTGGGGATTTCAACCATGACCGTTCGTCACGCTCTTGCCGCGCTCGCGCTCGCCGCATCGCCCGTCGCGCTCAACGCCGCGACGCTGGTGCCGACCAACGCCGCCGCGTCCTCGTCCTATCCCGGCTACGGCCAGGCCAGCGCGATCGATACCGGCGCGAACTTCCAGAACACCGACTGGGCCTCGAACAGCCAGGGCGCGGGGTCGTATATCGATCTCGATCTCGGTGCGCTGTTCCGGCTGACCGGCGCGCATGTCGTCGATCGCGTCACGTCCGGCGGCGGCAATGGCAGCTTCTCGGGCGGCATCACCGATTTCACCACCAGCTTCTCGCTTCAGGCGATCAGCGGTCTCGGCGGCACGCTGCAGGGCACGGCGCAGATTTATAATTTCGGCACGCCGTCGGGGCCGACCAGCTATGCGTCGTTCACGCATGACGTGTCGCTGGCGCCGGTCGCCGCGCAATATGTGCGCTACACCGTGCTCGCCACCAACGGCCCGAACCCCGGCCTGTCGGACATCAGCTTCGCGGGCAATGCGGTTCCCGAGCCGGCGGCCTGGGCGCTGATGATCGGCGGCTTCGGCGTCGCCGGCGGCATGGCCCGCCGCCGCCGCGCGCTCGCCGCCGCTTAACCCGACCCTTTCGCCATGCAAGAAGGGGCCGGTCAC
>CAXTPT010000086.1:0-2690 GCA_964246315.1 uncultured Sphingomonadaceae bacterium | reverse complement strand
CTTCTCTTTGGCCCCCCAACCAAAGATGTTCAGGCGTGCGCGATCCGCCGCCGCCGCCGCGCCACGCCGCCGGCCATGGCGAAGCCGCCGATCGTCAAGGCCCATTGCGCCGGCTCGGGCACGAAGCTGATCGCCAGCGGCGAACCGCCCGACGTGGCGGTGAAATTATAACCCTGCAGCGCTTGCGAGAATTTGATCTTGGGATCGATCATCGCCGCCGCGCTGCCCGGCCCGCCCAGATTGGTGTTGCTCAGCGCCCCGATGAACACCGTCGCGTGGAAATCGAGCGGGTCGCCCGCCTGCACATTGTCCGGGTCGCCGTAACGGAAGCCGTCGCCGCGCGCGTAAAGCATCTGCAGCGTATAATCGCCGCTGCCGCAGCCCGACAGATCGGGGGCGTAGACATAGCTCGAACAGCGCTGGTTCATCACGCGGACCAGGTCCCGCGAGCCCAGGAAATCGCCGGTGCTCGCCGAAACGCTGGCCGAGGCATGGCCGGCGATCGACGTCGACCAATGGCCGCTGGCCGATCCGCCGACACCCCCCGCCGCCGCCAGCGCCGCGGCGATCGCATCCGCCTGCGCCATGTCGGCGGCGTGCAGCGTGATCCGGTAGAGGACGCTGAAGCCGACATAAGTGGCATCGGTCGTGGTGTAGGACGATGCGGAGATGCTCGCCTCGCCCAGCGCGGGCGCGGTGCTGGCGAAGGACACCCCGTTCCCCGCCCCCGCGAAGGTCACCGGCGTGCTGCCGAAACCCACCGGCGCGGCGCCGGGCTGGTAGATATAATAATAAGGCGTCGCGCCGTACTGGTAATTGCCCAGCGAGTTGGAGATCGCGCCATAGCCATAGCCGGACACGGGATGATAATTGAACTCTCCCGAATAGAAGGTTTCCGACGGCAGGAACGGCAGGTCGGCCGGGCCGCCGGGGCAATTCGCACCGCCGCCGCCACCGCCGCCTTCGCCGCCGCAGCCGATCGGCCCGCCCTCGTCGGCGAGTGCGGGCGCGGCAACCGCGAGAGCGGCGAGAATCGCAAGCGTCTTGATCATGGCTCAATCCCCGGAGATCGGGGCTGAATGCGCAAATCCGTGCCGGATTGATTGTATAAAAGCGACATCCCGGCACGAAGCTCGCAAAATCGGGCCAATTGCGGTAGCCGCCGCGCGATGGACTTGTCCTCTCTGCGCATCGCCCTGTTTTCGGGCAATTACAATTTCGTGAAGGACGGCGCGAACCAGGCGCTCAACCGCCTGGTCGGCTATCTGCTGCGCCAGGGCGCGGCGGTTCGCGTCTATTCGCCGACCACCGATCACCCCGCCTTTGCGGCGACGGGCGATCTGGTCGGCGTTCCCTCGGTGCCTTTGCCGGGGCGTGAGGAATATCGTTTCGCGTTCGGCATCCTGCCCGCCGCCAAGCGCGACCTGCGCCGCTTCGCGCCGAACATCGTCCATGTCTCCGCCCCCGAAATGCTCGGGCACCGCGCGGTCAGCTGGGCGCGCTGGCACAATCTGCCGATCGTCGCCTCGGTGCACACGCGCTTCGAAACCTATCCGCGCTATTACAATCTGGCGTTTCTTGAGCCGGTGATGCTGGCGATCCTGCGCCGCTTCTATCGCCGCTGCGACGCGCTGGTCGCGCCCTCGGACAGCTTCGCCCAGATCCTCCGCGAACAGCGGATGAATTACGATATCGGCATCTGGTCGCGCGGGATCGACCACGATCTGTGGAATCCGGGCCGCCGCGATCTCGCCTGGCGCCGCGCTCGGGGCATTGCCGACGACGAGCTGGTCGTCGGCTTTCTCGGCCGCATCGTCATGGAAAAGGGTCTCGACGTCTTCGCCGAAGCCGTCGACCGGCTGGCGCAGAAGGGCGTCGGGCACCGTGTCCTGATCGTCGGCGAAGGCCCGGCGCGCGACTGGTTCGAGCGCCGCCTGCCCCAGGCGGTGTTCACCGGCTTCCAGATGGGCCCCGACCTCGCCCGCGCGGTGGCGAGCATGGACATCTTCCTCAATCCCAGCGTCACCGAAACCTTCGGCAACGTCTCGCTGGAAGCGATGGCGGCCGGCGTCCCCGTCGTCGCCGCGCGCGCCGCGGGCAGCGAGGATATCGTCCAGGATGGCGTCACCGGCCTGCTCGTCCGCCCCGGCGCGATCGAAGGCTATGCCAACGCGCTCGCCCGCCTGGCCACCGACCACGGCTTTCGCCAGCGCATGGGCCAGGCGGGCATCGCCGAGGCGGCGCAATATGAATGGGACCGCATCAACGCCGCGGTCGCGGAAACCTACCTCCGCATCCTCCGCAACCGCCAGCGGCAGACTTGACGCGTCCCGCCCCCACCCTGTCGCCCCTGCGCAGGCAGGGAATCAGCTTCAGGACCTGATCCATAACCATGTCGCCCCTGCGCAGGCAGGGGCCCAGCTGGACCATCCCCCCGCGGGTTCGTCCCGATCCGCGAGCTTATCTAGGCCCCTGCCTTCGCAGGGGCGACATATCGTTGAAATGCATCAATGGGACCGCATCAACGCAGCGGTCGCGGAAACCTACGCACCCGCCAGCGGCATCCCTAACTCTGTCGCCCCTGCGCAGGCAGGGGCCCAGATGGACCATCCCCCCGCGGGTTCGTCCCGGTCCACGAGCTTATCTAGGCCCCTGCCTTCGCAGGGGCGACATATCGTTGAAATGCATCA
>CAXTPT010000085.1:0-4793 GCA_964246315.1 uncultured Sphingomonadaceae bacterium | reverse complement strand
TTGACCACGCCGAGCAGCACGTTGGCGCCCACCGCCGCCTGGTCGCCCAGGCCGCTGACCTGATCCTTCAGGATAACCGAGCCGTAGAACAGCACCGCGTTGACCCCGGAGAGCTGGACCAGGATCGACAGCGCGATCGCCAGCAGCACGCGCGGCCGGTAGGGCGCGCGGAACAGCACGCGGTAGCTCGTTTCCTTCTCCTCTAGCCCGCTCGCGATCTGCGCCAGCTCGGCCTCGGCATGCGCGGGCCCTACCGTGCGGTTGAGCACTGCGAGCGCGTCGGCGGAGCGCCCCTTGCGGTACAGCCAGCGCGGGCTTTCGGGCGTCCACACCAGCGCCACCGCCAGCGCGATCGACGGCACCAGCGCGGCGGCGAACATCAGCCGCCACCCGGTGCTGCCGAACCCGGCCAGCGCCCAGTTGACCAGATAGGCGATCAGGATGCCGACCACGATCGCGAGTTGGTTGAAGCTCACCAGCCGCCCCCTGATGCCCGCCGGCGCGACCTCGGCAATGTAGATCGGTGCGAGCACCGAGGCGACGCCGATGCCGAGCCCGCCGATGAACCGCGCGACGACGAACTGGCCGATCGTCGCCGGGATCGCCGCGCCGATCGACGAGGCGGCGAACAGCAGCGCTGCCGCGCCGATCACCAATCGTCGCCCGTACCGGTCGCTCAGCCAGCCCGCCGTCGCCGCGCCGACCGCGCAGCCGAGCAGCAGGCTGCCCGCCGCCATCTCGATCTGCGCATTGTCGAGGTGAAACTCGGCGCGCAGCAGGATGAGCGCGCCGTTGATCACCGCGATGTCGAACCCGAATAACAGGCCCGAGATCGCCGCCGCCGCCGACACCGCGTAGACGAATCGCCCCGCGCCGCCGGGCGCCCCCGCGCGCGTGTCCGTGATGATCGGTGCGACCGCCATTATCCGTCTCCCTCCGCATCGGCGAAACATTCCGCCATCATCGCGCACAGCCGCAGCGCTTCGGTCCAGCGGTCGCTTTCCTCTTCGCCGTCGCTCATCAGCCGGGCATAATCGACATCGACCGGCCCGGCCGGGGTCATGACCACCGCCGGCAGCAGCTCGGGCGCGAAGATCAGTATTTCGTCCGGATCGGCATTGTCCAGAAACCCGCGCGCGCACCGCGTCCACATCTCGCGGAAATGGCGGATATTGGCCGGCGGCGGATCGTCGGTCGCAAGCTTCACCTGCATGCAGGCCGCATTCGACACTCGCCCATGCATGAAGCGCACCCGGTCGAACAACGGTTGCATCGCGTCGAACTTGCCGGCCAAGTCGCCGTACGGCATTTCCAGCCCGGCATACCAATTGGCCAGATCGGCGTTGAAGCGCAGCTCGGGATGGCGCTCGATCAGCCGCAGCGTGCGCCACATATCCTGGGTCAGCGTCGCGCGATGCGTTTCGACATAGAGCGGGTAATCGTGCCTTGCCGCAGCGGCGATCACCGCTTCTGCCAGCCGGTCGGCGGTGTCCTCATCCTCCAGCCCGTGGCCGAGATGGAGCGTGGTGGCGTCGAACCCGGCGTCGCGGTGCCGCACCGCCACGTCGTCGGCCTCGGTGGGGGCGAGCATGCGGGCATGGCCGGTCATCCGCAGGCCGGCAGCGGCCGCCGCCGCGATCTGTTCGTCGTGCTGCACCCCGGTATAGCCGGCGTCACGCACCGCCGCGTAAACCCGGTCGTCGCCGCCGACGGGAGCCTGCGACCAGGCGGGCAATCCCATCAGCGTGTACGTCGACAGGTCGAAACGCAGACGCTCCGGCGTCGTCGCGCTCACGCGCCGCCCGCGGTTTCCGCGGTCATGAAGGCCCGCTCGGCCACCAGCGGGCGCGCCATATAGTCCGAGAAATCCGCGTCATCGAGCTTGTCGATCGGGATGTTGGCGTTGGTCGGATTGGGCGCGAACGCGACATTGTCCTGCCGATTGTAGCAGCACAGCAGCACGTTGCGGCTGCGCTCCGAATTGTTCGCGCCCGACGCGTGGAGCAGGTTGGCGTGAAAGAACAGCGCGTCGCCCGGCTCCATGATGCACTCGACGGTCTCGAAACGATCCATAGCCGCGTCGACATAGGCCTGGTCGGCGCCGACCTGCCCCGCCACCACGCCATGCTCGATCCGGCCGAGCGCGTGCGAGCCCTTGAGCACCTTGAGGCAGCCGTTCGCCACGTCGGCGCGGTCGAGCGCGACCATCACGCTCATCATGTCGGGGGCGAGGTGCGCCTGGCGGTACCAATAGCCGTAATCCTGGTGCCAGTCCCACGCCCCGCCGACCTTGGGCTTCTTCAGCGTCAGCTTGGCATGGTAGAAGTCGGTCGGGCCGCCGATCATCGCCTCGACCCGGTCGACCATCCGCCGCGAGCGCGACACCGCGCCGAAGATGTCGTCGTCGAGCGAGCGCCACAAAGCGATCTCGGTGCTGCCGCCGGCCTTGTCGGCCAGCCCGATCACCGACGCGGCGATCGCCGGGTCGGTGTTCACCGCCGCGTTGACCGCCTCCGTCTCCTCCCGGTCGAACAGCCCGCGCACGAACAGATAGCCGTCGCGGTGATAGGCGGCGAGGTCATCGTCCGTCAGCAAGCCCATGTCATATCTCGTTGAACAATTCGGTGCCGGGGGGTAGCGGAAGTTCCGGAACGTGTAAAATATGTTTTAATAGGCGAGGCGGCATGGTTCCGACCAGACGTGAACTGTTGAGCGGGGCCGGCCGCGGCACGGCAGGCGTGGTGCTGGCGGCAATGGCGCCGGTGCGCGCGGCCGCCGCCGTCGCGGCCACGCCGGCCGAACGGCTCGGCCGTTGGCGCGCGGCGGGCGCAGGACTGCCCGCTTATCTGTTCGAAGGCGCGCTGCCTCACCGGTCGGTGGACCGAACCGGCGCGGACGCGCAGGAACCGCTCGATCCCGCCTTCCTGATCGGCAATCACCGCATCTCGGTCTTCACCCATGCCAGCGGGGTGATGCAGGTCATCACCGGTGAGCGCGCCTGGGCGCGGGTCAACGCCGCGGACACGATCAATTATGGCGATAATGGCGCGACGCTGACGCTGGGCGACGTGCGCCACGAGCTAGTCGGTTTGCGCTCGCTCGCCGCCGATCCGGCGCGGACGACACGGACCTTCGGGTGTGGCTTCGCGCGCTACGATTATGCGGTGGCGCCGGGCATCACCGCGCGGCGCGTCGTTTCGGTCGCCCCCTCCGCCAAGGTCGGCATGGGCAATGCCGCGCTGGTCGTCACCATCACGCTCGCCAATGCGAGCAGCCGGCCCGCGCCGTTCCGCTACCGTGAGACGCTGCGCAACCATTATGTCCCGATGGGGCTGCAGAAGACCCCGGCCGAACGCCGCGCCGCACGGTACGAATCGTCGGTGGAGGAGGATGCGCCGACGGCGACGGCGCTCTCGCGCACCCGCTTCGTCGCCACCCGCTTCGCCCCTGCGACCGCGGCCGACGAGGCCGACCGCCACGATCGCCGGCCGGCCGGCGTCTTCCTTCACGCGCGCGCCGGATCGGGCGTCGAGGCGGGCATCGGCAGGTCGAACGACGCGGCGCTGGCCGGTGACTTCGCCGGTGTGCTGCCGCCGCGCGGCACGGTGACGCTGACGATCGTCATCGGCCTGACCTATGGCGGCCTGGCCGAGGCGGCGGCGCAGGCCGCGGCGTTGCTCGGCGCCGCCGGGCAAGATGCCGACGAGGGGCTGTTCGCGGCCGATTGGCGGCACGTGCTGCCGCGCTTCGCGCGCGAGCGCGACCCGGCGCTGCGCACGGAGATGATCTGGAACGCCCATGCGCTGGAGGCGCTGGCGACCTACACCGCCTATTTCGACGAAACCTTCGTGCCGCAGGGGACGATCTACGCCTTCGAAGACGGCGAGGCGATCTCCAACCGCGATCACCTCCAGGCGCTGCTGCCGCTATGCTACACCAACCCCGCGCTGGCGCGATCGAGCTTGCGCCATACCCTGAAGCAGACCAGCCAGACCGGCGAAATCAAACGCGGTCCCGGCGGCTACGGCTTCATCGCGCCGGGCATCTTCAAGGAGAGCGACGAGCAGCTGTATCTGTTCATGGCGCTCGGCGAATATCTGCGCGTCACCGGCGACCACACGATCCTCGATGACCGCGTCTCCTTCTACCCGCGCGTCGCGGGCAGCGACGACACCGTGCTCGGGATGCTCGGCCGCCACTTCGCCTATCTGCGCGACGAGGTTGGGCTGGGTCCGAACGGTCTGGTGCGGATGCTCAATTCGGACTGGAGCGACAGCTTCTTCCACAACATCTCGCCCAACGTGACTCAGGGGAGCGCGGAATCGCACATGAACAGCGCGATGGCATTGGCGGTTATGCCGGTGCTGATCGCGGGTCTGAAGGCAGCGCGGCGCGACGACGCCCGCGCGCTGATCGACGCGATGGAGGATTATCGCGCCGCGCTCCACGCCGCCTTCTTTAAGGACCTGGGCAACCGCGACTTCGCCGCGCGCTGTTACCTCAACGACGGGCGGCCAAGCTTCGGCGTCGACATCCTCTGCCTCGAGGCGCAAGGCTGGCTGCTGCGCATCCCCGACCTGCCGGCCGAACGCCGCCGCCGTATCTACGCGCGGGTAAAGGCGGCGACGGGCACGCCCGAGCGGGTCGGCTTCCGCATCCACGAGCGCCCAATTCTCGACGGCCGCAACGGCGAGGATATCGGCATCTGGTTTGCGATCGAGCACCAACTGATCGCCGCCGTCGCCGGCTTCGACAAGGCGGAGGCGCGGCGGCTGCTCGGCGTGACCGGTTTT
>CAXTPT010000084.1:704-4980 GCA_964246315.1 uncultured Sphingomonadaceae bacterium | reverse complement strand
CGCCCCAGCCGCCGCTGGAGCCGCCGCCCCCGCCGCCGCCGAACATGCCGCCGCCGCCATCGCGGTCACGCCCGCTGTTCATCGCGCCGTTGATCGCACTCCACAGGATCACGTCGCCCAGCCCGCCCAAGGCCGATCCGCGCCGGTAGCGCCGCCCGCCGGCCACGCGCCCGATCATCGGGAAGACGAAGCCGAACAGGATGACCAGCACGATAAAGATGAAGTTGAGCGATATGCCGCCACCGCTCGAACGCCGCTCATGCGTTCGGTTGAATTCATGCACCGCCGCATCGAGCCGCGCCTGCGCTTCCTCGGGCGACGCGCGCAATTGGGCGACGATCCGGTCGGCGCCGGCGGTCATTGCGCCGTCGATATCGCTCGCCTTCAGGCGGGGTATCATCGCCTGGTTGATGATCACCGATGACAGCGCGTCGGTCATGACCGGCTCGAGCCCGCGGCCAACCTCGATCCGCGGTCCGCGCTGGCCCTGCGGGTTGTTCGGCGCGATGAACAGGATTACGCCATTGTCGACATCTTTCAGCCCGACGCCCCAGGCGCGGCCGAGCTTGTAGCCATAGTCCTCGAGCGGATAGCCCTGCATGTCGGCGATCGTCGCGACGACGACCTGACGCTTGGTATCCTGCTGCAGTGCCTGCAATTTTGCCGTCAGCTCGGCTTCGGTCTGCGGCGACAGCACATTGGCATTGTCGACGACCAGGCCGGCGAATTTGGGGAAATTCTGCGCCGAGGCAGGAACGGCAAACAGAAACAGTAGAAGGGTGAGCCATCGCAACGCCCTCAATCCGTCATGCTGAACTTGTTTCAGCATCCATCCCTCCACCAAAACCGCCATTCCCTTTGACGGGGCGGACCCTGAAACGAGTTCCGAGTGACGAAGCCCCTTGGTGAAGACCCGACTTGGCTGAGCTTGTCGAAGCTCCCCTTTTCCTCCGGGCGGCAGGCGCGCGGATGATAAGAAAGGAACCCTTCGACAAGCTCATGGAAGTCGGCATGGGGGCGTGGCGCCCCCATCAATCAAAAACTCACCTTGGGCGCGGCTTCCGATCCGGGCGTGGTCGCCTGGAACGGCACCATCGGCTTGGCGCCATAGAAGATCTTGGCGCCGATCGCGTCGGGAAAGGTGCGGATCCTGGTATTATATTGCTGCACCGCCGTGTTGTAGTCGTTGCGCGCGATCGTCACGCGGTTCTCGGTTCCTTCGAGCTGGCTCATCAGCGTGGTGTAATTGGCCTGGCTCTTCAGCTCGGGATAGGCTTCCTGCAGGCGCTGCAGCGACAGCGACAGGCCGTTTTGCGCGGTCTGATACGCCTGCATCTTGGCCGGATCGGTCAGCTCCTCGCCCGATACCTTGATCTGGTTGGCCGAGGCGCGGGCGTTGGTTACCTGGACCAGGATGTCCTTTTCCTGCGCACCCGCGCCCTTAACGGTCGCGACGAGGTTGGGGATCAGGTCGGCGCGGCGCTGATACTGGTTCTGCACGTCGGCCCAGCGGGCCTTGGCGTTTTCTTCCGCGGTCGGGACGGAGTTCACGCCGCACCCGGCGAGCGCCAGGGGCGCGAGGAAAGCGGCGGCACGAAGCTTGGTCATCCGAAGAAAACTCCATCTGTTATGCGCGACTAATACACTTGCCCCGCGCCGGGTTGCAATTGCAATCGTGGGGAGCATGGTACCGCCGTTCAAGGGGAGTGCATGCATGTCGATCGTCAGCGAGTTCAAGGCATTCGTCAATCGCGGCAACGTGCTCGACCTGGCGGTCGGCGTGATCATCGGCGCGGCGTTCGGCAAGATCGTCACCGCGCTGACCGACGATTTCATCACCCCGATCCTCAGCATGGCGACCGGCGGCTTTGATTTCTCGAACATGTTCATCGCGCTGCGGGCAATCCCCGACGGTACACCGCATACGCTCGCGGCGATGAAGGCGGCGAATATTCCCGTTTTCGCCTGGGGCGATTTCGTGACGCAGCTGATCGATTTCCTGATCCTCGCCTGGATCATCTTTCTGATCGTCAAGGCGGCGAACAGGGTGCTGCGCAGGCCCGCTGAAGAGCTGGCGACCCCCGCCGACATCCTGCTGCTTCAGGAAATCCGGGACGAACTGAAGGCGCGCCCGAAAATCTAGGCGACCAGCAGATCCTCGGCCGTCGCATCCGCCAGGCTTGTCCCGTCCAGGATCGTCGAGGTCTTGTCACGCACCCGCAGCATCGCGCGGCGGATGGCGCAGGCGGCTTCGTCGCGGCAATCGTCGCAGCGGCGATAGGCAGTGCGACTGACGCACGGCACCAATGCCAGCGGCCCCTCGATCTGGCGGATAATGTCGCCGAACGAGATCAGGTGCGCCGGGCGCGCGAGGTGAAATCCGCCCGCCTTGCCACGCGTCGAGACCACGAACCCCGCCTGGCGCATCTCGCCGAGGATGATTTCGAGGAACTTGCGCGGGATGTCCGCCTCGGCGGCGATGCGGCTCATCGGCACGGGCGCCGCGCCCGACTTCTCGCCAGCCAGCAGCAGCATTGCGCGAAGCGCGTAACGGGAACGCTGCGTCAACATCCACCGGTCCCATAGCGATTTGGACCTGAACGGCAAATTGCCGCTATACAGCCGGAATATGGACCGCCTCACTATCCGGACCCCCGACGACTGGCATGTTCACTTGCGCGACGGGGAGGCGCTGCGGACGGTGGTGCCGTACACCGCCGCGCAATTCGCACGCGCAATCGTCATGCCCAATCTGACCCCGCCATTGACCACGGTCGAAGCGGTGGCGGCCTATCGTGACCGCATCATGGCGGCGCTGCCCGCCGACACCGGCTTCACACCGCTGATGACGCTGTATCTGACCGACGGGATGCCGGCCGAGACGATCCGCACGGGCAAGGCTTCGGGCGTGGTTACTGCCGCCAAACTCTACCCGGCGCACGCCACCACCAATTCCGCGCACGGCGTCACCGCAATCGACCGGATCATGCCCGCGCTGGAGGCGATGGCCGAAGTCGGCATGCCGCTATGCGTCCATGGCGAGGTGACCGATCGCGACGTCGATATTTTCGACCGCGAGGCGGTGTTCATCGATCGCACACTCGCCCCGCTCGTCGCGCGGCTGCCGGGGCTGAAGGTGGTGTTCGAGCACATCACGACCAGGCAGGCCGTCGACTTCGTCCTAGCGTCGGGACCCGATATCGCTGCGACGATCACGCCGCAGCACCTCCATCTCAACCGCAATGCGCTATTCGATGGCGGCCTGCGGCCGCACGTTTACTGCCTGCCGGTGCTTAAGGGCGAGGAGCATCGCCGCGCCGTCCGCGCCGCGGCGGTCTCGGGCAGCACGAAGTTCATCCTCGGCACCGACAGCGCCCCCCACCCACGCGGGGCAAAGGAGTCCAGTTGCGGCTGCGCCGGCATTTTCAACGCACCCCATGCGCTGCAAAGCTATCTCACCGTGTTCGACGAGGAGGATGCGCTCGACCGCTTTGAAGGTTTCGCCAGCGTATATGGCGCGCATTTCTACGGCCTGCCGCTCAACGCGGGCTGCGTCACATTCGATCGCGCCGAGATGTCAGTACCCGCCGAAATGGATGGCTATGTCCCGTTCCGCGCCGGAGAGACATTAGGATGGCGTATCAAAACGGTAGCAGCCGGCTCTTCTCGCTGAACTTCATATAGCCGATGTTCGCGCCCAGCCGCATACCGACACCGGCGCGCACCGGGATCAGCACGACATTGCCGCGCCGCAAGTATGTCGCCGAAAAGCCGCCGACGAAATAGGCACGCCCCTCGACCTGCGGATAGCGCCGATAGAGCTCCTGCGTGTCGTCCAGATTGTAGACCAGGGTGAACACCTTGGTCGCGTCGCCGCCCAGATCAAACCCGATCGAAGGCCCGGTCCAATAAACCGGCCGTTGTCCCTCGATCTTGTGCGTCATCGTGCCCGATCCATAACGCAGTCCGATGCCCACCGCCCCGGAAGCCTCGCGCCCAGCGATATAGGCAACCGGCTCACCTTGATCCTTGAGCACTTTTTCGATCAGCGCGCCGAGCCCTTCGGCTCCGCGCCCGAACACCCCCTCGGCGGCGCCGATCACGTCGTTCTTCTGGTACGTCGCAGGCTTGGTCGCCGGGGCGGGCGGCAGCGCCTGACCGTCGGCGTTCGTCGGCGGCGCATCATTCGTCGAGGGCGGAGCGGGCGCGTCGCTCTGGTTGACCGCATAGCCACGTTCGCCGGGCTGAAGCGCCGTGTCGCCCTGCGCGGCCTTGT
>CAXTPT010000084.1:0-694 GCA_964246315.1 uncultured Sphingomonadaceae bacterium | reverse complement strand
ACCGGCGGCAACTCCCTCCGCCGGATCCTCCTGTCGTCCCTCGAGGGCGCGGCCGTCACGAACGTGAAGATCCAGGGGGCCGATCACGAGTTCTCCACGCTCAAGGGCGTGATGGAGGACGTGACGGACATCCTGCTGAACGTCAAGAGCCTGGTCGTCCAGGCGGCCAACACCGGCGCCCTCTCGCCCGACGAGATCGCGGCCAACCAGCTCCAGGTCGCCTCGGCCGTCCAGAGCATCACCCGGATCAGCAACACGACCACGTTCGCCGGGCTGAAGCGCCGTGTCGCCCTGCGCGGCCTTGTCGGGATCGACCGTCTGCATCTGGGCGGGCGCGCTGGCCCCCCATAGCAACAGCGCCGCCGCAACCGCCTGTCCAAACGTCCACATCACCCAAGCCCTCCCAAGCGGCGACGTAAGCGCATGCCACCTGTCGCTACACTGAATCAGGGAGATTGCGGCGGCGCAACCCCCTCGTTATAGCCCGCCCCCGGCCAAACGCATGTGGAGACGTGGGTGAGCGGCTGAAACCAACGCTTTGCTAAAGCGTCATACGGGAAACCGTATCGAGGGTTCGAATCCCTCCGTCTCCGCCAGGCAAGTTTCTCAGCCTGTATCATCCCGTCGCAGAGTGGCCGTCTCACAAGACGATCGGCGCCGTTAGGCGTCTCACGCCGTCTGATCCAACTTCACT
>CAXTPT010000083.1:0-5019 GCA_964246315.1 uncultured Sphingomonadaceae bacterium | reverse complement strand
GACGGGATGCTGTGCGAGGTCGTCCGCGCGACTGCCCGGTGACGGGTGCTTCGCCCCCGGCAGCTTCGGCAGTCAGTCGAGTGACCTTCATGGTGGAGGGAAGCACTATCGCCGGAAGTCAGCTCCGCCCTTCATCCTTCCCGCTGCGCAGTTCGCCGTCGATGACGTGCTTCGGAATGAAGTGGTCCGTGAGCGCCTTGACGCCGAGCCCCCGCCCCAGCCGCGCCGTCTCCTCCTCGGCTCGGCCGCGTGCTCGCCTCCCCTGGTGGACTCAACGTGCGTCCCGAGACCCTGATTGGGAACAGCCCCGATTTCTTCGTGCGTCACACGCTGAAGGACTGGGCGGCCTCGGGCTTCGTCTTCGATCGCGCGAACATCGACGACTATCTGGCGAGCTTCCGCGATCCAGCGAGCATACATGCCAGCTGCGAGGACTATCGCGCTGGCTGGACCGTCGACCGCGCGGCGGACGAGGCCGACTTGGGCAAGCGCAAGATCGGGGCCCCTTTACATGTGCTGTGGGGCCGGGACTATGCCGTGGCCAAGGCGCGACCGGTCGAGACCTGGCAGCGCTGGGCGGACTCGGTCGTCGGCGCGGAGGTGCCGGGGGGCCATTTCCAATGCGAAGAGGCGCCAACCGAGACCATCGCCGCGCTGACGCGGTTCTTCGCAGGCTGAGCGGCGGGCGATGAACTGAACGCGGCTGGACGCGCCCCGCCGCCTCGGCGCGCCTGCGCGTGCCCTCCCCAAAAGGGCGACCCAACAAAGCTCAACGGCGATGGGCCAATCCGCTCACCCGATGAATCGATCTGCGCCGCCGCGCGTTCCCCACCCATCACTTGCAGGAAAGCCCAATATGCCCGACACCGCCGCCCGCAACGCCGCCGATGCCAGCCGCATCAGCCTCGGCCAGGATCACGAAGTCCGCTATTGGACGAAAGAGCTCGGCATCACCGAGGAACGCTTGCGCCAGCTGGTCAAGGATCACGGCAACAGCGCCGAAGCCGTCCGCACCGCCTTGGGCACGCCGCCGGCCTGACCCTTGCCGCTCAATGCCGCGCACTTCGGCCAGGGCTAGTTGCTCTCGTGTCGAGCCGCTTCCACCTTTGCCGTCGGAAGATATGCTGATCTCGAAAGTCTGGATTATCGCGCGGAGCCGGGCTCAGCCCGATGCGTAAAGCCGCTCGGCCATCTCGCTGCGCAGCTTGTCGATTTCCTGTATTTCCTCGGCACTGAAGCCCTTGTCGAAATTCAGCGAGACGCTGCGCACGCCGGGTTGCGCCGAACGCGTCAGCCGGGCTTTGCGCGCCGCGGCTTCGGCCACGGCCTGCTTGACATTTTTCGCCACTACTCGGCCTCCATCTTGAACGCTGCGTATAGCACCGTGCTTCGCTGCACCAGCATATCCCTTAGCTTGGGACTACTGAATTCTTTGGCAAGGTCCAGATCGGAGTCGATCGCCAGCACGCCCGCGGGCTCGGGACGGCCGCTCGGGGGAAGGTTCCACGAATCAGAGTCGTCGAAGATCGGAATGGACAATTGCGTCCGCACGGTCGTCCGCGCCAACGCGAACTCATATCTGGTCCGATAATCGCGCGGCGGCTCCGTCAGGCTCGTCAGCTGAGTCTCACGCTCTCGAAATGCCTGAGGAGGGCCTTTCTGACGGCGGTCGAGCAACAGCCGGTCGTCGCTGTCATGACCCCTGCCGACGCTTTCCATCACGCGCAGCGAATAGTCGCCAAAGGGGCGGACGATCGCGATCCGCAGGTCGGCGAGCTTGAGCGGCTGGCCGGGACCCTGCGCGTTGATGCACTTGACGGCCTCCGCGCGCACATTGTCCAGCTCGGTCTTGATCCGGTCGGGCTTGGCCTGCAGCACGTGGCGCAACTGCTTGTGCGCACAGTCGTGGCCCGCTTGGCGAGCCTCCTTGAAGTCCTTTTCGGACCCGTCGAACTGCAGCGTGGCGAGCGCGGTGGTCAGCGGGATGACCGTGACGTCTTCCAGATACCGTGTGGTCGTGCCCTGGCTGCCTTGCAAGGCCGCATTGACCACGCGCTTCATATAGCCTGAAAACCGGCCCAGCACCGAAGTCGCCGGCGTTTCGCTGGCCGGCGCGCCGAGACTGAAACCGATCACCGGCACCGGCGGCTCGTCGTGATGCTCCCGCTCATAAGCCAGCTTTTCCTCGGAAAAGCCCCAGATCGGCAGGTTCGATACGAGGCCGCCATCGGCAAAGTCGCCGGCCCGGAAGCTCGGAATAGCGGCGGGCCGGAACACCAGCGGAATGGAAATCGACGCGGCAACCGCCTCGGCGACGACGACGTCGGGCGTCGCATGCGCGTTGAGCACCTCGAGCCGGCCCTTGTCGACATCGGTCACGACGACCTTGAGCGGGATCACCGTCGGCCAACCGTCGGCCAGCTGGCGGAAGGTGATGTCCTTTGCGGGAACCTCGCGGCCCAGTCCGGCCTCCTCGTTGATGTCGCTCAACCGCGCGCGGATGACGTCGTCGACGAATGCGCGGATCGCATCGGTGTTGAAATGGCCGCGCTCGCCCACCCCGCGCCACACCGATTCGACGAAGCGCGGGGCGAAAGCGCAGGCTCCGAAAAACCCCAGCAGCGCCCCGCTGATCAGGCCGCCACGGCCCCGCCGCATCAGCCGGGCGAAACTGTGCCATTCGGCCCGGCCCAGCAGATCGATCGGCGTCATATCGTAATCCGACAAAATGTTGTCGGTGGCCGGACGGTCGCGGCCCATAATGTCCGGGGATTCATACCCGATGGCGATCATCAGCGAAACGAGCGCTCCGGCCGATGTCCCGGCAACGCCGATGATGTTGAGCTTGTTGTCCTCGATCGCCTCCAGCGCGCCGACATGCGCCACGCCCTTGGCGCCGCCGCCTTCGAACACCGCATAGATCGGGCGGCGGACCCCGTTCCGCTGTGGCTTGGCGCCGCGCCGCCGCGCCACTCGTCTGCTTTGCGCCATGTTCCCCCCCGGCCGCTGCCGCGCACGCTAGGCCGCGCAAGCCGACGGGTCGAGTGCCGCGGCGTTAAGCTGCCTCCGTTTTGGCGACGATCTCCGCCGCCTCGATCTCCGCCGCTTTGGCCTCGACCAGCCGCACGACATGGTCGATCATGCCTTCGTCGGCGATGACATGGTCGCTGATCCCGCCGAGATAGATCGCGTGCCGCCCGTTGCCGCCGCCGGTCAGCCCGATATCGGTCTCCCGCGCCTCGCCCGGGCCGTTGACGACGCAGCCCAGCACCGACAGAGACAGCGGCGTGCGGATATGCTGCAGCCGCTCCTCCAATTTCTCCACCGTGCGGATCACGTCGAAGCCCTGCCGCGCGCAGCTCGGGCAGCTGACCACGCGCACCCCGCGATTGCGGATGCCCAGCCCTTTGAGAATCTCGAACCCGACGCGCACTTCCTCCTCGGGCTCGGCGGACAGGCTGACGCGGATCGTGTCGCCGATGCCGAACCACAGCAAGGATCCGATGCCGATCGCGCTCTTCACCGTCCCGCCGACGAACCCGCCAGCCTCGGTGATCCCCAGATGCAGCGGGCAATCGACCGCCTCGGCCAGCTGCTGATACGCTGCCACGGCGAGGAATATGTCGGAGGCCTTGACGGCAACCTTATATTCCCGAAAATCGTGATCTTCCAACAGCTTGATATGGTCGAGCGCGCTCTCGACCAGCGCCTCGGGGCACGGCTCGCCATATTTCTCCAGCAGGTCCTTTTCCAGGCTGCCGGCATTGACGCCGATGCGGATCGCGCAGCCATTGGCCTTGGCCGCGCGGACCACTTCCGCCACGCGCTCGGAGGAGCCGATATTGCCCGGATTGATCCGCAGGCACGCCGCCCCCGCGTCCGCCGCCTCCAAGGCGCGCTTATAATGGAAATGGATATCCGCGACGATCGGCACCCGCGCCGCGCGGACGATCTGGCGCAGCGACGCCGTCGCCTCGGTGGTCGGGCAGGATACGCGGATGATGTCCGCCCCCGCCTCCTCGCAGCGGCGGATCTGGTCGATCGTCGCGCGCGCATCCTCGGTCGGGGTGTTGGTCATCGTCTGCACGGTGACGGGCGCGTCGCCGCCGACCGGCACGTTGCCGACCATGATCTGGCGAGAGGGTCGGCGCGCGATATCGCGCCACGGACGAAGGGACATGGGGGCCGTATAGGCGATCAGGGCCGCGAGCGGTAGGCTCGGCGGTTCAGGCGACCGCATAAGCTCGTTTCGTCCTTCGTCATCCCTCGGGACCACGCACATTCCATATTCGTGCCCCCACCTCACACCTCGTCATCCCCGCGAAGGCGGGGATCCAGCTACTCTCCGGCCCACATTAGGTGAGGTCACCAGATAGATTCCCGCCTCCGCGGGAATGACGAATGCCGACTGAACATTACTTCCGCGACAGCGACAATCGCAGCCTAAGCCGCCAGCCCCAACCAACGCCGCGTCGCCGGCACCCGCCGCAGCACCGCCCATTCGATCAGCAGCATCGCCGCCAGGCTCAATGCCAGCAGCGGCAACAAAGCGCATAGCGCCAGCACGATCGCCGCTACTCCCCGTGCCGGCGCGGGATCGAGCGGCACCGGCGGCGCGCCCAGCACGCCCGCGGGCCGCCGCCGCCGCCACATCGCGAAGCTCGTCACGACCATCGTCACCAGCGCCGCGGCGGTCAGCAGCCCGATCAGCTGGTTGACCCAGCCGAACAGCGCGCCTTCATGCCAGCTGATGCCATAGCCCACTATGCGGTCGATCGCCTGCTTGTCGGCGAAGCCCGTCCGCCCGGTTTCGGCGCCGGTGGCCGGATCATAGCTCACCGTCCGCGCCAGCGTGCGGTTCTGCGCCTCGGATTTGATCTGCCAGTCGGATGACACCGGCCCGAACGCGCTCGCGGCCCCCGGCGGCTTGACCAGCGCCGGAAACGCCAGGCCTTCGGCGCGCGCCTGTGCCACCATCGCCGGCAAGCGGTCGAGCGGCTGGGCCAGGCCGCTGTGGCG
>CAXTPT010000082.1:0-5334 GCA_964246315.1 uncultured Sphingomonadaceae bacterium | reverse complement strand
TCGATGAAGCTCTCGACGACCTTCAGGCGCTTGATGATCTTCTTGGGCTTGAGCTCCGACTTGGTCGTCGCCAGTTCCTCGAGCAGGTCCTTGCGCTCGCCTTCAAGGTCGAGGTCCTCGAGCATGCGGCGCACCGCTTCGGCGCCGATGCCGGCGGTGAAGGCGTCCTCGCCATATTCGTCCTGCGCTTCGAGCAACTCGTCCTCGGTCAGCAGCTGGAACTTCTCCAGCGGCGTCAGGCCCGGCTCGATGACGATATAGGCTTCGAAGTACAGCACGCGCTCGAGCTGCTTCAATTGCATGTCGAGCAGCAGGCCGATGCGGCTTGGCAGCGATTTCAGGAACCAGATGTGCGCGACCGGCGCCGCCAGCTCGATATGCCCCATGCGCTCGCGGCGGACCTTCGAGACGGTGACCTCGACGCCGCACTTCTCGCAGACGATGCCCTTGTACTTCATGCGCTTGTACTTGCCGCACAGGCACTCGTAATCCTTGATCGGACCGAAGATGCGCGCGCAGAACAGGCCGTCACGCTCGGGCTTGAACGTACGGTAGTTGATCGTCTCGGGCTTCTTGATCTCGCCGAACGACCAGCTGCGGATGCGCTCGGGCGAGGCGATGCCGATCTGGATCTGATCGAACGTCTCGGGCTTCGCCATCGGGGTCGAGAAGGGGGTCATGTCGTTCATTTTGTCGCTCCTGCCCAGATGGGCGTGGAAAGAAATCCTGTAACTAACTCGTCATCCCGGACTTGATCCGGGATCCACCTCTCCGCTTGCTGGTTCCTCGCAAGTTGAGGCGTGGACCCCGGATCAGGTCCGGGGTGACGATTACTCGTTGGCCGCTACTCCGCCGCGATCGCCGTCGGTGCCGCATCCTCGTCGACCACGTCGTCCGACGTCAGCTCCACGTTGAGCCCCAGCGAGCGCATTTCCTTGACGAGCACGTTGAAGCTCTCCGGAATGCCGGCCTCGAAGGTGTCGTCGCCCTTGACGATCGCTTCATAGACCTTGGTGCGGCCGACCACGTCGTCCGACTTCACCGTCAGCATTTCCTGGAGGGTGTACGCGGCGCCATAAGCTTGCAGCGCCCACACTTCCATTTCGCCGAAGCGCTGGCCGCCGAACTGCGCCTTGCCGCCCAGCGGCTGCTGGGTGACGAGCGAGTAGGGCCCGATCGAACGCGCATGGATCTTGTCGTCGACCAGATGGTGCAGCTTGAGCATGTAGATATACCCAACCGTCACCTTGCGGTCGAACGAGTCACCCGTGCGGCCGTCGAACAATTCGACCTGGCCCGAGGTGTCGAGCCCCGCCAGCTTGAGCATGTCCGACACATCGGCTTCGCGCGCCCCGTCGAACACCGGCGTCGCCATCGGCACGCCGCCCTTCAGCAGGTCCGCCATCGCCACCAGATCGTCGTCCGAACGGGCGTCGATCTCCGCGGCGTAGGTCTCACCGTACACGGTCTTCAGCCGGTCGCGCACCGCCGCCGGGGGCTTGCCGCCCTTGGCATCGGGATTGGCGTCGCGCCACGTCTCCAGCGCCTCGCCGATCTGCTTGCCCAGGCCGCGCGCGGCCCAGCCGAGATGCGTCTCGAAGATCTGCCCGACGTTCATGCGGCTCGGCACGCCCAGCGGGTTGAGCACGATGTCGACCGGCGTGCCGTCTTCCAGGAACGGCATGTCCTCCTGCGGCAGGATGCGCGAGATGACGCCCTTGTTGCCGTGGCGGCCGGCCATCTTGTCGCCCGGCTGCAGCTTACGCTTCACCGCGACGAACACCTTGACCATCTTGAGCACACCGGGGGGCAGCTCGTCGCCGCGCTCGAGCTTCTCGACGCGGTCGTCATATTTCGCGACGATCACCTTGACCGCCTCGTCATACTGCACCTTGACCGCTTCCAGATCGCTCTGGCGCGCATCGTCGGCGACCGCGAACTTCCACCATTCGTAATTGTCGACTTCGTCGAGCAGCGCGGCGTCGATCGTCGCGCCCTTCTTGACGCCCTTGGGCGCCGCGGTCGCGACCTGGCCGGTCAGCATTTCGCGCAGACGGCTCCAGGTGGCGCGGTTGAGGATCGAGCGTTCGTCATCGCGGTCCTTGCCCAGGCGTTCCTTTTCCTCGCCAAGGATCGCCTTTGTGCGGTCGTCGATGTCGATGCCGTGACGGTTGAACACGCGCACTTCGACAACGGTGCCCGACACGCCCGGCGGCAGGCGCAGCGACGTGTCGCGCACGTCCGACGCCTTTTCGCCGAAGATCGCGCGGAGCAGCTTTTCCTCGGGCGTCATCGGGCTTTCGCCCTTGGGCGTGATCTTGCCCGCCAGGATGTCGCCCGGCTCGACCTCGGCGCCGATATAGACGATGCCCGCTTCGTCCAGGTTGCGCAGCGCTTCCTCGCCGACATTGGGAATGTCGCGGGTAATGTCTTCCGGCCCCAGCTTGGTGTCGCGGGCCATGACCTCGAATTCCTCGATATGGATCGAGGTGAACACATCGTCCTTGACGATGCGCTCGGAGATCAGGATCGAATCTTCGTAATTGTACCCGTTCCACGGCATGAACGCGACCAGGCTGTTGCGGCCCAGCGCCAGCTCGCCGAATTCGGTCGACGGACCGTCGGCAATGACCTGGCCCGGGACGACCGTGTCGCCGGCCTTCACCAGCGGACGCTGGTTGATGCAGGTCGACTGGTTCGAGCGCTGGAACTTCATCAGCGTGTAGATGTCGACGCCCGACGAGCCGGCATCGACCTCGCCCGTCGCGCGGACGACGATGCGGCTGGCATCGACCTGATCGACGATGCCGCCGCGGCGCGCGACGATCGCCGCGCCCGAATCGCGCGCGACGGTCTCTTCCATGCCGGTGCCGACGAACGGCGCTTCGGCGCGGACCAGCGGCACCGCCTGGCGCTGCATGTTCGATCCCATCAGCGCGCGGTTGGCGTCGTCGTTTTCCAGGAAGGGGATCAGCGACGCGGCGACCGACACCAGCTGCTTGGGGCTGACGTCCATCAGCGTGATGTTTTCGGCCGGCGACATCAGGAATTCGCCCGCCTGACGCGAGGAGATCAGCTCCTCGGTAAACGTGCCCGCGCTATCGAGCTCGGCATTGGCCTGCGCGATGGTGTGCTTGGCCTCCTCCATCGCCGACAGATAGACGACGTCGGTCGTCACCTTGCCGTCGACGATCTTGCGGTACGGCGTTTCGATGAAGCCGTATTTGTTGACCCGGCTGAAGCTCGCCAGCGAGTTGATCAGGCCGATATTCGGGCCTTCGGGCGTCTCGATCGGGCAGATCCGGCCATAATGCGTCGGATGAACGTCGCGGACTTCGAAGCCCGCGCGCTCGCGCGTCAGCCCGCCCGGCCCGAGCGCCGAGACGCGCCGCTTGTGCGTCACTTCGCTCAAGGGGTTGGTCTGGTCCATGAACTGCGACAGCTGCGACGAGCCGAAGAATTCGCGCACCGCCGCCACCGCCGGCTTGGCGTTGATCAGGTCGTTGGGCATCACCGTCGACACGTCGACCGACGACATCCGCTCCTTGACCGCGCGTTCCATACGCAGCAGCCCGACACGGTACTGGTTCTCGAGCAATTCGCCCACCGAACGCACGCGGCGGTTGCCGAGATTGTCGATATCGTCGATCTCGCCCTTGCCGTCCTTCAGATTGACCAGCGTCTTGACCACCGCGAGGATGTCCTCGGTGCGCAGCGTGGTGAAATCGTCGGGCGCGTCGAGGTCGAGGCGCATGTTCAATTTGACGCGGCCCACCGCCGACAGATCGTAGCGGTCGGGATCGAAGAACAGCCCGGCGAACAAAGCTTCCGCCGTCTCGCGCGTCGGCGGCTCGCCGGGGCGCATCACGCGGTAGATTTCGGCGAGCGCGTGATCGCGGTCCTCGGCCTTGTCGGCGCGCAGCGTGTTGCGGATCCACGGGCCGGTATTCTGGTCGATGTCGAGCAATTCGATCCGGTCGAAGCCGGCCTGGTCGAGCTTTTCCAGATTCTCGGCCGACACTTCGTCGCCCGCCTCGATATAGATTTCGCCCGTCGCTTCGTTGATCAGATCATAGGCCGAATAGCGGCCATAGATTTCCTCGGTCGGGATCAGCAGCGTCTTGAGCCCGTCCTTCGCCGCCTTGTTCGCGGCGCGCGGCGTCACCTTCTGGCCGGCGGCGAAGATCACTTCGCCGGTCTCGGCATTGGTCACGTCATAGCTCGGCTTGATGTTGCGCCATGCCTCGGTGGTGAAGGGCAGCTTCCAGCCGCCGGTGCCGCGTTCCCACACCACCTTGTTGTAGAACTGGCCAAGGATTTCCTCGGCGCTCAGCCCCAGCGAATAGAGCAGCGCCGACACCGGCAGCTTACGCTTGCGGTCGATGCGGACGTTGACGATGTCCTTGGCGTCGAATTCGAAATCGAGCCACGAGCCGCGATACGGGATCACCCGCGCGGCGAACAGGAACTTGCCCGAGGCGTGGGTCTTGCCGCGGTCGTGATCGAACAGCACGCCCGGCGAACGGTGCATCTGGCTGACGATGACGCGCTCGGTGCCGTTGATGATGAAGGTGCCGTTCTCGGTCATGAGCGGCATGTCGCCCATGTAGACGTCCTGCTCCTTGATATCGAGCACCGAGCGGGTTTCGGTTTCCGAATCCACCTCGAACACGATCAGGCGCAGCGTCACGCGCATCGGCGCGGCATAGGTGATGCCGCGCTGGCGGCATTCCTCGGTATCGAACTTCGGCGGCTCCAGCTCGTAATGGACGAAGTCGAGCTCGGCGGTGCCGGCGAAATCGCGGATCGGGAACACGCTGCGCAGCGTCTTTTCGAGACCCGAGACATAGCCCGTCGACGGGTCGGAGCGCAGGAACTGCTCATAACTTTCGCGCTGGACCTGGATCAGGTTCGGCATCTGCGTGACTTCGTGGATGTTGCCGAAGACGCGGCGGATGCGGGGCTTCTGGGCCGGGGCCGGAGCGAGCTGGGTAGCCATGAGTGTCGAATCGCCTCAAATGTTTTCGTCGGGCGCAGAAAGCGCGACGGCGACGGGCGGCACAGCACGCGGCTGTCCGGCCAGGTTCGTCGTCGCGTGGATCCCCAAGCCGGTCATCCGTGGAAACGCACTGCGCGACGGTGCGTCCTGTCTCGATCCGATTGGAAGAGGGCGGATATAGGCGGGCGGGCGGCCGGTGTAAAGATCGCCGGCGCAACCAAATTCGCGATAAGTCGGTTTACCTGGGTTATGAAGAGGATCGCTCCCCGCTCGCTCGCGCCGCTGCTTGTCGCCGCCGCGCTCCCGTTCACCCCCGCTTCGGCGCAGGAGGTCAC
>CAXTPT010000081.1:0-5360 GCA_964246315.1 uncultured Sphingomonadaceae bacterium | reverse complement strand
GCCGGTTATCGAGACGCAGGCCGGCGACGTGTCGGCCTATATCCCGACCAACGTGATCTCGATCACCGACGGCCAGATCTTCCTCGAAACCGACCTGTTCTATCAGGGCGTCCGTCCCGCCATCAACGTCGGTCTTTCCGTGTCTCGTGTGGGATCGGCGGCGCAGACCAAGGCGATGAAGAAGGTTTCGGGCTCGATCAAGCTTGAGCTCGCCCAGTACCGCGAAATGGCTGCCTTCGCGCAGTTCGGTTCGGACCTCGACGCCTCGACGCAGAAGCTGCTCAACCGCGGCTCGCGCCTGACCGAGCTGCTCAAGCAGAAGCAGTTCGCGCCGATGCCGTTCGAGGAACAGACCGCTTCGATCTTCGCCGGCACCAACGGCTATCTCGATGCCGTGCCCGTCACCGACGTGACGCGCTACGAGCAGGAGATGCTGTCGTTCCTCCGTTCGGACCACGCCAATGTGCTGGCGACGATCCGCGACACCAAGGACCTGGGCGACGACGCCAAGGCCGGCCTCAAGACCGCGCTCGACGCGTTCGCGAAGCAGTTCGCTTAAGGCTGTGATGTTGAAGAATTCTCGTCATTCCCGCGCAGGCGGGAATCCATCTCTGGTACGGCGGTCTCGGCCGATGTTGCGGAGATGGACCCCCGCTTTCGCGGGGGTGACGAAGGATGGATTAGAAGCAAATGGCTAGCCTCAAAGCCCTCAAAATGCGGATCAACAGCGTCAAATCGACGCAGAAGATCACGCGCGCCATGAAGACCGTCGCCGCCGCCAAGCTCAAGCGCGCGCAGGACGCGGCGGTCGCGGGGCGGCCCTATGCCGAACGCCTCGCGGCGGTGATGGCCAGCCTCGCCTCGAAGGTCACGGTCAGCGCCTCCTCGCCCAAACTGCTCGCGGGCACGGGCAAGGATCAGGTGCATCTGCTGGTCGTCGCGACCAGCGAGCGTGGCCTGGCGGGCGGCTTCAACACCAACATCGTCCGCCTCGCCCGCAGGCAGGCCGAAGAGCTCGAGCGGCAGGGCAAGACCGTCCGCTTCTACCTCGCCGGCCGCAAGGCGCGCGTGCTCAACCGCTTTTATGCCGCGAATTCGTTCCTCCACGACCGTGACATGTCGGCGATCAAGGCACCGGCCTTCGCTGACGCCAGCGCGATGGCCGACGATCTGATCGCGCGCTACGAAGCGGGCGAATTCGACGTGGCGACGCTCGTCTACTCGAACTTCCGCTCGGTCTTGGCGCAGGAGCCTGAGGCCAGGCAGATCATCCCGGTAAACCTGACTTTGGTGCAAAGTCAGCGCAACGTAGACGATACTTTCGATACTTCCGCGGTCGAATACGAACCGGATGAGGAGGAAGTTCTCAAGGCGCTGCTGCCCTTGAACGTCGCGATTCAGCTCTACCGCGCGATGCTCGAAAACAATGCGGGCTTCTACGGCGCGCAGATGACCGCGATGGACAACGCCACGCGCAATGCGGGCGACGTCATCAACCGCCTCAACATCCTCTACAACCGCACGCGTCAGGCCGCGATCACCACGGAGCTCGTGGAAATCATCGCCGGCGCCGAAGCACTTTAAGACTATGAAAGCAGGAAGCTAGACATGGCCACCGTTCTCGACCGCCCCGCCGGGCAAACCTCCAACAATGTCGGCCGCATCTCGCAGGTCATCGGCGCCGTCGTCGACGTGACGTTCGAGGATCAGCTGCCGTCGATCCTGTCGGCGCTCGAAGTCGACAATAACGGCAACCGGCTGGTGCTCGAAGTCGCACAGCATCTTGGCGAGAACACCGTCCGCACCATCGCGATGGACGCCACCGACGGCCTGACCCGCGGCGCGCGCGTGACCGACACCGGTTCGCAGATCCGCGTGCCCGTCGGCCCCAAGACGCTCGGCCGCATCATGAACGTGATCGGTGAGCCGATCGACGAGCGCGGCCCGGTGGGCAGCGACATGTCGGCCTCGATCCACGCCGATGCGCCTTTGTTCGTCGACCAGTCGACCGAAGCGGCCATCCTGGTCACGGGCATCAAAGTCATCGACCTGCTCGCGCCTTATGCCAAGGGGGGCAAGATCGGCCTGTTCGGCGGCGCGGGCGTTGGCAAGACCGTGCTGATCCAGGAGCTGATCAACAACATTGCCAAGGGCCATGGCGGCGTGTCGGTGTTTGCGGGCGTCGGTGAACGCACCCGCGAAGGCAACGACCTCTACCACGAGTTCCTCGACGCGGGCGTCATCGCCAAGGACGCCGAAGGCAACGCCACCTCGGAAGGGTCGAAGGTCGCTTTGGTGTTCGGCCAGATGAACGAGCCCCCGGGCGCGCGTGCCCGCGTCGCGCTGTCGGGTCTGACGATGGCCGAATATTTCCGCGACCAGGAAGGGCAGGACGTGCTGTTCTTCGTCGACAACATCTTCCGCTTCACCCAGGCGGGTTCGGAAGTGTCGGCGCTGCTCGGCCGCATCCCTTCGGCGGTGGGCTATCAGCCGACCTTGTCGACCGACATGGGTGCGCTGCAGGAGCGCATCACCTCGACCAACAAGGGTTCGATCACTTCGGTGCAGGCGATCTACGTCCCCGCGGACGATCTGACCGATCCGGCGCCGGCGACCTCGTTTGCGCACCTGGACGCGACGACGACGCTCAACCGCGCGATCTCCGAACTCGGCATCTACCCGGCGGTCGATCCGCTCGACTCGACCTCGCGCGTGCTGACCCCCGCCGTCGTCGGCCAGGAGCATTACGATACCGCCCGCCGCGTCCAGGAGACGTTGCAGAAGTACAAGTCGCTGCAGGATATCATCGCCATTCTTGGCATGGATGAACTGTCCGAAGAGGATAAGCTGACCGTCGCCCGCGCGCGCAAGATCCAGCGCTTCCTGTCGCAGCCGTTCCACGTCGCCGAGGTGTTCACCGGTATCAGCGGCAAGTTCGTGCAGGTCGAGGACACGGTGAAGTCGTTCAAGGCTGTCGTCGACGGTGAGTATGACCACCTGCCCGAAGCCGCATTCTACATGGTCGGCGGCATCGACGAAGCGGTCGAAAAGGCCAAGAAGCTGGCCGGCGAGGCGTAAGTGGCGCTCAGCTACGAACTTGTCACGCCGGAACGGCTCGTCCGCCAGGGCACGGCCTATATGGTCACCGTGCCCGGCGTGGAGGGCGATTTCGGCGTGCTCGAGCACCATGCGCCGTTCATGACCGTGCTGCGCGACGGGCCGCTCAAGATCTACGCGACCGATGGCGCCGAGCCCGAGCTGGTGCCGGTCTCGGGCGGTTTTGCTGAAGTGAGCGCGCGCGGCCTGACCGTGCTCGCGGAAACCGCCGCTGCGGCCTGACATCGCCGTCCACCTGTTCGAGCCCTCCGACGGGGGACTCGATCGGGTCGCCATCGTCCTTGCCAACGGCTTTCGCGCGCGGGGTTTCTCGACCGAATTATGGCTGGCGCGGGCCGAGGGGCCGAATGCCCGCCTGATCGCGCCCGACCTGCCGGTGCGGATCGTCACGGCGCCGGGCGGCAAGCGCGGCCTGGCGCTGGCGGCGCAGGTCCCCGCGCTAGGGCAGGCGGTGCGGAAGCATCGGCCCAAGGTGCTGCTGTCGGCGGGCAATCAAGGCAATCTGCCGGTGGCGCTGGCCTGCCTGGGCACCCGCACGGCGTCGATCGCCAAGATCACCAATCCCGTCGCGCGGCCGGGCGCGCACGGACTCCGCCAGCGCGTGCGCGGCTGGCGCTTCGGCAAGCAGGCGCAACTGGCCGATCTGACATTAGCGCTGAGTGCAGCCGATGCGCGGGCATATGCTGCCGACTATCCCAGCGCGCGCTTCGCCTTCGTTCACAACCCCTATGTCGAGCCCGCGCACCTCGCGCTGGCAGCAACGCGCAGACGGATCCTCGCTGAACCGATGCTGCTCAGCGTCGGGCGGCTGACCGTGCAGAAGGACCAGGCAACGCTGCTCGATGCGCTGGCGCGGCTGAAGGACCGGCCGTGGCGGCTGACGCTCGTGGGCGATGGCCCGCTGCGCGGCGATCTCGAGGAGCGGGCGGCGCGGCTAGGACTGGCGAGCCGGGTCAGCTTTGCCGGCTTCGTCGACCCGCTACCGCATCTGGCCGCCGCCAATCTGTTCGTGCTGCCATCGCGCTGGGAAGGGCTGCCGGCAGTCGCGCTCGAGGCGCTGGCAGCGGGACTGCCGGTCGTGGCGACCGATTGCGCGCCGGGGCTAAGCGAATTGCTCGATAGCCTCAAGCTGCGGCCGACACCGGTCGGTGACGCTGCGGCGCTGGCCAAGGCCATCGAACGCGCGCTCGATCACCCCGCCGACCCGATCACCCTGTCGAACGCCGCCGCGCCCTGGGGGATGGACGCGGCGATCGAGGATCATCTGCGCCTCATGCGCCCGTGGCTTGAGGATAATGCGGCTCGAGGATGAGCGTGCGCCCCTCGACGCGCCAGCCCTTGAGGCGCGAGAGGAAGTTCATCCCCAACACGTCCATTTCGCCAAGCGCCGGTGAGACGACCACCGCGACACCGCTGGCGCGAGCGTTGCCGACACGCAAGGTTTCGACGGTCGCCTGGCGTGCGGTGACCGCGCCATTGGCGGTGCGGAGGATGATCGGCATCACCGCCCTGGTGTCGCGCACGCCCGCCTGCCGCGCGGTCTGTTCGGAGATGGCGGTCACGGTGGCGCCGCTGTCGATCAGCATGCGTCGCTTGATGCCGTTGAGTCTGACCTCGGCCCAAAAGTGCCCGTCGGGCGCCATCGGAATGCGCGTCTCCCTGCCGACCACTTGTTGGGACCCGGCGAGCGGGCCGAGCAAGCGCGCAAAAGCAGGGTCGAACCGCTCGCGCTGGCCGATCGCGGCGACGACCAAGCCGATCAGCACCGCCCAGCTCATCAGCGTGACGAATCGTCCGATGATCGGGATGCGGCGCAGCAAGGCGAAGACGACGAACAGCAAAACCAGCGGGAGGATCAGCGGCGCGGCGACACCGAAGCCGGGAAGGTATTGGTCGACCTGATCGATCAGCGCGTTCATGCCGGCCAATGTAGGAAAGCTTATACGAAACTGTAGGGATCGATATCGACCGCGACGCGCGTGCCGCGGGGAATGTCGACGCCGCCGAGCCAATCGCGGATCACATCCTGCACGTCGAGCGCGCGGCGGGCATGGACCAGCAGGCGCTGGCGATAGCGGCCGCGCAGCATGGCGAGCGGGGCGGGGGCGGGGCCGAAGGTCTCCATGCCGTCCACCACCGGCGCCGCGCGGCCGATGAGCTGCGCTATCTCGTGCGCGCAGGCCTGGTCCTCCGACGACACGACGATCGCGGCGTACCGGCCGAAGGGCGGCGCGCCGGCCTCG
>CAXTPT010000080.1:0-5365 GCA_964246315.1 uncultured Sphingomonadaceae bacterium | reverse complement strand
AGTTCCATTTGCCCGAAGCGCAGACCGATTATATCTTCAGCGTGATCGGCGAGGAGTTCGGGCTGATCGCGTGCATCGCGGTGGCACTGCTGTTCACCGCGATCGTCGTGCGGGTGTTCGTCAAATTGCTCGACGAGGACGATCCGTTCGTGGTCCTGGCGGCGGCGGGGCTGACGACGCAGTTCGCGGTGCAGGCGATGATCAACATTGCGTTCAACGTCCATCTCGCGCCGTCCAAGGGCATGACGCTGCCGTTCATTTCCTATGGCGGATCGTCGATGCTGGCCTTGTGCATGGGCTTCGGGCTGTTGCTGGCGTTCACCCGGCGCAACCCGTATCTGACGCGGTCTCCCTATGTGGTCAGGTGGAATACGCGTTGACGGCGAAACTGTTCGTACTGGCGGCAGGCGGCACCGGCGGGCACATGGTCCCGGCGCATGCGCTGGCGCGCGAGCTGCGCGACCGGGGGCACAAGGTCGCGCTGGTCACCGATGCGCGGGGGGCCAAGATCCCCGGGCTGTTCGAGGGCGTGGCGACGCATGTGCTGCCTGCCGGGCGGCTGACGGGCCGGCCGGCGAGCTGGCTGCCGGGGATGCGCGCGATCGTGCAGGGGCGGGCGCAGGCGCGCGCGCTGTACCGGCAGCGCAAACCCGCGGCGGTGGTCGGGTTCGGCGGCTATCCGGCTTACCCGGCTTTGGCGGCGGCGTTCGGCATGGGCGTGCGGACCGCGGTGCACGAGCAGAATGCGGTGCTGGGGCGCGTCAACCGGCTGGTGGCGAACCGTGTCGACGCGATCGCCACGAGCTATCCCGGGACGCAGCGGATCCGCGCGCGTTGCGCGGGCAAAGCACGGCTGGTCGGCAATCCGGTGCGCGCCGAGGTGTCGGCGATCGGCACGCGGCCCTATCCGGCGATGGATGGCGGGCTGAACCTGCTGGTGACGGGCGGCAGTCAGGGCGCGACGGTGATGAGCCGGGTCGTGCCGGCAGCCATTGGCTTGCTGCCCGCTGACCTGCGCACGTCCCTGTCCATCGTCCAGCAGGCGCGCGCCGAGGATGTCGACGCGGTGCGCGCCGCGTACCAGGAATTGGGCGTCGCGGCGGAGGTCGCGACCTACCTCACCGACCTGCCCGAGCGGCTGGCGGTGGCGCATCTGGTGATCGGCCGCGCGGGGGCCTCGACGATCTCCGAGCTGACCGCGGCAGGGCGGCCGGCGATCCTCATCCCGCTGCCCAGCGCGATGGACGATCACCAGACGGCGAACGCGCGCGAGATGGCCGAGGCCGGCGGCGCCGTGGTGCTGACCGAGGCGCATGCCACGCCGCAATTGCTGGCCGAGGCGATCGCCGACCTCGCGGGACGTCTGCCCGCGGCGGCAGCGGCGGCCTTGTCGGTCGGGCGGCCCGAGGCGGTGCGGCTGCTCGCCGATCTGGTCGAGGAGCTGGACCGCACCGACACGCCGCAACTGGTTGGGCGAGTCGCGAAACGGGAGTTGACGCCCGGCCTCGCCGCCCCCTCCGTCAGCGCTGCGCGCTGCCACCCCGTGCCGGGGAGGACGGCATGAAGGGCGTGCCCACCGACATCGGCACCGTCCATTTCGTCGGCATCGGCGGGATCGGCATGTCGGGGATCGCCGAGGTGATGCACAATCTCGGCTATCGCGTGCAGGGCAGCGACATGGCCGAGGGCTATGTCGTCGAGGGGCTGCGCGCCCGGGGCATCCCGGTGGCGATCGGCCATGACGCGAGCAATCTCGGCGAGGCGGCGGTGGTCGTCACCTCGACCGCTGTCAGCCGCAAGACCAATCCCGAGGTCGAGGCCGCCTATGCCCGGCGCATCCCGGTGGTGCGGCGCGCGGAAATGCTTGCCGAATTGATGCGGCTCAAGTCGACCGTTGCGGTGGCGGGAACGCACGGCAAGACGACGACGACCAGCCTCGTCGCCAAATTGCTCGACGCGGGCGGGATCGACGCGACCGTGATCAATGGAGGGATCATCAACAGCTACGGCTCGAATGCGCGGATCGGCCAGTCGGACTGGATGGTGGTCGAGGCCGACGAGAGCGACGGCAGCTTCCTGCGCCTCGACGGGACGATCGCGGTGGTCACCAATATCGATCCCGAGCATCTCGACCATTATGGCTCGTTCGAGGCGGCGAAGGACGCCTATGTCGAGTTCATCGAGAATGTGCCGTTCTACGGCGCGGCGGTGCTGTGCCTCGACCATCCCGAGGTGCAGGCGCTGCTGCCGCGCATCCGCGACCGGCGCGTGACGACCTACGGCTTTTCGGCGCAGGCGGACGTGCGCGGGCTCAACGTCCGCACCAGCCCGGCGGGCAACGTCTTCGACGTGGCGGTGCGCGCGCGCGACGAGAGCGTGCGGACGGTCAGCGACGTGACATTGCCGATGGCCGGGCGGCACAATGTTCAGAACGCGCTCGCGGCGGTGGCGGTGGCGCTCGAGCTGGGCGTGGCGGACGCGAGCATCGCCCATGGCTTTGCCGGGTTCGGCGGGGTCAAGCGGCGGTTCACGCGCGTCGGCGAGGCGAATGGCGTCAGCGTGATCGACGATTATGCGCACCATCCGGTCGAAATCCGCGCGGTGCTGTCGGCGGCGCGCGAGTCCGCCACGGGCCGCGTCGTCGCAGTGGTCCAGCCGCACCGCTATTCGCGCCTCGGCGAGCTGATCGACGAATTCGCGGCGGCGTTCAACGATGCCGATGCGGTCTATGTCACGCCGGTCTATGCCGCGGGCGAATTGCCGGTGCCGGGGGTCGATGCCGAGGCGCTGGCGCAGAAGTTGCGCGAACGCGGGCATCGCGCGGTCGCGACGGTGGCCGACGAAGGCGGACTGGCGGCCGCGCTGAGGGCCGAGGCGCAGGCGGGCGACATGGTCGTCTGCCTCGGCGCCGGGGACATCACCAAATGGGCGGCGGGCCTGCCCGGGGCGCTGGCGGCGTGAGTATTACCTCTTCCGTTCGTGCCGAGCGCCATCGAGGCACGCCGATCGAGGCCGGCCCCTCGACTGCGCTCGGGGCGAACGGCGTGAGAGGCCGGCTGACCCCGGATGCCCCCTTGGCCTCGCTCACCTGGTTCAAGACCGGCGGCCCCGCGGATACGCTGTTCGAGCCCGCCGACGTCGCCGATCTGCAGGCGTTCCTCCGCACGCTCGACCCCGCCACGCCGGTGATGGCGCTGGGCCTCGGCTCGAACCTGATCGTGCGCGACGGCGGCGTGCCGGGCGTGGTGGTGCGGCTGGGCAAGGCCTTCGCCAGGGCCGAGGCGCGCGGCCTGGAACTGACCGCCGGCGGGGGGACGAGCGGCATCCTCGTCTCCTCGACCGCGCGTGACAATGGCATTGCGGGGCTGGAGTTCCTGCGGTCGATCCCCGGAACGGTCGGCGGGTTCGTGCGGATGAACGGCGGGGCCTATGACAGCGAGACCGCCGACGTGCTGGTCAGCTGCGATGCGGTGCTGCGGTCGGGAGAGCTGGTGACGCTGGCGGTTGAGGACCTCGGCTACACCTATCGTCATTCGAACCTGCCCGAGGGGGCGATCGTCGTGTCGGCGACGTTCACCGGGCGGCACGGTAAGCCGGCCGACATCCAGGCGGAGATGGACCGCATCGCCGCGTCGCGCGAAGCCTCGCAGCCGCTGCGTTCGAAGACCGGCGGGTCGACCTTCAAGAACCCGCCGGGCGCCAAGGCGTGGCAGGCGATCGACGCGGCCGGCTGCCGCGGGCTGACGCGCGGGCAGGCGCAGGTCAGCGAGAAGCATTGCAACTTCCTGCTCAACATGGGCGGCGCGACGAGCGCGGATATCGAAGGCCTGGGCGAAGAGGTGCGGGCGCGGGTGAAGGTGCAATCGGGGGTCGAGCTGGAGTGGGAGATTCAGCGCGTGGGCCGGAGTGCGCCCTCACCCCGCTCGCCTATGGCGAGTCGACCCTCTCCCCTTCAGAGAGAGGATGTTTTCCCTCTCCCTGAAGGGGAAAGGGACAGTGCGCGCAGCGCGCAGGGAGAGGGGGATCGTGCGCCGGGCCGTGGCAAGACTCCCAATCACTTGCTCAAGCGGTCGCGGGAATTGCGCGCCGGTCAAACAGACGCCGAAGCCCAATTGTGGTCCCGGCTGCGGGCCGGTCGCTTGCCCGGCTGGAAGTTTCGTCGCCAAGTGCCGATAGGCAATTATATCGCGGACTTCGTTTGTCCCTCGGCAAAATTGGTCATCGAACTCGATGGGAGCCAGCATGTCGAGCAGGCGGGCTATGATGCGCGTCGCACTGCGTTTCTGGAAGGGCAGGGCTACCGCGTGATGCGGGTTTGGAACAGTGATGCGCTGGACAATCTTGATGGTGTCCTTGAAGCTATTCTGAGCCAATTGGCCCCTCTCCTTGGCGCTGCGCGCCTGTCCCTCTCCCCTTCAGGGAGAGGGTCATGAAGGTCGCGGTGTTGATGGGTGGGTGGTCCGCCGAGCGCGAGGTGTCGTTGGTTACCGGCCGTGGCGTCGCGGACGCAGTGGCGCGTCTCGGACACGAGGCCGTCGCGATCGACATGGGGCGGGACGTCGCGCAGCGGCTGGCCGAGGTGCGGCCCGATATGGTGTTCAACGCGCTGCACGGCACGCCGGGCGAGGATGGGTCGGTGCAGGGGCTGCTCGATCTGATGGGGCTCAAATACACGCATTCGGGGCTGGCGACCTCGGTGGTGGCGATCGACAAGCAGCTGACCAAACAGGCGCTGCTGCCGCATGGCATCCGCATGCCCGGCGGGCATGTCGTGCGCAGCGAGAGCCTCTATCTCGGCGATCCGCTGCCGCGGCCCTATGTGCTCAAGCCGGTCAACGAAGGGTCATCGGTCGGCGTCGCCATCGTCACCGCGGAGAGCAATTACGGCGATCCGATCTCGCGGGAGAGCAAGGGCCCGTGGCAGGCGTTCGACGAATTGCTCGCCGAGCCGTTCATCCGCGGGCGCGAGCTGACCACTGCGGTGCTCGGCGAGCGTGCCCTGGGCGTGACCGAGCTGCGCCCCAAAAGCGGCTTCTACGATTACGACGCCAAATATACCGAGGGGATGACCGAGCATATCTGCCCGGCGAACGTGCCGCAGGCGATCGCCGAGGCCTGCCTCGACCTCGCGCTCCGCGCGCACCGCGTGCTCGGCTGCAAGGGCACCTCGCGCTCGGACTTCCGCTGGGACGACGAGAAGGGTGTCGAGGGGCTGTATCTGCTCGAGGTCAATACCCAGCCGGGGATGACGCCGCTCAGCCTCGTTCCCGAACAGGCCAAGGTTGTCGGCATCGGCTATGACGAATTGGTGCGGATGATCTTGGACGAGGCGCTAGGTTGACGGCAGTGGCACTCAAACGCGGCA
>CAXTPT010000079.1:0-5549 GCA_964246315.1 uncultured Sphingomonadaceae bacterium | reverse complement strand
CCGGACCATGTCGAGGCGGTGCTCCGCGCGGGCCCGTCGCCCGCTTTCCTCATCGATTTCCGGGAGGCCGCGCCCGGCACGCCTTTCTATGCGTGGCTGAAGGCAAGACGGCCGATGCGCTGGGCGGGCTCTGACTATTCGCCGGCGCAAACCGTCGGCCATCGCAGCGTAAGCCTCGCCGACAGCTACGACGCATTGGCGTTCGTGCAGCGCACCACGCGGGCGCGGCCCAGTGCCAATTCGCTGCGCAAGCGCGGACTGGTGCGGACCTGGTAGCGCGGCGCTTCGTCAGGCGAGCGCTGGTTCCCGGGCATAGCCGACGGCGGCCAATGCTTCGACCAAGACGCCTGACGACACCTCGTTCAGACCGGCGATATTGATCCGCCCTGTTTTCGGCATGTGTATCGCGAACTCCGCGCCAAGACGCGCCACCATCTCGGGCGTGACAGACAAGGTTGAAAAGAGCCCGCGCTGGTTCGCGACGAACCCGAGGTCGAGCTGTTCTTCCGCCGCGACCCGCGCGAGGGCAAGCCGCACGTCCGTGATGCGCCGACGCTTGCTGTCGAGATCCTCTCGCCAGCGTGCCGCGAGTTCGGCGTCCTCCAACACGGTCCGGACGATCGCGGCGCCATGATCGGGCGGATTGGAATACAGCACCCGAACGATCGACTGCAGCAGGCCCGAAATCGCGGCTGCGGCAGAAGGCGACCGGGTCTTGACGATGAGCAGCCCCGCGCGCTCGCGATAAAGGCTGAAGCTTTTGGAACAGGAAACCGCCACGATCGCCTCGGGCAACCGCTCCAATAGCAGCCGGACACCCGTCGCGTCTTCGTCGGGGCCCGTCCCAAGGCCCTGATAGGCGAAGTCGATGAGCGGAACGAGACCACGGGCGCCCAGTGTCTCGGCGATGTCCGACCATTGCTGATGCGAAAAGTCGATGCCCGAGGGGTTGTGGCAGCAGCCCTGCAGCAGGACGATGTCGCCTGGAGCAGCACCGGCGAGCGCATGTTGCGTCCGGTCGAACAGGAGACTTTGCCTGGCGACGTCCACTGCCTGATATGTCGCCGCCCTCATTCGGGCGGCATCGAAGATCGGCTGGTGGTTGGGCCACGTCGGCGTTCCGATCCAGATCGCTGCGTCAGGCCGGATCGCGCCGACCAGCTCGGCCGCGAGCCGAAGCGCGCCCGTCCCGCCGACTGCCTGCACAAGTGTCAAATCTTCGCCGAGCCTTTGGCGCAGCGTTGGCCCGAGAACATGACTGGCGAGCAGACCCGTAAAGCCCGCATCGCCGGCGGGCGGCAGATAGGCTTTCGTTTCCTGCGTCTGCAGCAGCCGACGGGCGGCCTCCGCGACGACCGGCATGATGGGCGTGCGGCCCTCCGCATCACGATATACGCCCACGCCCAGATCGATACGCTCGGGTCGCATGTCCTCACGGACGCGAGCCGCGACGACCATCAGGTCGTCGGGAGGGGGCGCCGTCAAATCATCAAACATCGATCGATCCTATTCAATATGCACGTTCCAGTCGCGAAGCGCTCCGACATGCGCTTTCAGCGGGACGGTAAGGGGACTTCGGTCGTCGCCTTGATGACCTCCATCGAGAAGCTGGACGTCACATCCGCCAGCCGCACCGAACGGATGAGCCGCTTGTAAACGCGATCGTAGTCGGCGACGTCCGCGACGAGCAGTTTGAGCAGATAGTCGACATCGCCGCTCATGCGGTGAAACTCGACAATCTCCGGGATAGCGCGCACCGTTTTGGCGAACTCTTCGAGCCAGTCTTCGGTGTGTTCGGCCGCGCGGACACTGACGAAGACCGTCATCGCGACGCCAAGCTTCACCGCATCGAGCAACGCCACGCGCCTGCGCACGATCCCGTCGTCCTCGAGCCGTTTGATACGCCGCCAGCATGCGTTGACCGAGAGATTTACCACCGAAGCGATGTCGCCGATCGACCGATCCGCATCCGTCTGCAGCTCAGCGAGGATTTTCACGTCTAGCCGGTCGAGCGTCAGCACATCTGCTCACCATAGCCGCTCAAGAGTGGGATTTTTTCCCAATCAAGCCGCGATACGCCGGAAAGTTTGGGAGCCTGTTTTATCCGCTTGAAGGTAAAACTGCGTGGATAGGCGAATAATTGAAAGCACCAACAGCGATGAGCAATCCTTTGTCCGATCACCTGGCGTCGGTCGACGAAACCTATGTCGAGCACATGGGCCACGCGTTCAGCTTCGGTGGAGCGATGATCCTCGCCGGTGTTGCCTGCCTGATCCACGGCCTGATGCCCAACCTCTTCGTCAGGACCGGCAGCCGTACGATCTCCGCCTTGCACGGGCGCATGGTGACGCACCGACGCAAGTCCGCAACAACGGGCGCCTTTTCCGATTACGTCATCTGACGCGCCGATATGGCGCGACCCGTGATCGTGCGATCGACCGATCGGTTTCGACGGCTCGCGGCCGGGACGGCGGTGTGCTGCGGCGTGGCCGGTATAGCGCTCCTGCTGACGCTGGCGGAGCAGAAGCTGTTCGGACGCGCCTGGCTGGAACCGCTCGTGATGGCGATCCTCGCCGGCGCCGCGCTGCGCACCGTATGGACGCCGCCACCGATCGCGCGGCCGGGCATCACTTTCGGCGCCAAAACGCTGCTGGAGGTCGCCGTGGTCCTGCTCGGCGGTACCGTCAGCGGCGCTGCGATCATGGCGATGGGTCCGGCATTTCTGTGCGGGATCGCGCTGGTCGTGGCCCTCGCCATTGCAGCCAGCATCTGGATCGGCCGGATGCTCGGGCTGTCGCCAAGGCTCGCCATCCTGGTGGCCTGCGGCAATTCGATCTGCGGCAACTCCGCCATCGCCGCGGTCGCGCCGGTGATCCGCGCGAATGGTGAGGACGTCGCGAAGTCGATCGCCTTTACGGCCGTGCTCGGCGTTGCTGTCGTGGTCGGGCTGCCGCTCGTCGCGATCGCCCTTAAACTGGACGCGATCCAGTCGGGCGCGTTGGCCGGATTGACGGTCTATGCGGTTCCACAGGTGCTCGCGGCGAGCGCGCCGTTCGGCGCGACCGCCATCCAGGTCGGCACGCTCGTCAAGCTGGTCCGCGTGCTCATGCTCGGACCGGTCTGCCTTGCCCTCTCGCTGCTTCGCGCCAACGGAGAGGCGCAGACGCTTGATCGACATTCTCGACCGCGGCTCGCGCAACTGGTGCCGTGGTTCATCGTCGCCTTTTTGGCGCTGCTCGGGTTGCGCTCCGCCGGTGTCGTTCCATCCTGGCTGGGTGATGTTTGCGGACGTCTTGCCACCGCATTCACCGTCGTCGCCATGGCGGGGCTCGGACTGGGCGTCGACCTTCGCAGCGTGGCACGAGCCGGCGCGAAAGTGACGCTGACCGTCATTCTTTCGTTGCTGGCGCTCGGCACGCTCAGCCTGCTGGTCATCCACCTCGTCAGCCTCTGATCAAGGCGCGCCCGAGGCGGGCGCGGTCGAGCTCGTTGGGTGCCCCAGCGTGCGAAACCACTCGTCGACGTAAAGCTGGAGCCGCATCATGTCGCTTGGCCGCCCGCGCCAGGGGCCGTGACCCTCATCCGGAAAGACGAGCAGGCGCGTCGGGATGCCGCGGAACCGCAGCGCGGTGTAGAGTTCCGCGCTCTGCGACACCGGCGTGCGCTGGTCGCGCCCGCCAATCGCGATGAGCGTGGGCGCGGTGATCGATCCCACCTGCATCAAGGGCGAATGGTCGAGCCATGGTCGGGGGTCTTCCCAGAACGGCTTGCCATATCGCGTGTATGACCAGGTCGTGGCGTCGGTCGTCCCCGCCATGCTGATCCAGTCGGTCACCGCGCACATAACCGCGGCCGCCGCAAACAGGCGCGTCTTCGAGGTCATCCAGGTCGACAATGACCCCCCGCCGCTGCAACCCATCACGAACACACGGCTCTGGTCGACCGGCGCGCGGGTGAAGGCCGCCCTGACCACCGCCTCCATGTCCTCGGCGTCGCGACGCCCCGGGAAGCCGCCGTCGATGCCGTTGGCAAAGGCGGCGCCGTATCCGGTGCTGCCCCGGGGGTTGGCGTAGAGCACGAGGTAGCCGCGGGTCGCGAAATCGTGATGGCGGAAGTCGAAGTCCCATCCGGCCATCGCATCCGGCCCGCCATGGATGTCGACGATCATCGGATATTTTTTGGCGGGGTCGTAGCCGGGCGGCTTCATGAGCCAGGCTTGCACGCGCGTGCCGTCTGGGGACGTCGTCCAGAACGGCTCGACCGAGGCGAGCGCGATGTCGTCGAGCATGGGATTGAGCTTGGTCAGCGTGCTGACCCGCCCCGTCTTCAGGTCGATCCGGCCTACCTCGGCATCGCGGGTCGCGGTCGAGATCGACCCCACCGCCACGCCGGGCGCGACTGAGGTGATGTAGAAGCGGAAGTCGCCGCGCGCCACGACGCGCCGGTGGCCCTGCAGGTTGAGCGACACGAGCTCGGTCGCACCCTCATGGTTGACCGAGGCCAACAGCGACTTGCCGTCGCTCGCCCACATCATCTGAAAGATGCGATCGGGCGTGTCGTTCCAGAGAATGCGGTCGCCGCTTCCGTCGGCGTTCATCACGCGGATTTGCCTGACGGGGAACGCGGCCGGCGAGGCGGCATTACCAGTATAGGCGATCAGGCGGCCGTCGGGCGATAGCTGAGGATCGTTCCAGAAACCGTCGGCTCGCGTCAATCGGGTTATGTTCCCTGTCGCCACGTCCACGGCGTTGATATCGGAACGCTGGCCGCCCGCCACGTCGTCGGTGGCGCGCGGGCCGCCGTCGAAGAAGATCGTGCGCCCGTCTGCCGACCACTGGATGGACGTGCCGAACTCGATGCCCGAATAGAACGCGCCCACGTTCCAGTTGCCGCGCGTGAGCTGTCGCACCTCGCCGCCCGCGCCGGGTGCGATAAAGATTTGCTGGTTGCTCGAGCTGTAGCTGGCGACACCGGTCCGGTACTGCCATCCGTCGATGATCGTCGGCGGTGGTGCCCATTTCGCGCCTGCCGGCGCCGGCGGCAGCGCGATCGGCCAGCCACCGCCTTCCTTCGGCGCAGAGGACACGAACGCCAGCTGGCGCGAATCCCGGCTCCAGCTCGGTCCGCCGGGCAGCTTGCCGGTGAAGGCAACCCGCTGTTCGGGCCCCACCTTGTCCGGCCCGTCCACGGTCCGGACGATGAACCGCCGCGCGCCGTCCGCCGTCTTCTGATAGGTCAGGCGGCCGTCCGGCAGCCACGTGCCGGACCCACAATCGCACAGCAGCCGCTGCCGCGACCCGTCGGCGGCCATGATCCACAGCTTGCCGTCGCTGTCGTCGGTCGCGGGATCGGTGTCGGTCCGGCGGAAGACGATTGTGCGGCCGTCGGGCGAGATGCGCGCGCCGGACGCAGTCGCCCAATGCATCGCGTCCTCCAGGCGCAACGGACGCTTCGCCTCAGGTGCCGCCTGTGCCACGCCCGCCGCCGCCAGCAGCACGATCGCCGCCCAGCCTTTCACCATCCGTTGAACCTTTCCCAATAGTCGAGCG
>CAXTPT010000078.1:0-5663 GCA_964246315.1 uncultured Sphingomonadaceae bacterium | reverse complement strand
ATGTGCGCGGGCGTGGCGGGGCAACGCGGGCGGCGGGTCGCGGTGATCGATCATAATGACCAGCCGGGCGCCAAAATCCTGATTTCGGGCGGCGGGCGGTGCAATTTTACCAATTTGCACGCGGGGCATGACCGATACCTTTCCGCCAATCCGCAATTCGCTCGGTCGGCGCTGAGCCGGTACACCGCGGCGGATTTCATCGCGCTGGTCGAGCGGCACGGCATTGCCTGGCACGAGAAGACGCTGGGGCAATTATTCTGCGACGGATCGGCCAAGCAGATCGTGCGGATGCTGCTCGACGAGTGCCCGGACACGGTATCGCTGCGGCTGGGGGAGACGATCCGCGGCGTCGAGCATCGTGATGGGCTGTTCCGCGTGATGACCGAGGGCGGCATATACGCCGCGCCGAAGCTGGTCATCGCCACTGGCGGGCCGTCGATCCCCAAGCTCGGCGCGACGGGGCTGGCATACGATCTGGCGCGGCAATTCGGACTCAAAGTCATCGAGCCGCGGCCGGCGCTGGTGCCGCTGACGCTGGCCGGCGAGGAGGCGCTGTTTCGTGACTTGTCGGGCGTGGCGATGCCGGTCGTCGCACGCAGCGGCGCGGCGGCGTTCGCGGAGGCCGCCTTGTTCACGCATCGTGGCCTGTCCGGCCCGGCGATCCTGCAGATTTCGTCCTATTGGCGGCACGGGCAGCCGGTCGCAATCGACTTTCTGCCGGGGCGCGCCACGAACTGGCTGGCCGATCTCAAGCGCGCCCAACCCAATATGACGCTGCGCCGCGCTTTATCGTCCGTATTGCCCGACCGGTTGGCCGAGGCGCTCGCCGAGCGCCTGGGCCCCGGCGCCGCATTGGGCCAGCAACGCGACGCCGTGCTGGCCGGGCACGAGACCCAGCTGCGGGACTGGATTTTCCGCCCCAACGGCACCGAGGGCTTCGCCAAGGCCGAAGTGACGATCGGCGGCGTCGCGACCGATGGCCTGTCGCAAAAGGATCTGTCGGCAAAGGCCGTGCCGGGGCTGCATGTCATCGGCGAGGCGGTGGACGTCACCGGCTGGCTGGGCGGCTATAATTTCCAATGGGCCTGGGCCAGCGGCTGGGCTGCGGCGCAGGCCTTGTAGCCCGCTCCGGCGCGGCTCATCGACGCGTGGCGCTGAGCGCCCCCGGTGTCACGGCGGGGACCTGAGCAAGATCAGGCCAAAGCTTCGGCGATCAGCTTGCGGGTGTTGGCGACGCCGTACAGCGCGATGAAGCTGCCCATGCGTGGCCCTTGCGGGGAACCGAGCAGGGTTTCGTAAAGCGCCCGGAACCAGTCGCGCAGCGACGCGAAGCCGCCTTCATTGCCGATGGTATAGACCAGGTTCTGGATCGCGCCGGGATCGGCATCCGCCACCGCCGCGAGTTCGCGGTCCAGCCGTGCGAGCGCCGCCGTTTCGACCCCCTCGGGCTTGCGGCGCTTGAGCGTCGGCGCGACGAAATCGCGATTGTAGGCGAGCGCATGGCCGATCAGCGCATCGAGTCCGGGAGTGATGTCGCCCGCGACATAATTGGCGAGATAGGCGCGCATGCCGTCGGGGGTCGCTTCGGGCCCGAGCACCCCGGCGAGGTTGAGCAGCAGGCCGAACGTCACCGGCGGCACGCTTTCCGGCACCGCGCCATTGTGAATATGGTGCGCCGGATTGCCCAGCTGCTGCTCGATCTTCTGCGCCGGATAGCTGGCGACGAACTTGTAATAATCGTCGACCGCGGGGGCGATCACGCCGGGATGGAGCTGCTTGGCGGATTTGGGTTCGCGATAGGCGAACAATGCCAAGCTCTCCTGCGTGCCGTAGCTCAGCCAGTCTTCGAGGCTGAGGCCGTTGCCCTTGGACTTCGAGATTTTCTCGCCATGCTCGTCGAGCATCATTTCGTAGATCAGGCCTTCGGGCTTGCGGCCGCCCAGAATGCCGGCAATCTTGCCCGATTGCACGCCGCTGTCGGTCAAGTCCTTGCCGTACATCTCGTAATCGACGCCCAATGCGACCCAGCGCATCGCCCAGTCGACCTTCCACTGCAGCTTGGCGCGGCCGCCGAGGATCGAGGCCTGGACGGTTTCGCCTGCGTCCTCATAGCCGACCAGGCCGGCATCCGCGTCGACTACCGTCACCGGCACCTGCAGCACCGCGCCGCTTTTCGCGCTGACCGGCAGCACCGGCGAATAGGTCGCGCGGCGTTCGGCGCGGAGCGTCGGCAGCATCACGTCCATGATCGCATCGAAATGGCGCAGGACGGTCTTCAGCGCGTCGTCGAAGGCGCCGGCGGCGTAGCGCTCGGTTGCCGAGACGAAATCATAGTCGAAGCCGAAGCGATCGAGGAAATCGCGCAGCATCGCATTGTTGTGCGCGGCGAAGCTGGGATGCGTGCCGAACGGATCGGGGATTGCCGACAGGGGCTTCCCCAGATGTTCGGCGAGCAGCGCCTGGTTGGGGACGTTGTCGGGCACCTTGCGCAGCCCGTCCATATCGTCGCTGAACGCGATCAGCTTGGTCGGCTGGCCGGTCAGCGTCTCGAACGCCCGGCGGACCATCGTCGTGCGCAGCACTTCGTTGAACGTGCCGATATGCGGCAGGCCCGAGGGACCATAGCCGGTCTCGAAAATGACGGGCGCGCCGCCGGGCTTGCCGTTGGGCCAGCGCTTGAGCACCTTCCTGGCTTCCTCGAAAGGCCAGGCTTTGGAAGTCAGGGCGGCGGCGCGGAGGTCGTTCATGGCGGTCGCGCGTTAAAGCGATGTGCCGCAAACCGCTACCCCGCGCCTGTGGCGTCCCAGGCAAGTCCTGCTGACGCGCAGCGCGCGCGACTGGCCGCATGGCAGCGCCATGGCCGAACGCGCCGCCGCGCTCGGGATCGCCGTGATCGAGCTGCCGTCGGATCGCTTGGCGCTGGGCTTGCCCGGCGACGAACGCCAGGCTTATGCGCTCGCCAAGCAGACGCTGGCGATCACGGTCGCCAGCGCGGCGCAACGCCGCCTGCAACCGATCGCGCCGTCGGCCGACTGGCGCGTCGATCTCGCCACGGGCTGCCCGGCGCATTGCAGCTATTGCTATCTGGCGGGCTCGCTCAAGGGGCCGCCGATCACCCGCGCCTTCGCCAACCTGCCCGAAATCTTCGCCGAACTGCCCAAGCATCTGGGGCAGGGCCGGGTGACTTCGCGCAGCGCCGCGCGGCAGCATGAAGGCACCACCTATGAAGCGTCATGCTATACCGATCCGCTGGCGATCGAGCATCTGACGGCTTCGCTGTCGGCAATGGTCGCGCAATTCGGCGATTGGGATGCCGACGTGCAACTGCGCTTCACGACCAAGTTCGACGCGATCGAGCCGTTGCTCTGCGTCGCGCATCGCGGGCGGACGCGGATGCGGGCGTCGGTCAATCCAGCGGCTTATGCGCGCTTTGAGGGCGGCACCGCGCCGGTCGCCGCGCGATTGGCGGCGCTCGCGCGGATGGCAGCGGCCGGCTACCCCGTGGGGTTGACGGTGGCCCCGATCATTGCCGCGCCGGGATGGCGGGAGGCCTATGGCGCGCTGATCGAACAGGCGGCCATGGCGCTGGCGCCGGTAAGCGACCTGACCGTGGAGCTGATCACGCACCGCTACAGCGCCGGCTCCAAAGCAGTGCTGCAAAGCTGGTATCCCGGCTCGCCGCTCGACATGAGCATGACCGACCGCACCGAAAAGCGCACCAAGTTCGGCGCGATCAAACATGTCTATGACAAGCCGACGATGACCGCGTTGCGGACATTCTTCGAGGAACGGTTCGCGGCGCTGTTGCCGCAGGCACGCATCCTCTACTGGACCTGAGGGCAGCGGCCAAAACCGGGGCCGACCACGACGCGGCCGGGCTTCGCGCCGGTATGCGCGCCATCGCGCAGCACCTGCACGCCATTGACGAAGACATGGCGCATCCCGACCGCATATTGCTGCGGCTGAGCGAAGGTCGCACGGTCGCCGACCGTCTTGGGATCGAAGATGGCGAGGTCGGCATAATAGCCGGACTTCAGACTGCCGCGTCCGGAGATGCCAAGGTTGGATGCCGGAAAGCTGGTCAGCCGACGCACCGCGTCCGCAAGGCTCGTGGTCCTTTCATCGCGCGAATATTTGCCAAGCACGCGGGCGAAATTGCCATAAGCGCGGGGGTGCGTGCTCGACAGCCGGAAGACGCCTTCGGGCGCCTGGCTGGCGGCATCGGACCCGAACGCCATCCACGGCAACGCGGTTTCGCGCGCGACATTCGCTTCGTTCATGGACAGATAGGCGACCTGGATCCGCGTGCCATCGGCGACGATCAGGTCAGCCATCACCTCTTCGGGCCGCTGACCGCGCTGGCGGGCGACCTCCCCCAAGGTCCTGCCGACCAGCGGCCGCAGCGCCGCGGTCTTGAATCCCAATAACGTCACCTTGTCCGGATCATTGACGACCAGATTGGTATTCTCGCCCGCCATGGGGCTGCGCATTTCGGCCAGCGCCCGCGCACGCAGCGCAGGCTGCTTCAGGCGGTCGACCCAGCGCTCGATCCCGCCGGCCTGGATCCATAAGGGCATGGCCGCGTCGAACCCGGTTGAGCTCGCCGGATAGGTGTACATGTCGGCGGTGATCCCGAGACCCCGCGCCCGCGCCGCCTCGACGCGCGCGATGGCGGCGTCGAGCTTGTCCCAATTGCCGCGCCCGGCCTGTTTGAAATGGAAGATTTCAGCGCGCGCGCCGGACGCGCGGGCGATCCCGACCAGCTCGTCGATCGCCTCGAGCAGCTTGGGTCCTTCATTGCGGATATGGCTGATATACATCCCGCCGCACGGCGCCGCCGCCTGCATCAGCGCGATCAATTCGGGCGTTTCGGCGAAATTGTCGGGCGCGTAGATCAGGCTGCTGCCGACGCCAACGGCGCCATCGTTCATCGCCTGGCGCACCAGCCCCTGCATGCGCCGCAATTGTTGCGGCGTCGGATCGACATCGTCCTCGCCGAGTTCGTGCACGCGGACGGTCCCGGCACCGACGAAGCTGGCGATATTGGGCGTGACGCCGCGGGCGACCAGCCAGTCCTGATACTGCCGCAACGTCGTCCAGCCGATCGAATATCTGATATCGCTTTGACGCTTGGCTTCGTTCGCCTTCATGGCCGGGCTGAGCGGACCCATTGACGAGCCCTCGCCCATGACTTCCAGCGTCACGCCCTGCTTGGTGTCGCTCATCCCGCGCCCGTCGGCGATCAGGCTCTCGTTCGCCCAGCTGAGCATGTTGATGAAGCCCGGCGCGACCGCGAGGCCGCGGGCGTCGATGACGCGCTTCGCGCCGCCGCGCACGCGCCCGACCGCGACGATGCGGTCGCCCCGGATCGCGACGTCGCCGACATAGGGCGCGCGGCCCGAGCCATCGTAGATCGTGCCGCCCCGAATGATCGTGTCGTAGCCGGGCGGGGCGGCGCCGAGGGTCAGGGCCGTGGTCAGGATCGCCAATCGTTTCATCGTCATTTCCCCCGTGCCAGCCGTTCTTCCGCCGCGCTGAATGCGGAACGCTTGCCCTTGTCCTCATCCGCAACCGCCGTGGCGAAGTAAGCGACATTCCGGCGCCCGCTGAGCCACAGGCCCGACCGGACGCCATAGGCTTCCCCGGCATGACCCGCCCAGACC
>CAXTPT010000077.1:0-5990 GCA_964246315.1 uncultured Sphingomonadaceae bacterium | reverse complement strand
CGCTTCCCCCAGCCGCGCGCCGACCGCGAGGATCAGGTCGGCATTGCGGATGCGTTCGAGCAGCTTCGGATTGGGGCCATAGCCGAGATTGCCCGCGTAGACCGGGCAGGCGTTGTCGATCGCGTCTTGGCGGCGGAAGGCGGTGGCGACGGGGAGGCCGATGCGTGTGGCGAACTGCGCGAAATAATGCGCCGCGCCGGCGTTCCACCCTGCCCCGCCGACGATGGCGACAGGGGCGCAGGCGTCCTTGAGCAGCGCCATGACCTGCTCCATCGCCGCGCCGTCGGGGTCCTGTTCGGGTGGGGTGACGCGGGGGCGGTCGAGCGTTTCGGCGGCGTCCATCAGCATGTCCTCGGGCAGCGCGAGGACCACCGGACCGGGGCGTCCCGACATGGCGGTGGCATAGGCCCGCGCGACATATTCGGGGATGCGGCGGGCATCGTCGATCCGCGCCGCCCATTTGCACAAGGGCGCGAACATCGCCGAGAAATCGACTTCCTGAAAGCCCTCGCGGTCGCGGTCGCCGCGCGCGACATCGCCGACGAACAGGATCATCGGCTGCGAATCCTGCATCGCGACATGCACGCCGATCGAGGCATTGGTCGCGCCGGGGCCGCGCGTGACGAAGGCGACGCCCGGCCGCCCGGTCATCGTCCCGTCGGCACAGGCCATGAACGCGACACCGCCTTCCTGCCGGCAGACGACGGTCTGAATTTGCGGCGTGTCGTGCAACGCGTCGAGGACGGCGAGAAAGCTTTCACCGGGCACGGTGAAGATGCGGTCGCAGCCCTGCAGGACGAGCTGGTCGACGAGGATGCGGCCGCCGGTGCGGAGGGGTGGCTGGGACATAGAGCGGCGATGCCGATTCGGCTCGCGAGGCGCAAGGCAGCGCGCGCGGAAGTATCGAAAGTATCGCCTACGTTGCCTCGAATTGGCGGTCCGGCGCGGGCGGCGGCGGGTCAGGGAGACGCGGCACAGCGCGTTAGCGGGCATGGTCCGGATGGAGCATCGCGTGGTGAGAATAGCAGGGTGCGGGGGGTGTAGGACAGATTATTGTTTGCCGCCCAGTTCACTTCTTTTTCTTGTTCGCTTCCTTTTGCGAAAGCGCTGATCCTGCAGCCGTTTTCGAATTATTGCCGGTGCGGTCGTCCTTTAACACCTTCGATGCGGATTTCGCAGCTTTAGGGCTGGTCTTCTTATCGGCCATCACCGCCTCCCGTTCAGAACATACGAGAAACGTGTAATGCCTCAATCAGTTCCTTGGCGCGGGCTCCAACACCGCTTCCGCAGCGGGCAAAGGATCATCGCCGGGACCAGGCTGCGGACTAGCCGGCGGCGGCCCGGAATGACGGTTGAGGGTGATCGCGTCCGACGACCAGCGGCGCGCCATCCCCTCGTAAGCGCAGAAGATTTGCGGATGATATTGCCAAGCGCCTTGACCATCATCGCGCCAGCGTTCGCCCTGAACGAAATCGGCCGCAGCGTTCCAATCGCGTATGAACGCACCGCGCATCCAGCTTTTGTAGAACGCTTCGTCCAATATGCCGCGCAGAATGCCGACCGAAACCAGCTCATAGTGATTGAGGTAATCGTTGACCTGAGCACGATCGGCTTCATCCGCCTCGGAGCCCGGATTGGCCAGTTGGGCAAAACCTTTCCCGCGCCGCAGCCGTGAAAAGGTCGCATTCAGCGCGCGATAGTGATCGGTCGATTCAACCTTTTCGATGAGATCGAGCGTTGCCTTGCGGCGCGCGACATTCCGCGTGTTGATTAGCGCGGCGATGGCGACGAAGGTCGATATGAGGACCAGCGCCGGCGTGATATAGATACGCCAATCGGGCGGCTGGATCAGACAGACGATCGAGGACGCCGCCTTAGCAGCGGCAGGGACAGCCGAGCAGTCCAACGTTAGTCGCGGTTACCTTCGCGGATCATCCGACCCTCCATCAATGCGATCTTTATCTGATATCTCTCGCCAAATTGTCAACGCTGACAGGCGCGACGCTATAACAATCGATCCTGGGTTGAGGTTTCCTCGCGCTTCGCCCGCTTGACGCTCGCGACATCGACATAGGGCAGATCGGGACGCTTGCCCTGGAACAGTTCGGCGAGCGTGATGATCTGGAGCCGGGCATAGGTCCGCCCGGTTGCCTCGCTTTCGAAACGCCCGACCGCCGCCGCGCGCTTTTCCATTTCGCGCGTCGGCATGCCCATCATGATCAGGATGCCGACGGGCGCCTTTTCGCGCTCGATCACCGCCGCCAGTTGCTCGACAAAGGCGACCGACTTGCTCTCGCCACCCTTGACGCTGACGATCGCCTTTTCGGTGCGCCGCCCGTCGGGCTTGAAATAGATGATCCCGTCGATCCCGCCGTCCGCGCCCTTCTTCTTCCCGCCGAAGGGGAAGGCGTCGACCATCGAGCACGCCCACCATTGAAACTGGTATTTGTCGCGCAGCGCCAGATCCTGCGCCGAAGCGAGGTCCTTGGGCGTGCCCTCAACGGTGAAGGTGACGCCCGGAAAGGCATCCTTCATCCGTTTTTCGATCAGGCTGATGGCAAGGTGGGTGATATCGATCCCGATCCACTGCCGCCCGAGCTTTTGCGCGGCATGGACGGCGGTGCCGCAGCCGCAGAATGGGTCGAGGATCACGTCGCCTTCGTTCGACGAGGCGGCGATGATGCGTTCGAGGAGAGCGAGAGGTTTTTGGGTCGGGTAGCCGAGGCGTTCGCTATTCGATCCTACAAGACCAGGAATGTCATTCCAGATCGACTGGACCGGCACACCTTTGGAGTCTTCAAGATAAAGTTTCTGCCTCGCGTACCCTGTTCTCGAGTAGTGCAGTTTGCCTTCGTCATGCAGTCGCTGAATGGTATCCTTGCTGTAGCGCCACGCACGCGTGTGCCCATTCCATTCAAAGACGGGATTGCCTTTTCCGGCCCCGCCCGGACCAGTCAAAGGCGTAGTGGTGTATATTCGGCCATCACCATCGTCCAAGCGATAAGTGCTGGAGACGTAGGTGGGATCAAGTGGCATGAAGAGTTGTTGCCACTTCCGGTCGGGCGTCTTTGAGTAGAACAGAATTGTATCATGGACGCGCCCATAGTGACGTGATCCCTGGCCAACGTCGTTATGTGCGCCATAGCGCTTCCAGATAATTTCGTTGACGTAGTTGTCCGCTCCAAAAACCCCATCCAGCAACAGCTTCAAATAATGCGAAGCAGTCGGATCGCAGTGCAGATACAGGCTCCCCGTCGGCTTGAGCACGCGGTGCAATTCGAGCAGCCGCACCGCCATCATGGCAAGATACGCCATCATGTCATTGTCACCGAGGAAATCGCGCATCGCGCGGAGCAGGGCGAACGCCTTGGTATTGCCCGACTTCATCACCTCGTCAAAGGCGGCCTCGGCGGTGTCGTTCCAATGCCAGGTGTCCTCGAACGCCTCGATCTGCGCGTCCGACGCGGCGCCGGCCTTGTCCTTGAACAGGATCGAATAATTGGCGTTCGAATTGAACGGCGGATCGAGGTAGATCAGGTCGACGCTCTCGCTGGCAATGTGTTCGCGCAGCACGTCGAGATTGTCGCCGTAATAGAGCTTTTTCATGCGCCGGCTCGGCCCCTCACCCGCTCACGCTTTCGCGTGAGTCGACCTCTCCCGCAAGGGGAGAGGTGCCGGTCCGCGTTGACATTTGGCCACATACTGCTACCAGCCCGCCCCGACTGCAGGGTTCGTCCTGCGTCGCCGTTCGAGACAGTTGGTGCAGGTAACTGCTTAATTTCCAGCCGAGACGGGGACCGAGATTTTCGCTGCGGCTATCCCGCGTGCGCGCTTCCACGCCCCTTTCGAACTTTCGTGGCCGTGCGGCAATTCCGCCGCGCGTGCCGAAAAAGGAGTAGGGCATGGATCGTGCTGAAAAGGCCGATGTCGTCGCCAAGCTGAACGCCGAACTGGGTTCGGTCGGGGTGGTCGTCGTTACCCGCAATCTGGGTATGACGGTCGCGCAATCGACCGACCTCCGGAACCGGATGCGTGACGCGGGTGCGGCGTACAAGGTCACCAAGAACAACCTCGCCAAGCTCGCGATCAGGGGCACCGCTTACGAATCGCTCGGCGATCTGCTGACCGGTCCGACGGCGTTCGCCACCTCTGCCGATGCGGTCGCCGCCGCCAAGGTGGCGGTCGAATTCGCCAAGGGCAACGACCGGCTGGAAATCGTCGGTGGGGCGCTGGCGGGGCAGGCGCTCGATGCGAATGGGGTGAAGGCTTTGGCCACGCTGCCGTCGCTCGACGAGCTGCGCGCCAAGATCCTGGGGCTGGTGCAGGCACCGGCGACCAAGATCGTCCAGATCGTGCAGGCGCCCGCGGGGCAATTGGCACGCGTGTTCGGGGCCTATGCGGCCAAGGATGCGGCTTGATTACGAACTGAATTACCAACCCAAACCCGTCACCCTGAACGCGTTTCAGGGTCCACCCATCAACACGAGGTCCGTTCACGCGGAGGGGTGGATGCTGAACACGTTCAGCATGACGATTATAGAGAAAAAGGAAGTAACACATGGCTGATCTCAACAAGCTGGTCGACGACCTGTCGGCGCTGACCGTTCTCGAAGCCGCTGAGCTGTCGAAGCTGCTCGAGGAAAAATGGGGCGTTTCGGCCGCCGCGGCGGTTGCCGTGGCCGCGCCGGCCGCCGGTGGTGCCGCGGGCGGTGCCGCCGCCGCCGAAGAGAAGACCGAATTCGACGTCATCCTGACCGGCGACGGGGGCAAGAAGATCAACGTCATCAAGGAGGTCCGCACGATCACCGGCCTGGGCTTGACCGAAGCCAAGACGCTGGTCGAATCGGCGCCCAAGGCGGTCAAGGAAGGCGTCAACAAGGACGAGGCCGAGAAGCTGAAGAAGCAGCTCGAAGAAGCCGGCGCCACCGTCGAGCTGAAGTAAGCCGGGAGGCGCACGTGGTTCGCGTGAGCGAGCCGCGTGCGTTTTCTCCCGCGAACGGTCATGAAAAAGGGCGGCGCTCCGATCCGGAGCGCCGCCCTTTTTCATGACCGTTCGCGGTTCGAAAGCTCAGTCCTCGGAATAGCCCGCATAGCTCGGCTTCGAAAAGCTGCGCCATTGGCGGCGAAGCGCCGCAAGGCGCGTCTCCCGACGGCGGGGGGCTGGTCCGGCGACCGGCTGCGGAACGATGGCGACGCGGATTTTTCTCATGACGCGATAACGATCGGGGCGGGCGGTTGTTTCCCGCCGCCCGCCGCGATTTCAGATCCGTTCGACGTCGCCTTCCAGGCGGGCGCCCAGATCCTCGCGCAATTCGTCGCGGTCGAGGACGATGGGCGTGATCCGGCCCGGCTCGCCGCCATCGACGCCGACCGCGAAGCGCGCGGCGATATGACCCTCGCTGCCGTCGGGCAGGGTGTAGCGTGCATCGGCCGCGACGACCGGGCGGAAGGCGCCGCGCGCGGTGTCGACCGTGGCGCTGGCCGGGACGGTGGTGACGTCTCCCGCGGCGACATCGACCTGGGTTTCGATCAGCGCGGTTTCAGCCTCGGACGGCTCGGCGGCGAGCAGCCAGCTGGTGACGGTCACGTCATGCGCATCGACCGCGCCGGCATTCTCGACGATCACTTCGTAATCGACGCGCGCCTGGCCATTGTCGCTGCCGGCACGGAGCGGGCGGATGCCGAGTTCGATCTGCGGGCGGCTGGCGACCCCGGCGGCGGCTTCGGGTTCGTCCACCGGCGCGGCGACCGCGACGGGCTCGGCATAAGCCGGTTCCGCGACATAGGCCGGCTCGTCATCATAAGCCTCTTCGTCGCGGCGGCGGCGGAAGAACAGCAGCGCGCCGATGGCCAGGATGGCGACGGCGGCGATGCCCGCCCACAGCCAGTTGAAACCGGTCGAACTGCCGGTCGTGGTCTGCTGCGCCGTCGCGGGCGCCGGTGCGTCCGCGACGGGGGCAGCGATGGTCGGGGCTTCGGCCGGGGTCGGC
>CAXTPT010000076.1:0-6164 GCA_964246315.1 uncultured Sphingomonadaceae bacterium | reverse complement strand
CACGCTGCGTCTCGATCATGTCGACGAGCTCCTCGACGACGTTGACGTTCGACGCTTCCAGCGAGCCAGCACGAATCGTGCCACGGCCCTCGATCCCCGGCGCGCCGACCTGCGGCGCACCCGAAGCGGGGGTTTCGATCAGCAAATTGTTGCCGATCGACTGCAGCCCCGCATCGTTGGCGAAGCTGGCGGTTTCGACCTTGCCGACCTCGGTCGGCTCGCTCTGGCCGGCGACCGTCGCGGTGACAGTGCCGTCGGCGCCGATCGAGATGGCGGTGGTCTGCGCCGGGATCTGGATCTGCGGCGACACGGGCATGCCGTCGCTGGTGACCAGCGTGCCTTCGGCCGAACGTTGGAAATTGCCCGCGCGGGTGTAAGCGGTGCGCCCGTCGGGCATCGTCACCTGGAAAAAGCCCGCGCCCTCGATCGCCATGTCGAGCGCATTGCCCGTGGCGCTGAGTGTGCCCTGCGTGCCGATGCGCTCGGTGCCGTCGATCGACACGCCGGTGCCGAGGTTGAGGCCGGTGGCATATTTGTTCTCGGCGGAGGACGCCGCGCCCGGCTGGGTGATCAGCTGATAGGCGAGTGTCGAGAAACTGGCGCGGTCGCGCTTGAATCCCGTCGTGTTCACGTTCGCCAAATTGTTGGCGATCACCTGCATCCGCATGTTCTGCGCGTCGAGCCCCGTGCGGGCGACGTGAAGGGCACCGTTCGACATTCAAATCACTCCTATTGCGGCAGGCTCATCAGCTCGGCGCCGGCGCGGTCATTGTCGCGCGCGTCGCCGATCATCTTGAGCTGGACATCCCATTGGCGGCTGGCTTCGATCATCTGGACCAGCGCGTCGGACGCGGTGACGTTCGATCCCTCGAGCGCGCCCGATTGCACCCGCGCGTCGGGATCCTCGGGCAGCGCGCCGCCGCCGCGCACGCCGAACAGGCCGTCGAGCTGCTTGACGATCGCCGTGCCCTTGGGCGAGACGAGGCGCAGCCTTTCGACTTCCTGCGGCTGCGAGGCGTCGCCGCCCGCCGGCACGATCAGGATCTTGCCGTCGGGCGCGATGCTGATGCTGTCGGCGGGCGGCAGGGTGATCGGACCCCCAGAGCCCATCACCGGTTTCCCGTCGCCGGTGGTCAGCAGGCCGGTCGAAGAGACCTGCAGGTCGCCGCGGCGGGTATAGGCTTCCTGCCCGTCATCGCCCTGAACGGTGAGCAGCGCGTCGCCTTCGAGGGCGACGTCGAGATTGCGGCCGGTCTTGTTGACCGTGCCCGGGGTCATGTCGGCATCGACCACCTGTTCGCTGACGGTGGCCGACTGAAACGATTTGGCATTGTCGAGCCAGACCGACTGCGCATTGGCCATTTCGCCGCGGAACCCCGGCGTGTTGGCGTTGGCCAGATTGTTGGCGATGGCGGTCTGGCGCGCCATCGAGCCGCGCAGCGCCGCCAGCGAGGCGTAGATCAGCCGGTCCATGATCAGCCGCGGATGTTGAAGATCGTCTGCGTCATGTTCGACGCGGTTTCGATCGCCTTGGCATTGGCCTGAAAATTGCGCTGGGCGGAGATCAGCGAGACCAGTTCCTCGGTGATCTCGACATTGGCATGTTCGAGCGAGCCCGAGCTGATCGCGCCGAGCGGACCGTTGGTCGCGGCGTTGATCGCCGCCGGGCCGCTGTCGCCGGTCGATTGCCAGTGCGAATCACCCACGGGGCGCAGGCCCTCGATCGCGGTGAAGCTGGCCATCGCGACCTTGCCGACCTTCTGGTCCGACCCGTCGGCGAAGGTCGCGACGACCAGGCCGTCCTTGCCGATCGAGACGTTGACCAGCGCCGCGCCGCTGCCGTTCGGCGACGCCGCGGGCAGGTCGAAATCCCGCATGTCGCCGAGCGAGGTGCCGGTGACGTCGCCATTGGCGTCGACGGGCAGCAACTGCACGCGGCTGCCGATCGAATCGACGACATGGCGGTTGGTGTCGACCGAGAAATTGCCCGCGCGGGTATAGGTCACCTCGCTGCGCGGCGCCTGGCCCTTGACGACGAAGAAGCCCTCGCCGGTGATCGCCAGGTCGAGCGTCTTCTCGGTGGTCTCCAGCGTCCCTTGCGTGAACTGCTGCTGGATGCCGAGCAGCTTGGTGCCCTGGCCGGCGACCATCCTGGTGGTCTGGGTCGGCGAGCTGGCGAAGATGTCGCCGAATTCGGCGCGGCTCTTCTTGAAGCCGACCGCGCCGACATTGGCGATGTTGTTGGACACGACGTTGAGGTCGGTCTGCGCGGCGCGGAGACCCGACAGCGAATTATAGTAGGACATCTGGGCTACTCCTTAGGCAGCGGGTTTGGCGGCGGTATCGTTGGCGAGGATTTGCTTGAGCAGGTCGGTCTGCGTGCCGAGCTGGCTGGCGATGCCCTTCAGCGTCACGCCCATCTCGGCGGTGGCCGAAGACGCGGTGATCTGCGCCATCTGCGCGATCATCTGGCTGTTGTCGTGCGCCTCGAACGGATCCTGCTGCTTCAGCTGTTCGGTCATCAATTTCAGAAAGTCGGTCGACCCCAGCGCGTTGCCGGCCAGCGCGCTGGTCGCCGACGACAGGCTGGCGGTGTTGTTGGTGACGGCTGCGGTCATTGTCCGATCCTCAAAGTGTCCAGCATCAGCGACTTGGCGGTCTGCAGAACCTGGACGTTGTTCTGGTACTGGCGGCTGGTCTCGATCATCTCGACCATCTCCTGCGTCTGATCGACGGCGGCTTCCCACACATCGCCATTGCCGTCGGCCAGCGGGTGGCCGGGCTCGTGGCGCTTGGTGGGCGCCATGGTCGACGTGTCGATGCGGTCGACCGTGACGGTCGCGCCGCCCTGGCCATCCATCACCGTGCGGAACACCGGCTTCATCGAACGGTAGGCCGCGCCTTCGCTGCCGGTGACGGCATTGGCATTGGCCAGGTTCGACGCGGTGGTGTTGAGGCGCACCAGCTGCGCCTGCATCGCGCGCCCGCTGATATCGAACAGCGACATGCCGGCCATGTCTATTCTCCCTTCAGCGCGCGCTGGACCGTGGCGATCCGCGCGTTGAGGAAGGACAAAGTCGTGCGGTAGGCGACGGCGTTTTCGGCGAACGCGGTCTGCTCGCTCGACAGCTCGACGGTGTTGCCGTCGAGCGATGCCTGCAGCGGCGTGCGGTATCTGGTCGCGGCGCCCACCGCGCTTGGCGCGTCCTGGCCGCGCTGCGCGGCTTCGAGCGCCTGCCCGAAGTCGATGTCACGGGCCTTGTAGCCCGGCGTCGCGGCGTTGGCGATGTTCGAGGCGAGCACGGACATGCGCTGCGCACGCAGTTCCAGCGCCTGGCCATGCAGTCCGAACAGGGGGTCGTTGCTCATCGTCTTTCGCTCCACGCGGACGTCATCTGACGGGGATGCAGCAAATGCCGTGCCAAAAGGCGCTGATGATGCTCGGCGGGCTTGAGCGACAGATCGGTGGATTGACTGAATAACCTCATGTCGCCCCTGCGCAGGCAGGGGCCTAGATAAGCTTACAAAAATATGGTTCGTCTCCGGTGGCGAGTTCATTTGGGCCCATTAGACAGGTGCCAACGTCCCCCGGACGTTGGCAGCCGCGTCCGGGGGACGCGGCGACCTGCCAATCTGCGCAGGGGCGACATGGTGGGTGGGGAAAACCTCGCAATGCCGAAGTCTCGCACGAGCTGGCACGCCCCTTGCTGTCCGGACCGACAAAGGAGTTTTCCCCGATGCGCCTGCCACTTTTGCTGTTCGCGTTCGCCGCAACCGCGGCCCATGCTGAGCCGGGGTTCCAGGATTTGGCTGCGCTCGACCGCCAGATCGCCGAGGTGACCGGCGGCCGGGCCGAACCGCTCGATCGCCGCCTGCGCCTGCAGGCCTGCACCGATGCGATCTCGATCAGCGCCGACGGGCCGATGCCCAGCGTGCGCTGCGGCGCCTATGGCTGGCGCATCGCGCTGCGCGTGAACGGCGCATCCGCCTATACCAATGCCCCGATCGCCATCCGCCGCGGGGACGAGGTGACGGTGACGATCGAAGGCAATGGCTTCGCGCTGACCGGATCGGGCATCGCGATGGACGACGGCCGCGAAGGCGGCACCGTGCGTGTCAAAACCTCGACAACCGGCACGCCCGTCTCGGTGCGCGTGACCGGACCGGGGACGGCGTCGCTCAAGGGCTGAAATCGCGCTAAAGTTTCGATGCGATCCTCCGTAAACGCTGCATGCCCTGTCGGCTTTCCGGCAAGCATGCAGTCCGAGGAGCCGCGCGATGATCGAAAGGATCGAAGGGAGCACGCCGATCCGGCGCGTTGCCGCCGCGCCCGCGATAGGCGCAGCGACGACGACGATGCGCGCGGAGGTCGTCGGCCAGTCGGGGCTGCTCGCCACCGCCCGGGCGCTAGCGGCGCAGCCGGCCCCGGTCGACCAGGCGCGCGTCGGCCAGTTCCGCGAAGCGATCCGCACCGGCAGCTATGCGCTCGATCCGCAAGCGATCGCCAATTCTTTGCAGGATTGGGCTATGCAGGAGCATGACGGTGAGTGACCGGGCGATGGACGCGGTGATCGCGGCGCAGGCACAATTGATCGAGGCGCTCGACTGCAGCGACGTCGCCGCCGTCGAGAATGCGACCCGCGCGCTGAACGAGGCGCTGGTCGGGCTGCGGTCGGACCCCGCCTGGAACTCGCGCCCGTCGCGCCGCGACCAGGCCGAATTCGCGCTGCGCCAGTGCGATGCGGCGCGGATGCGCGTGAACTACCTCGGCAATGCCACCCGCGAGCGGCAACGCAGCCTGGCGGCGATGCGCGGCGATGCCCGGGCCGAGGCGACCTACCAGCGGCCCTCGGCCATGCGGCTGCGGTTAGTAACCGCTTAACCTTTGCCGGGCGGGTGGCACGCCCTTTGCTTCATGCCCGGGCATGGCAGTGATTGATCCAGTTTCGGGGACGCGGGTTCAGCGGGCGATCGCCGCCGCGGCCGAGCGTTCGGGCGTCGATTTCGACTATCTCTACAAGCAGGCGCATATCGAAAGCGGGCTCGATCCCGCCGCCAGGGCGCGCACCTCGACCGCCTCCGGCCTGTTCCAGTTCACCAAAGGCACGTGGCGCAACACCGTGCTGCAGCACGGCGCGGAACACGGCCTTGGCTGGGCGGCCAATGCGATTGCCCAGCAGGCCGATCTGTCCGCGGTCGACGCCCTGCGCTTCGATCCCGAAGCGTCCGCCGCGATGGCCGGCGAGCTGGCGTCGGACAACCGCTCGGCATTGACCGGCGCGCTGGGCCGCGAGCCCGACGAGGTCGATCTCTACCTCGCGCACTTCCTCGGCTCGGCGGGGGCGACCAAATTCCTGCAGGCCTATGGCGCCGACCCGTCGACGCCCGCCGCCGCGCTGCTGCCGCAGGCCGCCGCATCGAACCGCGCGGTGTTCTACAACGACAACGGCACGCAGCGCAGCGTCGGCGAAATCCGCGACATGTTCGCCGCGAAGATGGGCGCGGCGACCATGGCCGCGCCGAACTTCGTGCCGGTGCGCAACGAGATCACGCAGGCGTCGTCGGCGGAAAACGCCGCGCGGCCGCTCCAGCTCGCCAATTTCGAGCCGATGCCGCACCGCCTGTCGCTGGCCTTCGCGCAGGCGAGCTATGCCAAGCTGAGTAATTTGTCGTGAGCGGCACGCTGAACAGAAGCGTCTGGGGCGAAGCGCTGCGCGGGGGCGTGCTGCCCGTCGCGATCCTCATGCTCGTCATGCTGATGATCGTGCCGGTGCCGACCGTCCTGCTCGACATGGGCTTCGTCGCCAACATCATGCTCAGCCTGGTCATCCTGATGATCTCGCTGAATTCGGCGCGGGCGCTCGACTTTTCCGCGTTCCCGACGGTGCTGCTGTTCGCGACGCTGTTCCGCCTGTCCTTGAACGTCGCCTCGACGCGCATCGTGCTGGTCAACGGGCAGAAGGGCGGGGCGGCGGCGGGCTATGTCATCGAGGCGTTCGGCCAGTTCCTCATCGGCGGCAATTACGTCGTCGGCATCTTCGTTTTCGCGGTGCTGATGATCATCAACATCGTCGTCATCACCAAGGGCGCGGGGCGCGTGTCCGAAGTGTCGGCGCGCTTCACCCTCGATGCCTTGCCCGGCAAGCAGATGGCGATCGACGCCG
>CAXTPT010000075.1:0-6622 GCA_964246315.1 uncultured Sphingomonadaceae bacterium | reverse complement strand
CCGATGACGTAATCGTCGAGCACGTCGCAGATTTCCTGCGGCGTGGGCACGCCCCCGTCCTTCTTGCTGACCAGCGCCGCCTTGGTCTCTTCGCGGATGATGTCGTTGCACAGGTCAACGCATTCATCGCAGATGAACACGGTCGGGCCCGCAATCAGCTTGCGGACCTCGTGCTGCGACTTGCCGCAGAAGGAGCAATAAAGCGTCGACTTGGAGTCGGAACCGCTGAGCTTCGTCATTCACACCTTCCAAACGGGGCGATCAAAACCGGAGATTTTGCCCGCCGCCATGTTACCGCACTGTCATTAACGAGCAATGCAGAATTTCCCGTGCCCGTCCGCGCGCTTGGCACCGTGCCGATTCACACGGTTCACAGATGCCGATAGCTGCTCGCACCGCGAGAAGATTCACAAAATTCGCACGAAACCGATCCATTTTTTAAGCCGCCGCCGCATCGTCGGCCGGTGCCGGACGCTTTTCGAAAACCTGATCGATCAGGCCGAACGCCTTGGCTTCGTCCGCCTCAAGAAAGTTGTCGCGGTCCATCGCCCGTTCGATCTCCTCGACGGTTTTGCCGGTATATTTGGCGTACAGCGTATTAAGGCGGTGACGCATGCGGAGGATTTCCTTCGCCTGGATCTCGATGTCCGACGCCATGCCCTGCGCCCCGCCCGACGGCTGATGGATCATGATGCGGCTGTTGGTCAGCGCGACGCGCTTGCCCGGCTCACCCGCCGCCAGCAGGAAGCTGCCCATCGATGCCGCCTGGCCGATGCACACCGTCCCGACCTCGGGGCGGATATATTGCATGGTGTCGTGGATCGCGAGACCCGCGGTGACCACGCCGCCCGGCGAGTTGATGTACATGTAGACGTCTTTCTTGGGATTTTCCGATTCCAGAAAGAGCAACTGTGCCGTGATCAGCGAGGCCATCTGGTCCTCCACCCCGCCGACGACGAACACGATCCGTTCGCGCAACAGCCGCGAATAGATGTCGAAGCTGCGCTCGCCGCGGCTCGACTGTTCGATGACGATGGGAACGAGGCCGCCGATGATATCGGCGTGATCTGGCGTGCTCATGAATTATCCTTGGTATTTTGCCCGGTCGCTATGTCGGCGGTCGCGCGTGCCGGTTCAAGCCCCATTGGTGAAACGCATCGGCACGGCGGCGTCATCGGCAACGCGCCCGGCCAGCGGGGCAAATCCGGCGCCCCTGCGCGGCAATTGTCACTGTCACAAACCGCACCTAACCGCATGGCCATGACGCAGGACTCCTCTCGATGACCGGCTGGTCGCATGGCTATGACGTTTCGGTCGGCTATACTTATGGCTTCGGGCGCGAGATGGCGCCGGGCTGGCTCGAATTGTGCGCGCGCGTGGCCGGGTGGCGGCCCCCCGAAAGCGGGGCGCGACGGCGCTATCTCGATCTCGGCTGCGGCCAGGGCATGGGGCTGTGCCTGCTCGCCGCCGCCTGCCCCGAGCTGGATTTCGTCGGCATCGATTTCCATCCGGAGCATATCGCGCATGCCGACGGGCTGGCCGCCGCCGCGGCGCTGACCAACGTTCACTTCGCGCAGGCCGATTTCCTCGAACTGGCACAGGACTGGCCAGCGGCGCTGGGCACGTTCGATCAGGTCGTGATGCATGGCATCAGCAGCTGGGTTTCGCCCGAAGTCCGTGCAGCGGTGATCAGGTGCCTGGCGCATGCGACGCGCCCGGGCAGCCTGGTCTATAACAGCTACAATAGCCAACCCGGCTGGCTGGCGACCATGCCGTTCCAGCACATCACCCAGCGGATCAAGGCGGGGAGCGATAGATCGGGCCGCGAGGTGATCGACGAGTCCATTGCACTGTTCGACCGGTTGCGCGCGGGCGGCGCCGACACCTTTCGCATCCTGCCCGGGCTCGGCGCGCAGATCGATGCGGTCAAGACCAAGAACAGCGCCTATCTGTCGGGCGAATATCTGTCCGAACATTGGTCCCCCTTCTGGCATTCGGAGATGGCCGCCGCATTCGCCGGTGCGGGGTTCGGCTATCTCGGCCCGGCGACGATGGCCGAAACGATGCTGCCCGATCTGCTGCCGCCGCCGCTGCGCGACGCGGTCCTGGCGCAGGACGATCCGGGGCTGCGCGAAGACGTGCAGGATTTCGTCATCAACCAATCCTTCCGCCGCGACATCTATTGCCGCGGCCCGTGGCCCAATGCCGGGCGGCAATTGGATGCGCTGGGCGATGTGCGGCTGTTGCTGGCCGAGCGGCCGGCCGGAGACACGCTGGCGATCAAGGCGGCCTTTGGCGAGATTACATTGAAGACGCAGATGCTGGGCGAGTTGCTGGCCAAGCTGACGTCCGGCGCGACGATCGCCGAACTTGCCGCCTTGCCGTCGATGCGCGGGCAGGGTCAGGCCAATGTCACCCAGATGGCGCTATTGCTGCTGCATGCGGGAGTGCTGGCCATCGCCGCCGAGACCAGCGGCGGGGACCCGGCGCTACGCCTCAACCGGGTGATCGCGGAGCGTGTGGCGGAGGGCATGCCCTATGATTTCCTCGCCGCGCCGGCGATCGGCTCCGCGATCGGGACGACGCGCGAGGACCTGCTGAGCCTGCATCGCCTTCTGTCGGACCCCACCGAAACGGCAACGACCGCCGACCATTTTTCGAGTCGAACGCTGCCCCGCTGGCGCTCGATGGGCGCGGTGTCCTGAGATCAGCCGCCGGGTGCCGGATAGCGCAGATAAGCGAGCCGTTTGGCTTCGCGGCGGCCCCTGACCACGGTGTCGAGGATCAGGCCGGTAAAGGCGCTCAGCGCGGACAGCAGGACGAGCCCGGTGGCCAATATCGCCGTCGGAAAGCGCGGCACCAGACCGGTCGCGGCATAGGTTTCGAACAGCGGTTCGGCGAGGATCAGCGCGGCGATACCCAGCAGCGCCGCGACCCCGCCGAAAAAGGCCAGCGGGCGTTCGAGGCGAAACAGCATCGCGATGGTGCGGACGATGCGCCAGCCGTCACCATAAGTGTTAAGCTTCGACACCGACCCTTCGGGCCGCGCGGCATAGTTGGTGACCATTTCGGCGACGGGCATGCGCATTTCGAGCGCATGGACGCTGATCTCGGTTTCGATCTCGAACCCCGCCGAAAGCAGCGGAAAGGACTTGACGAAGCGGCGCGAGAATATGCGGTAACCGCTGAGAATGTCGGTGAAGCTGCGTCCGAAAGTCCAGGCGAGCATGCCGGTGAGGAGGCGATTGCCGAGCCGGTGCCCGCGCCGGTAGGCCGCCTCGACCTCAGACCGGCGCGCGCCGACGACCATGTCGAGACGCTCATCGAGCAGGCGCTGGATCAGCGCGGGGGCGGCGGCGGCTTCATAGGTCGCGTCGCCATCGGCAAGGACGTAGATGTCGGCATCGACGTCCGCGAACATGCGGCGGACGACATGGCCCTTACCCTGCATCCGCTCCGCGCCAACGATCGCGCCGGCGGCGCGCGCGGCGTCCGCCGTGCCGTCGCTCGAATTATTATCGTAGACGTGGATCGCCGCGGCCGGCAGCGCCGCGCGAAAATCCGCGACGGTCCGCGCGATCGCCGCCGCCTCGTTATAGCAGGGCAAGAGGACAGCGATCTTCATGCGCGACAGCTTCCCCATCCCAACCCGTTTGGGCTGAGCCTGACTAAGCCCCGCCCTTCTCCGCGCATGGCTAAGAGAAGGACGGCCCTTCGACAAGCTCAGGGCAGAGGAATTACTTGTCGGCTTTCGTCGCCTGAGTCTTGCGCGTCGCGGCCTTCTTGACCGGCGCCGCGGCGACCGCATCATTCGCTTCGGCGGTGGCGACAGCTTCGGTGGCCGGCGCCGCCTTCGCCCTCTTCTTTGGCGTGGGCGCGGGTGCGGCAGGAGCCCCGTCGGTCACGAGCTTCTTTGCCGCCTTATTCGCCTTGGCAGGTTTCGTATCCTGATCCTGATCATGATCGTGGCCGCAATCCGGGCCGTGGACATGCCCGCCGGTGTCATCCGCCTCGATTTCGGCTTCCAACTCGGCGCGCGTCGCCTTGCGGTCGGTGATGTCCGCCTTGCCGAACAAAAAGTCGACGACCTTGTCCTCGTAAAGCGGGGCACGCAGCTGCGCCGCGGCCATCGGCTCGTTTTGGACATATTGGACGAAGCGCTCGCGATCCTTGGGATCATATTGCTGCGCGGCCTGGGCGATCAGGCGCTGCATCTCCTGGTTCGACACTTCGACACCGTTCGAGGTGCCGATCTCGCTCAGCAGCAGCCCGAGGCGCACGCGGCGCTCGGCGATGCGGCGGTAATCCTCGCGTTCGGCTTCCATTTCGGCAAGCGCGGCCTGGGGATCGGTCTCGTGGCTCGCTTCATGTTCGAGCTGGCGCCAGATCTGGTCGAATTCGGCGTCGACCATCGACGGCGGCACGTCAAAGCTGTGCCCCTCGGCCAGCTGATCGAGCAGCTTGCGCTTCATATGCGTGCGCGTGAGGCCGTTGAGTTCCTGCTCGGCCTGGCCCTTGAGCAGGCCTTTCAGCTGTTCGAGGCTTTCGAGGCCGAGCTGCTTGGCGAAGTCGTCATCGATCCGGCTTTCGGCCGCCGTCTTCACTTCGTTGATAACGAGATCGAAGGTCGCGGCTTTGCCGGCCAGGTCCTTGGACGTGTAATCCCCGGGGAAAGTGACGCTGATCGTCTTTTCGTCATTGGCCTTCACGCCGACCAGCTGGTCCTCGAAACCGGGGATCAGCCGGCCCGATCCGATTTCGACCGCCATGCCGGTGCCGGTGCCGCCTTCAAACGCCTTGCCATTCACCTTGCCGACGAAATCCATGTCGACCAAGTCGCCCACCGTCGCGGCGTAATCGGCAGGAGCGGATTCGAAACGCTTGTTGTTGCCGGCGAGCTGCTGAAGTTGCTCGGTGAGCGCGGCTTCGTCCGGCTCGACGGTCAGACGCTCGAGCCTGAGCGCGTCGATCGACGGTGTCGGCACCTGCGGCAGCACTTCGAGCACCACCTTGATCTCGGCATCCTGGCCGGGCGCATAGTCTTCGCCGAGTTCGACCGAGGGTTGCATCGCGGGACGCAATTGATTGTCGCCGATGACCTTCTGCACGCCCTCCTGGATCGCGGTGTTGAGCGCATCCTGCATCAGCTGCGGACCGTGCATCTTCTTGACGAGGTTTGCCGGCACCTTGCCCGGACGGAAGCCGGGCATGCGGATTTGCGGCGCAACCTTGGTCACCTCCGCATCGACGCGCGCCTCGATATCCTTGGCGGGGATGGTCAGCGTATAGGCGCGCTTCAGGCCTTCGTTCACGGTCTCGGCGATGTTCATCACTCTGTCTTCGTCTTTCGTGTTGTCAGCCCCGGACGGCTGGGGCTTGGCGGCTGGTGCGGGCGAAGGGACTCGAACCCCCACATCTTGCGATACCAGAACCTAAATCTGGCGCGTCTACCAGTTCCGCCACGCCCGCACTCGGACACCGCAGGTCGGCGGCGTCTATACCAGTCGGCGCCCCCGGGGCAAGCGCCGCGCCGCGCCTTTCTGTGCGGCTGCGCGGCAACCGCCCCATCGCTCGCGCGTTGTCCGGGGATCGAAGGAGAGAAATGATGGCTTCCACGCCGACCGAACTTCCGCCGCAGCCGAGCCAGCCGGCGCAGCCCGACCCCGCCCCGACCGAGCTGCCGCCGACGCAACCCGACATCGACATCCCCGATACGTCGCCGTCGACCACGCCCGACATCGCCCCCGGTCAGCCGACCGGCGGCGCCGCCTTTTCCTGAAGGAACCGATCATGACCGACGGCAGCGACGAAGACAGCCGCAGCGACCTTCAGCAGATCGTCGAGGCACGCAAGGACGCGGTGGAACGCGGCGAAGGCGGCGCGGAGCCGGATACGTTCACCTCGACCGGCGTTCCGGACGGGGCCGGCGGCACGGGCGGCGTGGTGAAGAACCAGGACGACGATGCGCAATAGAATGGGGCGGGCGGCGATGCGCCGCTGTCATCTCGCGCCGGTGAGATCGACGATGCGATCGCGATCGTAGCGCATGACGCCGGGTATTTCCGGCAACCGCGAGATCGTCAGCCCGAAGTAATTGGGCAGCTTGCCAACCGGCCGGAAGGCTGCAGGCACGACCTTCGACGACGCCAGCCGTGGATCGAGCGGCATATCCGCGCCCGCCGGCACGAAGACCTTCGCTCCAGCGAGATCGCCCGGATAGGACGAGTCGCCCGCCGGCCGGTCCAGCTCAGCGGGCTTGGGAATGGCGCCGAGATCGACGATTTCCCCTGCCCTGGCGTCGAACTTGACGCTGCCCAGGCAATAGCAGCTGCCCATCGGCGCTGCACCCGGCAGCACCGCGAGCAGCCCATAAATGCGATACGTTCCCGGCGTGACTTGCTGAAGATAGGTCGAAAAATTCTGCTTGGCGAAACGGTTCGCCGGCCCGACCGACACGCCGGCGAGCAGACCGAACGGGGTGAACTCGAACTCCTCCGCGGTCGGCTCGACCGGCTTTTCAGGCTTTGCCGTGCCGGCGTTCGCCGCGGCTATCTTCATATCGCGCTGATAGGTTGCGAGCTTCTTGGCGTATTTCTCGCGCGCCTCGGCAAAGGCGGCCGCG
>CAXTPT010000074.1:0-6773 GCA_964246315.1 uncultured Sphingomonadaceae bacterium | reverse complement strand
CCGCTCGGCCGCTATGTCGGCATGGCGGTGGCGGGCACCGAGCCCGACGAAATGGGCATCGGCCCGGTGTTCGCGATCCCCAAGCTGCTCGAACGCTTCGGCCTCAAGATGGACGATATCGGCCTGTGGGAGCTCAACGAGGCGTTCGCGGTGCAGGTGCTGTATTGCCGCGACAAGCTCGGCATCCCCGACGAGCTGCTCAACGTCAACGGCGGCTCGATCTCGATCGGCCATCCCTTCGGCATGACCGGTGCGCGCTGCACCGGCCACGCGCTGATCGAAGGCAAGCGGCGCGGCGCCAAATATGTTGTCGTGACGATGTGCGTCGGCGGCGGCCAGGGCGCGGCCGGGCTGTTCGAGGTGCTTTAGAGAAAGCCGTTCGCGGCGATATAGCAGGCGACCGCCTGGGCGCGGTTGACTGCGCCCAGCTTGCGCCGCGCATTGTCGACGTGAAAGCGCGCGGTCGCCTCGCTGACGCCCATGATCGTGCCAATCTCCCAGTCGGTCTTGCCCTCGGCGACGTACGAGATCGCATCGCGCTCGCGCTGGCTCAGCGCCGGGCGATCCGGCGCGGCGGGGGTTTCGAGAGCGAGGATGCGTTCGGCAACGATGCCGCCCGCGGACTGCACCGCCTCGGCAAGATCGCCGGGCAAGGTGGCCTCCGCGAAGCCGATGTGCAGCGACGCGATGGCGCCGTCCTCGCCATAGGCCGTGGCGCACAAGGCCTCGCCGATGCCACCCTCGCCCATCGCCTCCCAGTAACGGGCGAAACGCCTGTCGCCGTGCGGCGCATAGCTGCTGAAGCGATAGCGCGTCCGCCCTGTCGCTATCGGCCGGAGCAGGGGGTTCTGTTCGAAGCAGACATAATTCGAACTCGCGCTGCCGATCCAGCCGGGCCGGACATGCCGCGTGACGAAGCCGCCCGCCGCCCAGTGCGCCGCCGACGTCAGCCGCCCTCGTGGACGCCAGTAATTGCGCACCTGCAGGTAGCTCACGCCGCGCGGCATCAGCGCGTCGCGAAACGCCGCGCCTGCCTCGGGTCCAGTTCGCGCGCGGAGCGCCTCCTCGGCAAGCGACAGAACCGTATCGAGCATGGAGAACTCCGTTATCGTCATGGCTTAGCTAGCGTCCGCACAACCGCCAACCCCAGTGTTCGTTCGGCACAAATGCTCGACCCCCTCGGATTCGAGAGGTGCGCCGGGCGCCGCCGCCGCGCACATCGCCGCAACTTCCGGGAGATCATCATGCGCCTATTCGCCTTCGCCGCCGCTCTGGCCCTTGCCGCTCCGGCAACCGCCGCGGTTCATACCATTTCGCTCACCGGCTCGGTCGCCAACACGACAACCAATACCTTCACCATTGGCGCCAGCACCTTCTTCACCGGCAATCTGTTTCTCAATCCGTTCACCCCCTTCACCCTGAACCAGGGCGACCAGATCCTCGCGACGATCTCGCTCGACGGCCCATTCGCCGTGCCGGCATCGGGCGAGCAGTTGTTCGGCATCAACTTCCTCGATGCCAATGGCGATTCGCCCCCCGGTCCCAATGGCTCGACCAACAATGTCGGCATGGTCACGTTCAGCCTGAACGGGGGCCCGACCACACGTACCGGCGGGGATATCGCGCCGGGTGCGTGCGGCAATTGCCTGACGGCGATCACCGGGGCGATCCCCGGCGCGGCGTTCAGTTTCGACGGCCTTGCCCTGGACGAAACCGTGACCGGCCTGGCCGCGCCGTTCGACGTCGGTCAGATATCGATCACGTATCAGTTGCGCGACCTGGGCGGCACGGTTCCGGAGCCGGCGTCCTGGGCGATGATGATCACTGGCATGGGCTTTGTCAGCTTCGCACGCCGGCGCACAAGGGCGACCCGAACCGTCCTCGCCTGACGCGACGGCGGTCCACCTTGGGGGCTGGCGCGGGGGTTGCGCCGCCCCCCTTTTCTTGTCTGCCCATCGGCCTAAGGCGCGGGCATGAAGACTTTGCTCGATCCCACGCGCGCTCTCGGGGATGGCCTGTCCTCGATCCGGGCGGAGTTTCGGCTGCCCGCGGCTTTCCCGCCTGAGGCCGAAGCGGCGGCGCAGGCCGCGATCGGGCGTCCGCCGAGCGATCATGCCGACCGCACCAGCCTGCCGTTCGTCACGCTCGATCCGGCTGGCGCGACCGATCTCGACCAGGCTTTTGCGATCGAGCGGGCAGGCGCCGACCTGCTGCTCCATTACGCCATCGCCGATGTCGCCTGGTTCGTCGGTGACGGCGATCCGCTCGACCAGGAAGCCTGGCGGCGCGGGGAAACGCAATATCTGCCCGACGGCCGCGTGCCGCTTTACCCGCCGGTGCTGAGCGAAGGCGCGGCGAGCTTGCTGCCCGAGGGTGACCGCCCCGCGGTCATCTTCACCGTACGGGTCGCGCCCGATGGCGGCGTGAAGCTCGACGGCGTGGAACGCGCCATTGTCCGCAGCCGCGCCAAGCTGGCTTATGAGACGGTGACCGACGCCGACTTGCCCGGAGGCTTTGACGAGCTCGCCGCGCGGATCATGGCCGCGGAGGCAAGGCGCGGTGCGGCGCGCGCCGATCCGCCCGAGCAGGAAGTCGCGCGCGACGGCGCCGGCGGGTATCAACTCGCCTTCCGGCCGATGCTGGCGTCCGAGCAGCAGAACGCCGCGCTGTCGCTGGCGACCAACATGGCTGTCGCCGACGCGCTGTTCGCCGCCAAAACCGGCCTGTTCCGCGTCATGGCAGCGCCCGATGGCCGGGCGGTGGCGCGGCTGCGCGCGACGGCCAGGGCCTATCATCTCGACTGGCCAGCGGCGCGATCGCTCGCCGACTTCCAGCGCGAACTCGACCCCGGCCAGCCAGGCGAGGCCGCCTTCCTGCTGGCGATACGCCGCGCCGGGCCGGGGGCCAGCTACGCGCCCTATCGCGAGGGCGTGACGCCGTGGCACGCGCCGATGGCCGCGACTTACGCGCATGCCACGGCGCCCTTGCGGCGGCTGGCCGACCGTTATGTGATCCGCGCCGCGCTGGCCGTGGCCCATGCACAGCCGGTGCCGGCTGCGGTCACCGAGGCCTTTACGCGCCTGCCCAAGATCATGGCGCGCGCCGATGCGCTGGGCGGCCGGATCGCCCGCGCGGTCGTGGATCTGGCCGAGGCCCAATTGCTCCAGAGCCGCGTCGGCGACAGCTTTACCGCCGTCGTCACCGACGTGGACGAGCGCGGCGCGCGCATCCAGCTGCGCGACCTGCCGGTGGTCGCGCGGCTCAATGTCAATGCCGAGCCGGGCGACGCGCTCGACGTACGTCTGACCGCCGCCGACCCGGCAACGCGGACGATCACCTTTGTCCGCGGTTGACCGCCGCCGCCGCGCCGTGGCAAGCGAGCGCCCATGCGGGTGTAGCTCAATGGTAGAGCAGCAGCTTCCCAAGCTGAATACGAGGGTTCGATTCCCTTCACCCGCTCCAATGCAGCGCGAGCACGACCCGCAGCGACGGCGCGGGCGCCGATTGACGACGCGGCTTTGCCGTGGCGGGAATGCCGGCGGGGGTGTCCCCTCGCCCCGGCCCTCGCCCGCAAGCGCGAGACGGAGTCGATGACCGCCGCCCGTCCGCACGCCACGCTGTTCGTGCTCGTGACCATCTTCATCGACGCGGTCAGCTTCGGATTGATCATGCCGGTGCTGCCGCGGCTGCTGATGAGCGTCGGCCAGATCGACCTGCCGCGGGCGATGTCGACCGGGGCATGGATCGGCTTCGCGATGGCGCTCGCCACCTTCTTTGCCGCGCCGGTGATGGGCGGCCTGTCCGATGCCTATGGCCGGCGCCGCGTGCTGTTGCTGGCGCTGGGCGGGCTGGCGATCGACTATCTGCTGCTCGCCGTGGCGCACACGCTGCCGCTGATCTTCCTCGGCCGCACGATCTCGGGCGTGTTCGGCGGCAGCTACGCCCCGGCCCAAGCCGCGCTGGCCGACCGCACCGCGCCCGAGGACCGCGCCAGGGCCTATGGCTATGTCGGCGCGGCGTTCGGCGTCGGCTTCATCATCGGCCCGGCGATCGGCGGGCTGCTGGGACAGATGGGCGACCGGGCGCCGTTCTACGCCGCGTCCGCGCTCGCCGCGGCCAACGTGATGTATGGCGTGTTCGTGTTCCCCGAGACGCTGCCCGCGGAACGGCGCCGGGCGTTCGACTGGTCGCGCGCCAACCCGCTCGGCGCCTGGCGGACGGCGCATGCGACGCCCGGCATGGCCCGCATCGCCGCGATCCTGGTGCTGTGGCAGATCGCCAGCCTGGTCTATCCGTTGACCTGGAGCTTTTGGGCCATCGCCCAGCTTGGCTGGTCGAACGCGATGATCGGGGCGAGCCTGGCCTTTGTCGGGGTGATCATGGCCGTGGCGCAGTCGCTGTTCACCGGACCGGCGGTCGAGCGGCTGGGCGAACGCAATGCGGCGACGCTGGGGCTGGCCGCCGCGGCGTGCGGTTTCGTGCTTTACCCCTTCGTGACGGCAAGCTGGCAAGTCTTCGCGATCATGATCGTGATCGCCATCCAGGCGCTGACCCAGCCGAGCCTGCTGGCGCTGCTGTCCAAGAGCGCGACGCCCGAAACGCAGGGCGAGACGCAGGGCATCGCGTCGATGGCGATGGGCCTCGGCACGCTGCCCGCGCCGCTGCTGCTGACGGGCGTGATGGCCCATTTCACCGGGCCCGGCGCGCCCGTGCATTTTCCCGGCGCGGCGTTCATCGTATCCGCCGCCGTCACGCTGATGTGCATCGTGCTGGTGCGGCGGCTGCCGCAGGCCAGCACCGCCGCCGCGCCCGATACCGCCGGCCGGTAAGCAGCCGCCCGCCATCAGATGCCGTCGGGAACGCTTTCGCGCCCCGACGCGCCGAGCCGCTCGATCAGGTCTGCGGAACAGGCTTCGGCAGCGGCCTCGTCGGTCGAGCGGATGACGAAATTGGCGCCGACGCGGCCATCGCGGAAGAACGGGTAGCTGCCGATCTGGCACCCGTCATGCGCCGCCTCGGTCTCGCGCAGCAGGTCGGCGACCTCACTCTCGGCGGTCCAGCAGCCGACGGTGCGCGACACCACCGGGCGGCCGCCCTCCAGCTGCCCATCGAGCGCGACGAGCATGCCGGCGGTGATGTGCGGGACGCCCGCCATGATGAAGATATTGCCGTGGCGGATGCCCGGCGCGCCCGAGGTGCGGTTCTCGATCAGGCTGGCCCCCGCGGGCACGCGCGCCATGCGCAGCCGCGCGTCGGTCAGTCCGCCGCGCGTGGCGTAATAGCCTTCGAGCATCGCGCGCGCCCTGGGATGCACCTCGACCCCGACGCCGAGCGCCGCGGCGATGGCATCGACGGTGATGTCGTCATGCGTCGGGCCGATCCCGCCGGTGGTGAAGAGATAGTCGTTGCGGGCGCGCAAGGCGTTGACCGCCTCGACGATCGCCTGCCGGTCGTCCGCCACCACGCGCACTTCGGCGAGGCGGATGCCCTGGAGGTTGAGCCAGAGCGCGAGCTGCGCGACATTCTTGTCCTGCGTCCGGCCCGACAGGATTTCATCGCCGATGACGACGAGCGCGGCGGTCCAGATGCGGTCGGCAGGCATGGCCGGTGCATAGCGCGGCGCGGCGGCGGCGCAACTTGCGTCAACTGTGTTAGCCAAGTAGATCACGGGCCGTGAAACTCCGCCCGTTCGCGGCCGTGCTGCCGCTCATGATCATCGCCGCAGGCAAGCCCGCTTTCGACCCGCGCCAGCTGAAGGGCGCGGTCGCCGGGCCGCTCAACGAGGTGCTGGTGATCGGTTCGCCGCATCTGTCGCAACTGCCCAAGGGCTTCGATCCAGCGACGCTGGCGCCGGTGCTCGACCGGCTGGCGGCGTGGCGGCCCGACATCATCACCGTCGAGCAACTGTCGGGCAGCGACTGCGCGTATCTCGATGCCAATCGCACGCTGACCGGCAATGCGTGGGACACTTATTGCTGGGACAGCAAGGCGGCACAGGCGGCGACCGGGCTGACCGTGGCGCAAGCCAATCTGGCGATCGAGAAGCGGCTGGCCGATTGGCCCGCCACGCCGAGCGCGGCGGAACGGCGCCAGCTGGCCAGCCTGTTCCTCGCCGCCAACGACCGGTCTTCGGCACAGGTCCAGTGGCGCCGGCTGCCCGCCAACGAGCGCCATGCCGGCGACGGGCTCGACGCGGCGCTGACGGCGATCCTCGACACCCGGCGCCAAGCGCCCAACGAGACCATCGACATCGCCGTCGCGCTCGCCGTGCGGCTGGGGCTCGAGCGCGTCTATGCCACCGACGATCACTCGTCCGACGCGACGCTGGGCCTTGCCCCCGACGCGCAAAGCGAGGCGGTCAGCGCGGCGTGGAAGGCCCAGGGCATGCCGCCGATCCGCGCGCGGATGGAGGCGCTGCAACGGGCGCTCGGCACGCCCGAGGCGACCCTGGCGCTGTACCGCTTCTACCAGGACCCGAGGACCGGCCGCGAGACGGTGCGGACCGACATGGGCGCGGCGATGCAGGAACCCTCGCCGCAGCATTATGGCCGCTGGTACGCCGCGTGGTGGGAAGTGCGCAACCTGCGCATGGTTGCCAATATCCGCGCGACGATGGTGGCGCGGCCGGGATCGCGGGTGCTGTCGATCGTCGGCGCGAGCCACAAGCCGTATTTCGACGCCTATCTCGACATGATGCAGGACGTGCGGGTGAACGACGCGGCGGCGGTGCTGCGGTAGCGCCCAACGGCCGACCAGGCCGAGCGGAGCGTATC
>CAXTPT010000073.1:0-6920 GCA_964246315.1 uncultured Sphingomonadaceae bacterium | reverse complement strand
TGACGTTGATCTTCTTGCCGCCGTCGCCGGTCAGGATGACGTCGAATTCGGTCTTCTCCTCGGCGGCCGGAGCGCCGCCGCCGGCGCCGCCCGCAGCCGGGCCGGCGACCGCCACCGCGGCAGCGGCCGAGACGCCCCACTTCTCCTCGAGAAGCTTCGAAAGGTCCGCCGCCTCGAGCACGGTCAGCGCCGAGAGGTCTTCAACGATCTTGTTCAGGTCTGCCATATTAAGTCTCCATCGGGGCATTGCCCCATAAGCGTTTCGATAAAATCAGGCAGCTTCTTTGGCGCCATAAGCGCCGAACACGCGGGCCAGCTGTGCCGCCGGCGCATTCGTGAGCTGAGCGAGCTTGGTCGCGGGCGCCTGGATCAGCCCCACGATCTTGCCCCGCAGCTCGTCGAGCGACGGCAGGGTTGCCAGCGCCTTGACCCCGTTGACGTCGAGGACGGTCGTGCCCATCGCGCCGCCGACGATTTCCAACTTGTCGTTGGTCTTCGCGAATTCCACGAGCACCTTGGCGGGCGCGACGGGATCGGCGGACGTGCTGAGCGCGGTCGGGCCGACCAGAAGGTCGGTCAGGCCGGCGTACGACGTGTCCTTGACGGCAATGCGGGCGAGGCTGTTCTTCGATACCCGATAGGTCGCGCCGGCATCGCGCATCTTCGTCCGTAACGCGGTGGATTGCGCCACCGTGAGGCCGAGATTGCGGGTGACGACCACCACGCTGGTCTCGTTGAAGGTGCGGTTCAACTCGGCGACCAGAGCGGGCTTTTCAGCTCGTTCCATGCCCTTCTCCACATTCGCCGGGCGCGGAATTGCGACCGGCAGTCTGAGCCGGCGGGCAACGGGCCCGCTGGCCCGTCCGAAGGGGAAGTCGCCTGATCTCGGGGAGACCAGAAGGCGGCCGCGCATCGCACGCGAGGCCGGTGAAACTTTCCCCGTCTCGGCGGGAGATTAAGGGCGTAAAGCCCACCCGCTGTCTCGGACGGTACTGACCGGCAACCCGAAGGCTGCCGGCAATTTCCAATCCCTACTCCGCTACGTCGGGCGAAGTCGAGTCACGTTCCCACCGTCGAATGTCCCTCGATTTCGCTCGGGACAGCGGTGAGCTTGTGATTTCTATGCCCCCGCCACCTCGGCGGTGTCGACCTTGACGCCCGGGCCCATCGTCGAGCTCAGCGCGAGCTTCTTGACATATTTGCCCTTGGCGCCGGCCGGCTTGGCCTTGACGATCGCATCGACGAACGCGTCGAAATTCGCGCGCAGGTCCTCCGCCGGGAACGACGCCTTGCCGATCCCCGAATGGATGATCCCGGCCTTCTCGACGCGGAACTCGACTTGTCCGCCCTTGGCGGCGCGCACCGCCTCGCCGACGTTCATCGTCACCGTGCCGAGCTTCGGGTTGGGCATCAGCCCCTTGGGGCCGAGCACCTTGCCGAGCCGCCCGACCAGGCCCATCAGGTCGGGGGTCGCGATGCAGCGGTCGAAATCGATCGTGCCGCCCTGGACGATCTCGAGCAAATCCTCCGCCCCGACCACGTCGGCGCCGGCCTCGCGGGCTTCATCCGCCTTGGGCCCGCGCGCGAACACGCCGACGCGCACGTCTTTGCCCGTGCCCTTGGGCAGCGTTACCACGCCGCGCACCATCTGGTCGGCATGGCGCGGATCGACGCCCAGATTGAGCGCGACCTCGATCGTCTCGTCGAACTTGGCGGTGGCATGGCTTTTGACCAACCCGAGCGCCTCGTCGACGCCGTAGAGCTTCTCGCGGTCGACCGAGGCTGCCGTGGCCTTGGCCTTCTTGGATGATTTGGCCATGATCAGCCCTCCACCACTTCGAGGCCCATCGCGCGGGCCGAACCTTCGATCGTCTTGGTCGCCGCCTCGATGTCGTGTGCGTTGAGATCCTTCATCTTGGCTTCGGCGATCGCCGCCAGCGCCGAGCGCTTGATCCTGCCCGCGGAGAGCTTGCCCGGCTCCTTCGAGCCGGACTTGAGGTTCGCCGCCTTCTTGATCAGGTAGGACGCCGGCGGCGTCTTGGTCTCGAACGAGAAGCTGCGGTCGGCATAGACGGTGATCACGGTGGGCAGCGGAGTGCCCTTCTCCTGATCGCCGGTCTGGGCGTTGAACGCCTTGCAGAATTCCATGATGTTGACGCCGCGCTGGCCCAGCGCCGGGCCGATCGGCGGCGAGGGGTTGGCGGAGCCCGCGGGCACCTGCAGCTTGATGTAACCGGTGATCTTCTTCGCCATCGTTCACTCTCTTCCAAGTTTAGCGGTCCATGCGACGGTCCGAGGTCCCGCCTCCCGCAGATTGCTCTCTCTTATGTGTTCCCGCGAAAGCGGGAACCCAGTCTGGACCCCCGCCTTCGCGGGGGCACAACATTCTACTTCGCCCGTTCCACCTGTTCGAACTCCAGCTCCACCGGCGTCGCGCGGCCGAAGATCGACACCGACACCTTCACGCGCGAGCGATCGAAATCGAGCTCCTCGACAATGCCGTTGAAGCTTGCGAACGGGCCGTCGAGCACGCGCACGCTGTCGCCGATCTCGAAATCGACCTTGATCTTCGCCTTGGGCGCGGCGGCGGCGGCTTCGTCCTTGGTGTTGAGGATGCGCGCGGCCTCAGCCTCGGTGATCGGCTGGGGCTTACCCGACGAGCCAAGGAACCCGGTGACTTTTGGAGTGTTCTTAACAAGATGGTAGACGTCGTCGTTCAGCGAAAGCTTCGCAAGTACGTACCCCGGAAAGAACTTGCGGTCGGACGTTACCTTTTTGCCGCGGCGAACCTCGGTGACCTTCTCGGTCGGAACTTCGACCGATTCGACGAGCTGGTCCAGTCCCATCCGCGTGGCTTCCGCCATGATCGCGTCGCGAACCTTGTTCTCGAAGCCCGAGTAGGCGTGGATGATGTACCAGCGCGACATTAGCTTCTCTTAGCCAGCAGAAAAACGATCACGGCGAGCCCGGCGACGCCGCCGATCCACCATAATTTCTCGATCCCGCCGGTCATCGCGAAATCGAGCAGATCCTTGACGATATGGCGGAACAGCAGGTCGACGCCGAAAAAGAAAATCCCCAGCACCGACGTCATGATGATCACCATCACGGCGGTCATCATCGTCTCGCGGCGAGTCGGCCACGCGACCTTATTGGTCTCGGTCCGCACCTGCCTGATGAATTCGCCGGGTGAGGTATTCGCCACGTTCGCCTTCCAGATACGCCCTGAACGGCCAATGGCGGCACTCCAGCGTCATGCCGGAACCGCCCCTGGCCTCATTCGAAAATTCCGAACCCTAGACCGCTCTCGCCGCGGTGGCAGGAGTGGAGGGACTCGAACCCCCGGCCCTCGGTTTTGGAGACCGATGCTCTACCAACTGAGCTACACTCCTCCGGGGTCCGGAAGCGGGTCCATAGCGGCGGGGCGGGGTGAGTGCAAGCATGCGCGCGTCAGTTCAAGTTGAAGTGGCGCGCCACGGCCTGCGCCATAAAAACAACCCAGCCGCACTGGATGTCCTAAGCGACCCGCCTGCGCTTCAGCCCGATCATCGCGCGCGCTTCCTCGGCGGGGACGGGATGGCCGAACAGATAGCCCTGGACCTGGCGGCAACCGAGCTTGCGCACCAGCGAATATTCCTCGTTGGTCTCCGCGCCCTCGGCGGTGGTCTTCATGCCCAGGCTGTCGGCCATCGCGACGACCGCGCGGATGATGCCGATGCTCGCAGCGGCGTTGTCCACCGCGCCGCGCACGAAGCTGCGGTCGATCTTGATCGTGCTGAAGCGCGCCGCGTGGAGATAGCCGAGCGACGAATGCCCGATGCCGAAATCGGCGAGCGCGACCCCGACGCCGAGCTTCAGGACGCGATCGAGCACCGCCGCGGTTGCTGCCTCCTGACGCAGGAACACCGCCTCGGTGATCTCCAGCTCGAGCCGATGCGGCGCGAGCCCGCTGTGCGACAGCGCCGACATCAGCGTGGTGACGAGCTCCGAATCGTGAAGCTGCTCGGCCGACAGGTTGATCGCGAGTCGGACATTCTCGGGCCAGGTCATTGCTTCGGCGCATGCGGTGCGGATGACCCATTCGCCGATCCGGCCGATCAGCCGCGCTTCCTCGGCGATCGGAATGAACCGGTCGGGCGCGACATTGCCGAGCACGGGGTGATTCCAGCGCAGGAACGCCTCGAACGCCTCGATCTTGCCGTCCGATGCGGCGACGATCGGCTGGTAGGCGAGATGGAACTGGCCGAGCTCGAGCGCGTCGCGCAGCGCCGTCTCCATCTCGCGGCGCTCTTCGGCACGCGCATGGAATTTCTGTTCGTAGCGACGATGGACGCCGCGCCCGTCCTCTTTCGCGCGATACAATGCGAGATCCGCATTGCGCACCAGCATCTCGACCGAGCGGCCGTCCATCGGGCTGGTCGCAATGCCGACGCTCGCGCCGATGAACAGGCGATGCCCGTTGATCTCGAACGGCGTCGAGAGCTGGGCGATGATCGTCTCGGCCAGCCGATCGACGCGCGCGCGGTTCGACGCGTCGGACACGACGATCGCGAATTCGTCGCCGCCAAGCCGGCCGCAGATCTCGCCTTCGCCGCAGATCGCGCGCAGCCGGTCGGCGACTTCACGCAGCAGAAGGTCGCCCATCGGGTGGCCGAGCGTATCGTTGACCGCCTTGAAGCGATCAAGATCGAGGATCATCAGCGCCGCGCGGCGTTTTTCACGATGGCCCTGAACGAGGGCGCCGGCGAGGACTTCCATCACCTGCGGCCGATTGGCGAGCCCGGTCAATGCGTCGAAACGCGCCATATGATCGATCCGCTCGACCGCGCGGCGCTGCTCGGTGATGTCGGAGCCGACTCCCCAGAAGCCGGCGAAGCGGCCCTGCGCGTCGCGCCGCGCCGCAGCCGACAGGCTCCACCAGCGCGTCTCGTCAGAGAGGGCCACCGGCAATTCGAGATCGCTGAAGCTTTCGCGTGCATTGAGGCAGCCGGCCAGCCGATGATGGCCGTCGGAGAAATTGCCGTCCTGCCATGCCGTGCCCGCGAGCAGCTGGAGCAGCGGCTTGCCCTCGATCTCGGCGGGCGTCCCGCCGAGCCTGCGCGCCGCGTGGGCCGATACGTTGACGAGGCATTTCGACGCGTCGATCTGCCACAGCCAATCGGCGCCGTCCTCGTCGAACTCGCCGAGCAGCAGGCTGACCACGTCGTTCTTCTCGGCCAACGCCGTCTCGACGGTGCGACGGTGCACCGCCAGACGTCCGGCGGAAAGGCATCCGATCAGCATGCAGGCGGTGTAGAACAGCACGATCGCGGCAAGCAGCGGCGATCCCGTCTGCGCCATCATCGCACAGCCGCCGCCACCGAGGAGCGCGACGAACATCACCGCGGCCAGGGGCGCGGCCGACAGCATCAGCGTCGCCGCCGCCATCATTCCGGGAAGGATCGCGGCGAGCGCAATATCCTGGTCGGTGTCGCCATGCCCGCTGAACAGCAACGGCGGGATCGTCCACAGCAGCCCGAGCAGCGCCGCGCCGGCGGCGCTGAGCGCGACGGGCATCGGCGCCCCGCGGCCCGCCGAGCGGCGGCTTAACGCGAGCAGCAGCGCGACGACCAGCGCGGTCGCGCCGAGCCACATCGCGACCTCGTTGGTCGGGACGGTGGTGCGCACCGCTGCCGACAGTGCCACCGCTCCAGCCAGATTGACCAGCAACCATAGCGGCTGGAGCCCGATCACCTCCGGCGCTCGCGCGGAATCGGGCTTGATCGACGAGCCGTCACGAACCCCCGAGAGACCGAGCACGGCCAGCCAGGAGGGAGACGCGTTCGGCGAAGAAGACCCGGGGTTCGGCACAGCGGCGGTCTAGGGCCGCAACAGTTGACGAGAAGTAAGCGCGACCCTCGATTAACCTCGATTATGCGCGCTCATCTTCGTCTGCCGCTAGGCGGCGATATCGTAAGGCTGGATTTCGCCCGAAAGATAGAGGTTGCGCGCTTTGGCGCGGCTCAACTTGCCCGACGAGGTGCGCGGCAGCGTGCGCGGCGGCACGAGCTCGACGACGCAGTTCATCCCCGTGATCGAGCGCACCCGCTCGTGGATCTGCGCGCGCAGCCGCGTGCGCTCGGCCATGTCCGACGTGCGGCACTGGACGAGCACCGCCGGCGTCTCCTCGCCGCCCGGCGTGGTGATCGCGAAGGCGGCGATGTCGCCCTGCTTGAAGCCGGGCAGCTGCTCGACCGCCCACTCGATGTCCTGCGGCCAGTGGTTGCGGCCGTTGACGATGATCATGTCCTTGGCGCGGCCGACGATGTAGATGTAGCCGTCCGACACGTACCCCATGTCGCCGGTGTCGAGCCAGCCGTCCGCGAGACACGCCGCGGTGGCGTCGGGGTCGCGGAAATAGCCGGTCATCAGCGACGGCCCGGTGCACCACACCTTGCCGATCGCGCGTTCGGGGAGCGGCGTGCCGTCCTCTTCGCGAATCTCGATCCGCATGCCGCGCGCCGGCTTGCCGCAATTGACGATCGCGCGATAGCGCTGGGGCCGGTCGCGGCGCCCCGCCTGCCCGGAGAGTTGCGTTTCCTCGACCAGCTCGACGCGGATGCCCTCGCCCGGCGGCATGATCGACACCGCCAGCGTCGCCTCGGCCAGACCATAGCTCGGCAGGAACGCGCTGGCCGAAAACCCGCACTCGCCGAACGCGTCGACGAACGCCTGCATCACGTCGGGACGGATCATGTCGGCACCGTTGCCCGCGACCCGCCAGCGCGACAGGTCGAAGCGGTCGCACGCCTTGGTCAGGCTCGAAATGCGCCGCGCGCAGATGTCGTAGCCGAAGGTCGGCGAATAGGAGAGGGTGGTGCCCCGGTTGCGGCTGATCAGGTCGAGCCAGGCGAGCGGGCGCCGCGCGAAATCCTCGGTCT
>CAXTPT010000072.1:0-7292 GCA_964246315.1 uncultured Sphingomonadaceae bacterium | reverse complement strand
GGCTGCGCCACCGCGACCTCGCCGGCGACGCGCGGCTGCACTTCACGATGAGCGAGACGCCGACGAAATGGGCGACGAGTGCCGTGCCTCCGCCCAGCGACGCGGGTGCGCCGATTGCCCCGTTCGGCGCGCGCTGATCGAGCGGGAACCGACCAGCCGAGATGTCGTTATCGCGATGTCCGCTGACCTATGTACAAAGCCGATGCAGGAGAGGCCCCATGCGTACCAACATGAAGATCGTGGCGACTATCATTGCCGTTGCCGCCTGTCCCGCCGCCGCCGCGGCGAAAGAGTTCGTTCCGCTTGCCCCGGCGACGAAGTGGCAGATGGACTATGCTCCGTCCGAATGCCGGCTGCTCCGCACATTCGGCGAGGGCAAGGGCCAGACGACGCTGCAACTCAGCCGGCTCGACGTGAACGACGTCCTCGAAATGGCTCTGGCGGGTCCCCGCATCCCGGTGACCGATGAGAACCTTCCCGCCGTGGTGAGCACCTCCACCGTCGCGCAGGTTCCCGGCATGACCGCGCGTGGCTTCGCCGCCGGAGTTGGAGCGCCGGGAAGCCTGCGCTTCAGGCCCGACAAGGACCTGCCCGCCGCCCTGCGCAGCGATGTCGCGGCCGGCCAGCCGACCAGGCTCGGCGTGAACTTCGCCAGACGCTACGCGATGCAGCTCGATGTCGGGCCGATGAAGGCGCCGCTCGCGGCGCTCGATAAGTGCATGGACGATCTTATCACGAGATGGGGCCTCAATCCCGCCGAGCAACGGCAGCGGAAGAGCGCACCGGAGCCGGTCGGCAACGTAGCGGACTGGTTCAAGGCGGACGATTACCCCGCCGCTCTCAACCGTGGCGGAGCTGTCGGAGCGGTGGTGATGCGGCTCGTCGTGGCGGCCGACGGATCGGTCAAGGATTGCGCGGTCGCCAAGGCCGGAGGCGACAAGGTGTTCGAGGACCTGACCTGCCGGCTGGCGACGTTGCGCGGGAAGTTCCGCCCCGCGATCGGACCGGGCGGTCAACCAATCGCGTCCGTCTGGATCCAGCGGGTCACCTGGCAGCCGGGGACCCCGCTCTTGCGGATACATTCCTGACGGGCGAAGGTTGCGGCCTGTAGCGGCGGCGACGCTTGCCGAGCGCTGTGAACCTTTTCCGCCTTTCCGCGACTGTCGTGGCGGAGGGAGTGGACCAGTGGACCGTCGACCGCGTGTCGGACCTAGCCGGCCGCAGGCGGTTGCTGGCAAAACGCGCCAGCGTTGCGTGTCACGGCAAACGGCACCGCCCGCAGGACGTTCACGCCCAAGATCAGGCCGGGCTTATCCTTCAGTCCGAACGGTTCGAACACCGGTAGGTCGCTCAGCCGTACGCCTGCGGGCGGCAGCGCCACGCCGTTGATCGCCGCACCGCGGATCACCGCGCGCGACGATGCCGTTCCCGCCTTGGGGTCGAACCCCGCGACCGGCCGGTCCGGCGTGACGCCCTCGCCGCCCCGGCGCAGCCCGGCCGCGTCCGCCGCCGCCCAGTTGAGCACCGTGGCGGCCGCACCGGTATCGACGATGCCGAGCGCCGTTGACCCGGCGCGCAGGTCGATCGGGACGAGGACAAAGCCCCTGGGCGCGCCCGGTCGCCCGGCGAGCGGATTGAGCAAGCACTGGTTCCATCGTGTCGCGTCGGGCCGGTCACGGTCGAGCAGAGTCAACCCGCCGCCCGGAACGTCGAAAATATAAGCGTAGCGCGACAGCACGTCATTGCCCAGGATGCCGTCATACCGCTGGTTGCCGTTCCCGAACCGCGCCATGTCGGTCGTCACGATCGCAAGGCCGGTGATCGTGCGCCCGGCCACCCGCAACCGATCCAGCCGTGCTCCGCCATAAGCGGTCGCGCCGCCACTCGCGCCCTGCACATTCCGGTCGGCGCGCGGACGCCCGCCAGCGAACCGCGCGGCCAGAGGGCGGTCGAGGACCGTTGCGCCCGCAGCCGTATCGACGATGAAGCGATGAGGCTCAGCGCGCTGGCCGAGATACACGGTCACGACGGGGTAATCACCTTGCATCACGAGGGGTGTCCGGTCGGAACGCGTGGATCTCGCCGCCGCGCCGCTGGTCAAAACTGCCGCGGGAATCGCGGCCGCCACGATCATATTTCGTACTGAGCGCATGTATTCGATGAGTCCTTCTTGTTCGCGCGCGACGGATACCGCCGGCGCTCGCTTAACCCGCGCATCCACATTTACTACCCGTTCAGCTGTTCCAGCGCGCCGGGGGCGAGCGGATAGCGCATCCATTCGGCAAGCCACCGCCAAGTGCCCGCGTCGGTGCGCTGGGCTGGCGGCGGAGGCGGGGCGGGCGGCATCGCCACCGGCCGGCCGCGATAGCGATCGGCGATGCGGCGAAACAGCCGCCCGGTCGGCTTGATCCGGCCGCTTTCGTCGATCAACCCCAGGCCATATTCGAAAGGATGAAAGTCGAAACGTCGGCTGACGTCGTGGCTCGACCACCAGGTGAACCAGTTCACTCCGGCAGCCATGCCCTGCTCGACCGCGATCTCGAGATAACGTAGCACGTCGCGCTCGGGCATCTCTAGCATGCATGCGCCGAATTCCTGCGCCCAGATCGGATGGCGCGGGGCGTTCCCCAGGCTGCGCGCAAGCGTCGCCATCCCGGCGATCAGGTGCGTGTAGGGCCGGTCGAGCGGCCCGCCGAGCTTCCCCGCGCCGGTCCAAAACGGCCAGCAATGCAGTGTCGCGACCGGCTGGTGCGCGATCAGCGCCGCCGCCGAAAAGGTGTCGTCACGGAACCACGATGTGTGATCGACGCCGTTGACATGCACCCCGCCCGGCAGCAGCGTCGTCAGCCGGTCGAGCTGGCGCGTCATCCACGCGTCGCCGTCTCGGGTCGGCGCCTTCCAGCTGCACGCCAGTTCGTTGCCGAGATCGACGCCGAGCAGGTTGCGGTGCCGCCCCAGCCGCGCGGCAACGCCGTCAACGTAGAGATCCTGGGCGCGCGCCCATTTGGGCGAGGTGTAGAACGGTAGATCCTCGTAGAAATTGGGGTTGAAGTGAAAGCCGCTCAGCCAGCCGGTATAGAGGCTCGGCATCACGTCGAGCCCATTCGCCGCGGCCGCCTCGATCAACTGGTCGAGCCGGTCGAGATGCGCATTGCTGAGCGCGGTTGGGTTGGGCTGGAACCACGGCCAGACGAGCATGAAGCGGATGTGGTCCGCACCGAGCTCGGCGACCCGGCCCAGATCGGCGGCGATCTGGTCGCGGTTCCAGGCGTTGTAGCTGAAATACCAGTCGCCCGACGGGACATAATTCAGCCCGAAGCGATGCCGGTCGATGCGGTGCTGGTCAGCCGCTCTTGCGCCCAGTGCTGCCACAGCGGGGCCGAACGGCGCGGCCGCCGCCATACCCGCCGTGCCCGCCAGAAAGGCTCGGCGCGATGTCGGTTCGGCGGGGTCTTGCGGTGCGTTCATGATGATATCCTAGACGTGCCGCTATCCGATCGGGATATCGAACGTGCCCACCGGCAGCCCCGCGCCGTCGTTCAGGTTGACGGTCGGGCTATCGGCCCAGGCGTAACGGACGTGCGTCGCCGGCTGCCCGTCCAGCCGCAGCGTCACGCCCGTCTCGTCGACCCGCGCATCGGCGAAGCGGCACGTATCCGCGCCGGGGCCGCACAATTCGAAGCCCAAGGCGCCAGGGCCGCCCCGGGTGGCGAGCGCGCCCGTCACGCCGGAGAAGGCAATCGAGACCGAGCCGTCACGGCGCGTGGCGGAAACCGGCTGTGGGCCGGGCGCGGCCGTTGCGCCATAGGCCAGCGCCGCCATCGCGCGAGCGACGCGCTGCCCGACCTCGCGCTTCTGCGTCGGATGAATGTCGAACGGATCGCCCAGGTCGAGCGTGACCACCGCGGCGGCGTTGCGGCCGGTCAGCGCCGCGCGACGCTGGTCGTCGCGCACCACGGCCCAGTCGCTCGACCCGACAGCCGTGACAGGGGCGCCGAAATTGGCGAGTTGGACGATCGCGAACGGCAGGCTGGCGTTGCCGAACTGTCCGCGCCACGTCTGCATCATTGCCGACAGCCGATTGCCATAGCCCGGCTTGCCGGCGTCCGACTCTCCCTGGTACCAGGCCACGCCCCTCAGCCCGATGCGCCCGAGCGGCGCGATCATCGCATTGTACAGCGTCGTCCCGCCCGACACGTCGTCCCATGCGGTACGCGGGGCGGCTTTCGGCTGGCGCGGCTCGATCGCGTAACGCCATCCATCGGCCAGCGCGACCGAGGTGCCGTCGGCGAAGGTCAGCTTCATCGCCTCGGCCGGTCCCGGCATGCCCCCGGTTTCCCAGACGTCGTTGACGTTGAGCGTCAGCGTGTTGACACCGGACCGCAATGTCCCCTCAGGGATCTGGTAGCGGCGCAGCGTGCCGGGATTGCTCGCCGCGCCCACCGGCGTGCCGTTAAGCCAGGTCCAGTCGATGTCGTTGACATGCCCGAGCGTGAGCACCGCCGCCTGCGCTGCCTGCGCCGCCGACAGGGTCACGGTGCGCTGGAACCACACCATGCCGTTATAGTCCGACAGTTCCGGCACACCCCAATGCTCCCACACGTCCAGCATGGGCACCGCGCGCCAGGCGAGCGCCGCGCCGGGTTGCCACGGCTCGGCGCGGGGGCGGTCGCCGGTCTCGCGCCGCCACCATTCTTCCCACACGCGTCCGGCATTGCGCACGGCGGCGTCGGGCTGCCGCCGGTAAAGCAGCAACTGATCCGCCATTGCGTGCTGTCCGCCGGCGCGCAGCGCGGCGTCGTCCATCCATGTGCTGATCGTCGTCCCACCCCAGCTCGCATCGATCGCGCCGATCGGCACGCCCGCCCGGTCGCGCAGCGCGTCGATCATGAACAGGCACACCGCCGAAAACGACGCCGCCGTCTCGGGCGAGGCCGCTACCCAGGCCGGGCGTTCGGGGAATTCGGCGAGCGGCATGAGCGCGGTGCGCTTGGCGATCGTCATCAGCCGGATGCCGCGCAGCCGGTCGGGCGCGATCTTGCCCTGCGAGCGCGACAGCTCGAACTCCATGTTCGATTGCCCAGCGCAGAGGAAGACGTCGCCGATGCTCACGTCCTCCGATCGCGCGCCGCCGCTGGCCGCGGAGGCGGTCAGGACGAACGGCCCGCCCGTCGCCATCGCGGGCAAGGTCGCGAGAAACCGCCCGTCGGCGCCCGCGCGCGCAGCGACGCTGGCCGGCCCCAGCACGACCGTCACCGCCTCGCCTGGCGCGCTCGTGCCGCTGACCGGAATCGCCCGTCCGCGCTGCAACACGGCGTGGTCGCCGAACATCGGATCGAGACGTGGCGCTGCCTGCGCGCTTGCCGTTGCGAACGATACGGCCAGCGCGAACAGCGTTCGCACGATCACGGCCGGTCCCAGGCCCCGCATGCCTTACCGCCCCGCATCATCGGTGCGGGCGGGGCCGCCCCTGCGGATGTCGCCCATGTGCCCGGGCGCGGCCCCATCTCCAGCATCAGCGTGCCGCCCCTGACCAATTCGTCATGCGTGATCCACGCGCGGTCGAGCGGCTTGCCGTTGAGCGTCGCGCCGGTGACGTAGATGTTCGCCTCCGATGTCGCGGGGGCGGCGATCGTGAAGTGGCGTCCCTTCTCCAAGGCGATCGTCGTGCGCGTGAAGATCGGCGAGCCGATGAAATAATAAGGCTGGCCGGCATTGGGGTAGAGTCCCATCGCGTTCCACACGTACCACGCCGTCGTCGCGCCGGCGTCGTCATTGCCCGGCAGGCCCCTGCGGCCGGTGCGATAATCCTTGGTCATGATCGCACGCACCCGCTCGGCGGTGCGGTTGGGCCGGCCGAGCGCGATATAGTTGAACGCGGCGAGGAAGCTCGGCTCGTTGCTCTGATCGTAATGGCCGTCGTCGAAGAAGCGGTCGAGCCAGGCGAGATACGCCTCGCGCCCGCCCGCGGTCTCGATCAGGCACGGCAAATCGTGCGGCACATAGGTCGAATATTGCAGACCCGACCCTTCGTAGAACGGCACGTCCCACCACATGGCCGCCTGATCGGGATAGACATAGGCGCAGTCGTAATTCTCCAGCCAGCGCCCATCGGCATAGCGCGGCTGGATGCAGCCCTTGGCCGGGTTCCACAGGTTGCGCCAGCTGCGCGACTGCGCGCGGAAGCGTCGCGCGTCGTCGGCCTTGCCGAGCATTTCCGCCGCCGCGGCGATGGCGTAATCGTTATAGGCATATTCCATCGTCCGCGAGCCCGAGCGGGTGCGGTCCATCGGCACATAACCGAGCTTGAGGTAGTCGGTCAGCGCGCGGCCCTGGTTGATCGGATCGTCCGAATCGACCGTGCCGTCCTTGCGGATCGCCTCATAGGCGAGCGCGGCGTCGAACCCGCCCAACTTCTTGACCAGCGCGTCCGCCACCACGACGTCGCCGTTCGACCCGCCCTGCGTCATCCCGTTCGCGCCGACGATGCGCGCGTCGGGCAGCCAGCCGGTGTGCTTGTAGGTGTCGATCAGCGAGCGCAGCATGTCGCGCTGCCGCTGCGGGTGGATCACCGTCATCAGTGGCATCACCGTGCGGAACGTGTCCCAGATCGCGTAATAATCCTCGTAATGCGGCTCGTCGGACTTCCACCACACATTCTCTCCGGTGAGCTCGTGCGGCATGGTGAAGCTGCGGTAGAGGCCCGAGCGGAAGATCGCGCGCTGTTCGGGCGTGCCGCCCTCGACCGCGATCGGCGCGAACGCCTCACGCCACGCCGCGCGGGCCTTGGCCTGGATCGCCGCAAAGTCCCAGCCCGGCGCCTCGGCCGCCAGATGCTCGCGCGCCTTCGCCTCGCTGGTGAACGACACCGCGAGCTTCATCCCCACCGTCCGGTCGCGCCGCGTGTCGAAGCGCGCATAGGCGCCGAACTTGTTGTTGATATTCTGGTCGTCGCCGCCCCCGTCGGCGCGCTGCGCGGCGCGGCGGGGGAGGTCGCGTTCGGGCCAGTTGGTCTGGTCGCCGCCCGCGACGCGACCCTTGCCGGGCCGGATCACGCGCTGCCCCATCGTCGACGACCAGGTGCCGATCTCGGTTGTCGGCCGGTCGAACACCGCGGTGAAATACAGCTTGTAGGGCGCTACGTTCCAGCCGCCGCGAAAGCTCGCCCAGCCCGACAGCGTATGATCATCGATCACCTCGATCTCGGCGCCGGTTGCGGCCTGCCCCCCGCCCTGGCGCAGGATCGCGGCGGTCACGTCGAGCAACAGGTTGCTCTCCGCGCCGGCCGGGAA
>CAXTPT010000071.1:5127-7381 GCA_964246315.1 uncultured Sphingomonadaceae bacterium | reverse complement strand
CGTCGCCGGCTTCGACAAGGCGGAGGCGCGGCGGCTGCTCGGCGTGACCGGTTTTCGCAATTACGCGCGGCAATATCCCGGCCAGGCGCTCGGCCGCTGGACGGCGTCGGACAGCCTGATCTCCACGCTCGGCAAGCGTGAGGGGCTGTTCAACTATTGGTATCCCACCTTCCGCGAGAGCGGCTTCGGCTATTGCTCGCATCCACATTCATGGCCGCTCTACAACTACCATTTGGCTACGGCCTAGCGCGGTGAAGGCGGCTGTCCACGCGGCGCGCGCGCTATGCGCTATCATCGCCTGCGCCGCCGCGGCGCCGGCCGAGCGCGGCGGCGCGGGGGCCATGGCGGCGCCGGTCGACTATGTCGATCCATTCATCGGCACCACCGGCGGCGGCAATGTCTATCCCGGCGTCTCGCTGCCGTTCGGGTTCGTCCAGGTCAGCCCCGACACCGTCGATACCCGCTCGGCCGGGGGCTATGATTTCAGGAAGAATATCGACGGCTTCTCGCAGCAGCATATCAGCGGGATGGGCGGGCCGCTCTACGGCAACGTTTCGATCCTGCCGATGACCGGCGCGCTCGCCGACCCCGCGCACATCGCTTCGACCGGCAAGGCTGAGGAGCAAGCGTCACCCGGCTATTACACCGTCCGGCTGAAGCCGTGGGACGTCCGGGTCGAGCTGACCGCGACGCGCCACGTCGCGCTCCACCGCCACACCTTTCTCGGCAATGGCGAGCAGCGCGTGCTGGTCGATGCCGGCCACGTGCTGTTCGGCACCGGCGAGGGCTGGGGATCGGCGCGGCCGGTCGGCGGCGAGGTGCGGATCGACGCCGCCGCGCGCGAGGTGTCGGGGCGGATGACGTATCGCGGCGGCCGCTCCGCCACGCCGACCCGCACCGTCTATTTCGTCGCGCGCTTCGACACGCCGTTCCGCAGCCTCGGCACCTGGGACGACAAGGGGGCGCTCAGCGACGGCGTGGCGGCGGGCGCGGGCAGCGAGATCGGCGCCTACCTGAACTTCGGCGCGCGCGCGGGCACGCGGGTGACGTCGAAGATCGCGCTGTCCTATCGCAGCATCGATCAGGCGCGGCGCTATCTCGCCGAGGCGCCGGGGTTCGAGTTCGACGCGGTCCGCGCTGCGGCGCGCAGCGAATGGGCAAAGGCGCTCGATCGCATCGTCGTCGAGGGCGGGGCGCCGAGCCAGCGCCGGCAATTCTACACCGCGCTCTACCGCGTCCACCTCACCCCCAATGACTGGACCGGCGAGGCGCCGCCGCGTTACGGCAAGCGGACCTATTACGAGAACATCCTGTGTCTGTGGGACACGTTCCGCACGGTCAACCCGCTGCTGACGCTGATCCGGCCGGGGGTGCAGCGCGACATCGTTAACACGCTGATCACCTATCACCAGGTCGACGGCTGGACCGGCGACGCGCACAGCGCCTGGACCTACGAGCATGTCCAGAACGGCTCGAATGCCGACGTGGTCGTCGCCGACGCCTATGCCAAGCGATTGCCGGGCATCGACTGGCGCGCCGCCTATGCGGCGATCCGCAAGAACGCCTTCGTCGACGACGATCCGGGGATCGAGGCGCGCCCGTTCAAGGGCCGCTTCCGGCTGGAGGATTACCGCCGCCACGGCTACGTGCCGACCGACACGACCGCGCGCTATGCGGCGGCGCAGGCGGTGTCGCGCACGCTCGAATATGCCTATGACGATTTCGCCGTGCTGCAACTTGCGCGGCGCTATGGCATGCCCGCCGAGGTTGCCGAGCTGACCAGGCGGCAATTCGCCTATCGCGCGCTGTGGGACCCGGCAGTCGGCTTCATGCGCGGCAGGTTGATCGACGGCAGCTGGTACTCGCCGTTCGACAGCGCGACGCCCAGGACATTCGCCGAGCTGACCAACCGGCAATATTACGAAGGCACGCCGTGGACTTGGAGTTGGTACGTGCCGCACGACACGCAGGGGCTGATAGACCTCAACGGCGGCGACCGCGCGTTCGTCGACCGGCTGACCGCGGCGGTCGAGGGCCACTACGAGGCGTATAACGAGCCGGGGATGCTCCAGACCTATTTGTTCATCCATGCCGGCCGGCCCGATCTGACGCAGCGCTACGTCCGCAAGGCGCTCGGCAATTTCGACGCGACGCCCGCCGGGCTGCCCGGCAACGACGACAGCGGGACGACCTCGGCCTGGCTGGTCTGGTCGATGCTGGGGCTCTACCCCAATGCCGGGCAGGATTTCTATTA
>CAXTPT010000071.1:0-5027 GCA_964246315.1 uncultured Sphingomonadaceae bacterium | reverse complement strand
GGCTGGTCTGGTCGATGCTGGGGCTCTACCCCAATGCCGGGCAGGATTTCTATTACATCGGCAGCCCGGTATTCGCCAAGGCGATGATCACGCTCGGGAACGGGCAGCGCATCGTCATTGCCGCGCCGCAAGCCGCGGCCGACCGCCCTTATGTCGCGGGCGCCACGCTGAACGGCCGATCGCTGGCGCGGGCTTGGGTGCGGCACCACGAGCTGATCGGCGGGACGCGGCTCGATCTGGCGATGGCCGCCGCGCCCTCCGCCTGGGGCGCGGCCCCACGCCCGCCCTCGCTGTCCCTTGCTGGCGGAGCTGACACGAAGTGATCGCGAAGCATGTCAGCCGGTTCCTGACGGCGCTGCTGCTGGCGATCCTCGCGTCCGCCGTCCACGCCGAAATCCGGCTGCCGCCGTTCCCGCAAGACCTCGACCTGTCGTCGGTCGAGCGGCTGTACCGGTCGGCGGCATACCGCATCGACGTCAAGCCCGCCGGCGCGCCGGACAGCGCCTACCGGCAGGATTTCGTGTTCGAGACGCGCAACGACTGGGTGCTGCGCGACTATTTCAACAAGGACCCGGCGCGGCGCGAGGACGTGCTGATCCCCGCCGGCACGGTCGGGCTGCCGGCCGGCGTGGCGCTGGGCGGGGGCAAGGCCGACCTCCGGACCGCGTCGTTCGCCAACTTTTCGTTCGCTGGCGAGGCGGTCGACGTGCGCGTGACGCTGCTCAATCCCAAGCTGAGCATCGACCAGGTTCAGGTCCGCCCGCTGCGCTTCGCGCTGCCCGTGCGCATCGCCGCTGACCGCCGCAGCCTCAGCTTCACGCTCGACCGGCCGCGCAAGGTCTCGGTCGAGATTAACGGCCGGCTCGACCCGCTCTTTCTCTTCGCCGATGCGCCCGACACGCCCGACCCCAAGGCGACGCATTATTTCGGCCCCGGGCTGCACCGCATCCCCGGCGACGGCACCTTGGTGCTCAAATCGAACGAGCGCGTCTACATCGCCGCCGGAGCGATCGTCGAGGGCCGCTTCCGGCTGGCCCCCGGCGCGTCGCACGTCGTCATCCGCGGGCGCGGACTGCTGTCGGGCGGCGAGTGGCCCGACCTCAAGGTCGTGCCCTCGTGGCAGGCGAAGCACGCCGCGATCTATGCCCAGGCCGCCGACCATCTGCTGGTCGAGGGGCTGACGCTGGTCCAAAGCACCACCTGGCAGCTGGCGATCGAGGACTTCTCGTCCGACGGCGGCGCCACCCACGACAATGTCTATCGCAATCTCAACATGGTCGGCTGGAATGGGTGCACCGACGGCATCTGGATCACCGGCAACCGGAACGTCGTCGACGACGTCTTCATCTTCGCCAACGATGATGCGCTGGTGACCAAGGGCGGGCGCGGCACCCGCGTCGGCAACGTGGTGTTCTGGGGCGGAACGTGGGGGCGATTCTTCCTGTTCTTCAACACCTTTGCGAATACCCCGCCGGTGCGCGACCTGGTGGTCGAGGATGTCGACGTGATCGGCAAGGAAGGCGCGGAGACGATGATCCTGTTCCAGAACTGGGGCCCGAAAGGCAGGCTGCCGGTCAAGCCGACCCGCGACGTCGCCTTCCGCAACATCGTCTTCGAGGAACGACGCCGGCCGGGCAACAGCAACAACACGCCGTTCAACGCCGCCGGATTGCTCGACCTCAACACGAGCAAGGTTCCCGGCGCGGTGTCCGGCCTGACTTTCGAGAACGTCGCACTCGACCGGCTGCTGCCCAGCGAGGGGGTGCTGGCGGGAAGCGCGGCCGGTGCGATCGACGGCGTACGCTTCATCGGCCTGACCGCCGGCGGCAGGCCGGTGGCCAGCTTGTCGGCGCTGAATCTGCGCAGCAATGCCCATGTGCGCAATGTCAGCTTCGAGGGGCAATCACGATAAGGCAATCACATGCGAAGGGAGAGAGATGCTACACCATAAGGCATTTGGAATGGTCATCGCCGCGGCGGTCGCGGCTCCGCTCACCGCGCAGCCGGCCGGCACGCCGATTCGAGTGAGCACCGGCAAGGCGTTCGGCGCAGCGCAGACCAGCAGCATGATCACGGACCCGCAGGTCGACGGCCAGGTCTTGCGCGTCGTCGCCCGAGCCGCGGACAAGCCGTGGAACGCGGGGATCAACCTGCTGGTCGCGGAAAAGATTGCTGCCGGCGACCGGATCAAGGCGACGCTGTGGCTGCGGGCGGCGCAGGTCGAAGCTGGCAAGACCGCGATGGTGCAGGCCGCGGTGCAGCAGGGCGAAGCGCCTTACACGGCCTATGGCAAGCCCATGCGCTTTATGCTGACCGACAAGTTCGCGCCCTATGAGGTCGAGGGCGTCGTGCCGACCGGCGCGGCGGCGTACAAGGTGACGATCGCCATGCAGCTGGCCTTCGCCGCGCAGACCATCGATGTCGCCGGCGTCCAGGCGGTGAAGTTCCCGCCCGCGGCGGCGGCGGTGCCATAGGGCCACCGGTCCTAAACACGTCTGCTACGCCGGTTCCGCTACACCACGCGGTTCTGGCGGATCACCTCCCGATACCAGGCGGCGCTAAGCTTGGGGATGCGCTGCTGCGTGGCGAAGTCGACGTAATGGATCCCGAACCGCTTGCTATAACCATCGGCCCATTCGAAATTGTCCATCAGGCTCCACAGGAAATAGCCCTCGAGCGGATAGCCCTCGGCCACCGCGCGGCGGAACTGGGTGACGTAGTTGCGCAGGTACATGACGCGGTCGGCGTCGTCGATCCGGCCGGCTACGACGGGATCGTCCGCTGATGCGCCGTTCTCCGAGATGTACAGCGTCTTGGGTTTCCACAGCTCGCTCGCCAGTCGCACGCCCCAATAAGCGACTTCGGGGCCGACCACGAGCCAGGGCGAGGCCATGCGCGGCGACGACGGCAAGTGCGGCACCACCGCATAGCCCTTCGCCGAATCGTCGGCGCGCACCCATTCGGGGGTGTAGATATTGAGCGCGACGAAATCGAGCGGGCTGCCGATCGCCTTCATGTCCCCCGCCTGCACCTTGGGCGCGGCGGCACCCTGCTCGGTCAGATACTCGTCGATATAACGCCCCTCCATGATCGCGGTCAGGAACATCGCGTTGAGCTCGCGCGTCGCCTTCCTGGCGGCGGCGACGTGCTCGGGAGTGTCCATCACCGGGATGTAGAAAGTGGTGTTGTCGGCGATCCCGACCTGCGTCCCGGCCTTGGTGCTCGCGCGGATCGCCTGGACGCCGAGACCGTGGGCGAGCACCCCGTGATGGCGAATCTGGTTGACCTCGGGCTGCGCCAGCTTCAGCCCCGGCGCGTGGATGCCCTGGAGGTGGCTGAGGTCGGTGAAGCAGCGCAGCTCGTTGACCGTCATGAACTGGCGCACGCGGTCGGACAGCTGCCCCGCGGCATAGCCCGCATAGTCGGCAAAGGCGAGCGCGGTGTCGCGGTTGCGCCAGCCGCCGGGCAGCGCCTGCGGCAGGTCCCAGTGGAACATCGTGACATAGGGCTCGATGCCGTTCTCGAGCAGATTGTCGATCACCCGCTTATAATGGTCGACACCTTTCTGATTGGGCTGGCCGCGGCCTTCGGGGAAGATGCGCGACCAGGCGAGCGACATGCGGTAGGTCTTGACGCCGAGCGCCTTGAGCAGCTTCGCGTCGTCGGCATAGCGGTGATAGCTGTCGCAGGCGACGTCGCCGGTGTCGCCGTTCAGGACCTTGCCCGGCGTACGGCAGAACACGTCCCAATTGGTCTCGCCACGCCCATCTTCGCGCGCGGCGCCCTCGATCTGGTAGGCGGCGGTCGCGCAGCCCCATTTGAACCCGGCGGGAAAGCTCAGGTCGATCGGTCCCGCTCGCGCAGGCGCCAAGCCCAGTGCTGCCGTCGCCCCCAGCCCCAGCACCGCGCCCGACCGCAACACGTCACGCCTGTCCATATCAGCTCTCCCGCTCACCCGGTTCATCGCCGGTCACCAGCTGTCCAAAAATAGTATGACAATTCCCGGCTTTATGGCAACACGCCGTCGCGGCACGGCGGCACGAGCGGCTGGCGGGAGGAGAGCGCGATGGACGGGCGGGAGCGGACGATAATGGTGCGGCTTGCCCATTGTTTAGGCGCGGCGCTGGCGTTGCTCGGCGTGGCGGCGAACGCGGCGCCGGCCCGCCCAGCCGATCCGCTAGCACCGACCGCGCGCTGGAGCGCCAATACCCGCGGCCAGGCGGCAACGCCGCCAATGGGGTGGAGCAGCTGGAACGCGTTCGCCACGCTGATCGACGAGGACAAGCTGGTCGGCAACGCCCGCGTGCTGGTCGACAGCGGGCTCGCCAGGCTCGGCTACCGCTACGTCAATATCGACGACGGCTGGTGGCTCAGGCGGCGGCTGACCGACGGCCGGCTGATCGTCCGCACGCGCATCTTTCCGAGCGCTGCGACCGGCGGGCCGGACGAGACCAGCTTCCGCCCGCTGACCGACCGGCTGCATGCGATGGGGCTGAAGGCCGGGCTCTATACCGACCTCGGCCGCAATTCCTGCTCGCAGCGCTACGATCTGAAATCGCCCAATCTGCCCGAGGGAACGCTGGCCGAGCGCGAAATCGGCACGTTCGGCCATGCGCGCCAGGACATGGCGCTGTTCTTCGGTGATTGGGGTTTCGATTATCTCAAGGTCGACGGCTGCGGGATCGACGCTTACGCGGCCGACGCGCCGCCGGTCGCGAAAGGCCTGTACCGCCCCTTTCCGCCGCTCGTCGTCCGTTCGTCGTTCGACCGCTCCGATGTCGCCGCGGTGCGGCGGCTGTACACCGAACTGGGCGATGCGATCGCCGCGGTCCGGCCGAATGGCGACTATGTCTATTCGCTGTGCCTGTGGGGCGCGGCCAATGTTCGCGCCTGGGGCAAGGACGTCGGCAATGCGGTGCGCAGCAGCGACGACCTGCTGCCGGTGTGGGGACGGATGCTGCACACCTATGACAGCGTCTCGCGCCGCGCGCTCTACGCGCATCCGGGGAGCTGGAACGACCCCGACA
>CAXTPT010000070.1:0-7661 GCA_964246315.1 uncultured Sphingomonadaceae bacterium | reverse complement strand
GCAGATGCTCCTCCAGCCCCATCACCAGCGGGTGGACCCAGGTGTCGAACAGCACATTCGCGCCCTCGAACCCCATTTGCGGCGAGTAGCGCGCGGGGAAATCCTGGACGTGGACCGGGGCGGAGATTACCGCGCAGGGGATGCGCAGCCGCTTGGCGATGTGGCGCTCCATCTGCGTTCCCAGCACTAGTTCGGGCTGTAGCGTCTGGATCGCATCCTCGACTTCGAGATAGTCGTCGGTGATCAGCGGCTCGATGCCGTAAAGCTTGGCCGCCTCGCGCACGTTGCGGGCGAATTCGCGGTTGTAGCAGCCCAGTCCAACGACCTCGAACCCCAGTTCGTCGCGCGCAACGCGCGCCGCGGCGACGGCGTGCGTCGCATCGCCGAAGATGAAGACGCGTTTGCCGGTCAGGTAGGTCGAATCTACCGAGCGGCTCCACCAGGGGAGGTTGGACGTATCGAGCGCCCGTGCCGGATCGACGCCGGCAAGCGCGGCGACCTCGGCGATGAAGCCGCGTGTCGCGGCGTGACCGATCGGCACCGTGCGCACGGTCTTCTGGCCAAAGCTCTTTTCGAGCCAGCGACAGGCGGTGTCGGCGATTTCGGGATAGAGGCAGATGTTGAAGTCGGCTTCGCCGAGTCGCGCCAGGTCCGCCGGCGTTGCGCCGAGCGGAGCAGCAATGCTGACGTCGACACCGAGCGTGCTGAGCAGGCGCGTCACCTCGATCACGTCGTCGCGGTGGCGGAAGCCGAGCGCAGTCGGGCCGAGCAGATTGGCGCGCGGGCGGCGCCCTTCGCGCGGGGCTGGCCGGGCGTCTTTGTCGGCGAGCTTGCGGACCAGCTGGTAGAAGGTTTCCGCCGCGCCCCAATTCTCCTTGCGCTGATAGCTTGGCAGTTCAAGCGCGACGACCGGACAGGGCAGCCCCATCGCCTGCGCCATGCCGGCGGGATCGTCCTGGATCAGTTCGGCGGTGCACGACGCACCGACCAGCATCGCTTGGGGCTGGAAGCGGGCATAGGCGTCGCGCGCCGCCGCCTGGAACAGTTCGGCGGTATCCTTGCCCAGATCGCGCGCCTGGAACGTGGTATAGGTGACCGGCGGACGCTTGCCGCGCCGTTCGATCATCGTGAACAGCAGGTCGGCATAGGTGTCGCCCTGCGGCGCGTGAAGCACATAGTGCACGCCTTCCATCGCGGTCGCGATGCGCATCGCGCCGACATGGGGCGGCCCCGCATAGGTCCACACGGTCAGCTGCATGCGGCCACCACCGGCTGGTCGAAGCTCAGTACGTCCCGCCGCCGCAGCGGCCGCGCGAACAATTCGGCAAGGTCGCCCGCCTGGTCGAAGCCATGGATCGGCGAGAAGACCAGTTCGATCGCCCATTTGGTCGTCAGGCCTTCGGCCTCGAGCGGGTTGGCCAGGCCGAGGCCGCAGACGGTCAAGTCGGGTTTTTCCGCCCGGACTCGGTCGAGCTGCCGGTCGACGTCCTGACCTTCGCTGATCAGCGTGTCGGCGGGGAGCAGCGCCAGTTCCTGCGCGAGGTGGCGGCGGTGAAGGTAGGGCGTGCCGACCTCGACCGGCCGCATGCCGAGTTCGGTGGCTAGGAAGCGCGCCAGCGGCACTTCCAGCTGCGAGTCGGGGAGGAAGGTGATGCGCTTGCCGCCCAGCCGCTCGGCCGAATGCGCGATTGCCCGCTTGGCGCGCTCACGGCCTGGCGCGATGACGCGGCGGAAGTGCATCTCGCTGACCCCGAACGCGGTCGCGGCGGCACGGAGCCAGCTGGTCGTGCCTTCCGCGCCGAACGGGAACAATGCGTCGAGCCGCTGCGCGCCGCGATCCTCGAGAGCGCGCGCGGTTTCGCCGAGAAAGGGCTGCGCGAGCAGGAAGCGCGTGTTGGGTCCGACCGGCGGCATGTCGCCGGCGCGGCGGGCGGGAAAGAAACGCGCGGGAATGCCCAGCGCGGCAAACAGCCGCCCGAATTGATCTTCGACCATGTCGGGCAGCGCGCCGACGACCATCAGGCTGGGCGTATCCGCCATGTCGGCCGGCAGGTCCGGCACCAGGGCGGCAAGACAGGCATCCTCGCCCTCGGTAAAGGTCGTCTCGATCCCCGAGCCGGAATAATTGAGGATCTTGGTCGCGCCTGCATGCTTGACCGACAGCCGGGCGGCGGCGCGGGACAGATCGAGCTTGATCACCTCGGACGGGCACGAGCCGACCAGGAAGAGCAATTTGACGTCGGGGCGCCGCGCCAGCAGCCGGTCGACCACTCGGTCGAGCTCCTCATTGGCATCGGCCAGGCCGGCGAGATCCTTTTCCTCGATGATCGCGGTGCCGAAGCGCGGCTCGGCGAAGATCATCACGCCGGCGGCGGACTGCAGCAGATGCGCGCAGGTGCGCGAGCCGATCACGAGGAAGAAAGCGTCCTGGACCTTGCGGTGAAGCCAGATGATGCCGGTCAGGCCGCAAAACACTTCGCGCTGTCCGCGCTCGCGCAAAACGGGGGCGGATTCGCACCCGAGCCTGGCGGCGGGAAGCGCGCCGCTCATCCCGCGATAGCCATTTGTCGGGACGGCGCTTGTAGCCGCGCGGCTCTCAGCTTGAGCAGGAATTGCGCCGCGTTGATCGCGTAGGCGGCGTAGGCCGCCAAGGCGAGCAGCATTCGGCCCCGTTCGCTACCCAGATCGCCGATCAGCATTACCAGATAAGCGGTGTGCAGCGCCAGCACGAGCATCGAGAAAACGTCTTCCCAGAAGAAGGCCGGGACGAACAGCCATTTGCCGAAGACGATCTTTTCCCAGATCGAGCCGGTGACCATGATCGCGTACAGCGCACCGGTTTTGACGACGACCGAAATGGTCGCTGCCCACGCGCCTTCGCCGGTCGCCAGATAGCGCAACACCAAAGTCAGGCTGACGAGGAAGATGATAAACTGGACGGGCGCGAGGACGCCTTGCACCAGCGTCCAGACGGTCGAGTCGCGGCGGCGGCGTTCTTCCACGCTGTAAAGCGGCTTGTGCTGTACTGGTCGCGACAATGCGGTCACGTCCCTCTCCCGTCCCTCCAGCACAGTAATCCTCGCATCCAATGTGTCAAATATTTTTGACATAAATAAATTTGGACACATGCTGCGGCGCAGCGTGAAAATGCGGTTGCGCAACCGATTCCGCGGGCGCATGGTCATGGCGACTCGACGGACCGGGTACACGGGCGGCGGGTCGCTCACCGGGCGGGGAGAACCGGGTATGGCGACGATGTTCCAGCGTTTGACGTCCGTCACGGAACCCCCGCCGCTCGCCACCAGCGCCTCAACCGAAACCGCCATCAACTCGGCCGGCCGCGCCGCCTTCGCCCGCGCATCTTCGCTTGTCCGGCTGGTTGAAGGAGAGGTCATCCCGAGGCTGATCGCGCGCCGTCCGTCGAAGAGTGCGCCGGCCGTGCCTGGGCCGATCACGGCCCAGGATGTGGACGAGATCGCGACGCTCGCCGTGGATCATGAGGCATATCATCTGCTCGACCGGATCGAGGCGCTGTTGTCGCGTGGCCTGTCTGCCGAAACGCTGCTCATCGATCTGCTCGCGCCTGCCGCGCGCCGCCTGGGCGCCCAATGGGAAGACGACAGCCGCGACTTCGTGGAAGTGACGATGGGGCTGTGGCGGCTTCAGGAGGCGGTCCATGAAATCGCGCGGCGTGACGGCTGCGCCGGCCGCGATGCGCGCGCCATGCGCTCGGCGTTGTTCACGGCGATGCCTGGCGATCAGCACGGCTTTGGCGCCCTGGTGGTGGAAGAAGTCTTCGCGCGCGATGGCTGGGCCACCGAACGCCTGTGCGAACCGAGCCTGTCCGACCTTTACCAGCGGCTCGACGACACTTGGTTCGACGTCGTAGGCTTGACCGTCAGTTGCGACTGCCATAGCGGCGCGCTGCCTTCGGTCGTGAAGGCGATCCGCAGCGTTTCACGTAATTCGCAGGTGATCGTTCTCGTCGGTGGTCCGGTGTTCGTCGCCGATCCCGAGCTGGCGGCGCGCATCGGCGCTGACGGTACCGCGGCGGACGCCCGTGGTGCGGCCGTCCTGGCCAACCGGCTGATGCACGCGCTTCAAGGGGAGCGCGCGGCAGCCTGAGTTTTTTTTGGAGGTGTTGCGGCCCGTTGATGACCACGCCCTCTTTCTCGACCGCGCGGCGCATTCGGCCGGACGCCTTCGACGCTGGCTTGTCCGCGGCGGATGCCGTGCGGCTGCTCGGCGCGGCGGGCGATCTCAGCCTGATCGTCGATGCCGATGGGGTGGTCTGGGACGCGGCCGGCGGCGTCGATGCCACGATCCCCGATGCCGATTTGCAGCATTGGATCGGCCGGCCCTGGCTTGACCTCGTGACCGTCGAAAGCCGCCCGAAGATCGAAGAGATGTTGCGGGACGGCGCAGGCGATCCGCGCTGGCGGCAGGTCAATCACAGTATCGCGTCGGGCGATCTGCCCGTACGCTACGCGACGATTTCGCTTGGCGACGGGCGGCGCATTGCCATCGGCCGCGACCTGCGCCCGCAAGCGGCGGCGCAGCAGCGTTTGTTGCAGGCGCAGCAAGCGCTCGAACGCGATTATCTGCGGTTGCGCCAGGCCGAGAGCCGCTATCGCCTGCTGTTCGACCAGTCGCGCGACGCGGTGCTGATCGTCGATGCGGGGACGCGCCGCATCCGCGAGGCCAACGCCGCCGCGCACCGGCTGTTCGGCATGCGCGCGGGCGCGCTGGTCAATCAGCCGGTCGGCAGCATCGCCGCCGCCGAATCGCGTGACGCGCTGATCGCCCATCTCGGCGCCGCCGGAGTGTCCGAAAGCCTTGCGCCGTTGCGCCTGCCGCTAGCGCGAAAAGCGGGAGAGGCCAGTGTCACGGCGCGCGCTTTTCGCGAGGGCGGGGTGGCGCACTGGCTGCTGCAGCTGAGCACCGCCGCCGGCAGCGATGGCGCGGATGCCGAAGAGACGCGGCTCGCGGACCTCGTCGCGCGCATGCCCGACGCGTTTGTGTTGACCGATAGCGATCTGGCCATTGTTACCGCCAACGCCGCCTTTGCCGATCTCGCGCATGCGCCTTCGCTTGAGCGGCTGACGGGGATGCCGCTGGGCGAGTGGCTCGGCCGCCCCGGGATCGACCTGCAACTGATTGTGGCGCAGGTCCGGGACGGCGGCAGTGCAGCCAATGTCGCGACGATCTTGCGCGGGCCGGCAGGCGAACAGATCGATGTCGAAGTGTCCGCGGTCAGCGCGGGCGACGGCTATGGCTTCGTCATGCGCGATATCTCGCGCCGCTTGCGTGCCGCGCCGGAGCCGGGCATCGGCCTGCCCGGATCGGTCGACCAGCTGACCGAATTGGTCGGGCGGATGAGCTTGAAGGAAATCGTCCGCGAATCGACCGACATGATCGAACGCCTGTGCATCGAGGCGGCGCTGGCCTATACCGATGACAACCGCGCCTCCGCCGCGGAAATTCTCGGCGTCAGCCGGCAGAGCCTCTATTCCAAACTGCACCGCCACGGCCTCGGCAGCTTGATCCGTGGCGACGAATGACTGTCAAAAGTTTTTGACAGTAAGGCGGCCGCGCCATAGCCCTTCGGGCGTGGCCGGGTCGACAACTTCGCCGTTTTCCGCACCGGTACCGGCGGTGCGCGATGTGGTCACGCTGCTCAAGCCGATTACCTGGTTCCCGCCGATCTGGGCGTTCATGTGCGGCGTGGTGTCGTCGGGCGTGCCGCTGGCTGATCGCTGGCCGTTCTTGGTGGCGGGCATCCTGCTCACCGGGCCGCTCGTCTGCGGCACCAGCCAGGCGGTCAACGACTGGTTCGACCGGCATGTCGATGCGATCAACGAACCTGACCGGCCGATTCCGTCGGGCCGGATCGGCGGCACCTGGGGATTGCGCATCGCGATCGTCGGCACGCTCGCGTCCTTGGCCGTCGCCGCGTCGACCGGGCCTTGGGTGCTCGCAGCGACCGGTCTTGGGCTGGTCTGCGCCTGGGGCTACAGCGCCCCGCCGTTCCGGTTCAAGATGAGCGGTATCTGGGGCCCGGCCGTCGTCGCGCTGACTTATGAAGGGCTGACCTGGTTCACCGGCGCCGCGGTGATGGCGGGGGCGCTGCCGCCGGCACAGGTGCTGATTGTCCTCGCTCTCTACAGTTTAGGCGCCCATGGCATCATGACCTTGAACGATTTCAAGGCGGTCGAGGGTGATCGCGCGATGGGCATCCGGTCATTGCCCGCAACGCTTGGCGTCGACGCCGCGGCGCGGGTCGCTTGCGTGGTGATGGCCCTCGCCCAAGCGGTGGTCGTCGCATTGCTCTGGCAATGGCATCATCATTGGTCCGCCGCGATCGTCGCGGCGCTGCTGATCGCGCAGTTCGGCCTGATGGCGCGGCTGCTGCGCGATCCGACCGCGCGTGCGCCGTGGTACAACGCCACGGGCACCAGCGCTTATGTCCTCGGCATGCTAGCTGCCGCGTTCGGCCTTGGCGGGGTTGCCGGATTGTGACGCCGCTCGGCTGGCTGGGCATTTTGCGGCTGGGGCTGGTGCAAAGCGCGATCGGCGCGATCGTGATGCTGGCGACGTCGTTGCTCAATCGGGTGATGGTGGTCGAATATGCGCTTCCCGCCGCCTTGCCCGCGGGGCTCGTCGCCTGGCATTATGCGGTCCAGCTGTCGCGGCCGGTCTGGGGCCATGGCTCGGACCGCGGGCGGCGGCGGACGCCGTGGATCGTATCCGGCATGGCCACGCTGGCGCTTGGCGCCATGCTCGCGGTGCAGGCGGTCGGCTTGCTCGCCGCCCGGTCGGGCGCGGGTTACGCGCTGGCGATCCTTGCCTTCTCGCTGATCGGCGCGGGGGTCGGCGCGGCGGGGACATCCTTGCTTGCGCTGCTGGCGACGCGCGTGGTGCCCGAACGGCGCGCGGCGGCGGCGGCGATCACCTGGATCATGATGATCACCGGCATCGTCGTGACCGCCGGCGTCGCGGGCTCGCTGATCGATCCATTTTCGCTCGACCGGCTGAAACGCGTCGCCGGCGGTGTCGCACTGGCGGCGTTCGTCATCGCGGCTCTGGCGGTATGGGGCGTTGAGGGCCGCGCCGGGGGAACCGCAACGCGCGAAGACGCTGCGGCTCCCGACGCCTTCGCGACGGCGCTGCGTGACATGTGGGCGGATCGGGACGCGCGCCGCTTCACGCTGTTCGTCTTCCTGTCGATGCTCGCTTACTCGATGCAGGACCTGATCCTCGAACCGTTTGCCGGGCTGCTGTTCAGCTTTACCCCCGGGCAGTCGACCAAGCTCTCGGGCGTGCAGCATGGCGGCGTGCTGGCGGGGATGATCCTCGCCGGGATCGGCGGCAGCGCCTTTGCCGGCGGACGGCCCGCGGCGCTGCGCCGCTGGATCGTCGGCGGCTGCCTCGGCTCGGCAGTCGCGCTTGCCGGCCTCGCTGTCGCCGCGCGTAGCGGACCCGGCTGGCCGCTCAGCGCCAACATCGCGCTGCTCGGTTTCGCCAATGGCGTGTTCGCGGTTGCGGCGATCGGATCGATGATGGCGCTCGCCGGCGGCGGCGAAGCGGGGGGCGGGCGCGAGGGCATCCGCATGGGCGTCTGGGGCGCGGCGCAGGCAGTCGCCTTCGGCCTCGGCGGGTTG
>CAXTPT010000069.1:0-8010 GCA_964246315.1 uncultured Sphingomonadaceae bacterium | reverse complement strand
CGTGCCCGCTCCGACGCCCGCGCCGGCGCCGGCGCGGGCGTCGGAGCGGGCACGGGCGTCGGCGCAGGCGCAGGCGTCGTCATGGTCGTTCCGGAGCCGGGGTCCGACGAGTTGCCGCTGCTCGTCGCGGTGGATGCGCTGCCCCCCGAACCGCTCGTGCCGCCGCCGCCACAGGCCGCAAGCGCGAGGGTCGAGACCATGATTTCGGCGCGCATCCGCGACGGCGCGGCCGGTGCACTTGCTTCCGGTGCCGAAGGCTCTGACACCGCGCAATCGTCGAACATCGCCCAACCTCATCAGCGCCCGTCGCGCCAACAAGGTATTTGACTGACGATGGTTAAATCCCGGTCACCAAGTCCCTCAAATGTTTACTTATAAATACTTAACCACTCAGCCGGATCGGCGCGGTCTGCACGCAATTGATTGGCGGCTTCGTCAGCGTTTTCGTAACCTACCGCCATGCCGCAGAACAGCATCCGTTCGGGCGGGATGTTGACTGCCGCGCCGACCGCTTGCGGATACATCGCCCAGCATTCCTGCGCGCAGGTGGCCAAACCCTGCTCGACCGCCAGCAGCATGAAGCTTTGCAAGAACATCCCCAGGTCGGACCATTGCGGCGCGCCCATGCCACGCCCGACGCTGACGAACAGCGCCAGCGGGGCGCCGAAGAAGGTGAAATTACGCGCGAACCACAGGCGCCGCGCCGCGCGGTCCTCCCGTGGAATGCCGATATGCCCGTACATCGCCTCGCCGACCGCGAAGCGCCGGTCCTTGTACGGCATGTCGAGCTCGGGCGGATAGATCGGATATTCGGGCTGCTCGACCTCCCCCGCCAGCAGCTTCGCCGCCATCGCCGCCTTGAACGCGGCAAGCGGCTCACCCGTCATGACATCGACATGCCAGGGCTGGAGATTGCCGCCCGACGGTGCCCGCGACGCGGCGACCAGCAGCCGCTCGATCAGCGCAAGATCGACGGGCTGATTGGTAAACCCCCGCACCGATCGCCTTGCCGCTACCGCTTCGCTTACCCGCATCACCGACTCCCTTGCGCCCGGTCCCGGCTTAGGCAATGGCGGACTTCAAGCTTTACGTAAACGGAAAGGCCCTTAAGGCCGGAAAGGAACTTCGATGCCCGAGGCTTATATCGTCGAGGCGGTTCGCACCGCCGGCGGCAAGCGCGGCGGCAAGCTGGCGGGCTGGCACCCGGCGGACATGGCCGGCGAGGTGCTCAACGCCGTGGTTGACCGCAGCGGTATCGATCCGGCGGCGGTCGAGGACGTCATCATGGGCTGCGTCAGCCAGGGTGGCGAACAGTCGTTCCAGGTCGGACGCGGCGCGGTGCTTGCCTCGAAGCTGCCCGAAAGCGTCCCCGCGGTGTCGATCGACCGCCAGTGCGGCAGTTCGCAACAGGCGATCCAGTTCGCCGCGCAGGCGGTGTTGTCGGGCACGCAGGACGTGGTCATCGCCGCGGGCGTCGAATCGATGACCCGCGTGCCGATGGGATCGACCGGCATGCTTCATGCGCAGGCGGGGCTCGGCAGCGCCAAATCGCCGCGGCAGGAGGCGCGCTATCCGGGCGTCCAGTTCAGCCAGTTCATGGGCGCGCAAATGCTCGCCGAGAAATATGGCTTCAGCCGTGACGATCTCGATCAATATGCTCTCGAAAGCCACCGGCGCGGCGCGGCGGCGACCGAACGCGGCGACTTCAAGGACGAGATTGTCGGCCTGGTGGTCGAGACCCCCGAGGGCGAGATCCGCCATGATGTCGATGAAGGCATCCGCTTCGACGCGACCTTCGAAGGCATTCATTCGGTCAAGCTGCTGCAGGAAGGCGGGGTCATCTCCGCTGCCAACGCCAGCCAGATCTGCGATGGCTCGTCGGCAGTGCTGGTGGTCAGCGAAAAGGCGCTTAAGGAACATGGCCTCAAGCCGTTGGCACGCGTACACAATTTGACCGTCACCGGCGGCGATCCGGTCATGATGCTCGAAGAACCGCTGTTCGCGACCGACAAGGCGCTCAAGCGCGCCGGCATGAAGATCGACGATCTTGACCTGTACGAGGTCAATGAAGCGTTCGCTCCCGTGCCGCTCGCCTGGCTCAGGCACACCGGCGGCGATCACGCCAAATTGAACGTCAATGGCGGCGCGATCGCGCTTGGCCATCCCTTGGGCGCCTCGGGCACCAAGCTGATGGCCACGCTGGTCCATGCACTGCACAAGCGCGGCGGGCGTTATGGTCTGCAGACGATGTGCGAAGGCGGCGGACTGGCCAACGTGACGATCGTGGAGCGCTTGTAATGAAACTCGACAACACTGTTTCCGCCGTCGTCACCGGCGGCGCATCGGGTCTTGGTGCCGCCACCGCCCGGGCCCTTGCCGCCAAGGGCGTCAAGGTCGCACTGTTCGATCTGCAAAAGGACAAGGGCGAGGCCCTCGCCGCCGAGATCGGCGGGACGTTTTGCGAGGTCAACGTGACCAGCGACGAGAGCGTCGTCGCCGGTTTCGAAAAAGCGCGCGCGGCGCATGGCCAGGAACGCATCCTCGTCTGCTGCGCCGGCACCGGCGCCGCAATGAAGACCGCCAGCCGGTCGAAGCAGGACGGCAGCATCAAGCATTACCCGGCCGACGCGTTCAACTGGCTGATCCAGATCAACCTCGTCGGCACCTTCCGCTGCGTTGCTTTGTCGGCGGCGGGGATGATGACGCTCGACCCGCAGAATGAGGACGGCGAACGCGGCGCGATCGTCAACACCGCGTCGGTCGCGGGCGAGGACGGCCAGATGGGCCAGGTCGCCTATTCGGCATCCAAGGCGGGCGTGATCGGCATGACCCTGCCAATCGCGCGCGACCTGATGAGCGAAGGCATTCGCGTCAACACCATCCTGCCGGGCATTTTCGAAACCCCGCTGATGCTCGGCGCGCCGCAGCAGGTGAAGGATGCGCTTGCCGCCTCCGTCCCCTTCCCCAAGCGTCTCGGCAAGCCCGAGGAATATGCCGGCCTCGCCCTGACGATGATCGAGAATTCCTACTTCAACGGGGAAGATGTGCGGCTGGACGGCGCGATCCGGATGGCGCCGCGCTGAAGCGCGGAGCACGAATAGCGCCAGCTATTCGTCACTCGCGCGAAGCTGGCCGGCGAGGCCGCCGGCCTCGACCGACGACCCGGGATTTACTCCCGGGTCGGCTCTCCCGATAGGACTGCCATGCCCCGTCCCGCCCCTTACCGCCTGCAAAGCGCCGCCTACCCGTTCACGGCCGATATCCCGACGCGCTGGGCCGACCTCGACCTGCTCGGCCATATCAACAACGTGTCGATGGCCGGGCTGTTCGAGGAAGGCCGCGGCCGGTTCAATCGGTCGCTGGAACTGCCGCGCGACCGCAAGGCCATACGCTGGCTCATCGCCGCGGTTGAGCTCAACTATCTGGCGGAAGCGCATCACCCCCATGACGTGACCGTCGCCAGCGGCATCGGCCAGATCGGCACGCGCAGCTGGGTGATCCAGTCGGCGGCGTTCCAGCAGGGCAATTGCGTTGCGACCTGCGACACCACGCTGGTGTTCACCGACGAAACCGGGGCGGCACCCTTCCCGGACGCGTTCCGCACGAAGTTCGAAGCGAACCTGATCCGCCAGCCCTAATCGGCAAAATTCGCCGGGCGCTTGCCCATGTTGGCGGCGACCGCTTCCATCATGTTGGGCCGGCCGATCACCTTGATCTGCTCGGCGGTCTCCATCTCCAGCATCGCGTGCGGATCGAGATCATGCGCCGCGCCGAGCAGCCGCTTCGCCCCTCGGATCGCATGCGGGCTGCGCGCGGCGATCTGCTGCGCCAGCGCCATCGCTTCGGCATGCGGATCCTCGGCCAGCCTGGTGACGAAGCCGAACGACGCCGCCTCGACCGCGTCGAATTCACGTGCGGTATAGACCAGCTCGCGCAGCACATCGTCGCGCACCAGCGTCCGCCACAGCGGAAAGCCCGCCATGTCGGGCACCAGCCCCCAATGCACCTCGCGAATGGCGAAGCGCGTGTCGGGATGCGCGATGCGGATGTCCGCGCCGCTCATGATCTGGAAGCCGCCGCCAAAGGCGACGCCGTGCACCGCCGCGATCACCGGCATCGGCAGCTGCCGCCAGCCCCAGCTGACATGCTGCGGCAGGATCGCGCCCTGGTCGTTGCGCTCGCGCCCGGTGCCCGATCCGCCGCCCGCCATGCTCGCCATGTCGAGCCCTGCGCAGAATGCCCGGCCCTCCCCCGACAGCACCACGCAACGCACATCGTCACGCTTGTGCAGCGCGTCGATCGCCGCGCCGATCGCGGCGAACTGCTCGGGGTCGAGCGCGTTCATCTTGTCCGCGCGGTTGAAGCGGACATCGGCCACCTGGTCCTGAACGTCGATCGTAACGCGGTCGCTCACCACATCACCGCGTCATGCTGAACTGGTTTCAGCATCCATTCCTCCTCGCTTGGCCCGTTTCGGCGGATGGGTGGACCCTGAAACAAGTTCAGGGTGACGAACAGGGGTTCAAACAATCCTGCTCTCCTTGCCCCAGAAACGATCGCGGATCAGCCGCTTGTACAATTTGCCGGTATCATGGCGGGGCAACTGCTCCATGAACTCGATCCGCCTGGGCGTCTTCACTCCGGACAATGCGGTGCGGCAATACGCAATCAATTCAGCTGCCAATGCCTCACCCGCCTCGCTCATATCGGCGGGCTGAACCACCGCGACCACTGCCTCCCCCATCTCGTCGTCGGGTGCGCCGACAACCGCGACATCGGCGACGGCGGGGTGCGAAATCAAATGATTCTCGATTTCCTGCGGATAGATGTTCACGCCGCCCGAAATGATCATGAAGCTCTTGCGGTCGGTCAGATAGAGATAGCCTTCCTCATCGACCCAGCCGACATCGCCCAGCGTCGAAAAGCCACGCGCGTTGCGGCTTTCGGCGGTCTTTTCCGGGGCGTTGTGATATTCGAACTGGCGAGGGCTTTCGAAGTATACCATGCCTTCGGTCCGCGGGGGCAGGTCGTTGCCGTCCTCGTCGCAAATGTGCAGCTTGGCCTCGCCGATATTACGCCCGACCGAACCCGGATGGTCGAGCCATTCGGCTGCCTTGAGCGTGGTGAAGCCGTTGCTTTCGGTGCCTGCATAATATTCGTCGAGCACCGGACCCCACCAGTCGATCATCGCGCGCTTGACCGCCACAGGACATGGCGCCGCCGCGTGGATCGCCACCTGCATCGACGATGTATCGTGCCGCAGGCGCGCGTCCTCGGGCAGCTTGAGCATCCGCACGAAATGCGTCGGCACGAACTGTCCGGCGTTGCACGCATAGCGCTCGATCGCCGCCAGCGCCGCTTCCGCGTCGAATTTGCGCATCAGCACGATGGTGCCGCCCAGCTTGTGCACCGCCATCGTCCAGCCGAGGGGCGCGGCGTGATAGAGCGGCGCGGTCGACAGATAGACGCTATGCGCTCCCAGCCCGAAGAACCCCGCGGCGAGCATGGTCAGCGGTGTCATCGCATCGATCGCCGGATCGGCCGGCGCAGGGTGAAGGATGCCCTTGGGCCGCCCCGTCGTGCCGCTCGAATACAGCATCGAATAGCCCGCTTGCTCGTCGCTGACGGGGGTGCCCGGTTGCGCCGCCAGCGCGGCTTCGACCCGTTCGATCCCGCCCTCGTCGGCGCCGTGGACCAGCTTCGCGACATCGGCCTGCCCGCCCGCCAGCCCGGCCGAGAAGATCAGCAGCCTGGCGCCCGAATCCTCCAGGATATAGTCGACCTCGGGCGCGGTCAGCTTGGTCGAGATCGCCACGAACAGCAGCCCGCTGCGCTGCGCGCCCCACACCAGCCCGAAATAATCGGGCGTATTCTCCATCAGGATCGCCACCCGGTCGCCCGCCCGCAGTCCGCGCGCGCGAAACAGCTGCGCGGCGCGGTTCGATGCCCGGTCGAGCTCGGCGAACGTCGTCACCGCGCCGCTCTCCGCCACGATCACCGCGGGCTTATCGGGGTTTTGGCGCGCATGGATATAGGGATGCACCGTGCTTAAACCTCTCCGTTCGGGCTGAGCTTGTCGCAGCCCCGTCCTTCTCTTTGCGCCGGTTTGAAGTAAGGACGGCCCTTCGACAAGCTCGGGGGCGAACGGATTGAAGCGTGACTGACGACACAGGAATCCCGCTCGGCAGTGCCTTCGATCCCGCGCGCTTTATCGCCGGCATGGCGCGCAGCGGCCATAACGGCATGGTCGGCACGCGTTACCGCGCGCATGGCCCCGATTGGGTCGAACTCGATCTGCCTTATGATGCGAAGCTGGTCGGCAATCCGGCGACGGGCGTGATCGCCTCGGGACCGGTGATCACGCTGATGGACATGGTCACCTCGATCTCGATCTGGCTCAAATCGGGCCGGTTTCGGCCGCAGGCGACGCTCGATCTGCGGGTCGATTATCTGCGCCCGGCCGAACCCGGCGAGACGATCGTCGGCCGCGGCGAGTGCTACAAGCTCGGCAAGTCGATCGCCTTCATTCGCGGTGAGGCCCATGACGGCGACCCCTCGCGCCCGCTCGCGCATGCCAGCGGCACTTACATCTTCACCGATGGCTGAGTTCGCTTCGCCTTATGCCGCGACGATGGGCTTCACCGTGTCGCGCGGCGACGGCCTGGTCGTGACCATGCCGCCCGGCGACGGCGTGATGGGCCGCCCAGGCTTCCTCCATGGCGGGGCGATGGCCGGGCTGCTCGATTACACCGCCTGGGTAACCCTGTTCGATGCGCTGGAAGACGGCGCGGCGATCAAGCCGATCAGCATTTCGACCGATTTCATGCGCGGCGGGAAGCTCGAGCCGCTCCACGCCCGCGCGACGATCGTCCGCCTCGGCCGCCGCATCGCCAATGTCAGCGTCGTCGCGTGGCAGGATGATGAAAGCAAGCCCGTCGCCGCCGCCAATCTCAAGTTCCTGATCGAGCGCTAGCCCGCGGGCGTCAGCTTGAGCAACCGCCCGCTGGCACCGTCTTCCAGCACCCAGAGCGCGCCGTCGGGGCCTTGCTCAACTTCACGGATGCGCTGACCGAGCGGAATGCGGCGCACTTCCGTGGCGGTCGAACCGCTGACGCGCACCTGCACCAGCCCTTGCGACACCAACCCGGCGAGCACGAAATCGCCGGTCCAATCGACGAAACGGCTGCCGGTATACTGGATCATGCCCCCGGGTGCGATATTCGGATTCCAGAATTTGGCCGGAGCGGCGAAGTCCGGACGGGTCGAATGCGGCGGTAACGGTGCGCCGCCATCGCTGCCTTCGGCCACCACGCGCCAGCCATAATTGGCGCCTTTGGTGATGATGTTGAACTCGTCGCCGGCATCCGGACCCATCTCGCTTTCATAAAGCCGTCCGTCGGTGCCGAATACCAGGCCATACGGGTTGCGGTGACCAAGGGTCCAAATGCTCATGTCGGGCACCGACGGGCCAACATAGCTCGAATAGGGATTGTCGGCGGGGATCGTGCCATCCGAGTTGATGCGGATGATCTTGCCCAGCCGGCTGGAGAAATCTTGCGCCGGATTCCCCTGATGGCGCTCGCCCGCGGTGATGTATAATTTTCCGTCGGGTCCGAATGCCAAGCGTCCGCCAAAATGACGGGTATCGCTGACCGGCGCTCCGCTCCAGATCGGCGTCAGATCGTCGAGCCGCCCGGCACCCCCGGCATCGATCACGAGCGTTGCCCGAACGACGCGTAATACCGGGTCGGAGTTGCTGGGAGAGCCGCGCCCGGAATAACTGAGGTAGATCACCTTGTTCGTCGCGAATGCGGGATCGAGCACGACATCGAGCAGACCGCCCTGTCCGTCGAAGACGACATCCGCTGCAACGTTGAGTGCCGGTCCGACTGCGCCTGCCTGGGTCACCACACGCAACCTGCCGTTGCGCTCGGTGACGAGCAAACGGCCGTCGGGCATGAACACCATTGCCCAGGGGTTGCTAAGCGTCGCGACGGCAGCCGACGTTAC
>CAXTPT010000068.1:0-8109 GCA_964246315.1 uncultured Sphingomonadaceae bacterium | reverse complement strand
TCGATGCCGATGCCGGACTGCTTGTGGCCGCCGAACGCGACGTGGGGCGAGAAGCTGTGGATCTCGTTGATCCAGACGGTGCCTGCCTCGATCCGCTCAGCCACGCTGCGCGCCTTGTCAATGTCGCGGCCCCATACCGACGCGGCGAGGCCGTACTCGCTGTCGTTGGCGCGATCGACCACGTCGTCGATGTCCTCGAAGCGCAGCAGCGGCAGGACCGGACCGAACGCCTCTTCAGTCACGACGCGGCTGTCCTCGGGCGGGTTGTCGATCAGGGTCACGGGGACGAAGTAGCCCTTGCCCTCGGCGATCTCGCCGCCGGCGAGGAAGCGTAGCCCGTTCGCCTTGGCGTCGCCGAGCAGCTCCTTCAGCTTCTCGAACTGCATCCGGTTCTGGATCGGCCCAAGGTTGGTGCCTTGGTGCGCGCCGTTGCCGACGACGATGGTTTCGGCGTACGCGGCGAGCTCGGCGGCGAGCGCGTCATAGATCTCGGCGTGGATATAGAGCCGCTTGGCCGCGACGCAGAATTGGGCGCTGTTTTGGAAGGCGGCCCAGAACAGCTTGGGCGCGATCTCCTTCGGATCGACGTCCGGCAGCACGATCGCCGGATCGTTGCCGCCGAGCTCCAGCGTGATACGCTTGAGGTTGCCCGACGCGCTCTCCATGATCTTGCGGCCGGTCGCGGTCGAACCGGTGAAGCTGACCTTGCGGATGTCCCTGTGCCGGGTAAGCGCCGCGCCGATCTCGTTTCCGCCCGAGACGACGTTCAGCACTCCCGCCGGCAGCACGTCGCGCAGCAGCTCGCCGAGCTTCAGCGTGCAGAGCGGCGTGTACGGCGAAGGCTTCAGCACCATGGTGTTGCCGGCCAAAAGCGCTGGCGCGATCTTCCACACGGCCAACAGCACCGGAAAATTCCACGGTGTGATACCAGCGACCACGCCGAGCGGCACGCGCCTGGTTTCGATCGTGCGTCCGTCGCCCGCATCCTCGCGATGTGGTTCCAGCGACTGGGTCGCGATCTCGCGGCACCAATAGGCCGAACCGCCGATCTCCCATTCGGCGCCAGCGCGGGCCTTGCCCTGCTCCAGCGTCAACAGGCGCATCAGCTGCTCGGCGTTTTCCTCGATCACGTCGCCGATCCTGGCCACTAGCGCCTGACGTTCCGCGATCGGCCGCGCGCTCCAGTTGGGGAAGGCGGCCTTGGCAGAAGCAACAGCGGCTTCGAGTTGCTCGAGCGTGGCCTCGGGCACGGCGGCGATGACTTCCTCAGTTGCCGGATCGTAAGCCTCGAACGTGTCGGACGAAGTCGCGGCCTTGCCGTCGATGGTCATGGTGTAGTGGCTGGTGAAGTCGATCGTCATTGCCTTCTCCTATAGGTTGGCGCGCATCCGTCAGCCCTTTGTGAGCGCGCGCCGCATGATCTTGCCGGTGCTGGTGACCGGGAGCGCGTCCGTGAAGTGGATGCGCCGCGGGACCTTGTACGCCGCCAGCCGCTCGCGGCAGTGGCGGTCGAGCTCCTCGGCGCGGGTGGCGGACGCCTCCGGCCGGAGTACCACGTGCGCGACGGGGATCTCGCCCTTCTGGTCGTCCGCGACGCCGGCGACCGCGACCATGGCCACGGCGGGATGCTCGGAGATGACCCGCTCCAGTTCCGCCGGGTAGACGTTGTAGCCGCCGCACAGAAACATGTCCTTGCGCCGATCGACGATCGTCACGTAGCCGTCCTCGTCCGCGCGCGCGATGTCGCCCGTCGCGAACCAGCCGTCGGCATCGAACGCCTTCTCGGTCGCGTCGGGGTTGTTCCAGTAGCCTGGCGTGACGAGCGGCCCGCGGATCATCAATTCGCCCGCCTCCCCGGTCCGCGCTTCCGCGGCGGCGTCGTCCAGGTCGGCGATCCTGACGTCCGTGCCTGGAAACGGCAGGCCGATCGAGCCGTGGCGGGTCGGCCAGTAGGGCGAGTGGGTGATGGCCGGTCCGGCCAGTTCCGTCATGCCCCACAGCTCCAACAGGGGACATCCGACGAGCCGGGCGACCTCGTCCAACTTGTCGAGCGCCATGGTCTGTCCGCCGACGGTGCAGCGCGTCAGGCCGGAGAAGTCCGTGTCGCGGACCGCCGGGTGCATGAGCATCTGGTAGTACATGGTCGGCACGCCCTCGAAGAGCGTGATGCCGTCCTCGGCGATCGCGCGCAGCGCTTCGCCCGCGTCGAACCGTGCCGCCGCGGTGAGGTGCGCGCCCGTCAGAAAGCCGGCGTGCAGCACGACGTTGCCGTAGACGTGCGGGAAGGGCAGCGCCGAGTAGACGCGGTCGTGGCGCGTGCGGCAATGGATCGTGGCAGTCATCGCCGTGCTGCCGACGATGGCACCATGCGTCTGCATCGCGCCCTTGGGGTGTCCCGTGGTTCCCGAGGTATAACCGATCGAGAACAGGTCGTCGGCCTGGCGGGCGCAGGGAGGGGCCGGCGAATGCTGCAGCAGCGCTTCGAAAGCCGCCCTGCCCTCGTCGCCCGTGACAACGACCCGGACTCCGTCGGGAATGGCGGCCGCCCGCTCCGCGGGGACGATCGCCAGGCTGGCGCCGCTGTCGCGAGCGATGAAGGCGATCTCGCCGGCGCTGAGCAGGATGTTCGCCGGGATGACCACCGCGCCCAGCCGTGCGATCGCGTGGTAGGCGACGATCCACTGCCAGCTGTTGGGCAGGTGGAGGATGACGCGGTCGCCCGCGACGACGCCGATCGTGGCGAGGCCGCCAGCGAACTGGCCGGACAACCGCTCCGCTTCCGCGAACGACAGCGTCCGGCCGCCCGGGAACCGTACGGCCTCGCGGTCGCCGAACCGCTGCGCCGCGCGGGGGGCGAACTCGCCGACCGTCGTCACCATGGCGGTCAGGCCGCCTGCGGCCGCAGGACGGGCTTCAGCGCCTCGCCCGTCTCGGACGCGTGCACCGCCGCCTCGATGTCGTCCAACGGGAAGAACCTGACCAGCCTGTCGAACGGAAAGCGGCCCTGCTTCCAGAGCGCGATCAGGCGCGGGATGAAGATGTCGGGGATGCTGTCGCCCTCGATGATGCCGCGCACCGAGCGGCCGAACAGCAGCCCGTTCATGTCGAGCGTGACCTCGGTGCCAAGCGGCGCCACGCCGATGATGCCGCAGATTCCCGTCAGGCGCAGACAGTCCACCGCCTGGCGCACCACAGCAGGCAAACCGGTGCATTCCAGCGAATACTGGACGCCATCCCCTGTCAGCGCGGTGATGCGTTGCGCGATGTCGTCGCCCGCTTCGAGCGTGTCCGTGGCGCCCAGCTCCTTCGCGAGCTTCAGTCGGGCGGCGTTGCGGTCGACGACGACGATCCGTGCGCAGCCGGCGACACGTGCGGCCATCACGGCCGACAGCCCGACCGAGCCGGCGCCGAAGATCGCGATGCTGCTGCCGCCCTCGGGCTTCAGCGAGTTCAGGACAGCGCCGGCGCCGGTCTGGATGCCGCAGCCGAGCGGACCCATAAGTTCCAGCGGTACGTCCGGGTCGATCTTCACGACGTTGCGCTCGTTCGCTAGCGCCAATTCAGCGAACGAGCTCTGCGAGAAGAAATACGCGCTGACCGGATCCCCATGGACGTCGCAGCACGGCGTCGAGCCGTCGGGTCGCGCGCCACTGAAATTATGGCCATATAGCTCGGGGCAGTAGCCGAGCAGACCGCGGCGGCAGTTCTCGCAATGGCCGCAGCTGTTGAAGCTGAGCACGACGTGATCACCCTGGGCCACCTTGCGGACCGCCTTGCCCACCTGCTCCACGATCCCCGACCCTTCATGGCCCAGCACCGCAGGCAGCGGGGTCGGGAAATACTGGTCGCGCACGACAAGGTCAGTATGGCACATGCCCACACCGACGATGCGGACGAGGACCTCGTCGTCGCGCGGCTCCTCGATCCGCACCGTCTCGATCGCGAACTTGCCGCCCTTCTCCCGCACTACCGCGGCCCTGGTCTCAAGCATGGGTCAACTCCGGATTGATCTGCTGGCCGATGCGCTCGGCGATTGTCTGCTCGTCGAGCGTCTCGCTGAAATGCGCGCGGTACCGACCGTCGGGATCGACGAGGTAGGTCAGCGCGGAATGCGGGACGTCGTAGCCTTCGCCCCCTTCCGCGAGCGCGCGGCGTTCGGCGAACACGCGAAAGCCTGCGCGCGCGGCGTCGCATGCCGCCTTGGTCCCGGTCAGCCCGGTAAAGCGCGGATAATGTTCGCCGAGCCAGGCTTCCATGCGTTCGGGCGTGTCGCGCTCGGGATCGACCGAAACGTAGAGCGGCACGATGGCGTCTGCGGCGGCGCCGAGCCGGTCCAGCACCGCGCTGAGCTTCGCCAAGTTGCGCGGACATACGACACGGCAGTGCGTAAACCCGAAGAAGACCAGCAGCCACCGGCCCCGGTAACTGGCGGGCGTCACGCGGCGGTCGTGATGGTCGATCAGGTCGAAGGTGGCGTCGATCATGCTGCCCAGGCGATCTGGAGCGACATGTTGCCGTCAACCGGCAGGCTGACCACGAGGTTGTCCTCGCTATGGCGGGCCGAAACGCGCCCGGTCGAGGCGTGGACGCTCGTGTCGTCGCCCTCGGCGACCGGCTCGCCGTCGGCGAACATGCGCCAGCGGCCGCGACCCCAGGCGTTGGACACCGTGAGCTCGACGGCGCCCGGCTTGGCGCGGCCCCGCCGCAGGCCGAGCGACAGCCGCCGGCACGTTCCCTCGTAGCGGGCCTCGCGCACGTCCAGTCCTGCCGTCATGTCCACCAGCGCCGGATCGGCGAAGCGAGCGGGATCGAGAGGCTTGGAATAGAGTTCGCGAAGGCCGCCCGGCACGTTCAGCCGCGCATAGGCGAGCAGCGCGTTGCCGGTGTGCGGGTCCATCGCGTACAGCTTGCCCTCGTCGTCAAGCCATCCGTCCCGCCGGCGGTAGTAGAAGGCGTCGTCGTTCCAAGTCGGCGTCAGCTGCCCGTCGGCATAACGCAGCAGCCGTGCGAGCGTGTCCGTGTCGCCCACCTCCGACGCGCAGACCGCCGCCCAGCCGAAGTCGAGCGCGTTGCTCGTCTCTGGACCGATGGATCGCACCGACGGATGGATCCACAACGATCCGTCGGGGCCGGGCCTCGCCCAATCCGCCATCTGTTTGGGATAGGCGTTCCCGACAACTCCGGGGTCCCACATGTGCATGAGGGAACCGAGCCAGAAGTCCGCCCAAGGCGCGGGCGGGCGCCGCACCAGCGCGTGTTCATGCTCTTGGACCAGAATGTTGAAGTGGCCGGTGGAGTCCGTTATGCCGAACTCGGCCCAGGCGCGCTTGTACCCTTCGGTGACCTCGCCGGCGATGTCGCCCCCGTAGACCAGGTCGTGCAGGCGGAAACCCAAGATCGCCGGCTGGTTGCAGATCTGGAACACGCAATTGGGCTCGCAGGCGATGCCCAAGTAGCCCTTCTCCACCATCGTCCAGTAGAGATGCTGGGTCAGAGACTTCTCGTCATATGGGAAGGTCTGGCCGCCCTTCCCCCAGAACAATGTTTGCAGTTTGAAAGAGAGCCCTCCTTCCTGTGCGTATTTGGCGTCGTCAAACAGATAGTGATACAGGAGCGCCATCGATTGGATGTACGCGCTGTACATGATGTTATCGACTTCGACCGGATTCCACTTCGCCGGCAGCTCGCCCAGCGACTTGTTCAGCGGCCCCATGCCGGTGCTGACATAGTGCCAATAGGCCCAGACGTCCTGCGAGAGCATCTTTTGGATCAGGTCATCCATGGGCTTGCGGAAAACCGCTGGAGCCGCCGGCAACCGGTGTACGTGGCAGAGCGCGAGCGCATAGGACATGTAGGCGAGTTGGAAGCGAAGCGCGTCGAAGTCTTCCTGAAGAGCCGTGCGGCCCATCATCCCGGACCAGTCTTCGGGTAGCTGCTCCGAAAGGTCGATCATTCGTCGAAGATGGCCGGCTTGCAGGTCATCCAACGACGAGCCGACGGCGGTTCGTTCGAGAGCGAGGGGAGCCAGCGTCGCCACGTCAGCGGGCCGCAGGCCGGATCGTCCCGCCCGCGTTGAACCGCCGGGTGATCGCCCTAGGAACAGCGTGCATATTCTCTCCCCGCAGCGAACCCGCTGCTATAGAGATCGATCTCCCATATTAGACGAAAAGTGTCAACGCGGCTGGTATGGTTATCGGTTGTCCAAGGCGTCGAGGGGCATGTGACTGATGCGATGCGCCTCGGGCAGGCTGAGGCCCACGGCGAGCAGGATGAGCTTGCAGATCGCCTCTGCGTAATGCGGGGGACGCCGTTCGGAAAGCAGCGCGCGTAGTCCGGTTCGCACGGTACCGACGATGAGGTCGCACACGCTCGCCAGATCGTCGTAGCGGAAGCGACCGCTGTGCATTCCAGCGAGGAGGTCGGGCCTGGGATAGGACAGGAGATCGTCGTTGAGCGTCCGCTCGTCGCCCGACATGGCGATGATCAGCCAGCCGAAAGTTGGCTTCGCCCGTGCTTCGGCCAGGACGAGGCGCGTCACGGCGCCCAGGCGCTCGGCGGGATCGGCTAGCTTCGCGCAGGCGTCCTGGATGCCGGAGAAGGGATCGTGGCCGACGCTGGCCCATAGCGCCTGAAGCAAATCCTCGCGTGTCGTGAAGTGGTTGTAGAAGGTCCCGCGCGACACGCCCGCCTCGCCGATGAAGTCGTCCACCGTCGCACGCGCCGATCCACGGTCGGCGATGACACGCGCCGCCGCCTCCAGCAACCGAGCGCGCATCCGCGCGCGTCGCTGCTCGCCGACCTGAGCCCTAGTCTTTCTCTCTCGCCCGTCCGGCAGCTCCAGCGGCAAACCTCCGGCTCCTTGTCGATCGCGCGCCGTCGCGCGACGCCAAGCTATTCCCCGGCATGCCCGGCCTTGGCAAGACGTGCAGCGAAAGCTCTGGACAGCCGAACCGAATTAGACAATCTTTGTCACTCAAAATGGTACGGTTGAAGGAATGTTGTCGTGCCCGAAGCCTCAATCGACCCGGAGAGACATCACGTCGCTGGAGAAGCTCGACCGGCAGTTCACCTCGCTTCCCCGCCTCGGCCGGGCAGCGTGGAATCGCGTGCCAGTTGATCGGCCACGACGCGCCCGTCGTGTGATAAGCCTGACGCCATGAGCGCCCCCGTCCTCGACTCCAAGGTTCAACCCGGATCCGAGCAGTTCCGCGCCAACGCCGCGCACAATCGCGCGCTGGCGGACCGACTGCGCGCGGACGTCGCCCGCGCCGCATTGGGCGGCCCCGAGCGGGCGCGCGAACGCCATGCCAGTCGCGGTAAGCTCCTACCGCGCGAGCGCGTCGAGCGGCTGCTCGATCCCGGATCGCCCTTTCTCGAGATCGGCCAGCTTGCCGCCAATGGCCTGTACAACGGCGAGGTGGCGGGCGCAGGAATCATCGCGGGCGTCGGCCGCGTTTCCGGTCGACAGGTGATGATCGCGTGCAACGACGCGACCGTGAAGGGCGGCACCTACTACCCGCTCACCGTCAAGAAACACCTGCGCGCGCAGGAGATCGCGGAGGCCAACTGCCTCCCGTGCGTGTATCTCGTCGACAGCGGAGGCGCGAACCTGCCGCACCAGGCCGAGGTATTCCCCGACCGCGACCATTTCGGCCGCATCTTCTTCAACCAGGCGCAGATGAGCGCCAAGGGCATTCCGCAGATCGCCTGCGTGATGGGCAGCTGCACCGCGGGCGGCGCTTATGTCCCGGCAATGAGCGACGAGACGGTGATCGTCCGCAACCAGGGCACGATTTTCCTCGCTGGTCCGCCGCTGGTCAAGGCAGCGACGGGCGAAGTCATCTCCGCCGAAGAGCTGGGCGGTGCTGACACGCACGGCCGCCGTTCAGGCGTGGTCGATCATGTCGCGGAGAATGACGAACATGCGCTCACGGTCGTGCGCGACATCGCCTCGACGCTGCCACCGTCGCGCGCCGCTGACGTAAAGCTGCGCGAGCCGCGGCCGCCCAGGTTCGCCGCCGACGAGCTGTACGGCCTTATCCCGGCCGATGTCCGCGCGCCCTATGACGTGCACGAGGTAATCGCGCGACTGGTCGACGGGTCCGAGTT
>CAXTPT010000067.1:0-8206 GCA_964246315.1 uncultured Sphingomonadaceae bacterium | reverse complement strand
CCCCCGCCCCGAGGGGGCGAGGGAGATCGCCACCGCGCCCGCCTTGCATCGCGTCCGCATCGACCAGCCCGACGATTTCGAGGGCTGGCGCGATGCGGCGCGCGGGTTGCTGCTGGCGGGCGTATCGCCCGAGCAGGTGGTGTGGGACGAAGGCGGCGGCGATCTGTTCGGCGAAGCGCCGCCCGACGCCGCCGGCCTGGTCGGTGTTCTCACCGTGCCTAAAGCGTTCATCACGCTCGCGCAGTCGGCGATCCTGCATTCCGACCCCGAACGCTTCGCGCTGCTCTACACCCTGCTCTGGCGCGTCCAGACCGATCGCGCGCTGATCACCGATCATGCCGATCCGCTGGTCGACCGGCTCGAGGAGATGGCCAAATCGGTCCGCCGCGACATCCACAAGATGCGCGCCTTTGTCCGTTTTCGCCAGATCGAGGTGTTCGACCAGCTCGGCACCGGCATGACCGAGCGCTACGTCGCCTGGTTCGAGCCCGAGCATCACATCGTCCGCGCCAATGCCGGCTTTTTCGCGCGGCGCTTCGCGACGATGCGCTGGTCGATCCTGACGCCCGAGGCGTCGATCCACTGGGACGACGGGGTGCTCACCGAAGGACCCGGCGCGCAGAAATCGGACGCGCCCGAAGGCGATCCGGTCGAGGAGGTATGGAAGACCTATTATGCCAACATCTTCAACCCGGCGCGGGTGAAGGTCGGCGCGATGCTGCGCGAAATGCCCAGGAAATACTGGAAAAATATGCCCGAAACCGCATTGGTGCCCGAATTGCTGGCGGCGGCGCAGGCGCGGGAGATTGCGATGGTCGAAAAATCGCGCACGAGCATCGGCGGCAACGCGCAGGTCGCGTGGGAGCGGCTGCGCGAGGAGGCAATGCACTGCACGCGCTGCGACCTCTACAAATGCGCGACGCAGACGGTGTTCGGTGAAGGGCCGGTCGATGCGCCGCTGGTGCTGGTCGGCGAACAGCCGGGCGATCAGGAGGATCTGGCCGGCCACCCGTTTGTCGGTCCGGCGGGCCAGAAGCTCGACGCGGCGCTGGCCGATGCGGGCATCGACCGCGCGCGCGCCTATGTCACCAATGCGGTCAAGCACTTCAAATTCGAACAGCGCGGCAAGCGGCGCATCCACTCCAAGCCCGGCGCGGGCGAGATCGAGGCGTGCCGCTGGTGGATCGATCAGGAGCGCGCGATCCTGACGCCCCAGGTCACCGTCGCGCTCGGCGCTACCGCCGCGCGCAGCCTGTTCGGCAAGACTATGGCGATCGGCGCCAATCGCGGCCGCGCGCTCGAACTGCCCGGCGGCGGCGAGGCGTGGATCACCGTTCACCCCAGCTATCTGCTGCGCGTCGATCCGGCCGATCAGGCCGAGGAATACGCCAAATTCGTTGACGATCTGAAGATGGTGCGACAGCGGCTGGCCGCATGACATTGCTTGCTGCGCCCGATCAGGCGCTGGTTACCCTGCTCGGCGCCCTCGACGAACGCGGCTATCGCTTTACGACGATCACGCCGGCATCGCACCAGCGCGTGCTCGACCGGCGCCCCGCCCGGATCGCACGCACCGTCGAGGATGTGTTCGGCTGGAGCCTGCCCTTTGGCGAACGCCTGCTCCCGCCCGACCTGCTCGAGCCCCTGCGCGCGAGCGGCGGGCTTGAGGATGTCCATGGCGCGCTGCGCGCCAGACTGCGCGTGTCGTCGGTCGAGGGGCGGCTATACGTCCATTCGGCATATCCGACGCTCGCCGCCGACGCGGTGTTCCTCGGGCCGGACAGCTACCGCTTCGCCCGCCTGATCGCCGCCGAGCTCAGGCGCCACCCGCTCAAGCCCGGCGCGCGCGTCGTCGACATCGGCACCGGGGCCGGGGTCGGCGCGCTGACCGTCAGCACGCTCGCGCCCGATGCGAGCCTGCTCGGCACCGACGTCAACGCCGACGCGCTGCGGCTGGCGCGCGTCAACGCGGCGGCGGCAGGCGTGACGATCGAAACGATCGAAACCTCCGCGCTGGACGGCATCGAAGGCGCTTTCGACCTGGTCCTGCTCAACCCGCCGTTCATTGCCGATGACGGCGACCGCGCCTATCGCGACGGCGGCGGGCTGCACGGCGGGCAATTGTCGCTCGATCTCGCCCGAGCGGCGCTGGCCAAGCTGGCGCCGGGCGGACGCCTGATCCTCTACACCGGCAGCGCGATCGTCGGCGGCCAGGACGTCCTGCGGAAGGAACTCACGCAAATGGCCGGCGGCGGTCTTACCCTCGCTTATGACGAACTCGATCCCGACATTTTCGGCGAGGAACTGAGCAACCCGGCCTATGCCGATGTCGATCGCATTGCCCTCGTCAGCGCGGTGTTCACGCGCGCCGGATAAATGACTGTCCTACACCCCGCCCATTGTGCCAGATCGAGAGCATGACGATCGCAGCTTCATCCTCGACGCCCCTCCCGCCTGCGGAAGTGGCAGGCCGCGCAGCGACCGGGGCGGAAAGGGTTTTCACGTCCAACGTCTCGTCTCACCATGCTTCGCTGCGCCAGGCTTTCCCCCACGCCAGCGGAAGTGACGTTAGCGGCGCTCGAAATAAATGACATTGGCACATGTGAATCGTGTGAATCGCCCATGACCACGCCCGCCCGCTCCCTCCCCGAAATCACCGTACGCGGTGTCCTGCTAGGCGTCGTTCTGACCTTCCTGTTCACCGCCGCGAACCTGTATCTCGGGCTCAAGGTCGGGCTGACCTTCGCCACCTCGATTCCCGCCGCCGTCGTGTCGATGGCGCTGCTGCGCGCGTTCCGGGACGCCAACATCCTCGAAAACAATATCGTCCAGACGGTTGCCAGCGCCGCCGGCACCATCGCCTCGGTGGGCTTCGTCCTGCCCGGGCTGATCATGACCGGCTGGTGGACCGGCTTTCCGTTCTGGACCAGCTTTGCGGTCTGCGCCGTGGGCGGCACGCTCGGCGTGCTGTTTTCGGTGCCGCTGCGCCGCGCGCTCGTCACCGGATCGGACCTGCCCTATCCCGAAGGCGTCGCCGCCGCCGAAGTGCTCAAGGTCGGCAGCGCGGGCGCCGAGTCGGCGGTGGAGAACCGCGCCGGCCTGCGCACGATCATCATGGGATCGGTCGCGGCAATCGGCTATTCGTTGACCGCCGCGATGGCTCTTACCGCCAGCGCGATCACCAAATGGTTTCGCGTCGGGCCGGCCGGCACCGGCATCGATTTCGGCATGCAGCTGGCGCTGGTCGGCGCCGGGCATCTGGTCGGCCGCGCGGTCGGGCTGGCGATCGGTTTCGGCGTGGTCATCGGCTTCTGGGTGGCGACGCCGATCCTGACCGTCCTTCACGGCAATCCCGATGCGGCGGAACTGGTCTGGGCCAAGGAAGTGCGCTTTTTCGGCGTCGGCGTCATCGGCATCGCCGCGATCTGGACGCTGATGAAGATCGCCGGGCCGGTGATCGGCGGCCTCGCCCAGTCGATCGCCGCGTCGCGCGCGCGCCACGCGGGCACGGCGCTGGCGATCGAGGAGCAGGATTTGAGCGTCGGCACGATGGGCCTGGGCATCGTGGCGATGCTCGGCCTGGCCGGCGTGATCCTCTACACCTTCGCCACCAGCGGCCCGCTTGCGGGCCTGGCCTTGCCGCTCGGCCTGGGCGGCCTGGTCTATGTGTTCGTCATCGGCGTGCTCGTCTCGGCGGTGTGCGGGTACATGGCCGGGCTGGTCGGCTCGTCCAACTCGCCGGTGTCGGGGCTCGGCATCCTCGGCGTCGTCGCGGCCGCCGGGCTGCTGGCCATCATCTTCAAGCCGGGCCTGCCCGACAGCGCCAACGCGCACCTCGTCGCCTTCGCGCTGATCGCCACCGCGATCGTGTTCTGCGCCGCGACCATCGCCAATGACAATCTGCAGGATCTGAAGACCGGGCAGCTGGTCGGCGCGACGCCGTGGAAACAGCAGGCCGCATTGGTCATCGGCGTGCTGGCCGGCTCGGCGGTGATCCCCGGCGTGCTCGATTTGCTCAACAAGGCCTATGGCTTTGCCCCCCTGACCGGCGCCGCGCCGGCCAACCCGCTCGGCGCGCCGCAAGCCACGCTGATCGCGACGCTGGCGCAGGGCGTGCTCGGCAAGGGGCTCGACTGGACGCTGATCGGCAGCGGCGCGGCGTTCGGCGTCGTGCTGATCCTCGCCGACATCGTCCTCAAGCGGCAGGGCCGTTATGGCTGCCCGCCATTAGCGGTCGGCCTCGGCATCTACCTGCCGATGGGCGCCACCTTGCCGGTGGTCATCGGCGCGTTGATCGGCGACTGGTTCGACAAGCATGCCCGGGACGAGGAAACCCGCCGCCGCGGCGTGCTCCTCGCCTCGGGCTTCATCGTCGGCGATGGGCTGTTCGGTGTCGCGCTCGCCGGGCTGATCGTCGCCACCGGCAGCGGCACCCCGCTGGCACTGGTCGGGGAAAGCTTCGCCACCCCGGCGGTCTTCACCGGCGCGCTGCTGTTCGCCGCCCTGGTCGTGCTGACCTACCGCCGCACGCTGCGACATACCTCATGAGCGCGATGATCGAGAAGTTGCTCGGTTGGCTGACCACGTTCACCACCGGCGTGATCGTCGCATTGGGCTATCCCGGCATCGCCCTGCTGATGGCGATCGAAAGCGCGTGCATTCCGATCCCCTCCGAAATCATCATGCCCTTCGCCGGCTATCTCGTCAGCCAGGGCCATTTCACGCTGTTCGGCGCGGCAACCGCGGGGGCGGTCGGCTGCAACCTCGGCTCGATCATCGGCTATGAACTGGGCAGGCGCGGCGGGCGGCCGATCGTCGAGCGCTGGGGCCGGTATCTGCTGATCGACGCGCACGACATCGACAAGGCCGACCGCTTCTTCGACCGCTTCGGCGTCTGGGCGGTGCTGATCGGACGGCTGCTGCCCGTGATCCGCACCTTCATCGCCTTCCCCGCCGGCGTCGCGCGGATGCGGCTGGTGCCATTTCATGCGATGACTTTCATCGGCAGCTGGCCTTGGTGTTTCGGCCTCGCCTGGATCGGCATGAAGCTCGGCGAGCAATGGGACCGCGACCCGCGCGTCAAGGCGGCATTCCACAACCTCGACATGGTCATCGTCGGCCTCGGCGTGCTCGTGATTGGCTGGTTCGTCATCCACAAATGGCGCGCGGCCAAGCGCGGGTCAGACGAAACCGAGATTGGCTGACTCGAAATTGCCGATGTTCGGTACGACGGTCGGCAGGTCGCTGGCCGCAACGCCGAACCAGCTGGCCAGCGTCGCGGCATATTGGTCGACCGACGTCGTCGGCAACAGGCGGCCTTGGCCGACATCGTCGGCGGTGCCGCTGCCGACAGCGGGCGCGGTTCCATAGAAGCGGCCGCCCTTGACTGCGCCGCCGATGACGAAATGATGGCTGCCCCAGCCATGGTCCGACCCGTCGTCGTTCGATGTCAGCGTCCGCCCGAAATCGGAAGCAGTGAACGCGGTCACCCGGTCCGCCAGGCCCAGCGCCGTCATCGACGCATGAAAGGCCGACAGCGCATCGGCGAGCTTGCCGACCAGCGGGCCGTGCTGGCTGACCAGATTGTCATGCAGGTCGAAGCCGCCAAGCGAGACGAAGAACACCTGCCGCTTGGCGCCGATCTGCTGGTTCACCGAGATCAGCCGCGCGACCATCTTGAGCTGGTCGGCCAGGCTGTTGCTCGCGGGGAAGCCGGTGAAATTCGCGGCCGGCGCGCCGGCCAGCGCCGCATTGACGCTGGCATAGGTATCCAGCGCGCGCTGCGAAACCTTGGCATGTTCGTTGGCGAAATTGAACGCGCCGTTGCTCGCCGTCATCAGCGACTTGAGCACGCCCGACGCGGCGGACGAGCCGAACAGGCTCGAGCTCCCGGTCAGCCCGACCGGCCCCGATGTGCCCATGGCATATTGCACCGCCTGCCGCCCGGCGAGGAACACCGCGTTGCCGCCCACGCTGACGCAGGTCGTCGCCGCCGTGCCGTTGCCCGCTTGCAGCAGATCGCCGATCCGCCCGCCCCAGCCCGATGTCGCGCCCTCGGGGCTCGTCGCCTGCCAATAGCTTTGCTGGTCGTTATGGCTGAACAGCTTGGGCGGCAGGGGCACGCTGAGGTTCTGATACTGAGTCTTGGTCGTCGGGCGGACCAGCGTGCCGACGTTGAGCACGGGCGCCAGCTTCCCGGCTGTCCAGATCGGCAGCAGCGATGCCATCGTTGGCGCCAGCGCGTATTGCCGCGCGTCGGGCAACGCCACGCTGGGCGTCAGCACGGTCGCCGCAAGCGCCTCGCGGGTGTGCGCCAGGCCGCTGCGCTGGACAGCATACAGGTCGTAGCTTGCCTGGTCATAGGTGACCAGCGTGTTGGCATAGTCGTTGCCGCCGTACAGGAAGACGCAGACCAGTGCCTTGTAATCGACGGCGGTGGCCGCCGCCGCCTCGCCGATCGCGGCCAGATTGGTGACGAACGGCGCGGCGGCCCCGGCAATCCCCAAGGCCCCCGAACGCTTCAGGAACGCGCGCCGCGACTGGTCTCCACGGTAAATCATTCGGCTACCTCAAATGGATGTAATCGGGCGCGGCCATGGCGAGCAGGATGGCCGTCGAGACCCGGTTGGCGGTGTTGGTCGGGGCGATCGAATCCACGGCTCCGCGGATCGCCGCGACCGTCGCGGCGGACAGCTGCCCCGCGGCGAGGATCGTGTTGATCTCGTCGAGCAGCGCGCCGCTGTCCGCAGCTTTGGCGTTGAGCGCGGTGTAATCGGCCTTGAAGTCGCCCAGCCCGTTCGGGATCAGCGCCTGCATGAAGTTGACATAGGCAACGACCGAAACCTCGTTGGTCACCTGGAATTCGGGCGCGACGAGCCCGGCTTCGGCAATCGTCGTCGCGGGCGGGACGTAACCGGGTCGCCAGAAATTGAACACGGAGGAACTGCGCCCCATCGATTGCGCCAGCCGCGTGGTCGGGCTGCTGGTGTCACCGATCGCCCAGGCGTTTGACGGGCTCGTCGCGCCGAACGCGCGGGCCCAGCCGGTCAGCCGCATCACCGGCTCGCGCAGCTTGCCGGCATTGGCGCCGGTCGGCACGCTGCGCGCCTCGTCATCGAGCAGGATGGCACGCACCGTTGCTTTCAGGTCGCCGCGCTCGCCCTTGCCGTTGTCGGCGAACACCGCCGCGATGCGCCCGACATAAGCGGGGCTCGGGTTGCTGGTGACCAGCCGCTGGATCAGCTGTTTGGAGATGAAGGGCGGAACATTGGGATGCGCGAAGATCGTGTCGAGCGCGATCTTGACCGCCCCCGCGCCGTCGGTGCCGGCGGGCACGGTCGCGCCGAGAAAGCTCGACAGGGCCGTTTCATGGGTTTTCGGATTGATCACCAGCGGGCGGCGCAGCCGATCAGGCGTCGAAGTGTCGGCACTATCGAATTCGAAACCGGTGAACACGCGCGCCAGGCCGCTGACATCGGCCTGGACATAGGTGTCCTGCGCGGGCGACTTTTCGGTGCCGTCCATGTTCAGCTGGCGCAGCCCGATGGTGAACAGCTGCATCAGTTCGCGCGCGTAATTCTCGTCGGGCTGCGATCCGGTCTTGGCATTGGCCTTGCGGCTGCCGATGAAGCTCAGGAAGCTGCCCATCGCCGCATTGGTGGTGATCTTGTCGAGCAGCGTACGGAAATTGCCGAACGCATTGTCGAAGATGATGTCCACATAGGCGGCGAGCGCGAATTGCGACCAGGCGGTGTTGACGCCCGCCATGCCGACCACCGTGGTTTGCAGCAGCGCCATGGCAACGCGCTGGCGCAACTGGTCCGCGTCGGCGATCAGCGTGCGCCACATCGCCGGGTCGAAACCGGTTTCCGCGAAGACGTAGTTGGGGGCGTTATAGCCCTGCGCAACCATCCAGTCCCATAACGTTCCGCCGCGCGGCTTGGCGAATTGCGCATCGATCCAACCGGCATAGCCCAGCGACTGGACCTCACCGATGTCGGCACGGCTCGATCCCATGCCCGCTTGGGCGAGGAAGCGCGCCGCCTGCGTGTCCGAAACCGCCGGAGCCGGGGGCGGGCTGGGTGACGGCGTCGGAGTCGCGCTGATGCCGCCTGTTCCCGCCGCACCGGTTCCGGCCGCGGCTCCCGTGGTGGCGCCGGTCGTCCCCGGGCTCGGCTCCGGTGTCGGAGCAGGGGTAGGGGTAGGG
>CAXTPT010000066.1:0-8276 GCA_964246315.1 uncultured Sphingomonadaceae bacterium | reverse complement strand
CCCTCGGCGCGCGCGCTCCGCCTCGATCAGCCGCAGGTCATGGGCATCCTCAACGTCACCCCCGACAGTTTCTCGGATGGCGGCGCGTTCACCGACCAAGCGACCGCGATCGCCCATGGCCATGCCATGGCGTCGGCTGGCGCGGCACTGGTCGACATCGGCGGGGAATCCACCCGCCCCAACGCCGAGCCCGTCTGGGAAGGCGACGAGGTCGCGCGCACCCAGCCGGTCGTTGCCGCGCTCGCGCAAGGCGGCGCGGCGGTATCGGTCGACACGCGCAAGGCGAGCGTGATGGCGGCCGCGCTCGCGTCGGGCGCGGCGATCGTCAATGACGTCTCGGCGCTGAGCTTCGACCGCAAGGCCATCGACCTGCTGCGCAACCGCGCCGAACCAATCGTCATCATGCACTCGCCCGACGCCGCGCGGACGCTCCACGCCGGCGGCGGCTACGCCGATGTCCTGACCGAGGTGTATGACTGGCTCGCCGCGCGTATCGCCGCGCTCGAGGCGGAGGGCATTGCCCGCGCCCGCCTGATCGTCGACCCCGGCATCGGCTTCGGCAAGGGACTGGCGGAGAACCTGACCCTGCTCAACGGCCTTGCGCTGTTCCACGGCCTCGGCTGCCCGCTGCTCGTCGGCGCCAGCCGCAAGCGCTTCATCGGCGCGCTGGCCGGCGAAGTCCCTGCGTCCGAGCGCATGCCCGGCAGCCTCGCCGTCGCGCTCAAGGCCGCGGAACAGGGCGCGCAGCTGATCCGCGTCCACGACGTGCCCGAGACCGTGCAGGCGCTGAAGGTCTGGCGCGGGCTGCGGGATCGGGCGCTCGCGGGTTGAATTTTCGAGAATCCCGCGCTATGCGCCGCCCTTTCGCGGGACGTGAGCCACGCCCCGCCCCCAATCCTATGCGGAGTTCGACGGCCTTTTTATGCAGATCATGGTGCGCGACAACAATGTCGATCAGGCGCTTCGGGCGCTGAAGAAGAAGCTTCAGCGGGAAGGCGTCTATCGTGAGATGAAGCTGCGCCGGCATTATGAAAAGCCGTCCGAAAAGCGCGCGCGCGAACGCGCCGCCGCGGTCCGCCGCGCCCGCAAGATGGACCGCAAGCGCGCCGAACGCGACGGCGTCAAGTAAGCGATGAAGGGCGGGCAGAGCCACGTCACCCAGGCGCCGATGCGCCCGATCAAGAAGGGCGCGGTGACCAAATTGTGGCTGGCGATCGGCGCCGCGGTGCTGGGCGCCGGCGCGGTCGCCTGGGCCGGCACGCCCAAGGCGGTGACCAGCCCCACGGGGCTCCGTTACGCGGTCCTGAAGGCGGGCACCGGTGCCAAGCCGACCGACACCGACTTCGTGCTCGTCAAATATAAGGGCAGCCTCAAGGACGGCACCGTGTTCGACCAGCAGGAGCGCGCGCCGTTCCCGGTCAATCAGGTCGTCCCCGGCTTCAGCGAAGGGCTGAAGCAGATGCAGAAGGGCGGCAAATACCGCCTGTGGATCCCGCCGCAGCTCGGTTACGGCGACCGCGCAACGGGGCCGATCCCGGCCAATTCCGAACTGATCTTCGACGTCGAACTGCTCGACATCCGCAGCCAGGCCGAAGTCCAGGCGCAGATGATGCAGCAGCAGATGCAGGGCGGCCAACCGCCGCAGTAAATTATCCCTCCCTGCGAAGCGGGGAGGGACAGACCGCGCAGCGGTCAGGGAAAGGCCGGTGCGGCATCTCCCGAGCGCGTGCCCGGGAGACCCCGCACCGGCCTCTCCCTCGCTCGCGACGCCCGCATGTCCCTCTCCGGCAAGCGCAGAGAGCTAGACCTCGCCGCTCTTTGGTTCGGCCTTGGGATCGACTCCCGAGCGTGCCTCCAGCGCGACCTTGACCATCGCCAGCAGCGGATCGGCGAACAGCAATCCCAGGAATCCGAACGCCGCGCCGAACAGCAATTGCGCCGCGAGCACCAGCGCCGGCGCCAGGTCGACCGAGCGCTTCGCCACCGTCGGCACGATCAGCCAGCCGTCGACCAGCTGGACGGCGAGATAGACGATCAGCGCGTAGAGCCACAGATTGCCGCCCGCGCTCAGCCCGACAAGGATGATCAGCACGCCCGAGATGATCGAGCCGATATTGGGCAGGAACGCCAGCAGCCCGGTGATCAGCCCCAGCAGCGCGGCCATCGGCACGCCCCCGGCCCACAATAGCAGCCAGGTGCCGACGCCTTCCACCGCCATGCCGATCAGCCGCCCGAGCATCAGCCGCCGCAGCGAATGGCCCATCTGGCCCAGCGTGTCGTACACGCCGGCGCGGCTGCCCATCGGGAACATCCAGGCAAAGCCGCGCTCGTAGCTTTTGGGTTCGATCGCCAGGAACACCCCGATCACCAGCATCATCACCGCGCTGGTCACCGCGCCCAGCGCCGAGCCGACGAACGAGGTGACGCGGCCGAGCGAGCCGAACAATTGCTTGCCCATCTCGTTGGCGCTGTCCGCGCCGATCAGGCCGTTATTGTGCGCCAGCAGCAGCAGGCGCTGAACCTGCGCGGTGACGATCGCGCGCAGGCTTTCCGCCTGCGACGCGATCTGGCTGCCGGCGTACAGCACCGTCCAGACGAGGAAGGCGATCACGCCGATGACGACGATCGCCAGCCGCCACCCGCGCGCGATCTTGAAGCGCCGGCCAAGCAGCCGCACGCCGCCGTCGAGCATCGTCGCCAGCACCACGCCGCCAAAGATCAGCAGCAGCGGCTGCGACAGGAAATAGATGGCGATCACCGCGACGATCAGGCCGATCCACACGCCCGCGCGCTTCAACTCGGCGCGCACCACGGGGTCGCGCATTTCGTTGGGGCCGGGCGCCTCGTTCTGCCGTGCGCCCTGCGCCATCAGCCGTCCCGCGACGGGTGCAGGCTGGTCCCCGCGCGTCCGCCGCGCAGGCCGGTCAGCCAGCTGATCGGGTTCCACCACGACGCGGTGCCGTCCATCGAAAAGGTGATGAATTCGGCGCGGCCGCCCAGATTTTCCCATGGTATCGGGCCGCCCAGCCCCTTGTACGGCTCACCCGCGGGAAAGCGGCTGTCCGACGAATTGTCGCGATTGTCGCCCATCATGAACACATGGCCCGCGGGCACTACCGTCTCGACATAATCGTCGGCCTGGGGGACATAGCCGACATCGATCGTGTCGTAGCTTTTGCCGCCCGGCAGCGTCTCACGGATGATCGTCAGCTGGCACCAGTCCTTGCCCGCGCCGTCGCGCACCAGCGCACCGGGATAATAGCGCGGATCGCACGGGTCGTTGGCATCGACCGGATAGCGCCTGACCACCGGCGCGGCGCGCTTGACCGGCTGGCCGTTGAGGATCAGCACGCCGCCTTGCACCGCGATATGATCGCCCGGCAGGCCGATGACGCGCTTGATATAATCCTCGCGGCTGCCCGGCGGCGTGACGATGGCGACGTCGCCGCGCTCGGGCAGATGCCCGAACAGGCGTCCGGGCACGAATCCGACCGGGTGGAAAGTCAGCGAGGCAAAGGACCAGCCATAAGGGAATTTGGTCACCACCAGCCGGTCGCCGACGCGCAGGCCGGGCAGCATCGATTCCGACGGGATGTAGAACGGCTTGGCGACGAAGCTGTGAAAGCCGAGCACCGCCAGGATCAGCCAGAAGATGCCCTTGGCTTCGGCCTTCCAGTCGGTTTGCTTCATCTCTTTTGGGGCAGGCGCGGCGGGCGCCTCGACTTCGATCTGCGTGCTCACACCAACTCCGTTCGGGCTGAGCTTGTCGAAGCCCTGTCCGTCCCCCTTACCATCGTGCCCGGGGAAGGACAGCCCTTCGACGGGCTCAGGGCAAACGGTCCTGGACGGGGACCGCCTCGATGATCACGAAGGCCTGCGCCCAGGGGTGATCGTCGGTCAGCGTCAGATGCACCCGCGCCTCGAAGCCCGCGGGAATCAGCGCGTCGAGCGCGGCCCGCGCACCGTCCGCGAGCGCCAGCGTCGGCGCGCCGGAGGGCGCGTTGACCACGCCGATATCCTTCATGAACACCCCGCGCCTGAAGCCGGTGCCGACCGCCTTGGAGAACGCCTCCTTGGCGGCGAAGCGCTTGGCATAGGTGCCCGCTTTGGTGAACGGCCGCTTCGCGGCCTTGGCGCGCTCGGCCTCGGTAAACACCCGCGCCTCGAACCGCTCGCCGAACCGGTCGAGCGAATTTCGTATCCGCTCGATATTGCACAGATCCGACCCAAGACCGACGATCATCCCTCCCTCCCTGCCGCAGGCGGGGAGGGACAGGCGGCGAAGCCGCCAGGGAGAGGTGAGGCAATCGCACCTAAAATCGCTTCGAGCACGCCCTCCATCCGCTGCGACACATCATTGTTCCAGAAGCGCAGCACCTGCCAGCCTTGCGCTTCGAGGTACCGGCAACGCCGTTCGTCGTAGCTGGCGGCATCGACATGCTGACTGCCATCAAGCTCGACGATCAATCTTGCCGCATGGCAAACGAAATCGGCGATGTATGGATCGATCGCCACCTGCCGCCTGAATTTGTGGCCATTCAACCGTCCGGCGCGGAGCCGTTGCCACAGCAGCTGCTCGGCAGCGGTCTGATTGAGCCGCAGCGACCAGGCCCGAGCTTCGGTCGTCGTCGGTTGCTGACTCACCTCTCCCTCGCTCCCTGCGGTCGCATTTCCCTCCCCGCTTCGCAGGGAGGGATGGCCAACCCTCCCTGCCAAAGGCGGGGAGGGACAGACCGCGCAGCGGTCAGGGAGGGGTGAGTCACCGCGCCGCATCCATCCGCGCCTTCATCTCGCGCACGCTCGACCCCAGCCCCCCGAAAATCGCCTCGCCGATCAGGAAATGCCCGATATTGAGCTCGGCGATCTGCGGAATTGCCGCCACCGGCGCGACATTGTCGAACGTCAGCCCATGCCCGGCATGCGGCTCGATGCCGTTCTTCGCCGCCAGCGCCGCCATGTCCGCGATCCGCCGCAATTCCTCGGCCTGCGGTTCGCCGGCGCGGTGCGCATACCGCCCGGTGTGAAACTCGACCACCGGCGCGCCGAGCCGGATCGCCGCCTCGACCTGCTCGGGCGACGGCTCGATGAACAGGCTGACCCGCACCCCCGCGTCGAGCAGCCGCGCCACAAACGGCGTCAGGCTGCTATGCTGGCCATAGGCATCGAGCCCCCCCTCGGTGGTCCGCTCCTCGCGCTTCTCGGGCACGATGCACGCGGCATGCGGACGGTGCTTGAGCGCGATCGCCAGCATCTCGTCGGTCGCCGCCATCTCCAGGTTGAGCGGCAGATCGACCTCGCCCATCAGCCGCGCGATATCCGCGTCGCGAATATGCCGCCGGTCCTCGCGCAGATGCGCGGTGATGCCGTCCGCCCCCGCCGCCGCCGCGAGTACGCCCGCGCGCACCGGATCGGGATGCTCGCCCCCGCGCGCATTGCGCACCGTCGCGACATGGTCGATGTTGACGCCGAGGCGGATCACTCAACCATGTCCGTTCGTGCCGAGCGAAGTCGAGGCACCTTGGTTGCGCGTTGACGTCCCTCGGCTTCGCTCGGGACAAACGGCTGTGAAGGATATCATTTGCGGCTCCCCGGCTTGACCGCCGGCAGCGCCGCCAGGTCGGGCGGCAGCTTGTCCGCCGCATAGGCCGGCACGTTGAGCCGGATCAGCGGCGTGAACGGCACGCCCAGCTCCGCCGCCCCGCCCGACCGGTCGACCAGCGCGCAGGCGGCAACCGTCACCCCGCCCTCGCGCGTCACCGCCTCGATCGCCTCGCGGCTCGACAGGCCGGTGGTGACGACGTCCTCGACCATCAGCACGCGCTGGCCCGGTTTCAGCCGGAAGCCGCGCCGCAGCTCGAAAATTCCCGCCGGCCGTTCGAGGAACACCGCCTCGACCCCCAGCGCGCGGCCCATTTCATGGCCGATGATGATCCCGCCCATCGCCGGCGAGACGACGATGTCGATCGCGGCGTCGATCTTCGCCGCCAGCGCCTGCGCCAGCCGCGCCGCCCGCCGCGGGTCGGCCAGCACGCGCGCGCATTGCAGGTAATTGGGCGAATGCAGCCCCGACGACAGGATGAAATGCCCATCGAGCAGCGCTTCCGCCGCCCGAAACTCCGCCAGCACGTCCTCGTCGGTCATATCCTGCCCGTAACGTGCCGGACCGGCCGCGCCAATGCCCTTCACAGGGGCGCGGACGCTGCCTATAGGCCGGACGGCCAGCGCTCCATCCACGCGCGATTCAGGGACTTGTCGCCACCGATGAAATTGTTCGCCCCGCTGATCATCGCCCTCGGGATCGGGCTTGCCGCGCCCGTCGCCGCGCAGGCTCCTGCCGCGACCCCCGTCGTCGCTGAGCAGCAGGCGGCGGCGGCGAATGCGGCCGCGCCCGCGGTGGCGGCCGCCCCCGCGCCCGCCGGTCCGGCCCTGCCCAGGACCGAGGACCATATCGGCCAGCCGACCTCGGGCGCCATCGGCATTCAGCCGCAAGTGACCGAAAATGGCGAGCGCGCGCTGTGGATGCACGACGCGCTGCTGATGCCGCTGATCGTCGCGATCTCGGTGCTCGTGCTGGTCCTGCTGTTCATCGTCATCTTCAAATACCGCCGCGGCGCCAATCCGGTGGCCTCGACGACCGCGCACCACACCTGGCTCGAAGTCGCCTGGACGCTGATCCCGGTGCTGATCCTCGTCGCCATCGCCATCCCGTCGATCTCGCTGCTGGCGGCGCAATACAAGCCCGCGGGCAAGGACGCGCTGACGATCAAGGCGATCGGCAACCAATGGTATTGGTCCTACGAATATCCCGACAATGGCGGCTTCGAAGTCGTCGCGAACATGCTGCCCGACGACAAGGCCCGGGCCGCGGGCAAGCCGCGCCTGCTGGGCACCGACAACGCCATCGTCATCCCGGTCAACACCACCATCCGCCTGCTGACCACGGGCAACGACGTGATCCACAGCTGGGCGGTCCCCGCCTTCTGGACCAAGATGGACGCGGTGCCGGGCCGCGTGAACGAAACCACCTTCAAGGTCGACCGCATCGGCACCTATTACGGCCAGTGCTCCGAATTGTGCGGCGCGCGCCACGGCTTCATGCCGATCGAGGTCTCGGTCGTCAGCAAGGCCGATTTCAACGCCTGGGTGCTGTCGAAGGGCGGCACGCCGTCGACCGGCAACGCCGCGAGCGCCGCCAAGGCCGCCAATGCCGAAGCCGGCGGCGGCGGTCAGGCGCTCCAGGCGCCCGAGACCGGCAATGCCGCGAGCACCGCGCTGAACACCACCGCGCCCGACAACGCCACCATTCCGGCCAAGACGGCGGGCACCGCCCCCGCCAACGCCGCCACGTCGAACAATTGAGAAGCCGCACATGACCGATATCGCCGCCACCCCGCACGATTTCCACGATCACGCGCACAGCCATGATCACGCGCACGATGCGGATCACAAGCCGGGCTTCGTCGCCCGCTGGTTCATGTCGACCAATCACAAGGACATCGGCACGCTGTATCTGATCTTCGCGATCGTCGCGGGGATCATCGGCGGCGCGATCTCGGGGATGATGCGCGTCGAGCTGGCGACGCCGGGCATCCAGTGGCTCGAATATTGGGCCAACATTCACAACGGCCTGGTCGGCGGCAAGGAAGCCACGCTCGACGAAGCCTATCATCTGTGGAACGTGCTGATCACCGCGCACGGGCTGATCATGGTGTTCTTCATGGTCATGCCGGCGATGATCGGCGGCTTCGGCAACTGGTTCGTCCCGATCATGATCGGCGCGCCCGACATGGCCTTCCCGCGCATGAACAATATCAGCTTCTGGCTGCTCGTCCCCGCGTTCATCCTGCTGCTCGGCTCGAGCTTCTTCTCGGGCGGCAGCGGCCTCGGCGCGGGCACCGGCTGGACGGTCTATGCCCCGCTGTCGACCTCGGGCTCGGTCGGCCCGTCGGTCGACATGGCGATCCTCTCGCTCCACCTCGCGGGCGCCAGCTCGATCCTCGGCGCGATCAACTTCATCACCACCATCTTCAACATGCGCGCGCCGGGCATGACGCTGCACAAGATGCCGCTGTTCGTCTGGTCGGTGCTGGTCACCGCCTTCCTGCTGCTCCTCGCGCTGCCGGTGCTCGCCGCGGCGATCACCATGCTGCTGACCGACCGCAATTTCGGCACGACCTTCTACGACGCGTCTGGCGGCGGCGATCCGATCCTCTACCAGCATCTGTTCTGGTTCTTCGGCCACCCCGAAGTCTACATCATGATCCTGCCGGGCTTCG
>CAXTPT010000065.1:0-8671 GCA_964246315.1 uncultured Sphingomonadaceae bacterium | reverse complement strand
TTCGAAGATCGCGCGCATCGGGCCGCCGGCGATGATGCCGGTCCCCTGCGGCGCCGAGCGGAGCGTCACGCGGCCCGCGCCAAAATGGCCATTGCCGTCATGATGCAGCGTGCGGCCGTCCTTCAGCGGGATGCGGACCATCGCCTTCTTGGCAGCCGCCGTCGCCTTGGAAATGGCTTCGGGCACTTCGCGCGCCTTGCCGTGGCCGAAGCCCGCCCGGCCCTTGCCGTCACCGACGACGACCAGCGCCGCGAAGCCGAAGCGCTTGCCGCCCTTCACCGTCTTCGAGACGCGGTTGATATGGACCAGCTTCTCGATCAGCTCCTCGCCGCCCTCGTCGCGCGGCCCGCCGCCATCGCGCCGCGCACGATTGCGGTCGTTGCCGCCGCGATTGCCGCCGGGGCCGCCACGACCGCCGCCGGGACCACGACCGCCGCCGCCGCGCGGGCCACGGCCCTGCTGCTGCGGCGCACCGGTCTCAGCCGGAGCCGCATCGGCGGGAGCCGCCTGAATTTCGGTTTCGTCAGCCATTTAAAACTCCAATCCGCCTTCGCGGGCACCATCGGCCAGCGCCTTGACGCGACCGTGGAACAGGAAACCACCACGATCGAACACCACCGTCGTCACGCCCGCGGCCTTGGCGCGCTCGGCCAGCGCCTTGCCGACTGCCGAGGCCGCTTCCGCGGTGGCGCCGGTCTTGCTGCGCGCGTCCTTTTCGAGCGTCGAGGCCGAGGCAACGGTCTTGCCCGCCGTATCGTCGATCACCTGGGCGTAGATGTGCCGGCCCGAACGGTGCACCGACAGGCGCGGACGCCCACCGGCACGTGCGGCGAGCGCCGAACGCACGCGTTGGCGGCGCTTGGCGAAAAGCGACAGCTTGGCCATTACTTCTTCTTACCTTCTTTGCGGAAGATCGTCTCGCCCGCATATTTGATGCCTTTGCCCTTATAGGGTTCGGGCTTGCGCCAGCGGCGGATTTCCGCCGCGAACTGGCCGACCTTCTGCTTGTCCGCGCCCGAAATCTCGACCGTCGTCTGGTCGGGAGTCTTCACCTCGACGCCTTCCGGCACCTCCATGTCGACGTCGTGCGAATAGCCGAGCTGCAGCTTCAGCTTGCGGCCCTGCGCATTGGCGCGATAGCCGACGCCGGTGATCTCGAGCCGCTTCGAAAAGCCGTCGGTCACCCCCGTCACCAGGTTCTGCACCAGCGTGCGCTGCATGCCCCAAAAGGCACGCGCCTGCTTGGTGTCGTTGGCCGGCTGCACCGAAATGCCATCCGCGCCGATATCATAGCTGATCTCGTCGCGCATCGCGAGGCTGAGGGTGCCCTTGGGCCCCTTGACCGACAGCGTGCTGCCCTCGGTCGTCGCCGTGACGCCCGCGGGAACCGCTACGGGCTTTTTGCCGATCCGGCTCATCTTAAAATACCTCCGCCAGCACTTCGCCGCCGACATTCTGGTCGCGCGCCTCGGCATCCGAGAGCACGCCCTTCGGCGTCGAGACGATGGTGATGCCCAGTCCGTTGCGCACGCGCGGCAGTTCCTGGCTTCCCGAATAGATGCGGCGGCCCGGCTTGGAGACGCGCGCAACATGCTGGATTGCGGGACGGCCCTCGAAATATTTCAGCTCAATGCGGATGCCGTCATGCCCGGCCACCTCTTCCGAGGAATAGCCGCGGATATAGCCTTCGCGCTGCAGCACATCGAGCACGCGCTGACGCAGCTTGGAGGCCGGCGTCACGACGCTGTCCTTCTTCGCCTGCTGCCCGTTGCGGATGCGGGTGAGCATGTCGCCCAGGGGATCGGTCAATGCCATCTTGCTACCCTTACCAGCTCGACTTGGTGAGGCCCGGGATCTGGCCCTTGTTGGCCAGATCGCGAAGCATCACGCGGGCGAGCCCGAACTTGCGATAATAAGCGCGCGGACGCCCGGTCAGCGCACAACGGTTGCGGATGCGCGTCGGATTGCCGTTGCGCGGCAGCTCCGCCATCTTCAGCCGCGCCATCAGGCGCTCGCTGTCGTCCAGCGACATATCGTTGGCGATCGCTTTCAGCTTGTCCAGCTTGGGCTTGGTGCGCGCGACCAGCGCCTTGCGGCGCTCGTTCTTGTTGACGCTCGATTTCTTGGCCATCGCTTAAGCCGCCTTCTTTTCTTCGGTTTCTTCAACCGGGAACGGGAAACCGAACAGCCGTAGCAGCTCGCGCGCTTCGTCGTCGGTGTTGGCCGTGGTGGTGACGATCACGTCCATGCCGCGGGTCTTGTCGACCGAATCATAGCTGATCTCCGGGAAGATCAGCTGTTCCTTCAGGCCGCAGGCATAATTGCCGCGTCCGTCGAAGCTGGTCGGCTTCAGCCCGCGAAAGTCGCGAACGCGCGGCAACGCGATGGTGATAAACCGATCGAGGAATTCGTACATCCGCTCGCGGCGCAGCGTGACCTTGCAGCCGATCGCCATGCCTTCGCGTAGCTTGAACTGCGCGACCGACTTCTTCGCCTTGGCGATCACCGGCTTCTGGCCCGAGATCAGCTCCATCTCGGCCGCCGCTTGGGTCACGAACTTGCGGTCGTTAACCGCTTCGCCGACGCCCATGTTCAGCACGATCTTCTCGATCTTCGGGACCTGCATCGAGTTCTTGTACCCGAACTTCTCGGTCATCGCCGCGCGGACACGATCCTCATAGATCGCCTGCATGCGGGGCTTGTAACCGTCCTTCTTCGCTTCAGCCATTGATGGCCTCCCCGGTCTTGACCGCGACGCGGACCTTCTTGCCGTCACGCGTCTCGAAACGGACGCGCGTCGCCTTGCCGTCGGCGGTCACGTGCGCGACCTTGCTGATGTGCAACGGCGCCTCGAACCGATCGAGGCCACCCTGCGGGTTGGCCTGGCTCGCCTTGCGGTGACGCGTCGCGATGTTGACGCCCGACACGACGACCTTGCCGTCCTTCGGCATCGCCGTCGTGACTTCGCCCGTCTTGCCCTTGTCCTTGCCGGACAGGACGATGACGCGGTCGCCCTTCTTGATGCGCATTTTTTGCGGCTTCACAGCCGATTTTTGGGCGGCAGCCATTACAAGACCTCCGGCGCGAGGCTGATGATCTTCATATAGTTCTTCGCGCGCAGTTCGCGGACCACCGGTCCGAAGATACGGGTGCCGATTGGCTCCTCGTTCTTGTTGACCAGCACCGCGGCATTGCCGTCGAAGCGGATCGTCGAGCCGTCGGCGCGATGGATGTCCTTGGCCGTGCGGACGATGACCGCGCGATGCACATCACCCTTCTTCACCTTGCCGCGCGGCTGGGCTTCCTTGATCGACACGACGATCACGTCGCCGACGCCCGCGAACTTGCGCTTGGAGCCGCCCAGCACCTTGATGCACTGGACGCGCTTCGCGCCGCTATTGTCCGCGACGTCGAGGTTGGATTGCATCTGGATCATTAGGCTACGTCCTCGACACCGGTGTCGGCCACGCCGCCACCCTCGATCACCCGCCAGGTCTTCAGCTTGCTGATCGGCGCGCACTCTTCGATGCGCACCGTCTGGCCCAGCTTGAACTGGTTGCCCTCGTCATGGGCATGATACTTTTTCGTGCGACGGATGATCTTGCCATAGAGCGGGTGCTTGACCTTGCGCTCCACGTTCACGACCACGGTCTTGTCGCCCTTGTCCGAGACGATGGTCCCGGTCAGTACGCGCTTCGGCATGTTACTGTCCCTTCGCCGCGGCAGACGTCCGGGACGTCTGCAGCGTTTTGATGCGAGCGATGGTGCGGCGAACTTCGCGCACGCGGCTCGGCTTTTCGAGCTGGTTGGTCGCCGCCTGGAAACGCAGGTTGAACGCCTCGCGCTTCAGATCGCCGAGCTGCGTCGACAGCTCGTCGTCGGTGCGGACCTTCAGGTCGTCGATCGGCTTGGCCATTATTCGCCCCCCAGGTGGCTGAAGTCGCCGAGGCGCGCGACGACCTTGGTCTTGATCGGCAGCTTTTCGGCGGCACGGCTGAATGCCACCGCCGCGATCGGGCCGGGAACGCCGTCGAGTTCGAACAGGATGCGGCCCGGCTTCACGCGCGCGGCATGATATTCGATCGCACCCTTGCCCTTGCCCATGCGGACTTCGGCCGGCTTCGACGTCACGGGAACGTCGGGGAACACGCGGATCCATAGACGGCCCTGACGCTTGATCGCGCGGCTGATCGCCCGGCGCGCCGCTTCGATCTGGCGCGCGGTGATCCGCTCGGGTTGCATCGCCTTGAGACCGTAGGAGCCGAAGTTCAGGTCGGTGCCGCCCTTGGCGTCGCCGTGAATCTTGCCCTTGAAGGTCTTGCGGAACTTGGATTTCTTCGGTTGCAGCATGTCCTAAGTCCTTAGCGGCGATCATCGCGCGCCGGGCGAACGCCCGACGTCTGCGCTTCCAGCATCAGCCGTTCCTGGCTGAGCGGGTCGTGACCGAGGATCTCGCCCTTGAAGACCCACACCTTGACGCCGCAGACACCGTAAGTGGTGTGCGCCTGCGCTTCGGCATAATCGATGTTCGCGCGCAGCGTATGCAGCGGCACGCGACCTTCGCGATAGCTTTCCGAACGCGCGATTTCCGCGCCGCCCAGACGGCCGCCGCACGCGACGCGAACGCCGTCAGCACCCAGACGCATGGCCGATTGCACCGCACGCTTCATGGCGCGGCGGAATGCGATGCGGCGCTCCAGCTGGTCGGCAATGCCCTGCGCGACGAGCTTCGCGTCGACTTCGGGCTTGCGGATTTCGACGATGTTCAACGACACATCCGACGAGGTCATCGCGCCGATCGTCTTGCGCAGCTTTTCGATGTCCGCGCCCTTCTTGCCGATGATCACGCCGGGGCGCGCGGCATAGATGGAGATACGGCACAGCTTCGCCGGACGCTCGATCACCACCTTGGAAATCGCCGCCTGCGGCAGCGACTTAATGATGAACTGGCGGATCTTGAGGTCTTCCAGCAGCAGCCGGTTATAGTCGGCGCCATCGGCATACCAACGGCTGTCCCACGTCCGGTTGATCTGGAGCCGCAGCCCGATCGGATTGCTCTTCTGACCCATATTAGGCTTCCTGATCCTGGACTTCGCGCACGACGACGCGGAGCTTGGAGAACGGCTTGACGATGCGGCTCGAACGCCCGCGCGCGCGGGTGGCAAAACGCTTCATGCTGAGGCCCTTGCCGACCGACGCTTCGGTGACGACGAGCGCGTCGACATCGAGATTGTGGTTGTTCTCGGCATTGGCGATCGCCGAGGCCAGGACCTTGCGGACATCCGTCGCCATCGCCTTGGGCGAGAATTGCAGGATATTCATCGCGTCGCCGGCACGGCGGTTGCGGATCAGCGCCGCGACCAAGTTCAGCTTCTGGGCCGAACCGCGGATGTTGGTCGCCGTCGCCAGCGCCTCGTTGTCCGCCACGCGGCGGGGGGATGCGGGCTTAGACATCAGCGCTTGCCCTTCTTGTCGGCGGCGTGGCCGGGGAAGAAGCGCGTCGGCGCGAACTCGCCGAGCTTCATGCCGACCATGTCTTCGTTGACCGAAACGGGCACGAACTTGCGGCCATTATAGACGCTGAAGGTCAGGCCGACGAACTGCGGCAGGATCGTCGAGCGGCGCGACCAGGTCTTGATCGGCGCACGCGCACCCGCGTCCTGCGCGGTTTCGGCCTTCTTCAGAAGGTGGAGGTCCACAAACGGACCTTTCCAGACGGAACGAGCCATCTTCGCTTACCTCTTCTTCTTCGCATGACGCGAACGGATGATCATTTTGTCGGTCGACTTGTTGGAACGCGTGCGCGCGCCCTTGGTCGGCTTGCCCCATGGCGTGACCGGGTGGCGGCCGCCCGAGGTCCGGCCTTCGCCACCGCCATGCGGATGGTCGACCGGGTTCTTGGCGACGCCACGGGTCAGCGGACGGATGCCCTTCCATCGGTTGCGGCCGGCCTTGCCCAGATTGGTGTTCTGGTTGTCCGGGTTCGACACCGCGCCGACCGTCGCCATGCAGTTGGCATGGATGTAGCGCTGCTCGCCCGAATTGAGCCGGACGATGACCATGCCGCGGTCACGACCGACGACCTGGACATACGTCCCCGCCGAACGCGAGATCTGCGCGCCCTTGCCCGGCTTCATCTCCACATTGTGGACGATGGTGCCGACCGGCATCTGGCCCAGCTCCATGGCGTTGCCCGGCTTCACGTCGGTCTTCTTATCGGCGATCACCTTGTCGCCGACCGCGAGGCGCTGCGGCGCGATGATGTAGGCGACGTTCGCCTTGCCATCGATATCGCCATAATTGATCAGCGCGATGAAGGCGGTGCGGTTGGGATCATATTCGATCCGCTCGACCGTGCCCTCGACGCCCCAGTTACGACGCTTGAAATCGATGATGCGATAGCGCTGCTTGTGGCCGCCCGCGATGCCGCGGCTGGTCACATGGCCTTTGTTGTTACGGCCGCCGGTCTTGGTCTTGCCCTCGGTGAGCGCCTTGACCGGACGCCCCTTGTAAAGCCCCGTGCGGTCGATCAGGACCAGGCCGCGCTGCGACGGCGTGGTCGGGTTGTATTGCTTCAACGCCATCTTACAGCCCCGTCGTCACGTCGATCGACTGACCGTCGGCCAGTCGAACGATCGCCTTCTTGAAATCGGACCGCTGATAGGGGGCACCCTTCCAGCGCTTGGTCTTGCCCTTCTGGACAATCGTGTTCACGCCGACGACCGAGACGTTCCAGAGCGCCTCGACGGCCTCCTTAATCTGCGGCTTGGTGGCGTCGTTGGCGACCTTGAACACCACCGCATTGGCTTCCGACATCATGGTCGCCTTTTCGGTGATGTAGGGGGCCACGATCACGTCGTAATGACGGTTCGCGACGCCGCCCTCGGTCTTGGCCGGGCCCTTGCGGCGAAACGGGTTGGCGAGCTTAGCCATTGAAACGGGCCTCCAGCTGCTCGACGCCGGCGCGGGTCAGGACCAGCGTGTCGTGCTTCAGAATGTCGTAAACGTTCGCGCCGATCGCCGGCAGGACGTTGACGCCGTGGATGTTGCCCGACGCATGACGGAAGCTCTGCTCGACCTGCGCCCCGTCGATGACCAGCGCGGTCTTGCCCCAGCCCAAATTCGCCAGGCTCGCGGCCAGCGCCTTCGTCTTGCCCTCGGCGACCGAGAGGCTGTCCATGACGATCAGCGTGCCCGCGGCGGCCTTGGCCGACAGCGCCATCTTCAGACCCATGACGCGAACCTTCTTGTTCAGGCCCGGGTTGAAGTCGCGCAGGCGGGCGCCGTGCGCCTTGCCGCCGCCGATGAAGTTCGGTGCGCGGCGGTTGCCGTGACGGGCGGTGCCGCCGCCCTTCTGCTTGCCGAATTTCTTGCCGGTGCGGGCAACGTCGGCACGTTCCCGGGTCGGCCGGGCCGTCGCGCGGCGCTTTTCGAGCTGCCAGGTGACGACGCGGTGCAGGATGTCGGCACGCGGCTCGACGCCGAACACTGCATCGTTCAGCTCGATGTCCGCAGCTTTCGCCTGGGCGTCGAAGGATTGAACCTTGACCTTCACGTTCAGCCCTCCTGACCGTCGGTGGCTTCGACCGGCGCGACGTCCTCAGCGGGCGTCTCGGCGGGAGCCTGATTGTTGTTCGCGGCCTGCTTGACCGAGGCGGGGTATGGCGCGTCGGCATGGCGCGCGACCTTGACCGCGTCCTTGACCGTCAGCCAGCTGCCCTTGTGCCCGGGCACCGAGCCCTTGACGAACAACAGGCCGCGCTCGACGTCGGTCGACACGATCTCGAGATTCTGCTGCGTGCGGTGACGGTCGCCCATATGGCCGGCCATCTTCTTGCCCTTGAACACACGGCCCGGATCCTGGCGGTTGCCGGTCGAGCCGTGCGAGCGGTGCGACACCGACACGCCGTGCGTCGCGCGCAGGCCGCCGAAGTTCCAACGCTTCATGGCGCCGGCAAAACCCTTGCCCTGGGTGTGACCCGACACGTCGACCATCTGGCCGGCGACAAAATGGTCGGCCGAGAGCTCGGCGCCGACATCGACCAGCGCGTCTTCGGCCACGCGGAATTCGCAAACCTGCGCTTTGGGCTCGACCTCGGCCTTGCCGAAATGGCCGCGCTGCGGCTTGGCGACGTTCTTGGCCTTGGCCGTGCCGGCACCAACCTGCACAGCGACGTAGCCGTCGTTGTCGACTGTCTTTTGCGCGATGATCTGGTTGCCCTCGAGCGCCAGAACAGTGACCGGCACGTGGCGGCCGTCGTCCTGAAACAGGCGGGTCATCCCCATCTTCCTCGCGATCACGCCAGTGCGCATGATCAGTGGCTCCTTCACGTCAGAGGCCCATGCGAGACGATCCCGCACGGGCTTGGCTTTGCCCAAATTTTATACGACCCCGTCCGGGCATTTTCTCACGCAGCTTGCGGGAGAGGACGGGGACGCAGCCCGGGCATGCCCGGCGGTATCCCTAATCTCGTCGCGCAACAGAGTCGCGCGAAGGCGGCCCCTTAGGCCAGTTTGATCTCGACGTCCACCCCTGCGGCGAGGTCGAGCTTCATCAGCGCGTCCACGGTCTGCGGGGTCGGCTGAATGATGTCCAGCAGGCGCTTGAAGGTGCGGACCTCGAACTGCTCGCGCGACTTCTTGTCGATGTGCGGGCCGCGGTTGACCGTGA
>CAXTPT010000064.1:0-8906 GCA_964246315.1 uncultured Sphingomonadaceae bacterium | reverse complement strand
GCTCGTCAGGCTCATAACCTGAAGGTCACAGGTTCAAATCCTGTCCCCGCAACCAATTCAAACATCCAACCGCTCTGACTTACGTCGGGGCGGTTGTTTGCTGTCTGGAGGATTTGCGCTGGGCAGCGATGCGTTGGCAGGTCCGGCCCGCGCCTGCGGCTTGTGGCGCCGCCGTGATCAGCTCAGACCGCACGGCGACCGGCGCGGCGCTTGGGCTTCGAATTAGGCGCTTACAAGGTCTCCGCGACCGCCAGCGCCTTTTGGGGCTCAGCCGTGACAGAGTTGCCGACGATGCATGCGTCCGCAACTCGACACCGCCCGGTCGCTGCGCACCAATTCCGCAGCGAAATCAGACTGGACCGGATGGTATGATCTGCTATAGCGGGCCTCAGATTGAAACGCGTCGGTCGCGCATCGCATGAGCAGCGGCTGGAAGCCGGGCAGTGAAGGCGGCGTGTGGTCTGCCGGGGGATGGAGAGTGCATATGCCGGTGACGGGCATCGACCAGGTCGACTTCATTGTGCAAGACGGGAGCGAAGCTGACACCTACCTTCGCAATTGGGGTCTGACCTTCGTCGAGGATGAAGGTGGCTGTCGCTATGAGTGCGCCGACGGGGCGGCGGTCACGTTCCGCGCCGACCCGGCGTTCGATCCGGCGGCCGCGGTGTTTCAGAACCTTCGCCGGGTGATCTGGGGGGTCGTCGACCAGGTCGCCCTGGACGACCTGTATGCCGACCTGTCGCAGGATCGGGCTGTCGAGATTGCCGCGGACGGTACGCTGCACCTGACGGATGACCTCGGCCTGCCGATCGGTCTGCGGATCACGCGCCGCCGGCCTCTTCAAGCCACGCCCGCCTTGTTCAACACGCCCGGGGCCCCGGCAAGGGTCGACCAGCCGGCCGCCTTTTACGACCGGGCGATCCCGCAAGAGATCAGCCACATCGTGCTCGGCGTCGGCGATTATGCGCGCGCCGAGGCATTCTACCGCGAACGGCTAGGCTTCCACGTGACCGACCGCTATGTCGGCCGCGGCGCGTTCATGCGCGGCCCGGCGGTCGGCACGCACCACAATCTGTTTTTGCTCAACGAAGGCAAAAACATCTTCAATCATCTCGCGTTCAAAGTGCGCGACATTCACGAGGTGATCGGGGGAGGGCAGGGCTTTGCCCGCACCGGTGCCGAGACGCTGACCGGACCCGGCCGTCATTACGCGTCGTCGGGATGCTTCTGGTATTTCAAGAGCCCGTTCGGCGGCGCGATGGAATATGTCGCGGACGAGGATGTCGTCACGCCGGACTGGAAGACCAGCGACCTCATCCCGTCACCGGAGAAATTCTCCGAATGGGCGTTCCACAACGGCGCGGAAATGGGCTCGCTGAAGAAGGCCACCGGGTGAGCGAAGAGCGCAGCGCCGCGGCGGATCGCGCCGACCTTCGGGCCATCGTCGATGGCTGGATCGTCTGGCGCGACTGCGGCCAATGGGAAAAGCTGCTATCGGCCTGGCATCCAGGCGGCCGGATGTCCTCCACTCGCTTCGAGGGGCTGGCCGTCGACTTCGTCGCGCAGACCAAGCGCGCCTACGACAGCGGCGTCGCCGTGCGCCATGCCCAGAACGGCTTCTGGTGCGAGGTCGCGGGGGATCGGGCATTCACGGTGACGGGTATGTCGATCCAGCAGCGAGGCGCGCTCGAAGGCATCGCGATCGACGTCACCTGTACCGGCTGTTTCGTCGATTTCTTCGCTTATCGTGAGGGGCGCTGGGCATTGGACCGGCGCCAGCCGGCGTACGATTGGGACAGGATTGATGCGGTCGATCACGGCGCCACAATACTCTTGGACCCCAGCAGGCTGGCGCGCTTCCCCCAATCCTATCGGCACCTGGCCTATCTGCAGGAGCAGGCGGGTCAGACCATCAACCTCGATCTCCCCGCCGCGCGCGGAGCGGGTTTCGACGCTCTCATTGCAGCCGCGAAGGCGTGGATCGGGAATGGAGGAACGGCGTGACCGAGGACCTTGCGTCGCCACGTCGGGTAATTGTCGGGGCGGGGACCGACGAGCGCAGTTTCGTCGCGCACGAGGAGCAGCTTGGCCCGGGGCGCACTCCGGTTCCCGGCCTGCGCACGCGCCTCGTATGGGCGACCGACGCGGCCGCAGACTACCGCACGCCACTGGACCAGGTCGCCTGGCCCCCCGGCATTGCGCCGCCGCCCGGCGGCACGCGCTTCTCGATCATCGATCTGGAGCCCGGCCACCTTTCCGCGGCTCTGCACCGCACCGACAGCCTCGATTATGTCATCTGCCTGGCAGGACGCCCGCAAATGCTGATCGACGATGGCGCGGTGCCGATGAACGTCGGCGACGTCGCGATCCAGTGCGGGACCAACCATGGCTGGGCCAACCCGGGAGCGACCCCTGCGCGGCTGGCCGTAATCCTGATCGATGCCCACCCGAAGCGCACCGGCTCGATAGCCCAGGCGGGGATGGCCCCGTGACCGTCAGACCGCTTCTGGTCAGCCGGCTCGCCTATCTCGGAGTCGCCGCCACGGATGTCCAAGCATGGGATCGCTACGCGCGCTCGGTGATGGGCGTGCATGTCGATGCGCGGCCGGACGGGAAGCTCCGCCTGCGCCTTGATGACAAGCAATGCCGGATCCTGGTTTCGCCCGAATGCCGGGACGGCGCAAGCTTCTTCGGCTGGGAGGTCGCCGAGGAGATGAACCTCGACGTTGTCGCCAGGCAACTCAGCGAAGCCGGGATCGACAACGAGCGCGGAACCGTCGCGGAGTGCGACGAGCGCGCGGTCGGCGCCTTCGTCTGGTTCCGCGATCCGCTCGGAAATCGCGTGGAGATCTGCTGCGATCAGGCGGTCGCGCCCGCCGGCGATCCGCTATGCTTTTCGCGCCCCCTAGGCGGGTTCAAGACGGGCAAGCTCGGGCTTGGCCATGTCGTGCTGATGCACCACGACGTCGACGAGGCGCGACGTTTTTACACCCAGGTGATTGGAATGCGGCTCAGCGACTATACCGAGAGGCCGTTCGATGCGCAGTTCTTCCACGTCAATGCCCGGCATCACAGTTTCGCGATCATCAGAAATCAGCGCGAGGGTCTGCACCACCTGATGCTCGAGCTGCTCGATTTCGACGATGTCGGGCAGACCTACGACCTGCTCGAAGTCGAGCAGGTGCGGCTGGGCGCGACGCTTGGCCGCCACACCAACGACCACATGACCTCCTTCTACATGTTCACCCCGTCCGGCTTCATGATCGAATATGGCTGGGGTGGGCGTGACATCGCGATGGAGGGCTGGCGGCCCGAGAAGATGGATTGCGGGCCCAGCTTTTGGGGCCACGACCGGACCTGGCTCGACGACGCGACGCGCCGTGAGGCGGCCGATATGCGCCGCGCCGGCGCCAGCCAGGGGCTCAAGGCCAAAGTCGCGGTCACGCCAGGACGATTTGTCGAGACATCGGGAGGACAGGAATGAAGCTCGCATCGCTTAGGGAAGGCGGCCGCGATGGCACCTTGGTCGTCGTCGACCGCACGCTGTCACGCGCGGCGCGCGTGCCCGGTTGGCCGACGATGCAGGCGGCCATCGAGAATTGGAGCGCGGCCGAGCCCGCGTTGCGAGCCGCCTGCGTCGCGCTCGCAAGCGGTGAAGGCGGCAGCGCGGGAGACTGGGTCGGCCCGGAGCCGGCATCAGCCGGCGAGGATACCAGCTTCGCCTTCGATCCCGCACAGTGCGCCGCGCCCTTGCCCCGAGCTTTCCAGTGGCTCGACGGCTCGGCCTATCTCAGCCATGCCGAGCTGGTCCGCAAGGCGCGCAATTCGGAGATGCTTCCGATCTTCTATCGCGAGCCGATGATGTATCAGGGCGCGGGGGACGACTTGCTGGGCCCCAACGACGACATCGTTTTGCCCGACGAAGTGCACGGGATCGACTTGGAGGCCGAGGTGGCGGTGATCGTCGACGACGTGCCGATGGGAACGTCCGCCGCTGACGCCCCGGCGCACATCAAGCTGCTGATGATCGTCAACGACGTCAGCCTGCGCAATCTGATGCCCGACGAATTGTCGAAACAATTCGGTTTCCTGAATTCCAAGCCCGCGACGGCGTTCTCACCGGTCGCGATCACGCCTGACGAGGCGGGTGCGGCGTGGGATGGACGCAAGCTCGCACTGCCGCTGATCAGCTGCGTCAACGGCCGGGAGATCGGACGGCCGAACGCCGCGGTCGACCTCAATTTCGACTTCGCGGAATTGATCGCGCACGCCGCCAGGACCCGCAATCTCAAGGCAGGGACAATCATCGGCTCGGGCACCGTGTCCAACCGCGACGAAGCCGCCGGCGTAGCCTGCCTGCAGGAACAGCGGATGCGCGAGAAGATCGCCTTTGGCGAGCCCCGCACCCCGCATCTGCGCTTCGGGGATACGGTTGCGATCGATATGCCGGGCGAGGATGGCACCTCCCTGTTCGGCGCGATCCGTCAGCGCGTGGTGCAGGCGGCCTGAGGCGTTCGTCGCGACGTGGCCACTGCGTCACCCGGTATGATCGGCTATTCCAATTAGATCGATGATCATCCTTGCCTTCGCGCTGGTCCCACCGACCGCGCGAGCGGTCAGGCTTCCAATTTGAGCAGCGCGTCCGCGTTCGCGTGGGCGATCTTCTTCTTGTCGGCGGGCGACACCGGAAGCCGGTGGAGGAAATCCACCCCGTCCTGGTTGGCACTGTGTGGATAATCGACCGAAAACAGGATGCGGTCGACGCCAAACGACAGCAAGGCGGCCATGAAGGGCGGCAGGGAGAAAAATCCGCTGGTCGTGATCCAGACCTGGTCCAGGATCGCTTTCCCCACGGTGCGTGAGAGGTGAGCGGCAGCGAATTCATCGAACGTCTCGTCGAACCGGTCGAGCATCATCGGCAGGCCCTCACCCATATGCCCCACGATGAGCTTGAGGCCCGGATGCCGGTCCAGCGCCCCCGACAAGACCAGCCGAAGCACGTGGATCGCGGTTTCGGCGTGCCAGCCGAAGCCCGGGCATGACAGGATAAAGCCGGCATAGCCGGGCAGATCGCTATAATAGGCCTTGCGGACCGGCTCGGGCGGCAGGTTCGGATGCAGATAGAGCGGCACGTCGAGCGCCTCCGCCCGCGCCAGGATGGGCGCGAAGCGCTCATGGTCGAGAAAGAGGCCGTCGGTCGTGCCGTTGATCAGTGCGCCCTTGAGCCCCAGCTCGCGCACGGCGCGTTCGAGCTCGTCGGCGGCCGCCTCCGGGGCCGACATCGGCAAATGCGCAAATCCGCAAAAGCGCTCCGGATAATCGTCCGCGATGCGGCGCAACCGGTCGTTATAGTCGCGGGCGAGCGCCATGCCGTCGGCGGGGCTCATCAGGTCGGCGCCCGGCCCGCCGGCAGAGAGCACCTGAACGGTGATCCCCGCCGCATCCATGTCCGCCAGCCGTGCCGGGCCGGCGTCGCGCAGCTGCGGCGTTTGCGCCATCCGGGCCGGCCGGTCGGCTGGGCCGGGCCAGCCTCGTGCCGTCAGAGCCGCCGGCCCGATCCGTGCCATCAGATCGGGCGCGGTATAATGCTCTTCAAGGGCAACGATACGCATCGGATCAACTCCTTAACCGATTGTCGCCGTGCCGCTCGAAATCGACAGGCGCAGCGGGATCGAGCCCTCGAATACCGTCCACTCATGCAGCTCGAAGGTCACCACGCCGCCGGCGACGAAAGGGTCCCCGCGCGCGACCCGCTCCGCCTCGTTCAAATCTGCCGTGCGCAGCACGGTCAGCCCATGCAGCGGCCGGCTTGCCGCACCGATGGGCCCCGAAAGGAAAACGCGACCAGCCGTTTCCTCCGCGATCATCCAGCGCAGGTGCGCGTCGAGCAGCTCTGGCGTGACCGCCGTCGAGCCGATCCGGCGCAGCATCACGAACAGCTTCAATGCCAGCGAGCGCGCGAGCAGCGCCGTGCGCGGCGGTGCGTTCATTGCCGCTTCCATTGCGGCGCGCGCCGTTCCTTGAACGCAGCCGCTCCCTCGCGGGCGTCCTCGGAATCGGCGGTGATACGGAAATATTTATCCTGCATCGACCACATGTTGTCCAAGGTCCAGTCCTGCTGCTCGACCAGGATTCGCTTCGTGGCCGCGATTGCGAGTGGCCCTCCTTGCGAGATGTGCCTCGCAAGCTCCACGGCCGCGTCCAGGGCCATGCCCGGCGCGACCAATCGGTTCACCACGCCCAGCGCGTGCAGCCGCTCGGCACCGATGAAATCGCCCGTGAGCGCGAGCTCCATGACGAGATGATAAGGCATCCGCCGCGGCAACCGCAGCAGCGCGCCGGCGGCGGCAAGCAGGCCGCGCCGCACTTCCGGCAGCGCAAAGCGGGCGGTATGTGACGCGACGATCAGGTCACAGGCGATCGCCATCTCGAAACCGCCCGCGACGGCGAACCCTTCGACCGCTGCGATCAAGGGCTTGTCGGCGCTCTTGCGGGTCATGCCGGCGAAGCCGCGATCGGCGTAGCTGGGCTTCGACCCCTGACCGAACTTCCCCAAGTCCATGCCCGATGAAAAACCGCCCCCCGCGCCGGTGATGACCGCGACCGACAGCCGGTCGTCGGCGTCGAACCGTTCCAGCGTCGTGCCGATCCGCTCGGCGGTCGCGTAGTCGATCGCGTTCTTCACCTCGGGCCGGTTCACCGTCAGGATGAGCACGCCGTCGCGCTCTTCCACCAACAGGCTTTGTTCGGTCTCGCTCATCGCTGTTCCTCGATGGTTCGGTTCAAGCGTAGAGCTCGTCGATGAGCGCGCGGTGTTTGCTCTCGATCTCGTTTCGCTTCAGCTTCATCGTCGGCGTGAGCTCGTCGCCGCCGGCGAGCCACTCGTCGCGCAGCACGGCGAAGCGCTTGATCTGCTCGACGCGCGAGAGTTGCAGATTGGCCGCATCCACCGCCGATTGCACCTGCGCGCGCAACGCCGGATCGGTCTTTGCCGCCACCCCTGGATCCGCGACGATCAGCGCGACATTATAGGGGCGCCGATCACCGATCACGCAGGCCTGCATGATTATCGGCGCTGCCGCTTTCAGCGCCGCTTCGATGGTGCCGGGCGACATATTCTTGCCGGCGGCGTTGATGATGATCTCCTTCTTGCGACCGGTAATCCACCAATAGCCATCGGCGTCGACGCTGGCGAGATCGCCGGTCCGAAACCAGCCTGCCTCGTCGACGACCTCGGCGGTCGCCTCCGAGCGGTTGCGATAGCGAGGACTTACCGTCGGTCCGCGGGCGAGCAATTCGCCATCCGGCGCCAGGCGCAGCTCGACGCCGGGAAGCGCCCGGCCGACCGAGCCGAACCGGCAATGGTCGGGCGTGTTGGTGGTCGCCATCGAGCAGGTCTCGGTCATCCCCCACAGCTCGCACAGCTGGATGCCGAGCGCGGCGAAGAAAGCGAACTGTCCGCCCTGGGTCGGTGCGGAGCCGGTGCTGTTCCAGACCGAGCGGTCCAGGCCCAGTTCGGTCCGAATCCGTGCGGCCAATACAGGATCGGTTGCCGCACGCTCGGCGATGTCGGAGCCGTGACGCGCCTCGACGCCCGCGCGCAACTTCTCCCACGTGCGCGGCGGGTTGCCGAAATAGATCGGGCGCACGGCTCGCATCGTCGCCGGAAGGTCGGCGGGATCCGCCACCGTCGTCACGGCGTGTCCAAACGCGACAATGGCCCCGTAATAGGAGCGCGCGCGATCACCGATGTGCGCGGCCGGAAGAACGGAGAGCCACGATCCCTCTTCCTGTTGCGGAACGGCGGCGTTGATCGCGCGGATCTCCGCGATGAGGTTTGCATGGGTCAGTTCGACGCCCTTGGGCAGACCTGTCGACCCGGATGTATAGATCAACGTCGCTACATCGTCGGGCCGCACTGAGCGGGTCGCGCCTTCGAGGTCGAAGTCCGGGCGCCCGGCCGCCACCAAAGCCTCCAGCGTTACGCAACCGGCTTCGCCATCACCGTCGACGACGACCAGGTGCTCGACCGGCGCGCCCAGGCGGCGCGCTTCGGCGAGCATGGGTATGAAGGCGCGTTCACAAATCGCGATCCGGCTGCCCGCATCGTTCAGGACATGCAGAAGTTGAGGCGCGGGCGCAGAATTATAGAGCGAGAAGGGGATCGCCCCGAGGCACAAAGCGGCCAAGTCCAGCGGATAGAATTCGGGCCGGTTGGTCATCATCAGCGCGAGTGTGTCCCCGCGTCGCAGCCCCAGCGCCGCCAGCCCGGCCGCGATCTGTCCCGTGCTGGTCCACAACTCGGCATAGGTCAGCGTCATCCGCCCGCCGCTGTCACCAACCGCGATGGCGGCCCCCCGATCCGCCACCGTGGCGCGGAACATGGCGATCAGGTCGGGCTGTTCCAGGCGCCGCGCCAGCGCCCCGTTCGGCTGCTGTGGCGTTCCGCTCACGCGTGTGCCTCTGACCGTGCAGGATCGCGGCCAACCAGCAGGAACAGCAGAGCGCCTCCCACGCTAACGGCGAGCAACGCCGCCAATCCCGGCGTGAACGATCCAGAGCGCGCCAGCATCAGCGCCAGCCCCCCGGACCCGACCGCGCCGCCCAGGTGGAACCCGGCGAACGATAGGCCGTAAGCGCGGCCGAATACCGCCACGCCCATGTGCCGGCGGATCAGGACGCCAAGCACGTTGAACTCCGCCCCAACCACCAACCCGCCGCACAACGCGGCGATGGGCGCCAGCGTGCCGGACATCCCCGCGGAAAAGATCAGAAAATACAGGGCGGAGACCACAAACATCGCGGCACCCACCGTGCGGACCTGCGCGCGGTCCAGCAGCCAGCCGGTCCCTAGCCGCCCGACGATCGCGCCGAGCCCCACGGTGGCCTGGATGCGCAAGGCGGCC
>CAXTPT010000063.1:0-10499 GCA_964246315.1 uncultured Sphingomonadaceae bacterium | reverse complement strand
TCGCCGAGGTCTCGCCCATATTGCCGAACACCATCGCCTGGACGTTGACCGCGGTACCCCAGTCGCCGGGGATCGCATTGATCCGGCGATAGACCTTGGCGCGCTCCGACTGCCACGAGCCGAACACCGCGCCGACCGCACCCCATAGCTGGTCGTGAACGTCCTGCGGGAAGGGCTTGCCCCATTGCGCCGCGACCAGCGACTTATACTCGCCGACCAGCACGCGCAGGTCGTCGGCCTCCAGCTCGGTGTCGAGCGTGTAGCCCTTGTCCTCCTTGGCGATGTCGAGCGCTTCCTCGAACGCATGGTGCTCGAGGCCGAGCACGACATCGGCATACATCTGGATGAAGCGGCGATAGCTGTCCCAGGCGAAGCGCGCATCGTTCGACACCGCGGCGAGCCCTTCGACCGTCGCATCGTTGAGGCCGAGATTGAGGACGGTGTCCATCATGCCGGGCATCGACACGCGCGCGCCGCTGCGGACGCTGACCAGGAGCGGATCGGCGGGACTGCCGAATGTCTTGCCCGTCACCTGCTCGATATGATGCAGGCCGAGCGTGACCTGCGGGCGCAATTCGTCGGGGAAGCGTTCGCCTTCCTCATAGTAACGCGTGCACATCGCGGTGCTGATGGTGAAGCCGGGGGGCACCGGCAGGCCGATGCCGGCCATGCCGTCGAGATTGGCGCCCTTGCCGCCGAGCAGGTTCCTGTCCTGCCCGCCCTCGGACACCCCGCCGCCGAAACGATAGACATAGTCGGTCAAGAGCTGCTTCCTTTGGGGCTTAAGGTGACAAAGGTAACGGGACGTGTTTCGCGAAAAGCGGCTTATCCCTTGATCTTCGAGAAGTCGGCGACGCGGTGGACGGCGTCACGGAACCGCGCGAGCAAGGCGAGCCGCGCGGCGCGCTTGTGCCGATTGTCGTCGTTCACCGTCACTCCCTCGAAAAACGCATCGATGGGACCACGCAGCGCGGCCAGCGCGCGCATCGCCCCGTCGAAATCCTCGCGTTCGATCGCGGCAGCCGCCTGCGGCTCCGCCGAATCGAGCGCGTCGATCAGCGCCTTTTCCTGATCGAGCGGGGTGTAGGACAGAGGTTTTTCGCCATCAGCCACCAGCTCGTCATGCTGAACTTGGTTCAGCATCCACTCCTCAACTTGCGGCGGCGCCGCGTCCGGAGGGGTGGACCCTGAAACGAGTTCAGGGTGACGAGGTTCTGGTTTGGAGGTGTAGCCCTCTTTCTTCAGGATATTCGCCGCGCGCTTGTACCCGGCGAGGAGGTTGGTGCCCTCGGGCGTTTCGACGAACGCCTGCAACGCGCGGACGCGGGCGAGCAGGCGGACGAGATCGTCCTCCCCGCCCAGCGCGAACACCGCGTCGATCAGGTCGTGGCGGACACCCGCTTCGCGTTGCTGGACTTTGAGGCGGTCGGCGAAGAACGAGCGTAATGCTGCAACTGTTTGCTCTTCGTTGACGAGCGTCTGAGGAGATTCGACGATTCCGCTATCGATGTCCTTTTGTGCGAGTTCCTTCTCGCCCCAAATCCACCGCCGACCGGTGTCTTCCTTTGGAGCAAGCACATCGAGGAGCACACGTATCGCGTCGGCCAAACTAAAGCGAAGCCCGTTCTCTCCGGTCAATGCCTGTTCTGACAACATTGCTCGACGTAACGCGAAGGGATCCTTTGATCCCGTCGGTGGCATTTCGGCTGCAAAGAAGCCGACCAAATTATCCAGCTTATCCGCCAGCGACACCGCCACCGTCACCGGCGCCGTGGGCACCTCGTCGCCCTGCCCGACCGGCTTGTAGTGATCGCGGATCGCGTCGGCGACCGCCGCTTCTTCGCCCTGCGCGCGGGCGAGGTGGCCGCCGATGACGCCTTGCAGTTCGGGGAATTCGCCGACGGTGCCGGTGACGAGGTCGGCCTTGCACAGCCGCGCGGCGCGCTCGGCGAGACTGGCCAATTCCTCCCCTGAAAGGGGAGGGGGACCGCCCGCAGGGTGGTGGAGGGGGTTCGCAACGGTTGAACTGCTCGCGAGTGGAGACCCCCCTCCGTCGGCTTCGCCGCCACCTCCCCGTGCCGGGGAGGATGTGACGATCCCTTCCTCGCACAGCCACCGCGCCAGCCTGGCGACGCGCTCGACCTTGTCGGCGACGGTGCCGAGCCTTTCGTGGAACACGATCTGCGAGAGTTTCTCCGCCTGCTTGTCCAGCGGCACGCGGAGATCATTGTCCCAGAAGAATTTGGCGTCCGCCAAACGCGCGGCGAGGACCTTGCGGTTGCCCTCGACGATCGCCGCGCCGCCATCGGGCGCGTCGATGTTCGCGGTGCAGACGAAGACGTTGGCCAACTTCCCTCTCCCGGAAGGGGAGAGGGACAGACGCGCAGCGTCAGGGAGAGGGGAGTCGAGCGCCCTCTCCCCGCTCGCCTGCGGCGAGTCGACCCTCTCCCCTTCAGGGAGAGGGGAAGAACACACGAAATATTTCTGGTTCACGCGCGCGGTGAGCTGGATGATTTCCTGCGGCACCGAGAGGTAGCTTGCGTCGAAGCGGCCGAGCAGCGGCACCGGCCATTCGGTCAGCCCGGCATTTTCGGCGACCAAGCCTTCGTCTTCGACCAAAGTCAGCCCCGCCGCCTCCGCTGCCGCGCGCGCGCCGTCGCGGATCAGCGCGCAGCGCTCGCTGAAATGGACGATGACGTGGCAGAGGCGCAGTTTCTCGACATAATCCGCCGCCGAGCCGATCGTGATCGGGCCGGGATGGACGAAGCGGTGGCCGAGCGTCGCAGCGCCGCTGTCGACGCCGCCGATCTCGAACGGGACGATGGTTTCGCCGAGCAGCGCGACGATCCCCTGCAGCGGCCGCACCCATCGTAAGGACTCGGTCGAGAGCGACGCCGCGCTCCAGCGCATCGACTTGGGCCAGGGAAAGGCGCGGACGATCGCCGGGATGGCTTCGGACAGGACGCTGACCGTCGGCCGCCCGGGCTTGTCGAGACTGGCGAACCAGATGCCGTCGCGGTCGGTCAGTTGGTCGCGGGTTAGCCCGGTCTTGCGCAGGAAGCCGTCGAGCGCCGCTTCGGGGGCGGTGGTGCGCGGGCCCTTGAGTTCCTCGCTCACCGCGTCGGTGGCGTCGGGCAGGCCGCACGCGATCAGCGCGAGGCGGCGCGGGGTGACGAAGGTTTCGAGGCTCGCGGCTTTCAGGCCGTGCTTGGCGAGTTCGGCGGTGAACAGCCGCGCGAGATCGGCCTTGGCCTGAACCTGCATGCGGGCGGGGATTTCCTCGGAGCGGAGTTCGAGCAGGAAGTCAGGCACGACTCACCTCTCCCTCGCTCGCTACGCTCGCATTTCCCTCCCCGCTTCGCAGGGAGGGACTTTCGCATGCCCTCCCTGCGAAGCGGGAAGGGTGTCGAGGGTCAGACTGCCCCCGGCAGTCTGAGGTCGTGCTGGGAGCACTACCGACCCTCGACAACCGCGAAGCGGTCAGGGAGAGGTGAGTCACGCCCCCCATCCGTTCGTCTCCATCCACTTGGCGCAGGCGCCCTTGGCCAGGTCGCGGACGCGGCCGATATAGGCCTGGCGCTCGGCGACCGAGATCACTCCGCGCGCCTGCAGCGTGTTGAAGACGTGGCTCGCCTTGATCGCCTGTTCGTAAGCCGGGATCGGCAGGTCGGCGTCGAGGCTGTTCTCGCATTCGGCGGCGTGCTTGCGGAACTGGTCGAACAGGCTGTCGGTGTCGGCGACCTCGAAATTCCATTTGGACATCTGACGTTCGTTTTCGAGAAACACGTCGCCGTAAGTCACGCCCGCGCCGTTGAAGTCGAGGTCGTACACATTGTCCTTGCCCTGGACGTACATGGCGAGGCGTTCGAGGCCGTAAGTCAGCTCACCCGCCACCGGCTTGCAATCGAACCCGCCCATCTGCTGGAAATAGGTGAACTGGGTCACTTCCATCCCGTCGCACCATACTTCCCAGCCGAGGCCCCAGGCGCCCAGCGTCGGCGATTCCCAATCGTCCTCGACGAAGCGGATGTCGTGCAGCCGCATGTCGAGGCCGATCGCTGCGAGGCTGCCGAGGTAGAGGTCCTGCAAATCCGCCGGGCTGGGCTTCAGGATCACCTGATATTGGTAATAATGGCCGAGGCGGTTGGGGTTCTCGCCATAGCGCCCGTCGGTCGGGCGGCGGCACGGCTGAACGAAGGCGGCGTTCCACGGATCGGGGCCCAGCGCGCGCAGCGTCGTCGCGGTGTGAAACGTCCCCGCGCCCATCTCCATGTCATAGGGCTGGAGGATCACGCAGCCCCGGTCCGCCCAATAGCGATGCAGCGTCAGGATCAGGTCTTGGAACGAAAGCGCCATGCTGCGCTGCGCCATGCGGACGCGGGCGCGCAGGGTCAAGGTTTCGGCGCGAGCATTTGCTCCACCCAGACAGGCACGAGCCTGCTCGCCGGGCCGATCCGGCTTTCGTCGAAGTAACGGCTGCCCACGCTGGGATCGAGGTTCATTTCGAGCGTGCGCGCGCCATGGTCGGCGGCGGTGCGGACGAAGCCGGCGGCGGGATAGACCGCGCCCGACGTCCCGATCGACACGAAGAGCTGGGCGCGGGCGAGCGCCTCCTCGATCCGCTCCATCTGATACGGCATTTCGCCGAAGAAGACGATGTCGGGGCGAAGCGTGGCGCGGCCGCAATCGGTGCATGCTGTGCCGGGCGGCAAGCTGCCCGCCCAGCCGCGCCGCGACCCGCAGGCGGCGCACAATGCCGAATTGAGCTCGCCATGGATGTGCAGCAGCCGCGTCGCGCCCGCGCGCTCGTGCAGATCGTCGACATTCTGCGTGACGATCAGCAGTTCGCCCGGCCACGCCCCGTCCAGCCGGGCCAGCGCCGCATGCGCCGCATTGGGCTCCACCCGCTCCAGCGCGGCGCGGCGTTCGTCGTAGAAGCGGTGGACCAGCTCGGGATCGCGCCGCAGCGCCGCGGGCGTGCAGACATCCTCGACGCGGTGGCCCTCCCACAATTCGTCAGGACCGCGGAACGTCGCCAGCCCGCTTTCGGCCGAGATGCCCGCGCCGGTGAGGATGACGATGTTCCGCAACGTCACGCCATGGCGTCGAGCGCGGTCATCGCCTCGTCGTCGAGCACGATGTCCGCCACCGCCAGATTTTCGGCAAGGTGCGCGCGCGACGAGGTGCCGGGGATCAGCAGGATGTTGGGCGCGCGCCGCAGCAGCCATGCCAGCGCCGCCTGCAGCGGCGTGATGTCCAGCCGCGCCGCTTCGCGCGACAGCGTGTCCGATTGCAGCGGGCTGAACCCGCCCAGCGGGAAGAACGGGGTGTAAGCGATCCCCTGCGCCGCAAGGCTATCGACCAGCGCATCGTCCGTGCGGTGCGCCAGATTGTACATGTTCTGGACGCAGACGATCGGCGTGATCGCCTGCGCTGCCGCGACCTGTTCGGGCAGCACGTTGCTGACGCCGACGCCGCCGATCAGCCCCTCCGCGCGCAACCTGGCGAGCGTTTCGACCTGCCGCCCGATCTCTCCCGGCGCCGGGCGTTGCCCGAACATCGCGCGGTAATTGACCGCGCCGATCTGGTCGATGCCCAGCCGCCGCAGATTGTCATGCACCGCCGAAGTCAGCTGCTCCGGGCTTTGCGCGGGCAGCCAGCCGCCCTTGTCGTCACGCCGGGCGCCGACCTTGGTGACCAGCGTCAGGTGAGCGGGATAGGGATGCAGCGCCTCGCGGATGATGTCGTTGACGACGAACGGGCCATAATAATCGCTGGTGTCGATATGATCGACGCCGGCATTGACCGCGGCGCGCAGCACCGCCACCGCCTCCGCCCGGTCGCGCGGCGGGCCGAGCACGTCCTTCCCCGCCAGCTGCATCGCGCCATAGCCGATGCGGTGCACGGTCCGTTCGCCCAATTGATAGGTGCCACCATTATCGAGATTGTCCACGTGCCGCTCCTGCTCGTCAGTCGTGCTCAACGCCCTCGCCGGTGATTTCGACCCAGGCGTGCTTGCGGTTTTCGAACACCGAGAAGCGCGGCTGCGGGAATTGCGGATCGGCAAACCCGCCGATGGCGATTGCGGTGAGCCCGGGCAGCGCGTTGATCCGGTAGGTCAGCGTCGAGCCGCATTCGGGGCAGAAGCGGAAGGTGGCGCCCCTGCCGCTATCGCCAATGGTGCTCCATTCCCTGAAGGCGCCGCTGTGGCTGACCCGATCGTCGGGCCAGCGCGCCTGCGCCGAAAAGGCGCTCCCCGAACGCTTCTGGCAATCGAGGCAATGGCATATGGAGATGCGAACGGGATCGCCGGTGGCGGTGGCGCGAAGCTGGCCGCAGCGGCAGGTGGCGGTGCGGGACGACATCGGCTTGCTCCAATTTCGCTGTCCTACAGGCGCGCGATTGTGGCAGGAACGCCGCATGACGCCACCCTGCTCCATCCCTTCTCGCCAATGCGCTTTCGGCACATGTGAATCGTGTGAATCGGCCCGGCGGAGAATGCACTGATGGCAGATGTGAACCGTGTGAATCACGGCGCGATCCGCGTCGGCGTCGGCGGCTGGGATTATGATCCGTGGCGCGAGACATTCTACCCCGAGGGTCTCGCCAAGGCGAAGCAGTTGGCGCATGCGGGCAGCAAGCTCACCGCGATCGAGATCAACGGCACCTATTACGGCCGGCAGAAGCCCGAGACTTTCGCCAAATGGGCCAAAGCCGTGCCCGACGGCTTCAAATTCAGCGTCAAGGCCTCACGCTATTGCACCAGCCGCCGCGTGCTGGCGGAAGGCGCGGAATCGGTCGAGCGCTTCCTGAGCCAGGGCCTGACCGAACTCGGCGACCGGCTCGGCCCGATCCTGTGGCAATTCATGGCGACCAAGACGTTCGACGCCGACGATTTCGCGCGGTTTCTCGAGCTGCTGCCCGCGCAGCAGGATGGCGTGCCGCTACAGCATGCCATCGAGGTGCGGCATGAAAGCTTCGCGGCGCCCGAATTTGCCGAACTGGTAACGAAGGCGGGGCACGCGGTGGTGTTCGCGCACTCCAATGATTTTGTCGAGATCAGCGCGCCGTCCTCCAAGCTGTTCTATGCGCGGTTACAGGAAAGCGTGGACGAGGTCGCGACCGGCTATGACGATGCGGCGCTCGACGCCTGGGCGGAGCGGGCGCGCGACTGGGCGGCGGACGGGCGCGACACCTATGTCTTCTTCATTTCGGGCGCCAAGCACCGCAATCCGGCGGCGGCGATGGCGCTGATCGAGAAATTGTGACCATGTCTCCTCATCCGGTGGCGCCGAGCTTGTCGAAGCGCCGTCCTGTTCCTAGCGGCGATGCAAAGCAGGACGGGGCTTCGACAAGCGCAGCCCAAGCGGATCGGGGGTTGGTCGCTCAGCGATGGTGAAAATCGGAATTTACGGCAGCCGGGGCCGCATGGGCCAAGCCATCGCCCACGCGCTGGCCGACCAGAATCTGGTACTCGCGGGCGGCGCGGATGCGGGGGACGACCCGCTCTCGCTCGCCCGGAAGAGCGACGTGCTGGTCGACTTCTCCGCGCCGGTCGCGCTGGGCGGCAATCTCGACGCGGCGGTCGCGGCGCGGACGCCGATCGTCATCGGCACCACCGGGCTGACGCAAGAGCATCATGAGCTGATCGACGAGGCGGCGGCCAGCATCGCGGTGCTCCAGGCGGCGAACACCTCGCTCGGCATCACCCTGCTCGCCGCGCTGGTCGAGCAGGCCGCCGCGCGGCTCGACGAGGATTGGGACATCGAGCTGCTCGAATTGCATCACCGCCACAAGGTCGATGCGCCGTCGGGCACCGCCCTGGCGCTTGCCGCCGCGGCCGCGCGCGGCCGCGCGCGCAGCCTGCCCGAGGTCAGCCGCTTCGACCGCTTCGAAAGCGATCAGCCGCGCGACCGCGGCAGTATCGGTTTTGCCAGCCTGCGCGGCGGATCGGCGGCGGGCGACCATACCGTCCTGCTCGCCGCCGAGGGCGAGCGGATCGAGCTGACCCACCGCGCCGAAAGCCGCGACATCTTCGCGCGCGGGGCGATCAAGGCGGCGCTGTGGCTCGTCCGCCTGCAGCCCGGACGCTATACGATGAACGACGTGCTGGGGCTGTGAACAAGAGGACCACTTCTAGCCCCTTCACGAAGTCGTGGAGGGGAACAGCGCACACGCGCGATGGCGTTCCCCTCCAGCCCGTGTTGGAGGGGTCAGGAGTGGCTCTTCTGTCTTGAAACGCGCCGACATCTTCGAATTCTACCGCCGGCTGGCCGAGGCCAATCCGGACCCGCAGACCGAACTCGAAAGCGTCAACATCTACACCCTGCTCGTCGCGGTGGTGCTGTCGGCGCAGGCGACCGACGCCGGGGTCAACAAGGCGACGCGCGGGCTGTTCGCCGCGGTGCGCGATCCGCAGGCGATGCTCGATCTGGGCGAGGCGGAGCTGAAGCAGCATATCAAGACCATCGGCCTGTTCAACACCAAGGCCAAGAACGTCATCGCGCTGAGCCGCATCCTTGTCGACCGATATGACGGCGAGGTGCCGACCGAGCGCACGCTGCTCGAGGACCTGCCCGGCGTCGGGCGCAAAACCGCCAATGTCGTGCTCAACGTCGCGCTCGGCGCGGAAACTTTCGCGGTCGATACGCACGTCTTCCGCGTCGGCAACCGCACCGGGCTGGCGCGCGGCAAGACGCCGCTGGCGGTCGAGACGATCCTCGACCGCCAGACGCCGCAGCCGTTCCGTGCCCACGCGCATCACTGGCTGATCCTGCACGGGCGCTATACCTGCAAGGCGCGCGTGCCCGAATGCTGGCGCTGCGTCGTTGCCGATCTTTGCGCGTTCAGGCCCAAGACACCTGCGCCGCCGCAAAAGGAAGCCGGAGGATCGCCATGAACAAGCTGTTGCTGACCACTGCCCTGCTCGCCGCCGCCACCGTCGCCGACGCGCGCGGGCGCGAAATCCCCGCGGCGACGCCGACCGGCGACGCAGTCACCTGCCTGCCGCTGACCAGCATCCGCGAGACGCGCGTGCGGTCGGACAGCGTGATCGATTTCTATACGCGCGGCGGCAAGGTCTATCGCAACACGCTGCCCAACAGCTGTCCCAGCCTGGGGTTCGAGGAGCGCTTCGCCTATCAGACCTCACTGTCGCAGCTGTGCAGCGTCGACATCATCACCGTGCTCTATTCGTCGCCCAATTTGCAGCGCGGCGCGTCGTGCGGCCTCGGCCAGTTTCAGCCGGTTCAGCTTGCCAAGGTGTCGCGCTAAGGCGTAGGGCGGCCCCACGCACTCGTAGCTCAGCTGGATAGAGCACTGCCCTCCGAAGGCTGTCAAGCGTCCGATTTTCGCATGATTTGTCAATTGCTTGTCGCCGCTTTGGCGCGCATGTCGGTGGCGGTGCAACCACATTGCAACCAAATCGAGCGTAGATAGAGCGTAGTCTGGCGCATCCAGTCGTGTTGGCCGCCGTCTTGCCAGCCGCAACCTGGTGACATGGGTCTGCCGCCCAGCCGCTTGTTGCTAATGGGCCATCGCACTCAGTTGAGTCATCGGTGGGACACGGAACTTGCGCGCTTGCCGCCCTGCCATAGCGCTTGGCGCTGAGGTAGTCGGTTAGCCTTGGGCGCTCTTCCATGCTGGGTCGGACGTGGAATCGCACCGGCGCTTCGACGCCCAAACCTCTAGTTCGTCGCGGGCATAGAGAACGCGCCTCCCAAACTTGCGAAACTGCGGGCCGCCGCCCACGACGCGCAGCTTTTCAAGGGTGCGTGGAGACAAGCAGAGATAACGCGCCGCCTCGGCGTTGGAAAGGAACGGTGAGGCTTTAGAGAGGCGCTCCGCCGGCACGGTCATCTCACGCTCCCGCGCGGCCTCGTTGGAAAGTCCGGTCGCTTTCAACGAAGGCTGCGAGCATCGCCGGGATCAATTCAGCAACCGGCTCGGCAGTCCCATACACCTCGGCATACCGACGGGCATAGGGTTCAAGTTGCGCGTGCAGATCGGGCGGTATGTTGACCGTCAGTTTTACAGGCGTTCGGTCGGGTAGCTTCGCCAGCTTCAAATCGGGCATGACAGGCTCCTATTCGCGCCACGGCGCTAGTATGAGATCCTTGCGGACGATGAGCCGAACGGTCGCGCCGGGGCGGATAGTAATCGTCGGCTGGATGTCGAGGTTGCGCGACGTCAGCTGATCGCCAGCGCGCGAGACGTTCTGCTGCGTCGATTTCCGAAGCGCTTCAACCAGATCGCCCTCGCCGGAGATCGTCAACTCTGATCCAACCCCGAGGAGGGTCGCAATGCCCACGCCCTTGAGCAAAGCCCAAGTGTGGAAATCGACCTTGTCTTCGAGACCGGAATAGCCGGAGGCATCAGTGGCGGGCACGTTGTCGATCCGCACCGAGCTGCCGTCGGGCAGTACGATCCGCTGCCAGACGATCAGGGCGCGCCGCTGCCCGAACGCTACTACGCTGTCGTAGCTGCCGATCAGCCTGGAG
>CAXTPT010000062.1:0-10605 GCA_964246315.1 uncultured Sphingomonadaceae bacterium | reverse complement strand
TTCGCCGCGGAAGATCAGGTCGCTGCTGGCCCATAGCGTCACGCGGGCGGCGGGAATGGAGCGACGGATCAGGGCCAGCGCGCCGACGGCGTGCGCGATGTCGCCGATATTGTTGAGGTTCCAGCCGTTGCGCCACAGGATGTGCGGCCGCCGGACCGGCGCGGCGCCGACCGCAGCCGTCAAGCCGAGCGACCCCGCCGTCGCCAGCAGCGTTCGCCGGTCAAGGCTTGGAGGCCGCCTCATCCGGGCCTCCGTCCTGAGTTCGGCATCCGCGCCGTCACGCCTCACGCGTCGTTCTCGCGCGCCTCGACCTCTGCGGGCGCGCCGCCGGTCTCCTCGCCCGAAGCGGCCGCGGCGGCGAGGTGCGCGAGCATCGCCGAGCCACCCGCCTCCGCACTCGCGGCACCCGCGCGCATGAAGGCGAACAGCTCGCGCCCGGTGCCAAGCGCCGCCGGCGGCGGCGGGGCGCGCGCGCGCGCCGCCCATTCGGCGGCGGGCACCAGCGCGTCGAGAGCGCCCGTGGCGGCGCACAGCCGCACCACATCGCCGTCGCGCAGCCGCGCCAGCGGGCCGTCCGCCAGCGCCTCAGGCGACAGATGGATGGCGGCGGGCACCTTACCCGACGCGCCCGACATCCGGCCGTCGGTAACCAGCGCGATCCGAAAGCCGCGGTCCTGCAGCGAACCGAGCGGCGGCGTCAGCTTGTGCAGCTCCGGCATCCCGTTCGCGCGCGGCCCCTGAAAGCGGACCACGACCACCACGTCGCGGTCGAGCTCGCCGCGCTTGAACGCCGCGACCACCGCGTCCTGATCGGCGAAGACGCGCGCCGGGGCTTCCACCGTCCAACGCTCCGCCGCGACCGCGCTGGTCTTGAACGTCGCCCGGCCGAGATTGCCCCGGACCAGCCGCATCCCGCCATCGGGCTGGAACGGATCGCTCGCAGGGCGGACCATCGAGGGGTCGCGGGTGGCGGCGACGGCGGTCCATGTCAGCCCATCACCGCCGTCCGTGGAACCACCGTCCGCCCGCAATTCTCCATCATTCCCGTGCGACCCCAGCTGCGAGATGCTGGACGGCCAAGGGCTGTCCGCCGTTGCCGGTCGCATGGCGATCGAACGCTCGCCTTCGGGGGCGTGAGCGTAGGTTTCGCGCGATTGCTGCGCCGGCTCGGCCAGCGCGTCCAAGCCAGGCTCGCGCGCATAGGCCGCCAGGCCCCCCGGCCACATCGTCGCCACGTCGTCGTGCAGCAGCCCCGCTGCCAGCAGCGCGCCGATCACGAAGGCGGTGCCGCCGGCCGCCTGAAAGTCGTTCACGTCGCCCGAGCCGTTGGGATAGACGCGCGCGATCAGCGGCACGGCGGCGCTGAGCGCATCGAGATCCTCCCAGTCGAACACGATCCCCGCCGCCGCCGCGATCGCGGGCAGGTGAATGGCGTGGTTGGTCGAACCGCCGGTGGCGAGCAGCCCGACCGCCGCGTTGACGATCGCGCGCTCGTCGACGCAATGGCCCAGCGGGCGGTAATCACCTCCGCGCGCGCCGGTTTCCGCCAGCCGGTGCACCGCCGCGCGGGTCAGCGCCTGCCGCAGCCGCCCATGCGGCGGCACGAAGGCGGCGCCCGGCACGTGCAGGCCCATCACCTCCATCATCATCTGATTGGAATTGGCGGTGCCGTAAAAGGTGCAGGTGCCCGGCGAATGGTACGAGGCGCTTTCGCAGTCGAGCAGGTCCGCCTCGCTGGCGCGTCCTTCCGCGTGCAGCTGGCGGATGCGGGCCTTTTCGCGGTTGGGCAGGCCCGACGCCATCGGCCCGCCGGGGATCAGCATGACGGGCAGGTGGCCGAAGCGCAGCGCGCCGATCAGCAGGCCGGGCACGATCTTGTCGCAGATGCCGAGCAGCGCCGCGCCGTCGAACATGCCATGGCTGAGCGCCACTGCCGTCGACAGCGCGATCGCATCGCGGCTGAACAGCGACAGCTCCATGCCCGGCTGGCCCTGCGTCACGCCGTCGCACATCGCCGGCACGCCGCCCGCGACCTGCGCCGTCGCGCCGACTTCGCGCGCCCACAGCTTCATCTGCTCGGGATAGCGGGCATAGGGCTGATGCGCCGACAGCATGTCGTTATAGGCCGTGACCAGCGCGATGTTGGGGCCGCCGCCGCCCCGGATCGCCGCCTTGTCCTCGCCCGCCGCCGCGAAGCCATGCGCCAGGTTGCCGCAGGACAGGCGCGGCCGTTCGACGCCCCGGTCGCGCTCGCGCGCGATCAGGTCGAGATAGGCCGCGCGGGAGGCACGTGACCGCCGGCGGACGCGGTCGGTGACGGCGGCGATACGGGGGCTGAGCGGCACGGCGCGTTCCATCACGCTGGAGGGCGGAACGCGTCGACCGTTGGCGGCGGCCGGCCTTCGGCGCCGATCCGGCGAAGGTCGAGGACGGGACCGCTCATCGGTTGATGGACACCTTTCTCCGCGCTCGCGTCACGCGGGCCGAAAGCCGCTTGGCAGCCGGCCGTCGCGGCGCTTACACGTGTTGGATGACTGTTCACAATAGGCAAGCGCCGGCTCCCGCCGCGTCCCGGACGCTGGCGGCGTTCGCGATCGTCACCACCCTGTTCTTCGCCTGGGGCTTCATCACCTCGCTGGTCGATCCGCTGGTGGCGGCGGTGAAGGGCATCTTCACGCTGACCAATGTCCAGGCGCAGGCGAGTGCGTCGGCGTTCTTCCTCGCCTATTTCGTGATGTCGCTGCCTGCCGCCGCGCTCGTCGCGCGGCTGCGCGCGGCGTCGGCGATCATCCTCGCGCTGGGGATCATGGTCGCGGGCTGCCTGCTGATGCTCGCCGCCGCCAACATCGCCAATTACTGGCTGGTGCTGCTGGGCCTGTTCACGCTGGCGAGCGGGATCACCGTGCTGCAGGTCGCCGCCAACCCGCTGGCGGCGGCGCTGGGCGATCCGGCGCGCAGCCATTTCCGGCTGGTGCTGAGCCAGACCTTCAACTCGCTGGGCACGTTCCTGGGCCCGCTGATCGGCGCGCATCTGTTCCTGGCGGGGGTCGAGGTAAAGGCCGGCGCCGCGCTCGACCCGGCCGTCCGGGCCAGCGCGCTGGCGGGTATCGACCGCGCCTATCTGTGGCTCAGCGCGCTGCTGGCGGTGCTGGCGCTGTTTTTCTTTCTCAGCCGGCGGCTGGTGAGCGACGCCGCGCCGGCGAGCATAGGCGGCGGGCTGCTCGCCGCCTTCACCTCGCGCTGGGCGCTGTTCGGCGGCGCCGCGATCTTCCTCTATGTCGGCGCGGAGGTGTCGATCGGGACGCAGATGGCGCTGTTCCTCAACAGCGACGGGGTGTGGGGCCGCTCGGACGCGGCGTTCGGCGTGCCGCTGGTCGGCTGGCTGATGGGCAGCGACGGGGTGCCGGGCGTGTCGCTGCAGGAGGCGGGCAAGGCGGTGTCGCTCTATTGGGGCGGCGCGATGGTCGGCCGCGCGGTCGGCTCGACGCTGCTGACGCGGATGCGCGCGGACCGGCTGCTGGCGCTGTTCACCGCGGTGGCGGTGGCGATGTGCCTGTACGTCGCCGCGTTCGGCGGCGTGTCCGCGGGGTTCGTGGCGCTGGCGATCGGGCTGTTCAACTCGATCATGTTCCCCGTCATCTTCACGCTGACGCTGGAACGCTCCACAGCGCCGGCGGAGGCCGTATCGGGGCTGCTGTGCACCGCCATCGTCGGCGGCGCGCTGGTGCCGCTGCTGGTCGGATGGGTGGCCGACGCGAGCAGCTATACCGCCGCGCTGATCCTGCCGGCGGCGTGCTACGCCTTCCTTTGCGTGTTCGCGGTGCGGGCGGGCAGCGCGCCGGTCCGCGACGTCGCCGGCCCAGCGCCGCACTGACCGAGCGCAGCGCGGTCCCCGGCCGAGGGCAGCACCAACGCCGCATCGCCGGCTGGCCCGTCCTCCGGGAAAATGGTGCTGCCGGTGAATCCCTTAGTCTCGAAGTCTCGCTTGTTTCTGTACTCTGGATTCCGCCGTAGATACTCCCACGCAAAGCCTCGTCGATCCAAGCGCTCCAAGTCGCGATAGCTGTGTTCGTCCTTCCAGTCGCGCGTCGGAGGTTTTGATATTGGCTCGGTCATGACGAAATTCAACTCACACGGCGACGACGAATTGCTGCTCTGGTGTGGGCAGGGCCTTCGTAGTCTAGATCAAAACTGCACTCCCAATTCTATCAATCAGTTCCCTTTCGCGCCTTTCACCATCAGCTCTTCGCTGTTCGGCTGGAGCGAATTGTGACGCCATATTGCGGTCTCGAGGCTATTGAGCGCTCACCATAGTGCTGCCCTGGTGATCATTGCTGAACCCGGCCGGATGCCGGGATGTAAAGAATGGCGTCGAACTGACGCGAAAGCCGGACGCCAGAGAATCCGAATCCATGATGATTGGCGTAAAGGCTGCCGACGGCATCCGCGTTAAATTGCCGGCGGCGCGCTGGATCGCGCAGGTCGACGAGCGCAACCGAATTGCCAAAGCGCTCGATGAAGCGAGGCTCGACCGAGTCTGCGGGTTCGGTGCAGGTCGTGCCGCACGGCACGACATTGCCGATCGTCACCGTGCCAGGCCACGCACGCGCGATGCGCTCGCCCAGTGATACGGTGCCCGTTGGGATGCCCTGACCGCCGAGCTGGCCCATCTCGGAGGCGTGCTTCGCCGCATGCCAATTATGCATCCAAAAAAAGAGCTTCGCGCGCGGAAAGCGCATCGACCGCAGTCCTGTGAGGATCTCGAACCGGGCGGCATCGCCCTTGGCGTAAACATCACCCTGCGCCGACGCAGCTTCGGCCGGCGACATGTCCGCCGGCGCGTCGGCGATCTTGCGCAGCACCGCGACGTATGTTCGCAGGCTGATGAGCCGCAGCCGAACCAGCGTAAGGTCGTTCCGCGACGCCGTCCGTTTGATCGCCGGTGAGCTCAGACCGGTCTGTACACGGTCTAGGCCGGCCAGGCAGGCCGCGCGTTCGTCGGCGGTGAAGCTCGGCTGCCCGGCCTTTCGGCGGACGCGGTTCGCGCCCATGAAATCGAATTCAGTGCGCAGCGCGGGGTCGGCCGCGCGGCACGGCGCCACCGCCGCGCGCAGGGCGGCGGCTTGGTCGGGCGCAACGCGGTCGACCAAGGCGAACAGCGCGTGGAAATCGGTGACCGGCTGTTCGGGCTGGTATCCCCATACGCCAATTTGATCCGTCGGGTGCGCCCGGTTCCAGTTGCGGATCCACACCAGCATGGCGGCAGTCTCTTTCGAGGCGAACGCGCCGTCGAGCCAATATTCGTCCTCCGGACTGAGCGTGGTGCGATCCGACGTCAAAAAGTCGCGTAGACCCTCGGTCACGCCCCATTGGACCTCGAAGACGATGCCACGGAAGCCCTTGGCGGTGACCAGATGTTCGAACATCTGTGGCACGGCCGCATGCACGGCTGCCATGCCGTGTGAATCTTCTCCGAAAACGACCGTGCGCGAATTGCCGACGATGCGGTCCAACGCGTCGAGCGGCACCGTAGGCGGATTGACCTCGGCCGTCGCCGCCGCGCCGACGAGCGACGCGACGAGCATCGCAGCAATTAGTGACCACTTCATGCGACCCGCCTCCGTTTTGGCACTCCGCTGCCCTATTGTGGATCATGGATCCATTAAGTAGGTGTGGCAGCCTAGACAAGTGGTTGGGCGAGATTTGGGGATGACCCTACGACAAACGTTCACTATGGCCGTTGTAGGAAGCGCGTTGCTCGCCGCGCCGCTGCTTGGCTCGGCGTCGTTTGGAAGGGGCACGGCGCCACCGGCACCCCGCCGTACGCCTATCGGCTTGAACGACGGCGACATGGATCGGTCCATCAATCCGGGTGACGATTTTTTCCAGTTTGCCAACGGGCGCTGGTTCCAGTCGCGCACGTTCGGTCCGGATGAAACGTATGTCGGCGCGCGTGCCGACCTCATTGCCCAACGCAAGCAGCGTATCCGCCAGATCGTGCAGGCGGCTGCCGCGTCGCCTGCGGCGGATCCCACCTCTCGTGCGGTGGGCAATCTCTACGCGAGTTACGTTGATCAACCGCGAATCGATAGCCTGGGCTTGACGCCGCTCGCGCCCGAGTTCGCGAAGATACGCGCCATATCGGATTTGCCGGGGCTGTTCGATTTATTCGCGCACGCGCCACAGATGGGGTTCAGCGCGCCGTTCAGCGGCTCGACCTTCTACGATTTCCACGCGCCGGGCTGGTTGAGATACACTGTCACGCCGGGCGGATTGGGGCTGCCGTCCCGGGACGCCTATCTCGACGCGGACCCGCGCTCGACCAGCCTGCGTAACGCGTACAAGGACTATGTCCGCGATATGCTGACGCTGGCCGGGGAGCCGGATGCGGCGGCCAAAGCGGACCGGGTGCTGGCGGTGGAGACCCGCCTAGCCAAGGCAGAATGGCCGACCGCCGACCAGCGCAACTTTCTGAAGACCGCGAACAGCCTGTCGCTCGCCGAGTTGGCCAAGACCACGCCCGGCTTCGATTGGACGCCCTTTCTCGCCGCTTCGGGGGTGCACGGCGTCGATACGGTGATCGTCAGCCAGCCGAGCGCGATGGCGCCGACGCTCGATGTGATCCGCTCGACTCCGATTGCCGACTGGCAGGCCTGGGCGGTATTTCACCTCGTCGCCGAAAACGCGCCTTATCTTGCCGATCCCGTGGCGAAGCGCGCGTTCGCGTTCGAGCAGCGACTGAGCGGACAGGAGGCGCAATCGCCGCGTTGGCAAACCGGCGTCGATCTCGTCGAACGGTTCTTGGGTCAGGCAGTCGGCAAGCTTTACGTGCAGCGCTGGTTTCCGGAGTCGAGCAAGCGGATGGTGGCGGCGATGTTCGTCAACATCGAGGCAGAGATGCGTGCGCGCATCCTCGCCGCGAAGTGGATGAGCGACGGCACGCGTACCGAAGCGCTGCGCAAGATCGACACGCTGGTGGTGAAGATCGGCTATCCGAGCAAGTGGCCCGATTATTCGGGGCTGAGCTTCCGCCCGGACGATTTCTACGGCAACCTGCGTCAGGCTCGCGCCTTCACCTGGGCGCAACGGATGGACTTGATCCGGCGCCCGCTCGACCGCGATTATTGGCAGACCACGCCGCAGTCGAGCGGGGCGGCCGCCAATCCCAACCTAAATGAAGTCACGGTCCCGGCGGGCGCGCTCGAGCCGCCCTATTTCGATCCGGCGGCGGACATGGCCGTCAATTACGGCGCGATCGGCGGTGTGCTCAGCCATGAGCTAAGCCACATGTTCGACCAGCTCGGCCGGCAGATGGACGCGACGGGCAAGCTGCGCGACTGGTGGGCACCGATGGATGCGTCGCGCTACGAATCAATCGCACACATGGTCGAGCAGCAGTTCGGCGGATACGAGGCATTGCCCGGCGTCTATGTCGATGGGCGCTTCACGCTCAACGAGAACATCGCCGATATCTCCGGACTCGGCATCGCCTATGGCGCGTGGCAGCGTTCGCTGGGCGGGCGCCAGCCGCCGGTCCGGGACGGCTTCACCGGCGCGCAAAGGTTCTTCCTCGGCTGGGCGCAGATGCGCGCGGGCAAGATGCGCGACGAGACATTGCGCGGCGTACTCAAGTCCGATCCGCATTCGCCCGACATGTTCCGGGTCAACGGTGTCGTCCGTAACATCGATGCCTGGTACGCGGCGTTCGGGATCGGACCGGGCGACAAGCTGTATCTTCCGCCCGATCAACGGGCCAAGTTCTGGTGAGGAGACTCCTTTCGATGCATCACGCCCTCAGGGTATTTGGCCTCGGCGCCAGCCTCGTTATGTCGGCGGCATGCGCGTCGGCCGGCACCCCACGCGGGACGATGCCGCCAACGTCCACGCCGCGCTGGACGCACCAGGTCAGTATTCCCGATGTCGTGAAACCATTCGTTGACGCGACCGGCTATCGCCGCGATTTCCTGGCGTCGGTCGCCAAGCCGTATCCCTATCTCGGTGATTTCTTCGGCATGCAGGCGATCGCAGACGTCGATCGCGCCACGATCCTGAAAGACATGATCCCGCGATTTGCGACGCTGGCGGCGCAGGACGAGCATAGCGTCACGTTGCGGTTCAAGGAGGGTTACACTGTCACTTTTTATCCCAACAGTGCGATTCAAGTGATGGCGAACTCGGTGCCTGTCAGTCACGCCGCCGTGAGCGGCGGCACCTGGCAGGAGATCGAGGGTAATATCGGCCGGTTCGTGCAGACGCTCCAACGCGCCAGCCTGGCGCGGAAATATCTGCTGCCCAACCCGCTCTATGCCGAAGAGAAGGTTGTTTACGCGCGCGTGAAAGCGGGAACGCCGGTCGAGGCGACGCCCGATCCCGGGCTTGCGACGTTCGATGCGCGGCCCAATGCCGTGCTGCTCGTCCCAGAAAGTGTGCACGGCAAGCCGGAACAGGCCGACGAATTGATGACCTTGCTCGGTCGTCATCGGTTCGCATGGCTCGCGATGGAGATGCTCAACCATGAGCAGCAACCGATACTGGACGCCTTCAATGCCGCGCGCGACGGCACGCCGGCCTACACGGCGGCCCGCGCGCAGTTGGTGGCCTATTTCGCGCAAGGGTGGAACGGCCGCGCCGGTCCGAAGACGAGCGGCGAGGAAAATTATTATCTCAAGCTGGTCGAGGCGGCGCACAAGGCCGGCACCAAGGTCTATGCCGCTGAAGGGGCGAGCCTGTCCTATATATTGTTCCGCTACGGCGAAACGTCGTTCGGCGCCGGCGTCCGCAGCCTGATCTGGGCCAAGAGCTCGCCCCGCGCCGGGCGCGGCGCGATTTTCGGGGGCAGCGGGCACTACAGCAGCGCCCAGCCGATCAACGTGCAGGACTTCTTCGTCGCATTGACGCCGGGCCGCCCGGTTGTGAGCCTGACGCCGATCACGCGCCGGTAGCCGGTGCTCGAACTCGTCTCCGAAAGCTCGATCGAGCAAGTCCTACCTCGGCTCGATCTCGTCGCGGCCGTGCGGGCGGCGTTCGTCGCGGCCGCCCGGGGGGAGACCGGGCACGCTCCGGTCGCGCGGCTCGTCATCGCCGGACGCGGCGGCGTCAACGTCAAGGTCGGCGATCACGGACGTCTGGTCGGCGGCAAGATCGGCACCTATTGGGCGGGCAACGCCGAGCGCGGCCTGCCCAATCACGGCGCCACCACATTGCTGCTCGATCCGGATACCGGTTACCCCGCTGCGGTCGTCGCCGCGCGCCTGCTCAACCGCTGGCGCACGGCGACGGGCGACGCTGTCGCGGTAGACGCGCTGGCGCGACCGGATGCCGGCCGGCTGGGCCTAGTTGGGGCGGGTGCGCAAGCGTTGTTCGAAGCACGAGCGATCGCGAAGGTCCGCCGGCTACGCGAAATTCGGATCGGCGCGCGTGACGCGATGAAGGCGCAAGGAGCGGCGCGGGAGCTTGCCGACCTCGCATCGCGCGTTGAGATCGTGTCGATCGAAGAGGCGGTTCGGTCCTCGGACATCGTCGTGACGGCGACGTCGGCGACCGCGCCGGTCATCGCGGCGGAATGGGTCGCGCCGGGAACCCACCTGTCCGCGATGGGCGCGGATGCGGTCGGCAAGCAGGAACTCGACCCCGCGCTGTTCGGTCGAGCCGCTTTGTTCTGCGACCTGCCGGCGCAATCGGCGGTGATCGGCGAGCTGCAGCATGCGGGGAGTGCCGTATCGACGCCTATCGGCGACGTGCTGGCCGGGACCGCACCGGGGCGCACCGGCAGCGACCAAATCACCCTGTTCGACAGTTCGGGAATCGCGGCGCAGGACCTTCATGTCGCCGCCGCGGCGCTGGACAGGGCGCGTACCGAGGGCCTGGTGGTTCGTGTGGATTTCTAGTCGAAGTCTGCTTGCGGTGACCGGCGTTCTGGTCGCGCCGTTGCTCGCCGCTACCGCCTTCGCCGCGGCCCAGCCGGGGGAGCCGGATCCGTCGGCGATCCGATGGGTGCAGGACCATGCCCTTCGGCTGAGCAGCGTCGATCCTGACGATCAGGGCGTCGACCTTCGCGCGCTCGACCGCGTCGTCGGCAATGCGCGGGTGGCCGGATTTGGCGAGGCCACGCACGGGACTCGCGAATTCTTCCAGCTCAAGGATCGCTTCTTCCGTCACTTGGTCGAGCATGACGGTTTCACAGCTTTCGCGCTCGAAGCGAACTTCGCCGATTGCGAAGCGATCAATGCCTATGTCCATGGCGGCCCGGGTGACGCCAATGCGCTGGTGACGGGATTGGGCTTCTGGACATGGGATACCGAGGAGGTGCTCGCGCTTGTCGGCTGGATGCGGCGGTGGAACGCGAACCATCCCGAGCATCAAGTCTCCTTCTACGGGATCGACATCCAAGCTGCCGCCGGCAATCTGCGCCTGGTCGACCGTTACCTTGCCGCGCATGACACCGCCGGGTCGGCATTGCTCGGACCGTTCGCCGCCTATCGGCAGGCCGCGACGGATATGGCGAGCGGCTACAAATATACCGGCGCCATGACACCGGAGCAGGGCAGCCGCTTGCGGGAAGCAGCAAGCGCGCTGTTCCGATACATGGACGGACACCGGCCGGGA
>CAXTPT010000061.1:0-10998 GCA_964246315.1 uncultured Sphingomonadaceae bacterium | reverse complement strand
TGTCGGGAAAGGCGTTGATCGTGTGGACGGTGTCGGCGACGATCTTGTCGCGGCCATATTGCAGCCCGGCATCGTCCTGCACCCGACTGTTGTGCCGGTAGGTGTCGTAGATGTAGCCGATGTCCTTTTCTTCCCAGATGCGGTGGGTGATGCGGACGATATAGTCGATGATGTCGACATACTGGTCCTCGAACCCGCGCATCGGCTGGCGGCGCTCACCGCCGGGCGCGCTCAGCATGCGATCGGTCCCGCCGCGCAGCGAATCGCGCAGCGAGATCGCATAGTCCTTGGGCATCGCCGCAAGCGGAACGCGCAGCGTCTCGGCGGCGGCGGGCGGCGGCGACTTGCCCGCGCTGGCCAGGGTCGGCCGCGCCGGCGCGGCAAAGTCGCTGGACGGGTCGCGCCGCTCGGCACGGCGTTCGATCACGGCCCCGATCGCTGGACTGTCCCCATCGCTCACGTGCGTGCCCCTTCCGACTTTTTCCGACTTTGGGAGAAACACCACGGATTCGATCGCGACGCAAGGGCCGGCGGGACCAATGCGACAAATTTATTGCGCCCCGCGCCGCCCGGACATGGCCCGCCGCGTCGCGCCGGATTGTTCTTCTCCACGATCCGGCTATTCTGCGCCACTCCACGCTTCCCCCATCGGGAGAAATCCATGTTCGATCACGATCCCGCCACTGCCAAGCGCACGCTGTTGACCGCGCTCCGCCGCCTCGCCCGCGCCGCGCCAGAGCAGTTGCGCGACACGGCGGCGGCGGTGTTCGCGCCCGACTTGGCCTACCTCACGAATCATCCTGTCAATCAGCTGCACGATCTCGACGCGCTGATCGATCGCCACCTGCTGCCGATGAAGCGGGCGATGCCCGACCTTGAGCGGCGCGACGACATCCTGATGGGCGGGCGGTGGAAGGACGGCGACTGGATTTCGGCGACCGGCTATTATTACGGCACCTTCACCGGCGAGTGGCACGGCCTGCAGCCGAGCGGCACTTGGCTCTACGTGCGCTTCGGCGAGTTCTACAAGCTGGTCGGCGGCATGGTGGTCGACGCCTATGTCATGCTCGACTGGGTCGATGTGTTCCGCCAGCTCGGCTGCAACCCGTTGCGCCCCGCGCTCGGCGTCGAGGGGCTGTGCCCGCCGCCGGCGGAGCAGGACGGGCTTCAGCTTCACGCGTCCGATGTTGCTGAAAGCGAGAAGAGCCTGAAGCTGGTCGAGGCGATGATCTTCGAGGGCATGTGGGCGTTCGACGGGGTCAACCACGAGTCGATGCGCTTCCATGATTTCTGGGTGCCCGACATGATGTGGTACGGCCCCGGCGGGATCGGTACGACGCGCGGCGTCGACAATTTCTACAAGTTCCACGAGGGGCCGTTCAACGAGGCCTGGCCCGATTTCCGGGGCGGCAACCATGTCGCGCGCTTCGGCGACGGGCCGTTCACCTGCTCGACCGGCTGGCCCAGCATCACCGCAACGCACACCGGCGGCGATTTCCTCGGGCTCGCGCCCTCCAACCAGGCGATTACGATGCGGATCATGGACTGGTGGCGCCGCGACGGCGACCTGCTGGCGGAAAACTGGATTTTCATCGACAGCCCCGCGCTACTCAACCAGCTCGGCCGCGACCTGTTCGCCGAAGCGCGCGCGCTGCAGGGGCGCCGCGGCGGGTGACGTCAGGCGGCACGGCTGGCGGGCAGCGCCGCGCGGCGCACCGGCCGCTCCAGCCGCGCGGTGCGCCCTGCGATCAGCTCCGCGCCATAAAGCCGGGTTTCCGGCGCGCCGCCCGGACGGGCGATCCGCCGGGCCAGCAGGTCGATCGCGGTCGTCGCCAGCAGCGCCAGCGGCTGGCGCATGGTAGTCAGCTGGTAGGATGGCAAGGCGGCGGTCTCGGTCCCGTCGATGCCGACCACCGACAGGTCGCGCGGAACGCGAATCTGCAGGTCGCGCGCGCGGTCGAGCGCGCCGATCGCCATCGCGTCGTTGACCGCGATTACCGCCGAGGGCCGCGGCTTCATCCGCGCGAACAGCGCATCGAGCGCGTCCGCACCGCTCTGGTAGCTATAGTCGCCCGGCTCGACCTCAATGGTCAGCGCACGGCTGCGGCGCAGCGTGGCGATCGCCCCGGCGGCGCGCTCCACCCCGACCAGCGAATCGTCGGGCGAACCGATGATACCGAAGCGGCGGTGCCCGCCGTCGAGCAACAGCTGGGCCAGCCGGTGCCCGCAGGCGGCGTGGTCGCAGCTTACCGAGTCCACCGTCGGCCCCTGTGCGTGGCAATTGTACAGCAGCAGCGGCACGCCGCGCTCGGCGGCACGCGCGATGGTGCGCTCGGACGGCCGCGCGGCGGCGATGACGCCGGCGACCGCGAGCGTCTCAAGCTCGGCCATCGCCGCGTCGGCATCGTGCTCGTGCGCGATCACGCGGACCAGGCAGTGCAGCCCGCGCAGCTCAAGCGCGCGCGCCAGTTCGGGCAGCAATTCGGGATAGGCAAGCGTGGTCGCCCGGGCGATGACGAGTGCCACGAGGGCCTGGGACGGGATTGGGGACGGCAGGGGCATGGACGGAAGACGCACCGAGATGGTCGCTGACTGGCGGCTTGTGCAATGACGAGCGATGGAGGTCAACGCGCCGGGGCAGGTCACCGGTGGCCCACCTCGCGCCGCCGCTTGCGGAGAGGAGCCGGCGGGTTGTGTTCCAAACTTGCTGTGGGGAGACAGAACGGCGTACCGGTCCGCCGAGCTCGCGGCGATCAACGATATGGCAGGTTTACAGGAGGATAGTATGAAGGTGATCGAAGGGCTGCTGGTCGGAGCGGCGCTGGCCGGGGCGGCACCGGCGATGGCGGCCACCGCGAAGCGATCCAGCTTTGGCAGGATGCCTGACGGACGGGCGGTGGCCGCGGTGACGCTCAGCAACCGCGCCGGGGTGTCGGCAACCATTGTCGCCTATGGCGCGACGCTGCAATCGGTGATCATGCCCGACCGCAACGGCCGGCGCGCCGACGTGGCGGTCGGCTATGACAGCCTGCAGCCGCAGCTCGACCAGCCGCAATATTTCGGCGGCACCGTTGGCCGCGTCGCCAACCGGATCGCGGGCGGCCGCTTCCGGCTCGACGGCCGGACGTACAACGTGCCGGTCAACAACGGGCCCAATTCGCTTCATGGCGGCACCGTCGGCTTCGACAAGGTGCTGTGGGAGGTGGTCGACGTCGCCAGCGGCCCGACCGCGTCGGTGACGCTGCGCTATGTCAGCCCGGACGGCGACCAGGGCTATCCCGGGACGCTGACGACCCTCGCGACCTATTCGCTCGATGAGGCCAACCAGCTGACGATCGAATACCGCGCGACCACCGACGCGCCGACGGTCGTCAACCTGTCGAATCACGCTTACTGGAACCTGTCTGGCGCCGGTTCTTCGCAGGGCGCGATGGGGACGATCCTGATGATCCCGGCCGATCGCTACACGCCCACCGACAAGACCGCGATCCCGCTCGGCCGGCACGCGCCGGTCGCCGGCACGCCGTTCGACTTCCGCACCCCGCGCGCGATCGGTGACCGCGTCCGCGACGGCGCCAGCGAGCAGCTCCGCTTCGGCCGCGGCTATGATCATAATTGGGTGATCGGCGACGCGGTGACGCCGACCCTGCATCTGATGGCGCGTGCGAGCGATCCCACCTCCGGCCGCGGCTTCGAGCTATGGTCGAACCAGCCGGGCCTGCAATTCTATTCGGGCAATTTCCTCGACGGCTCGAGCGTCGGCAAGGGGGCGAAGATCCTGCGCGGCGGCGATGCGTTCGTGCTCGAGCCGCAGGTGTTTCCCGACGCGGTCAATCAGAGCGGATACCCGTCGGTCCGGCTCGACCCCGGCCAGAATTACCACAACGTCATGGTTTACAAGCTGTCGGTGGCCCGGCCCTGAGCGCAGTCGACGCGCCCGCTTTACTTGTATTGACAACCATGCGAGCGTCGGCGGGTGACAGCGTTCTTCATTCTGCGACCCCATGTCCATCAGGACGGTCGGATCGTCACGCCCGACCTGATCGTCGCCGATGTCGAGACGGCGGACGGCGCGTGGGACGGCATGCCCGTCGCCGGGTGCCCGGCCGCCGATGCGCTCAACCGGCCGGCGCTGGCGGTATTCCGCTCGGCGGGCGGCGCGATCATATGCCCGGCCGCGGTGGCGCGGCACGCGGTCACCGTTGGACGCGACGCGTGCCGGCTTGCCGATGCCGAGGCCTGGGAGGTGCGCTGCGGCGATGCCGCTTGGAGCGTCGACGCGGTGATCGGGAAGGGCGGCGACGCATTGGCACGCGAAACGCTCCGCATCGTCCCCCTCTCGGACGCGAATGCGGACGCCGCCGGTCCGGTGCGCTTGCTGCGAAAGGCCGGCCGGTGACGCGGCTGCTCGCCGCCGCGTCAGTCGGCCACGCCGTCTGGTTCAGCCGCGACGACGGACGGTCATGGGCGCGGCCCCACACCACGCATGGCGGCCTCTACAACGAGGCGCGGGCCTGGTCGCTGGCCGCACCGCACGATGCGTCCTCGCCGCTGCTCGCCGGCACCGACCAGGGCCTTTACCGCTGGCGGTCCGATGCTGAACGCTGGGAGCATGTGCCGTCGCCGTGCGATCCTTTCCACATCCTCAAGGTCGTCCGGTCCCCATATGACCCGCGGCACATCGTCCTCGGCACGCGTCCCGCCGCGGTGTTCGTCAGCCGCGACGACGGGGCGAGCTGGTCGCGCGCGGCCCTGCCCGTCGACAGCGAATGCCCCTTCATCAACACGCCGCGCGTCACCTCGGTCCAATTCGATCCGCTCGATCCCGAGCGCATATGGGTCACGGTGGAGATCGCCGGCATCTTCGAATCGACGGATGGCGGGCTCAGCTTCGTCGCGCGCTGCGAAGGGCTGCGCGACCCGGATGCGCACAACCTCGTCATCTTCGACCGTGGCCGCGGGCGCGAAATGCTGGCGTCGACCGAGGTCGGGCTGCACCGCAGCACCGATGACGGGCGACACTGGACGTGGGCCGACGTGCCCGCCGCGGGCGATCACCTTTATTTCCGCTGCATGTACGCCCGGCCGGACCGCTCGGGCGTGGTCTTTCTGTCAGTCGGGGATCGGCCGTCGGGCCTAGTGGGCCGGCTGCTGCGCAGCCGCGACTGGGGCGACAGCTGGGAAGAGGTCGCGCTCGATCCTTCGCCGGGCACGACCCTGTGGTGGATCGCCGGCCACCCGGCCGACCCCATGTTCCTGATGATGAACGGCATCTTCGGCGAGATCTGGACGAGCGCCGACGGCGGCGAACGCTTTACCCGCTGCCCGCGCCTGCTGGGCGAGCTGAGGGAGGTTGCCTGGATGCCGGGCAACTTGTAAAGACAAGCGGAAGGAGAGTTAAATGGGAGTCGCCGTTCTGGAGCCGCCGGCCGCCGCGGCGTCGATCTCGGGCACGGGTGTGGCCGACCGGCACACCCCGATGATCCGCGACTGCTGGTATGTCGCGGCGCAGACCGATGAGGTGACGCGGACGCCGATGCACCGCTGGCTGCTGGGGCGCGACGTGCTGCTCTACCGCAAGGAGGACGGGCAAGCGGTCGCACTGCAGAACCGCTGCGCGCACCGTTCGTTTCCGTTGCACGAAGGCCGTCTGGAGGGGGATGCCATCGTCTGCAACTATCATGGGCTGACCTATGGTCCGGAGGGCCGGTGCGTTCGGGTGCCCGCCGACGATCGGGAAGCGGCGCGGCGCCTGGCGAAGCTGCACGCCTATCCGCTGGTCGAACGCGGTCCGTTGCTGTGGATCTGGCCCGGCGACCCGGAGCGCGCCGACGAGAGCCAAATTCCGGACACGCCCTGGCTGGCGGATGCTGGCTGGGCGCACGCCGGCGGGTACAAGCACATCACCGCCAATTATGTCGGTTTGCACGAAAATCTGCTCGATACGACGCATTTCGGCTATCTTCACGCGGGCAATGTCGGAACGCCCGAATATGCGATGGCACCTGCCGATTTCGAGCAGGTCGGGGATCAGGTCCGCATCAAACGCGTGCAACGCTCCGGCGTCCTGCCCTCGCTGTATGACGGACCGATGGGCCTGGTCGGGGTGGCGGTGGAGCGGCATACCGACAGCTGGTACGTCTCGCCGGGATGGCATGCCGCGCACGCCAAGGTGATCGGACCGGATGGCATCGTCCGCCGTACGGAGATCCTGCACGGCATCACGCCGGAGACGCTGGGCCGCACCCATTATTTCTGGTTCATCGCCCGCGACTATGCGGTCGACGATCCGTCCGTCACCGCCGAGCAGCATGACGCGATCGTCGAGGCGTTCGAGGAAGACCGGCTGGCGCTCGAGTGGATCGAGGAGATCGCGGCGCGGGAGGACCGGACGTTCCGCGAGATCAGCATCATGAGCGATCGCGCCGGCGTGCGCATGCGCCAGCTGATCGCGCGTCAGGCCGCCGGCGAGCGGGACGCGGCATGACCGAGCCGTTCGTCATGCCGGACTATGTGCTCGAGCGCGTGATGCAGAAGCGCGGTCGGCTCCACATCTTCGAGGTGCTCGACCCCGCGCGGACCGCGTTCGCGATCGTCGACATGCAGAACGCGTTCGTGAAGGGCAAGGTCAAGGCCGATGCGGCGCTGGCCATCATCCCCGCGATCAACCGCCTCGCGGCGGCGGTGCGGGCGCTCGGTGGCCGGGTGGCCTGGGTGCAGCTGCGCGCTGGCCACGCGGACGGAAGCTCGCTGGCGGAATTGTATCACCGCTACTTCTTCTCCGAAGCCGGCGCCGAGGCGCACCGTTCGCAGCTGACCCCGGGCGACTGGGGCCATGAGCTGGTGGACGAGCTCGAGGTGCGCGACGGCGACATCACAGCCTGGAAGACGCGGCACAGTGCCTTCGTGCATGGTCATGGCGACCTGCACGAGCAGCTCCAGGCCGCGGGCATCGAGAATCTGCTGATCGGCGGGACCGTCACCAATTTCTGCTGCGAGACCAGCGGGCGTGACGCGATGATGCTGGATTATCGCGCGGTCATGGTGTCGGACTGCTGCGCAGCGCGCTATCCCGAAGATCACAGCGCCGGACTGACCACTTTCTTCCAGAGTTTTGGCGACGTGTACACAGCCGACGAGGCGGTTGAGGTGCTGCGCCGGGGACAGGATCGCTAAGGGGCGGCAATCCAGAGTAACCTCACGGCTTACCTCGCGACCTTAGGCCGGTTCCTCGCCCGCCCTGTCGGACCGCTGCGTCAGATCCGCATGCACCTGCCGGCTGATCGGGTAGCGCCACATCACGGCGGCGCTCAGCAAAAACCCCACCGCAGGCGCGGCCAGCGCGATCACGAACAGGCCGTTAAGGGTGGCGACGCTCGGCGTCTGGTTGCTGACGAAGCCGACCAGCGTGAGCGCCGCGCCCGCCAGCCCGGCGAAGACGCCGTTGGCGAACTTGTTGGCGAAGGCGATCGCGCCGAAGATGATGCCTTCATGGCGACGGCCGACATGCGCGCCGCCCCAATCAACGGTGTCGGCGGTCATCGCGAACATGACGATGATGAAGGCGGTCGATCCCATGTTGCTGATGCCGTAGAGCCCGGCCAGCACATAGGCGTTGGCGGGTCGCGCAAGGAAGATCGTAAGCAACCCGGAAGCCGCGAGCCCGGCGCCGGCAAGCCAGACGACGCGCTTGCCGCGCGTGCGGCCCAGCCGATTCCAAAACGGGATCGAGGCCAGTCCCGCGACCGCCTCCACGGCGAACAGCCAACGCGCCACGCCGGCGTCGGCCATCCAGTATTTCGCGATATAGGAGGTCATCGAAATCTGCGCGGCATAGAAGCCGCCGTAGATCACCACGCCAGCAAACAGCAGCAGGAATGGGCGATTGGCCGCCAGATCGCGAACGATGACCCCGGGTCGAACGCGTTCGGCCGCCAGGTCGACGATCCGCTCACGGCCGCGGGTGGCGGCAAAGCAGACCCAGATCGATGCGACTGCCCCCACCCCCAGCACCGCCCCGGCCAGGGGGAAGCCCAAAGTGGCCCGGTTCTGGCCGACAGCCAGCACCAGTGTGTAGAAGCCGACCGACACCAGGAAGTTGGTGCCCTTGACCACCGCCGTCTTCCATGAGGTGAGGTCGGTGCGCTCGTCATAACTCGGCGCGATGGCGGCAAGCATCGCGGTATAGGGCATGTAGACGAAGCTGTAGAGCGTCCGGAACACCAGGTGTGTGACGAACGCCCATGCCAGCGCGTTGATGCCGCCTGGCGGGGCGGAAAAGGCCAGCGGCAGGCTGAGCGCATACGGCACTGCCGACCATAGCAGCCAAGGGCGATAGCGGCCCCAGCGCGTGCGGGTGCGATCCGCAGCGGCGCCGATCAGCGGGTCGCTGATGGCGTCCCAGACCAAGCCGAACGCGAAGACCAGCCCCGCCTGAGCGGGAGTCAGTCCAAGCGTCTCGGTATAGAAGAACAGCAGGTACTGGCCCGCCGCCACCCAGCCCAGCATCGGGCCGGCGATGCCCAGCGCGTAACCAAGATGATAGGATTGCACACGCTGCCGCTGACCGGAAGTTCCTGAGGCAACAGCTGAATGCGGCATCTTGCACCTTTTCTGCCACATCCTGCAGCGACGATGGGCCTTATGCTTCAAGCTTGACCCATCAAACCGATTACCGCAAGATGTAAATACAATCTTGCGACGACAAGATCTGCCAGGGAGAAAAGCGATGATATGGGGTCCCAGAATGTTGTTGGGCGCGAGCGTCGGCACGCTCGCTGTCGCGTTGGCGGTCCCCGCCACAGCGCAAACCAATACGGCGCAAATCAGCGGCGAAAGCTCGAACAGGACCGCAGCCGATGAAGCGGGTTCCGGCGACATCGTCGTCACCGCGCAGCGCCGCGCCGAGAGCATCCAGAACGTGCCAGTGTCGGTGACGGCGGTCAGCGGTGAGTCGCTGCGCCGGCTGAACATCGTCGACACCGGCCAGCTCGAAGTGCTTACGCCCGGCCTCACCTGGGGCAACGCGGGCGGCGCGCGGTCCGCGCCGACGCTGCGCGGCGTCGAGACCACGAACCTCGAAGGCAATGGCGAGCCGGCAATCGCGTTTTTCGTCGACGGCGTCTACAAGAGCCGCGTGTCGCAGGCGCAGACACCGCTGGTCGACACCGCACGGGTTGAAGTGCTGCGCGGGCCGCAGGGCACGCTGTTCGGCCGCAACTCGACCGGTGGCGCGATCAACGTGATCTCCAACGACCCAGTCACCGATGCAACGCACATGGGGCTCGACCTCACCGGTGGCAATTACCAGACGGTGCGCGCCGATGCGTTCGTCAATCTGCCGCTGAGCGATACGACCGCGGTGCGGGTGGCCGGAAGCAAGCAATATCACCGCGGCTATCTCAAGAATATCGGCGGTGGCCCCGACCAGAACGATCAAAACCTCGAGTTCGTCCGCGGCATCATCAAGCACCAGTCGGGGGCGTTCACCGCCGTTGGCCGGGCGTCCTACTTGCATATCGACCGCAACGGCCTGGGCGGGTTCGCCGCGAAGTCGCTTGGCCAGACCTATCGCCTGACCGGCGGCACGGTCGGCCGCAGCATATTCGGCACGCCCTTCTTCATCAGTCCGCGGGTGTCGGACGGCATCCCCGATATCACCGTCAATGGGGTCCCGCGCGACATCGGCGTCCCGGTGCCGACCGACCCGTATGTCACCCAGACCAATTTCCCGGCGAGAGACTATAGCCGATCGATCGACCTCAGTGCCGAGCTGTCCTACGATCTCGGGCCGGCCACGCTGCGCTCGATCACGGGTTATACCGACTTCCTGTCCGATCCGATCCAGGACAATGACCTGTTCAACCTGAACAGCGTGCTTAACACCTCAGTCAGGATCACCGGCAAGTCCAAATCGTTCCAGCAGGAGGTGCAGCTCGCTTCGTCGGGCGATACGCGCTTCACTTGGGTGATCGGCGCCTTTTACCTGCGTGACCGGATCGGCGAGATCTATCAGGTGAACGACCTCAACCGAAACAATTACCCCGCGCCCGGCGGCGGCACGACCTCGTTCCAGTTCGACCGGCGGACCAACACCGCGACTGACAGCTATGCCGGCTATGCCCAAGGCTCTTTCCGCCTGGCCGATGCGTTCAGCGTGACGCTCGGAGGGCGCTATACGCGTGATGATAAGGACTATCAGCTTCGCGAGTTCGGCTTCCTCGGCACGCTCGGCAACAATCCGCCGCTCAACATCACCCGCAGTTTCAAAAAATTCACGTGGAAGGCCGGGGCCGAGTTCCGGCCGTCGCGCGACAATCTGCTTTACGCCAACTATTCGACCGGCTTTCGGTCGGGCGGCTTCAACCGGTTCAACGACGACCCGACGACCACCAAGGACGAACGCGTGTTCGACAGCGAGACTATCTCCGCATACGAGATAGGCTCGAAAAACAGCTTTTTCGACCGGCGGGTGACGCTCAACATCTCCGCCTTCATTCAGGAGATCAAGAACCAGCAGGTGGCGTCGGTCATCACGATCCTCAACACCGGCCAGAACGGCTTCTTCAACGCCGGGCGCACCAAGATCAAGGGCGTCGAGATCGAGTTCCGGGCGCAGCCGGTTACCGGCTGGATCATCCAGGGCACCGGTGCGGTGCTCGATGCGAAATATGCCGACTTCGTCACGCCCGCCTTCGCCGCCGATCCACCGCTGGTAAATTTGCGCGGCAACGAAGTGTCGCGCGCGCCGCGGTTTCGCGCCAATATTTTCACCAGCTATGACATCCCGCTGGGCGAGGCGGTGCTGACACCGGCGGCGACGCTGCAATACTCGACCCGTTACTTCCAGACGCAGTACAACACCGCGATCGACCGCCAGCCGCAATACGCCAAGCTGGACCTGCGGCTGGGCCTGCGCCCGTCGGCGGACAGCCCGCTCAGGATCGAGGCGTTCGTCGAGAACGTCACCGACAAGGCGGTGCAGTCCTTCGGCACCTT
>CAXTPT010000060.1:0-11480 GCA_964246315.1 uncultured Sphingomonadaceae bacterium | reverse complement strand
CCCCCAATGGCGGCAACCCCATCCCCGACTTCACCCCAGTCCCCCGCGTGTGCAAACGCCACGACGGCTGGACGCCCGAGCGCCAACGCGCCTTCATCGACGCCCTCGCCGACACCGGCAGCGTCAAATGGGCCGCCAAGCGCATCAACATGTCCCCCGAAGGCGCCTATTACCTCCGCCGCCAGCCCGGCGCCGAAAGCTTCCGCGCCGCGTGGGCCGCCGCGCTCGATTTCGGCATCCAGACCCTCGCCGATCTGGCGATCGACCGCGTCAGGAACGGCACCCCCGTCCCCATCTTCTGGAAAGGCCAACAGGTCGGCGAACGCCGCCGCTACAACGACCGGCTGCACATGTTCATCCTCAAACACCACCAGCCGCACATCTACAACCCGCCCCAGCTCAAGACCGGCACCAAGCATATCGAAACGCTCCGCCGCGAGTGGGAAGAGGAACAGCAAGCCGCCCGGCCGACCGCCCAGGAAAGCCAGGCCGTGTTGCTGGACTGGCTCAAACAGATCGACAGCGCCCGCGGCCACCTCCTCCGCCGGCTCGCCGAAAAACCCGAAACCCGCGCCGCCTGGGACCTCATCGTCGGCCCCACCGACTGGGACCGCGTCGCCGCGTCGAAACGCGGCGAGCCGACCCAGTTCCTGTTCGACAACACCAATTTCGACAGCACCCAGGCCCTGCTGCTGCAGCGCGTGGAGGAAGGCAGCGACGCGACGGTGCAGGATCTGCTGTTCGGCCGGGCCGACGAACGGGCGGAATGGGCGCCACCGGCTGAGACGGCGTTCGATTGGATTTAATGAACCAGCGTCAATCTAAGCCGCCAGTAGCAACTCGATCCGTGCGATCTCCTGAGCGAATTCAAAACGGAGCTGATCGGCCTCATCATCGGGCAACCAGTCCGCCATCTGTGGAAACACGACAGCGTGATATCGGTGCGTGCGCCGGTCCCAAGGCGCCGCATCGGTAGCGGCTCGAGCGATTGCGAGAATGGCGCGCAATTCCTCGCGCACGCTCTGGGGATCGACTTGTGTCGGGTCCGGACGCGTATCCTCCAGCCCAAGGCCGAACTGTGCATTTCCGAAGAAGTCGCCTTGGTCGTCCATCCAACCACTTTGGCGAATATCGACGCTCTGTGGAATCCGGGCACAGCGGGGAACATGGGGATAAGAGTCCGAAACGCCCCGAGAATCAGACGAACCGAAAGCAAGCAGCGCTGCTTGCGGGACTTCGGCCCATCGTGCATTTCGCGATGATGGGGATGGGCCAATGACACAAGCAGCAACACTGGCCAAAGCCGTCAGCGAGTTTGGCGCCAGCGCGAAGTCGAAGCTCTCCAACATCGCCGCATCCGGTCAGCCAGAAGATCAGTTGCGCGGTCCGCTCGAAACGCTGTTTGCGGGCCTTGCCGAATGCCTCGGCCAGCCGTCGGGCATGACCGTTTTGGTCGGCGAAACCTCGCTGGCCGATCTCAAGACCCGCCCCGACTATTCGGTCACCGTTGCCAATGCGCTGGTCGGCTTCATCGAGGTCAAGGCGCCAGGCAAGGGCGCCGATCCACGGCGTTACAAGGACAAGCACAACAAGGAGCAATGGGACCGGCTGAAGGCGCTGCCTAATTTACTTTATACTGACGGCAACGCCTTCTCCTTGTGGCGCGACGGCGAAATTCTGGGATCGGTCGTCCACCTCGACGGCGATGTCGAAAATTCGGGCGCAAAACTTGCCGCACCCGCCGCACTGCTGCCGTTGATCGGCGATTTCCTGACCTGGCAGCCAATCGCCCCGGCCGATCCGCTCGCGCTCGCTCGTGTCGCTGCGCGCCTGTGCCGCTTCTTGCGCGACGAAGTCGTTGAACAGATGAGTGAGGGCAGCGCGCCCTTGAAAGAACTGGCCAAGGACTGGCGGGCGTTGCTGTTCCCCAATGCCGACGATGCCCAATTCGCCGATGGTTACGCCCAGGCGATCACCTTCGGCCTGCTGATGGCGAAGTCAAAGCAGCTCACCCTCGCTGATGGACTCGACAGCGTCGCGAAGGAACTGGGCAAGTCGAACACCCTGATCGGCACCGCGCTGCGCTTGCTGACCGAACAGGACACCGGGCTCGAAACCTCGCTCAAGACAATGGTGCGCGTACTCGACGTCGTCGAATGGGACGTAATCGCGCGGGGCGATCCAGAGGCGTGGCTGTATTTCTACGAAAGCTTCCTTGCGGTTTACGACAATAAGCTGCGGAAACTGACGGGCAGCTATTACACGCCTCCACAAGTGGTGCAGGCGATGGTGCGGCTGTGCGATGAGGCGCTCAAATCGCCCGGCCGCTTTGCCATCGCCGATGGGCTGGCCAACCCAGCAGTGCAGATCGCCGATCCCGCGACCGGATCGGGCACTTATCTTCTCGCCTTGTTGCGCCACATCGCCGCAACCGTTGAGGCCGATCAGGGCAAGGGCGCGGTCGGCCCGGCGATCACCGAAGCGGCCAAGCGTCTCTACGGCTTCGAACTGCAATTCGGCGCGTTTGCCGTGGCGCAGTTGCGGCTGCTGGCGGAAATGATCGATCTCGGCGCGGAAGGCGTACCGCGCCTATTCGTCACCGATACGTTGGGTGATCCCAATGCGGCATTCCAGCGCGCGCCGGGCATCTATGGCCTGCTGTCGCAATCGCAGGCCGACGCCAACGAAGTGAAGCGCACCGCGCCGATAACCGTCGTCATCGGTAACCCGCCGTATAAGGAAAAGGCCAAGGGTCGCGGAGGCTGGGTCGAAAACCCGGGATTGAAGAAAGTCGGCATCCTGCAGGACTGGCAGCCGCCGAAGGGTTGGGCGCGGCGGGTAACATCAAATGCTAAGCACTTACGCAACCTATACGTCTACTTTTGGCGCTGGGCGGCATGGAAAGTGTTCGAGCAAGGGGCTGGTGGACGACAGCAGGAACCGCCCGTCGCCGAGCACTTATCGGGGATGGTGTGCTTCATAACGGTCTCGGGCTTTCTCAATGGTTCGGGCTTTCAAAAAATGCGCTCGGACTTGCGTCGCGACTGTGATGACATCTGGGTAATCGACTGCTCGCCAGAAGGGCATCAGCCAAAAGTAGTGACGCGTATTTTCGAAGGGGTTCAACACCCGGTCTGCATTGTGCTCGCTTCGCGCTCACCCGGTAACAATCTAGGTCTCCCGGCAAAGGTACGTTTTCGCGGGCTGTCAAAAGGCAGGCGCGACGCGAAGTTTGTTGAACTAGCGGGAATTTCACTCGGCGGCGCCGGTTGGGCCGACTGCGGTACGGAATGGCGAGCGCCTTTTCTGCCAGAGTTCGCTGGCGGTTGGGTCGATTTTGTACCGATTGAAGATGTCATTGACGATGTTGGCCTAGGCGTAATGACAGGGAGAACCTGGGTTATTGCCCCCGACTCTGAGACGCTTACCCGCCGGTGGTCCGCCCTTATCGGCGAAAGCGATAAGGAACGCCGGGCCTTGCTATTTCATCCGCACGGAAGTGGTGGTCCAACGGTTGGAAAAGCCTCGAAAGCGCTTGAGGGCCGTCACCCCAACCTCCAATCAATTGACGGCGCTCTGGCAACGCAAACGAGTCCCGACGCCGCTGATAGGCAGCGGTCAGCTCACGCCCTGCAGTTGCAGAAACCGATCCGATACGGTTTCAGGTCTTTTGATCGTCAGTGGCTCGTGCCTGACAAGCGATTGTTAAACCGCCACAATCCTAACCTCTGGATCGGAGCCAATTCGAGCCAAGTTTACTTCACTGCGCTAAGCGAACTCTCGCCATCAAGTGGTCCTGCCGTTACGCTAACCGGGGCGCCTCCCGATCATGACCATTATTCAAATCGCGGTGGCCGTGTCTTCGCGCTTTGGAAGGACGCTGCCGCCACCCGAACCAACGTCAGCACCGAGGCCATCGCCGCGCTGACCCGCGCTTATGGCAGCGCACCTGATCCGGTGGACGTCTTTGCGTATGTTGCCGCATTGCTGGCCAATCCCGCCTATACCGAGCGCTTCCAGCCCGACCTGATCCGCCCCGGGCTGCGCGTGCCGCTGACCGCCGACAAGACGCTGTTTGCCGAAGCCGCCAAGCTGGGCCGCGAGATTATCTGGTTGCACAGCTTTGGTGAGCGCATGGCCGAAGGCCGCCCCGCTGGTCCGCCGCGCCTGCCCAAGGACCGCGCGCCGACCATCCCGGCTGACGGCGCGATTCCATCCACAGCCGCCGATTTCCCGAACACAATTGATTACGATCCCGCACTCAATCGCCTGAAGATCGGCAAGGGTTACATCGATAATGTGCCCGCCGCTGTCTGGCACTACGAAGTGTCGGGGAAGCAAGTGCTGAAACAATGGTTCAGCTATCGCAAATTTGATCGCGAACGCCCGCAGATCGGGGACAAGCGTCCGCCCTCCCCTTTGCAGAAAATCCAGCCTGATCACTGGTTACCGGAATATACCGCGGAATTGCTCAATGTGATCAACATCCTTGGGATGCTGGTTGACTTGGAGCCGAAGCAGGCAAAATTGCTTGAGCGAATTATTGATCCGGACTCACCATTGATCCCGGCGAGCAAACTGGCACCAATAGCCGAGACCTAGCCTTCCTCCCCCATCCTCAGCGCCGCAATAAATGCCTCCTGCGGAATGCTCACGCTGCCATATTCCCGCATCTTGGCCTTCCCCTTCTTCTGCTTATCCAAAAGCTTGCGCTTCCGCGTCGCGTCCCCGCCGTAACATTTCGCCGTCACATCCTTGCGCATTGCCGCGATCGTCTCGCGCGCGATGACCTTGCCGCCGATCGCCGCTTGGATCGGGATCTTGAACAGATGCCGGGGGATCAGGTCCTTGAGCCGTTCGACCATGCCGCGCCCGCGCGTCTCCGCGGTGCCGCGGTGGACGATCATGCTCAGCGCATCGACCGGCTCTTCGTTGACGAGGATGCTCATCTTGACGAGGTCGCCCTCGCGGTGGCCGATCTGGTGGTAATCGAAGCTGGCATAGCCTTTCGACATGCTTTTCAGCCGGTCATAGAAATCGAACACGACTTCGTTGAGCGGCAGTTCGTAAGTCAGCTGCGCGCGGCCGCCGACATAAGTCAAATTCTTCTGGATGCCGCGCCGGTCCTGGCACAATTTGAGGATCGGGCCGAGATACTCGTCGGGGGCATAGATCGTCGCCTCGATCCACGGCTCCTCGATGCTCTGGATGCGGTTGACGTCGGGCATGTCGGCCGGATTGTGCAGCTCGATGATCTTGGCGTCTTCGTTCTTGGTGTGCGACAGGTTGAGCTTGTAGACCACGCTCGGCGCGGTGGTGATCAGGTCGAGATCATATTCGCGGATCAGCCGTTCCTGGATGATCTCCAGGTGCAGCAGGCCGAGGAAGCCGCAGCGGAAGCCGAAGCCGAGCGCCGCGCTGGACTCCATCTCGAAGCTGAACGACGCGTCGTTGAGGCGCAGCTTGCTGATGCTCTCGCGCAGCTTGTCGAACTCCGCGGCGTCGACCGGGAACAGCCCGCAGAACACCACCGGCTGGACTTCCTTGAAGCCGGGCAGCGCCTGCGCGGTGGGCTTGCGGCTGTCGGTAATGGTGTCGCCGACGCGCGCCTGCGCCACGTCCTTGATCTGCGCGGTGATGAAGCCGATCTCGCCGGGGCCGAGTTCGGGCAAGGTCTCGATCTTGGGGGTAAACGCGCCGACGCGGTCGATCAGGTGGGTGGTGCCCGCGGCCATGAACTTGATCGACTGGCCCTTGACGATCCGCCCGTCGATCACACGGACGAGGATGACCACGCCGAGATAGGGGTCGTACCAGCTGTCGACGAGCATCGCCTTGAGCGGCGCGTCCTGATCGCCCTTGGGCGGCGGAATGCGTTCGACGATCGCGTCGAGCACCGCCTCGATGCCGATGCCCGATTTGGCGCTGGTCAGCACCGCGTTGCTGGCGTCGAGGCCGATGACGTCCTCGATCTCCTTGCGGACCATTTCGGGTTCGGCGGCGGGCAGGTCGATCTTGTTGATGACCGGCACGATCTCGTGGTCGTGCTCGATCGACTGGTAGACATTGGCCAGGGTCTGCGCCTCGACCCCCTGCGCGGCGTCGACCACCAGTAATGCGCCCTCGCACGCGGCGAGGCTGCGGCTGACCTCATAGGCGAAGTCGACATGGCCCGGCGTGTCCATCAGGTTCAGGACATGGCCCTTCCAGTTGAGGCGCACCGTCTGCGCCTTGATGGTGATCCCGCGTTCCTTCTCGATGTCCATGTTATCAAGCACTTGGCTCGACATCTCGCGCTCGGTCAGTCCGCCGGTGGTCTGGATCAGCCGGTCGGCCAGCGTCGACTTGCCATGGTCGATATGGGCGATGATGGAGAAATTGCGGATGCTGGAAAGCGGTGTCATGTCGGCGCGCCGCCTAGCCGATGGGCGCAGTGGCGGCTAGATGGGCTTCACCAGGCGGGCGCCGAAGCACCGGCGGTCCGTCCGCAAGGGCAGAGTGGTGTCAGGCTGCCTGCTTCGCCCGGCTCGCGCGCTTGCGCTCATGCGGATCGAGATAGCGCTTGCGCAGCCGGATGTTCTTCGGCGTCACCTCGACCATCTCGTCATCGTCGATATAGGCGATGGCCTGTTCCAGCGTCATGCGCTTGGGGGGCGTCAGGCGGATGGCGTCGTCCTTGCCGCCGCTCGCGCGGAAGTTGGTGAGCTGCTTGGCCTTCATCGGGTTGACTTCGAGGTCGTCCGGCTTGGCGTTTTCGCCGACCAGCATGCCTTCGTACAGCGTCTCGCCGTGCCCGACGAACAGGATGCCGCGGTCCTCGAGCGGGCCGAGCGCGTAATTATTGGCCTCGCCCGCTCCATTGGAGATCAGCACGCCGTTCTTGCGGCCTTCGATCTTGCCCTTGTGCGGCCCGTATTTCTCGAACAGCCGGTTCATGATGCCGGTGCCGCGCGTGTCGGACAGGAATTCGCCGTGATAGCCGATCATCCCGCGGCTGGGCGCGCTGAAGGTGATGCGCGTCTTGCCGCCGCCCGAGGGGCGCATGTCGGTCATCTCGGCTTTGCGGATGTTCATCTTTTCGACGACGGTGCCCGAATGCTCGTCATCGACGTCGATGATGACGGTTTCATAGGGCTCGGTCTTGTTGCCGGCATCGTCCTCGCCGAACAGCACGCGCGGGCGGCTGATGCCCAATTCGAAACCTTCGCGGCGCATCGTCTCGATCAGCACGCCGAGCTGGAGTTCGCCGCGGCCGGCGACTTCAAAGCTGTCCTTGTCCGCCGCCTCGGTGATCTTGATCGCGACATTGCTTTCGCCTTCGCGCATCAGGCGGTCGCGGATCATGCGGCTGGTCACCTTGGTGCCTTCGCGGCCGGCCATGGGTGAATCGTTGACCGCGAAGCGCATGGAGAGCGTCGGCGGGTCGATCGGCTGCGCCTGGAGCGGCTCGGTGACGCTGGGATCGCAGATGGTGTTGGCGACGGTCGCGACGGTCAGGCCGGCGAGCGAGATGATGTCGCCGGCGCTGGCTTCCTCGACGGGGACGCGTTCGAGCCCGCGGAACGCCATGATCTTGCTCGCCCGGCCGGTCTCGACGACCTTGCCGTCGGGATCGAGCGCGTGGATTGGCATGTTGGTCTTGACCGAGCCCGAGAACACCAGGCCGGTGAGGATGCGGCCGACGAAATTGTCGCGGTCGAGCAGGGTGACGAGGAATTTGAACGGACCGTCGGGATCGGCCCGGGGCTCGGGGACATGCTCGACGATCTTGTCGAACAGCGGCGCCAGCGTGCCTTCGCGCAGGTCCGGATCTTCATTGGCATAGCCGTTGCGGCCCGAGGCGTAGAGCACGGGGAAGTCGAGCTGCTCGTCGCTCGCCTCGAGGCTGACGAACAGGTCGAACACCTCGTCGAGCACTTCCTGGATGCGTTCGTCCGGGCGGTCGACCTTGTTGACCACGACGATCGGGCGCAGGCCGAGCTTCAAGGCCTTGCCCGTGACGAACTTGGTCTGCGGCATCGCGCCTTCGGCGGCGTCGACCAGCAGGATCACCCCGTCGACCATCGACAGGATGCGCTCCACCTCGCCGCCGAAATCGGCATGGCCGGGGGTGTCGACGATGTTGATCCGCGTCCCGTGCCATTCGACCGATGTCGCCTTAGCGAGGATCGTAATGCCGCGCTCTTTTTCCAGGTCGTTCGAATCCATCGCGCGTTCCTCGACGCGCTGATTGTCGCGGAAGGTGCCGGATTGGCGAAACAGCTGATCGACCAAGGTCGTCTTGCCATGATCGACATGCGCGATGATGGCCACATTGCGGAGGGGCATGGGGGTCTCGAATTGTGTCAGGAAGTTGCGCGCGCCCCTAGCGCAAATGCCGCGCCGCAACAAGATCGCAGCACTTTGGCGGATTTCCGCGCGCGATTCACACCGATTCACATGTGCCAAGAGTGTTTCAGGCATCGAGATCGTCATCGTCCGCCGTCAGCCGCCGGTCAGCCGACAAATCGAGCTTGCGTGCGAAATCCACCGCCTTCTGGCTTTCGCTGAGGAAATCGATCATGTCCGCCGTGTCCGCGCCGCCGACGACGCGCGCCAGGAAACCATCGAAATCACCTGCGATGAGGCGGAGGCGGCTCAACTCGGGCGTGACGTTCTCGTCGGTCAGCCGATCGAGGCGGGTCAGCATGGCCAAGGCCAGCCGGTTGTCGTGGCGATGGCGGGTGGTGGAAACGACGCGCTCGCCATCGTCGCGCTCGACCGTCCAAGTCTGCCCGTTTACCGCCCGCTCATAAAGCGTGTCGTGCAGTGCATCGCGGGCAAGGAGCTTTGCCGCCGTCCAGCCGATCGAGAACAGCTCACCCTCGACGCGGTGGCGAAATTGATAGGCCGAGCGGGCAGTCAGGCCGATCGACAAGGCCGCATCGGCAACGGTCGCGCCATCGGCGATGGCACTGAGGAAGCGCACCTGCCGCGCCCGCGTCCATTGACCCACCACAGGGGCGTGCAGCCGGTCGAGGGCGGCGATCGCCGCGTCGAAATGGCCGCGCGCGCTGGCGGGTGCCGGGTCGAATGGCTGACCGGCTTCTTCTTCCGAGTGATTGAGCATTGCTGATCCCCTCCTGGCGAGTCATGAGAACAAAAGAGGGTCATGTGCATATGCATGATGGCGGGGTGTAGGACAGCAAAATTTGCGGGCGAATGTCGGGCGCGACCGATCCGGCCGTTGTCCGTCATCCATCAAGAGCGGACATTCCGAGCGCCAAGAGAGCGTTCATATCGGTAGTACGAAAACGGCGCGGGATGGCGCCCGCGCCGTTTGTCTTTCCTGCGGCGCGCTTACCTTGCGACGGGAGCCGCCGCGCTCGCATTGTCCGGCAACCCGCCCAGCTGCGTCACCAGCTTGGTGTAGGCGTCGAGATAGGCGAGGACGATGACCTGGCCGATCGCGGTGTCCTGATAGCCGCCGCCTGCCGCGCCGCCGAACGCACCGTCGCCGAACGCCGCGCCGCCCGCGCCGAAGCTGACATCGGTCTTGCGGGCATAGCCCTGAACCAGTGCCTCTTCCTCGGTGGTGCGCGCGTTGACGACGGAAAGCGTGACGTTGGCCTCGCCCTTCTTCATGTTGATGCCGCCGGCGACCGCGCCGGCGATCGCGCCGAAGCCCCCCATCGAGCGGCCGATGCCGCCGAGCAGGCCGCCCATGCCGCCGCCGCCCGAATTCTTGTTCGACGAGACGATGTCGGGCTGGAGGAAGTAATCCGCCGCCTTGACCTGCGCCTTGCCGAGGTTCGAGCCCGCCTGCAATTCGCCATTGTCGGCGAGCGCGCGCTCCATCGCGCGGCTCTGCATCGAGGCGCCGCGATTGACGAGGCCGAAACAGCCCGATTGCTGCACGAAGACCTTGAGAATCGCTTCAGGGCTGCCGAGGTTCAAATCCTTCCACCATTGCTTGTCAGGCTCGACGATCGCGATGGTGCCGAGGCGCTTGGTGCAATGCGGGATGCGCGCTTCGGCGCGCTCCTGCTCACGGCGCGCCGACGACGCGCCCTTGGTGGTGCCGTCCTTATAGGTGCGGCCGGACGACGACATCGTCTGAGCCGCCAGCGGCATGGTGAAAACGGACGCGGCCGCAGCCGCCAAAAGCATCTTACGCACGGGCAATCCCCCCTAAGCTGTTACGATCGCGCTCCCTTTTGCCGGTGCTGCGATCCCCCAATTGCGACCCATCGCGGGACGGGCGCTAGCATGGCTGAACGTGCGTCGCTAGCTCGCTCCCGGCCGATCGAGGATTCGGCGGCATAACGACCGCCGAGTGGCTGGCGCGCCATCAGGGGAGGGCCCGATCAAGGCCGCCTGCACCGTTCACAACGCCAGCTTCACATCGGCGGCGAAGCTGCGCTGCGGAAAGGGGTGGAACAGGAAATAGCGGTCGTTGGTCAAATTATCGATGCCAAGCCCCAACTGCAGCCGCTGCGCCACGCGGAACTGGCCACGCAGATCGACGACCAGATATTTGTAGAAGCCCTGATAGGTGTTGCCCACGACGTCGCTGTTATCGAGCGTCCCGTAACTCCGGCTGGCATAGCGCGCGGCCGCGGTCAGCGCGACGCCATCGGCGGGCCGCCAGGTGCCGACCAGCGTCGCCTTCCAGCGCGGCACGCTCGGCAAGCGCCGGCCCATGGCCGCCGGAAAGGCGGTGTCGGCGCGTGTCGTCGCATCGGCATAGGTCACGCTGCCCTGCAGATCGATACCGGGCACGAAGTCGCCGCGCTGCACCGCCAGTTCGGCGCCGCGGGCCCGTGTCCGCCCGACATTCTGGACGAAGGTGCCCGTCTGCACCGGGGTGACGGGAAGCGGGCCGGTCTGCGAGATCAGCGCGTCCTTGATCGCTTCGTTGAACAGCGACAGGCGCACCGTGCCCCGCCCGTCGGCATGCTCGACCGCCAGCTCCTCAGACCGCGCGCGTTCGGGCCGCAAATCCGGGTTGGGCACCGAAGGCACGGGCGACGTGACGATCTGGTACAATTCGCCGACCGTGGGAAAGCGCCACGCCTGACCAAACGAAAAGCGCAGCTTGAGCGTGGGGGCGAGGTCGTAGGCCAAAGCCGCCTTGGGTGAGAATTTGCGGCTGGCGATCGCCGGCTGGTCGATCGGGCCGATGGCGGGCGATTGCGAGAAGTTGACCCCGTCATAGGCTCGCCACCATTCGTACCGCCCGCCCAGCGTCAGGATCAGGCCAGGTGCGGGGCGCCAGGCATCCTGCGCCCAGATGGCGAGCGTGCGTGTCCGGCCGCTGCCGGTCAGGTTGAGCGTGCCCTTCGTGCCGCGGACCCAGTCGGCGGTGTTGTAACGGTTGCTGTCGATGCGGAACCGGTCACCATGCAGCCCGAAGCTGATGACATGCGTGCCCTCCGCGTCGGAGCGCCACGCGCCCTTCACGTCAAGCGTCTGCCACCCCGTCCCCGCCAGATCGGTGA
>CAXTPT010000059.1:0-11723 GCA_964246315.1 uncultured Sphingomonadaceae bacterium | reverse complement strand
GCAGGATCGCGGCGGTCACGTCGAGCAACAGGTTGCTCTCCGCGCCGGCCGGGAACGTATAGCGGCCAAACCCGACATAATGTGTGGCGGTCAGCTCAGCCTTGACTTGGCGCGCCGGTTCCGCGCCCAGCGTCACACCGTAATAGCCCGGGCTCGCCGCCTCGCCCGACTTGGCAAACATCAGCTGGTTGGGCTCGACGGGGCCGACCGTGGGCGAAACGCGGAAATTGCCATATTCGCTGGTCCCGCCGGTACCGCTGACGAAAGTGTGCGCGAAGCCGATGATCGGGCTTTTCGAATCATAGCCGTTGGTCGAGCCGTTGCGCGTCTGCGGCCCCAGCGTCACGAAGCCGAACGGCACCGTTGCGCCCGGCGTGGTGTTGCCGCCGCCATCGACTCCGTGCAGCGGATCGGCGAGCGCGACCGCGTCGTCGGCCGGTCCGGCCGCCGGACGGTCTGCGTTGCCCTGGCCTACAGCCATCGGGCCCGCGCAGCCGAGGCTGACGGCAAGGGCGAAGCGGGCGATCAACCGCATAAAATCTCTCCCAGCGTGTTTTCAAGTCGTTCGAGGGCGCAAGGTGCTAGACAATGCTTCGGCTGTCGAGAGTGCGAGAGGAGATTTACAGTGTCGAAGCGACCAATCCACCAACGCCGCCGCGCGCTGGCAAGCGCCGCGGCGGCGCTGCTGTTCGCGACCGCCGGCGCGCTCCCCGTCGCCCCGCTGCCGCTCCACGTGGGCGGCAGGACGGTGCAGCGGGCCGACGGCGCACGGCTGTACGGCTGGCCGGGGACGTATTTTGAGAGCCGCTTCCGCGGCACCGCGGTGCGCGTCCGGTTCGACGCACCCGATGATCGCCTGCGGCTGCTGGTGGACGGGGCCGAGCGCCGGATTTTCGCCGACGCCGGCCAGGTCGACGCAGTGATCGACCGCCTACCGAACGGTGTCCACACGGTCCGGGTCGAACTGATGAGCGAAAGCAAGCGCGGCGCGGGCGCGTTCATCGGCTTCTTCCCCGAAGCGGGCGCCGCCGCGCTGCCGGTCCCCATGCGCAAGCGGCAGATCGAATTCATCGGCGACTCCTATACGGTCGGCCTGGGCAATCTGTCGGAGGTCCGCGCTTGCGACGAGGCCCAGCAGCATCTGCTGACCGACACCAACGCCGCCTACGGCCCCGCCATCGCGCGCGCGTTCGACGCGGATTACCGGATCAACGCCCGCTCGGGCTTCGGCATGCTGCGCAATTATAATGGCGGGCAGCGGGGGCCCGGCGTCGTCAACCGCAGCCCGAACATGCCCGCCATCTATCCGCGCCTGCTGCCCCAGGATATCGACAGCGCGACCGCCGACGCGGGCAAGGCGGCGGCGTGGCACCCGCAGGTGATAGTCATCAACCTGGGCACCAACGATTTCTCGACCCCGCTCAACCCCGACGAGCGCTGGGCGACGCCCGAGCTGTTCGCGGCCGCCTATCGCGAACAATATGAGCGGTTCGCGCGCGCGGTGGCCGACGGGCAGCCGCAGGCGAAAATCCTGCTAATGGGGTCCGACCGCTTCTTCCCGCTGGTGCAGCAGGTGGCCTGGGCGATCGATCCGCGGCATCGCCGTTTCGCGACGCTGCAGTTCGGCGGGCTGGCGCTCAACGGCTGCAGCCATCATCCCTCTCGCGCCGATCATGCTTTGCTGGAGCAGGCCGTCGAGCGGGCGGTGCGCGATCTCCAGCCTGGCTGGCGTTGACTGCACGTTTCATCGTCGGCCGGGCCGGTGCCGGGGCGGCGCATCATTTATCATATGACATGTTGATCGCGATGATCTTGGCTGGCAAACGCTGTGCCATTGGCGAGGCTGGAGCAGGGTGCGGGGGATGAGTAACGAAGGTCCCACCCCGCGTTTGCGTTCTGCGGCGTGGTTCGACAATCCCGGCAATGTCGACATGACGGCGCTGTATGTTGAGCGTTACCTGAACTTTGGCCTGAGCCTGGACGAGCTGCAGGGTGGGCGGCCGATCATCGGCATTGCGCAATCGGGATCGGACCTGGTGCCGTGCAACCGCCATCACCTGCAGCTGGCCGAGCGCGTCCGGGCGGGGATCATCGAGGCGGGCGGCGTGCCGCTCGAGTTTCCGACGCATCCCTTGCAGGAAACCGGCAAGCGCCCGACCGCCGCGCTCGACCGCAACCTCGCTTATCTGTCGCTGGTCGAGGTGCTGCACGGCTATCCGCTCGACGGCGTGGTGCTGACGATCGGCTGCGACAAGACGACGCCGGCGGCGCTGATGGCGGCGGCGACGGTCAACATCCCCGCGATCGCGCTGTCTGTCGGGCCGATGCTCAACGGCTGGTTCAAGGGCGAGCGCACCGGCTCGGGCACGATCGTGTGGCGCGCGCGCGAGATGCTCGCGGCGGGCGAGATCGACGAGCGCGGCTTCATCGAGCTGGTCGCGTCGTCGTCGCCGTCAACCGGCTTCTGCAACACGATGGGCACGGCGACGACGATGAACTCGCTGACCGAGGCGCTGGGCATGTCGCTCACCGGCTCGGCGGCGATCCCGGCGCCCTATCGCGACCGCCAGCAATGCGCTTGGGAGACCGGGCGGCGCATCGTCGAGATGGTGCGCGCCGACCGCAAGCCGTCGGACATCCTGACCCGCCCGGCCTTCCTCAACGCGATCCGCGTCAACTCGGCGATCGGCGGCTCGACCAACGCGCCGATCCACCTTAACGCGATCGCCCGGCACATCGGCGTCGAGCTGACGCTGGCCGATTGGGAGGCGACCGGCGCCGACGTGCCGTTGCTCGTCAACCTGCAACCCGCCGGCGCGTATCTGGGCGAGGATTATTACCGCGCCGGCGGGGTGCCGGCGGTGATGGGCGAGCTCTATCGCGCCGGGCTGCTCGACGGTGCCGCGCTGACCGTCGACGGACGCACGATTGCCGACAATGTCGCCGAGGCGCGGATCGCCGACGAGGAGGTCATCCGCCCGTTCGCCGCGCCGTTGAAGACCGCGGCGGGGCTGACCGTGCTGTCGGGCAATCTGTTCGACGGCGCGGTGATGAAGCTGTCGGTGATCTCCGACGCGTTCCGCGCGCGCTATCTGAGCGATCCTGCGCATCCCGACCGGTTCGAGGGCCGCGCGATCGTGTTCGACGGGCCCGAGGACTATCACCACCGCATCGACGACCCGGCGCTGGGCGCCGACGAGGACTCGATCCTGGTCATCCGCGGGGCGGGGCCGGTCGGCTATCCGGGCGGGGCGGAGGTGGTCAACATGCGCCCGCCCGCCGCATTGATCCGCGCTGGCATCCACAACCTCCCCTGCATCGGCGACGGCCGTCAGTCGGGGACCAGCGGCAGCCCCTCGATCCTCAACGCCAGCCCCGAGGCGGCGGTGGGCGGCGGCCTCGCGCTGCTGCGCACCGGCGACCGCATCCGCATCGACCTCAACGCGCGCCGCGTTGACATGCTGGTCGCGGCGGATGAGCTCGAGCGCCGCCGTGCCGGCCTCGCGGCGACGCAGGACACGCTGACCCCGCCCTCGCAGACCCCGTGGCAGGAAATCCAGCGCGCGCTGGTCGGGCAGCTCGCCACCGGCGGCGTGCTCGAAAACGCCGTGGCCTACCAGCGCATCGCGCAAAAGGGCCTGCCGAGAGACTCGCATTGATGAGCAACGTGGCAATCGTCGCGCGCAAACGGCGCGATGTGCTCGGCGAGGGGCCGCTATGGCACCCGCCGGAAAACGCGCTCTACTGGGTCGATATCCTTGGCCGCCGCGTCAACCGGCTGCGCCTGGCGGACGGCGCCGTCGACAGCTGGGAGATGCCCGAATATGTCGGCTGGGTGATCGCGCGCGCCGACGCGCCGGGATTTCTCGCGGGGATGAAGAGCGGGGTCAAGGCCGTGACCTTCGACCCGCTCGCGATTGCCGCCTTCGCTGATCTGGAAGGCGAGGATCTCGACAACCGGATGAACGACGCCAAGGCGGACGCTCATGGGCGGATTTGGGCGGGCACGATGCCCTTCGGCTGTGACAAGCCCAGCGGGTCGCTCTACCGCCTCGACGGGCCCGGCCGGCTGACGCGGATGGACAGCGGCTATTATGTCGCGAACGGCCCGGCGATCGCGCCCGACGGGGCGTGGCTCTACCACACCGACACGATCCGGCGCCAAGTGTACCGTTTCGCGCTTCATGATGACGGTTCGCTCGGTCCGCGCACTGTCTGGCTGCGCTTCGAGGAAAGCTGGGGCGTCCCCGACGGCATGACCTTCGACGCCGAAGGAGGACTGTGGATCGCGCATTGGGGCGGCGGCCGGGTGAGCCGGTTCGACCCCCAGGGCCGGATCGAGCGCGCGATCGCGCTGCCCGCCTCGCAGATCACCTGCATGGCGTTCGCGGGGGAGAGGCTCGACCGGCTGTTCATCACCTCCGCGAGCGACGGCGTCGATGAGCCCGAGGCGGGGCAGCTGTTCGAGGTCGACACTGGCGTGTGCGGCCTCGCTCCCTATCGTTTCGGCAAGGAGGGATGAGCATTTGACGGCGCGCGCGCGCGCCGTGCGGGTGGCGCGGTCGGTATTAGGCACGCTGCCCGATGGCCGCGAGGTGCCGGCCGTGACGCTGACCAATGCGCGCGGCGTCGAGGCACGGGTGATCGCCTATGGCGCCACGCTCCAGGCACTGCTGCTGCCCGATGCGGCGGGCGAGCGGGCCGACGTCACGCTCGGCTATGCGACGATCGAGGACTATCTCGCCGATCCGCATTATCTCGGCGCGACGATCGGCCGCTATGCCAACCGGATCGCGCGCGGACGGTTCGCTCTCGACGGCCAACACTATCAGTTGCCGGTCAACAACGGTGAGAACGCGCTCCACGGCGGTACGGCCGGCTTCGACAAGGCGCTTTGGGCGGTGACCGGCATGTCCGCGGGTACCACCGCCTCGGTGAGGCTGCGCCATGTCAGCCACGACGGCGATCAGGGCTATCCGGGCACGCTGACCGTCGACTGCATCTACAGCCTCGACCGGCACGACCGGCTGACGATCGACTATCGCGCAACCACCGACCGGCCGACGATCGTCAACCTCAGCCATCACGCCTATTGGAATTTGGCGGGCGAGGGCGCGGCGGCGGGGGCGCTCGGGCATCAGCTGGCCATCCCCGCCGATACCTATCTCCCGACCGACGCCGGCGCGATCCCGACCGGCGAGCGGCGGCCCGTCGCGGGCACCGCATTCGACTTCCGCGCGCCGCAGGTCGTCGGCGACCGGATCCGCGATGTGTCCGACCCGCAGATCGCGATCGGCCGCGGCTATGATCACAACTGGATTGTCGGTGATCGGATCGCCGCCAATCCACGACTGGTCGCACAAATTTACGAACCGGCGTCAGGGCGAGGCTTCGACTTATTGTCCAACCAGCCGGGCCTGCAATTCTACGCGGGCAATTACTTCGACGGCACCGGCCGCGGCAAGTCCGGCCGGGCCTATCGGCAAGGCGCCGGCCTCGCGTTTGAGCCGCAGCTGTTTCCCAACACGCCGAACCGCCCGAGCTTTGGCTCGGCCCGGCTGGCGCCCGGCGAAACCTATCGCAATGTCATCGTCTATCGCTTCGTCGCCGATCGGCCCCTTAGCGGTCGTTGACGATCGTGCGGCCGTCAGCGCTCTCGGGCGTCGCACCCTCAATCAGCGCCAGCACTTCGCCGATCAGGTAGCGCATCGCGCTGCGGGCGCCGTCCACGTCGCGGGCGCTGATCGCGTCGCTGACGCGTTGGTGCTCGGAAATGCTCGCCTGCCGCCCCTTCAGCCGGTTGGTGAAGACGATCGACGTCGTCAACGCGGTCGACACCACGTCGCGGAATTGGGCATAGAATGGATTTCCCGAGGCATCGAGGATCGCGACGTGGAATGCGATGTCGGCACCGAGCGTGTCGCCGCGGATCTGCCCGGCCTCTCGCATCGCCTCCAGCCTGCTGTCAATCCTAGCATGATCGGCGACGCTGCCGTGCAACGCCGCGAGCGCCGCCGCCTCGGGCTCGATCGCGATCCGCAGCTGGGTGAACTGGCGCAGCAAATTGATCGAGAACGGCCGTTCGAGCAGCCAGCGCAGCACGTCGGGATCGAACAGGTTCCACGAGGCCGCCGGCTCGACCACCGTGCCCCAGCGCGGACGAGCGCTCAACAGCCCCTTGGCGGTCAGCATCTTGACGGCCTCGCGCGTCACCGACCGGCTGACGCCGTGCGCCTTCGCGACCTCCGCCTCGGTCGGAAAGGCGCGCTCGCGATATTCGCCCGTCACGATCGCCCGGCCCAACCGGTCGAGCATGCCATAGGTCAGATTGCGGCCCGGCCCCTTCACGCCACCCGCATCATTGTCCGAAACCGTCGCCATCCCGATCGAATGTGCCGGATCGATTGGCGCTTGTCACGCCCTACTGGACAACCGGGATTTGTCGTATAATCCCGGGGCAAGCCGCCGGTCAGCGCGGCAAGCGAGGGGAAGCTGGTGGGACTGACGCGCATCGACCTGATCGTGGTGGTGGCCTATGCGATCGGCATCTTCGGTCTCGCCCAATGGGTGTCGCGCGAGCGCGCGGGGCACCAGAAGGACACTTCCGATTATTTCCTTGCGTCGAAGTCGCTGCCGTGGTGGGCGATCGGCGCGTCGCTGATCGCCGCCAACATCTCGGCGGAACAGATCGTCGGCATGGCGGGATCGGGCTATGCGATCGGCCTCGCCATCGCCTCCTACGAATGGATGGCGGCGCTGACCCTGCTGATCGTCGGCAAGTATTTCCTGCCGATCTTCCTGCGCAACCAGATCTATACGATGCCGCAGTTCCTGGAGCAGCGTTACGGCTCCAATATCCGCACGCTGATGGCGATTTTCTGGCTGGCGCTGTACGTCTTCGTCAACCTGACCTCGATCATCTGGCTGGGGTCGATTGCGGTCAATCAGGTCGCGGGGGTGCCGCAGGGCTGGGCGCTGGCGGGGCTCGGGCTATTCGCGCTGCTGTACCAGTTGCGCGGCGGGCTGAAGGCGGTGGCGCTGACCGACATCGTCCAGGTCACCTTGCTGGTCCTCGGCGGGCTGATCGTGTCGGGGCTGGTGCTCGGCGAACTGGGCGGCGGGCGCGGCATCCTGGCGGGCTTCGCCACGCTGACCGCGCGCGCGCCCGACCATTTCCACATGATCCTGTCGCCCGACAATCCGTTCTACAAGGACCTGCCGGGCCTGTCGGTGCTGATCGGCGGGATGTGGATCGCCAATCTAAGCTATTGGGGGTTCAACCAGTATATCATCCAGCGCGCACTGGCCGCGAAGAACTTGGGCGAGGCGCAGAAGGGCGTGGTGTTCGCCGCCTATCTCAAGCTGCTGATGCCGGTCATCATCGTGCTGCCGGGCATCGCCGCCGTGATCCTCGCGCCGGGCCTGGCTAAGCCCGATCAGGCCTATCCGACGATGATGCGCTATTTGCCGCCCGGGCTGCTGGGCCTGGTATTTTCCGCGCTGGTCGCCGCAATCGTCGCGTCGACCGCCTCCAAGATCAACTCGATCGCGACGATCTTCACGCTCGACCTGTACGCCAAGTTCCGGCGCGTGCCGACGCGCGCCGAGGACGGCATGCCGGCGGATGGGACGACGGCAACCACGCGGGGCGAAAGCGAGCGGCACCTAGTGCTGGTCGGGCGCATCGCCGCCGCGATCGCCATCGCCGTCGCGATCGCCACCGCCCGTCCGCTGATCGGCCAGTCGGACCAGGCGTTCCAGTTCATCCAAGAATTTTCGGGCTTCTTCACGCCGGGCATCACTGTCATCTTCCTGCTCGGCCTGTTCTGGAAGCAAGCGAGCGAAGCCGGGGCGCTCGCCGCCGCGGTCGCGTCGGTGGTGCTGTCTTACGTCTTCCGCAGCCTGACGCCCGATATCCCGTTCATGAACCGGATGCTTCTGGTGTTCTTTATCAGCCTGATCCTCGCCATCACTGCCTCGCTGATCCGCCCGGCGGGCGCGGAGGCGAACCGGATCCGCACCGACGACGTGCCGTTCGGCACCTCCACGTCTTTCAACGTAGGCGGGGTCGGCGTGATCCTCATCCTGATCGCGCTCTACGCAACCTGGTGGTGACCTGCGGACTGCGGGCCGATCGCGCCGGCAACCGCCGTTGTGCGCTGTTCAAAGCATCAAACGCAATCCGCATATTTAGATGGAATTGCCGTGCAACTCTTCTTGCGTAGCGACTCGCTCGCCGTTATTGGTATGACAAATAAAAGTCTGGGAGGGGAATGATGACGATGATCAGGACGAAGTCCGCTTGGCTTTGCGCCGCTGCGGCAGGCGCACTCATTTCGGCAGGGGCATCAGCACAGGGCGCCGCTCAGGCGCCATCGCGCGGGCCTGCGCAACGCACAAAACCGGCCTCGCCAGCGTCGAACCAACCCGCGGGGACTGTGTCGCAGTCTGACCCCGTCGACGCCGGATCGCAGCCTGCGGCGCCGGACGGTTCGCTCGGCCAAAACGCCTCGGGGCAAAGCGACGCCGACGCGTCGGCGGATGCCGACACGATCGTCGTCACCGGCTTCCGCAGCAGCCTTGAAGCCGGCATCGTTCTCAAACGCGAGGCGACTACGATCCGCGATTCGATCGTCGCCGAGGACATCGGCAAGTTCCCCGATGCGAACATCGCCGAATCGCTGCAGCGCATTCCCGGCGTCGAGCTTGTGCGCGACGGAGCCAGCAATGAGGGCCAGACGATCCGCCTGCGCGGTTTGCCGCAGGAATTCACCGTCACGACGTTCAACGGGGCGCAGGTCTATACGACGTCTACGGGCGGCGTCGGCAACGCCGCGCGCACGTTCAATTACGACGTGTTTCCATCCGAGCTGTTCGGCCGGGTCGACGTCTACAAGGCGCCCCTGGCGGAGTTGACCGAAGGCGGCATCGCCGGCGTGGTCGATCTGCAGACGCCGCGCCCGTTCGACCAGAAGCAGGACTTTACGGCGCGGTATCAGGCGGCGCTCAATTATAACACCACGTCGCATCAGAAGGATCCGCGCGGGAATATTCTTCTTAGCGCGAAGTCCGGTAATTTTGGTGCGCTGCTGGCGGTGGCGGGTGCGCGCAGCACCAACGCGCGCAGCGGTTTCCAGTCGACCGGCACTTTCGCTTCGTCCACGCCCAGCGTAGCCGAGCAGACGGCTGGCATCGCGATAGGACCCCTGGCAGGCGCTTCGAACCGGACGGCCATCGACTCGACCGGCGCGACGGTCTCTCAAAACCAGGGGGTCAACTTCAATTATAATTTCGGGGTGCCTGGGATCAATCTCAACGGAGCCACGGAGCGGCAGGTCCGCGACGCCTTGCTGCCGCGCTTCATCGCGGTGCAGGTCGGCCGCAACGTCCGCAAGCGTATCGGCGGGGCTGCCTCGCTGCAATATAAGAGCGACCATGTCGACATCAGCCTGGACGGTCTCTATTCGCGCGTGAAGGACAACAACCAGGACAACCAGCTCCGCTGGCCGATCCGCGACTCGTTCAATGCCCCCGTTACGCCGACGGCTATCAATCAGTTGGCGCTGGTTCCGGTCAATGTGCGGATCGACGCGAACAATAACCTGCAGGGCACGCTCGGCAACGTCCAGTTCCAGCCGACCTACGGCTTCAGCCGGGCCGAAACGAAGTTCAAATACCTTGCCCTGAACGGTGCCTTCGACGTCACCGACAGCTTCAAGGTCTCGGGCCAAGCCGCCGTGACTGACAGCTTCGCCTTTCGCAATGGCGCTTCGCTGACGCTCGACGCTCGCGGCAACGGCCATCAGATCACGTTCGACACGACCAATGCGGTGTTCCCGAACGTCTCGACCAACCGCAACCTGCTCGATCCGACCGTCTATTACGCGACGGTGGCGAGCGGGCCAGCCTATACGGGCGATTACCGCGAGGAATCGGACAAGCTAAAGTCGGGGCGGATTATCGCCGACTGGGACTTTGGGCTCGGCGCGGTAAAGACACATCTGAAGGCCGGCTTCACCTATAATCGGAACAAGAAGATACTGGAGGTCCACTCGACCAACAATCTGCTCAACGGCCTGACGATCCCGGGCGTCGGTCTGTACGGTGCCGCGACGACCACGCTGGCTCAGCGCAATGCGTTCATCACGTCGTTCCTCACGCCGTTCAACGTAACACAGTTCTCGCCGGGCGCGCCGAAGAACATCCCTCAAGACTTCCTCGCTTTCGATCAGAATTTCGTCTACAACACGCTCAAGGTTCTCGACGTCAATAAGGTGGCTCCCTTCAACCTGGGCTCCACCTATAGGGCGACGGAAACGATCAAGGGCGCGTTCATCCAGGCGGATTTTGAAACCGACGTGTTCGGCAAGCGAGTCCGCGCGAATGCCGGCGTTCGCTATGTCGATACCAGCGTCCTCATCAACAACAATCGTCTTGGCAACGGCACCGGCGTGTTCAACCCCAACGTGTCGAGGGGGTCGTACGACAGGTTCTTGCCGTCGGTGACGGTCGCGGTCGACCTGTTGCGCAACGTCGTGGTGCGCGGGGCGTACGGCAAGACCTTCACCCGCGCTCCGATCCAGTTGATCGCGGCCGATATCTCGCTGCCCGCGGGCGGCAGCGGGGACCGAATCCTCAACGCCGGCAATCCCGATCTCAAGCCGCAATTCGCGACCAGCCTGGACGGGATTGCGGAATGGTATTTCGCGAAGGGCGGAATTTTGAGCTTCGCGGCTTACCGCAAGACGCTGACCGGGCGGCCGGTGACGTTCTCAGTGTTCCGGCCGTTCAACCAGCTCGGCATCCCCGCGTCGATCTTCGCCACGAACGTGCAGGCGACGCTGGCCGCCGATCCGGCCACGCTGATCGAGGTCCGGACCCCGGTCAACCTGAGCAGGTACAAGCTCAACGGCCTGGAAGTGGCATATCAGCAGGCCTTCACCTTCCTGCCCGAGCCGTTTGACGGGCTCGGCGCGCTGGCCAGTGCCACGCGGGTCAATACAGGCGGGCTCACCAGGGAATTTCCGTTCCAGAAGATCACGCTGGCGCTGAACGACGTCCCGAAATACACCTTCCAGGTCGGCGCCTATTACGAGAAGGGGCCTGTGTCGCTGCGCACGACGTACAATTACAGGTCGAACGTCGCGAACATCAATGCAATGAACGATAACACGCTCGGCTTTCAGCGCTATCAGAACGCGCGCGGATTCCTGGACGCCACGGTCTCGTACCGCTTCACCAAATGGCTCGAATTCCGGATCGACGGGTCGAACCTGACGAACACCAAGACCTATGAGTATTTCAAGGACCTTCAGGGGCTCTATGGCGACGAAGAGTCGCGGCTTGAGGGCGCGCTGCAGAACGGGCGGGCGATCACCGTCGGCATCCGCGGCGCATTCTAGAATGCCGGCAAGGGAGGAGCCTCGCATTCGGACCACGGGTCCGGGGCTCCTCCCGCTTCGGCGACGGTGATCGTCCGATTACGCCCGCGTGACGCATCATCGCCCACGTGAAGGGAAAGGCGCGGCGTGATCCGCAGGGCCGTTCGATGAGAATGATCGCACTGGCCGTGTTGTTGGCGATCGGGTCGAGCGGCCTCGCCGGCTCCATGCCCGATCGCGACACCGCGCCGGCCGATCTGGTCGATCCCCGGGTCGGCAACGCCGCGAGCCGCGGCAACACCGTGATCGGCCCGACGCTGCCGCACGGCTCGATCCATCCCA
>CAXTPT010000058.1:0-11789 GCA_964246315.1 uncultured Sphingomonadaceae bacterium | reverse complement strand
GCGTCCCTTCCTCCATCGTCGGGGACAAAGCGGGCATCTTCAGCTCGATCGGCATCAATATGCTCCCACCAAGATGTCGGTATGGAGTTCGCTCAAGGGCGGCTCGGGCGATTGCTCGGCGAAGTCGGCGGCTTCGCTGACGATCGTGCGGATGTCCTTGTCGATGGCCTTCAATTCGTCCTCGGCGACCCCCGCGGCCTCAAGCTCCTTGGCCAGCCGCTCGATCGGGTCGGATTTTTCGCGGATGCCCTGCACCTCCTCGCGCGTGCGGTATTTGGCGGGATCGGACATCGAATGGCCACGATAGCGATAGGTCGACAATTCGAGGATGATCGGCCCCTGTTCCTTGGCCCATTTGGTCGCGACCTCGGCCGCGCCGCGCACCGCGAGCACGTCCATCCCGTCGACCTTGAGGCCGGGGATGCGAAAGCTTTCGCCGCGCTTGTGGAAATTGGGCTCGGACGCGCTGCGCTCGACGCTGGTGCCCATGGCATATTGGTTGTTCTCGATCGCGAAGATCACCGGCAGCTTCCACAATTCGGCCATGTTGAAGGACTCGTAGACCTGGCCCTGATTGGCCGCGCCGTCGCCGAAATAAGCGAGCGCCACGCCGCCATCGTCGCGATATTGGTGCGCAAAGCCGAGCCCCGCGCCGAGCGACACCTGCGCGCCGACGATGCCGTGGCCGCCGTAGAAACCGTGCTCCACGCTGAACATGTGCATCGAACCGCCCTTGCCGTGCGAGATCCCCGCCTGGCGCCCGGTCAGCTCGGCCATGATCAGCTTGGGATCAATGCCGTAAGCGAGCATGTGGCCGTGGTCGCGATAGCCGGTGATCACCGAATCCTTGCCCGGCGTCATCGCCGATTGCAGCCCGACCGCGACCGCTTCCTGGCCGATATAGAGATGGCAGAAGCCGCCGATCAGGCCGAGGCCGTAAAGCTGGCCGGCGCGTTCCTCGAAGCGGCGGATCAGCAGCATTTCGCGGTAGAAGGACAGCATCTCGTCCTTCGACGCGGCATAACGCGTCGGCTCGGGCGGACGGGCGATGTCGGATAGGCTGATATTCTGGGCAGCGGCGGCTTTGGCCAAGACGGAGGCTCCTGGGGATGAGCGATTTGCTATAGCCTGCCGTAACGTCGGCGCAACGGCGGGGGTTTTATTACGCTCCTCACTTCTCGTCATCCCGGCGAAGGCCGGGATCCACCAATCCGCACTTGGCTCCCAAGTGGTGAGGAGCCAAACGCTGCGAAGTGGACCCCGGATCAAGTCCGGGGTGACGAATGCTTCTTCAACTCAGTCCAGGGGGACAATGACCTCATCCGAGCCCGCGACGCCCAGATTCTTGCGAGCCAGTTCGTCGACCAGATCGGGGTCCGCCTTCCTAGGATCGAGCAATTTCACGCGGTTGGCGATCACGTCGCGCTGTTTTTCCATCGCGGTGAGTTCGATCTGCTTGCTCTTCAGCTTGCGCGCATAATCGGTCCAGGCGATCACGCCGTTGGCGCCGAAGATCGCATAGCCCGCGAAGAAGGCGACGACGAGCAGCCCGGCGGCAGGCGCGAGGCCGCCGCGAATGCTGATCCAGGGATTACGCGCTTTCGCCATTGCGCGCCCTATGAATCAGCATGGAGTCGGCGAATCAACCCCTAAAGCGCTGAAAAATTTCGCGTCCGGCATATTTCGCGGCATCGCCCAGCTCTTCCTCGATGCGGATCAGCTGGTTGTACTTGGCCAGCCGGTCCGAGCGGGCGAGGCTGCCGGTCTTGATCTGACCGCATTTGGTGGCGACCGCGAGGTCGGCGATGGTCGCGTCCTCGGTCTCGCCCGAACGGTGCGACATGACGGCGGAATAGCCGTTGCGGTGCGCCATCTCGACCGCGTCGAGCGTCTCGGTCAGCGTGCCGATCTGGTTGACCTTGATCAGGATCGAATTGGCGAGGCCGCGGCCGATGCCGTCGCGCAGGCGTGCGGGATTGGTGACGAACAGGTCGTCGCCGACCAATTGGACCTTGTGGCCGATCTGGTCGGTCAGCGCCTTCCAGCCCTCGAAATCGTCCTCGGCCATGCCGTCCTCGATCGACTGGATCGGATAGCGGTTGCACAGGTCGGCAAGATAGGCGGCGTTTTCCTGCGGGCTGCGCGTCACGCCTTCGCCCGCGAACACGTAATTGCCCTGCTCGAAATATTCGGTCGCGGCGCAATCGAGCGCGAGCACGACGTCGTCGCCCGGCGTGTAGCCCGCCGCCTCGATCGAGCTCATGATGAAATCGAGCGCTTCGGGCGCCGACGACAGGTTCGGTGCAAAGCCGCCTTCGTCGCCGACCGCGGTCGACAGGCTATGGTCGTGCAGCTTGCCCTTCAGCGTGTGGAAAATCTCGCTGCCCATGCGGACGGCATCGAACAGCGTGTCCGCGCCGACGGGCATGACCATGAATTCCTGGAAGTCGATCGGGTTGTCGGCATGCGCGCCGCCATTGACGATGTTCATCATCGGCACCGGCAGCAGGTTCGAGCCCATCCCGCCGACATAGCGGTAGAGCGGCTGACCGGCATGGTCCGCCGCCGCCTTGGCGATGGCGAGCGAGACGCCGAGGATGGCGTTGGCGCCGAGGCGGCCCTTGTTGGCGGTACCGTCGAGCGCGGTCATCGCCGCGTCGAGCTCGCCCTGGTCCTCGGCATCGAGGCCGACCAGCGCCTCGAAAATCTCGGTATTCACCGCGTCGACTGCCTTGCTGACGCCCTTGCCGAGCCAGGCGCCCTTGTCGCCGTCGCGCAGTTCGACCGCTTCGTGCGCGCCGGTCGATGCGCCCGAGGGCACCGCGGCGCGGCCTAAGCTGCCGTCCTCGAGCAGCACCTCCGCCTCCACGGTGGGATTGCCGCGGCTGTCGACGATGGTGCGCGCGTGGATGCTGATGATTTCGGTCATGCGGGGCTCCCTGGAGTTGCGCCGCCCCTATCGCCACGCCGTCAGCCGTGCAAATACGGGAGCGTAACGATTCCGCACCGCAACCTTGCAGGGCGGCGCGGCGTTGAGCGGGTGTCATTGCAAAGGATTCGATCATGGCCAGCAATCCCACCATCACCGACACCGACATCGACGCGGATACCGATACCGACATCGACGCCGATACCGGCACCGACAGCGCACCCGCGACCGTCCCCGACATCACCGACACCACCGGCACGGCGGACGACACCGGCGGCTCGACCGCCACGCCGGGCAGCCCCAAGCCGTCGATCCAGTCGTTGAAGGACGAGGCGCAGAACCTTGCCGGCACTGCCCGGACCGCGGCGCTCAATGCCGCCGCGACGGGCAAGGACCGCGCTGCCGAAGCGCTCGCCGAAGCCGCGAGCTTCATCGAAACCACGGCGCAGACGCTCGACGACAAGATCGGCAACGGCGTCGGCGATTACGCGCGCAAGGCCGGCACGGTGGCGACCAATCTGGCCGACACGCTGCAGGCCAAGAATGTCGACGAACTGGTCGAGGATGCCAAGCAGGTCGTGCGCAATAATCCGGCGATCGCCGTGGGCGCGGCAGCCGCCGTCGGCTTCCTGCTGACGCGCGTCTTCCGCCTCGGCGGCCAGAACGACCGGGCATGACGATGGCAGCGGACGGAGCCGGTCTGCGCGTTCCGCCGCGCCCCTCCATCGCCGAACTGGCCGCGCGGCTGATCGCGGACGCGCGGGCATGGGTGCAGGCCGAAATCGCGCTGCTCAAATGCCGGGGCGGCACGTTGGCCGGGGCGTTGCGCACGGCGGTGATCCTGCTCGTCGTCGCGCTGGTGCTGGCGTCCCTGGCGCTGATCGCGCTGGCGGTCGGGCTGGTCCTGGCGCTGGCGACGCTGGTCGGCCCGGGCTGGGCGACGGCGATCGTGGTGGTGGCGTTGCTCGCCGCTGCCGGCCTGTGCGGCTGGCTCGGCATCGGGCGCATCAGGCAAGCCTTCAAGGATCAGTCATGACCCCTGAGATCAAGGCGCGCGAGGCCGCCGTGCAGCTTGCCCGCGATCATGTCGAAGCCGATGTCCATGCGCTGCTCGGCGCGCTGGCGCCGGCGTCGCTGATGCGCGACGGCATCGACGACGCCAAAGCCAAGGCGAAAGCCGTGGCGGAGGATGCGGCGGACTTCGTCAAGGATCGCCCGGTCGGCACCGGCGCGGTCGTCGGCGGCGCGGCGGCGCTCGGCATCTGGAAGCTCGTCTCGGCCTATCGCGAAACCCGCAAGGCCAAGAAGCGTTAGCCCCTCAAACCCTCATCCAAGGACCGATCCATGGCCAAGACCACACCCCGCACCCCCCGCACTGCCAATGACGGCGAGATCGAAACCGCGCCGGCGCCGCTCACCCGCGCCGCCAAGGGCCGGGCGACGGCGCAAAAGGCGGTCGACCGGGCGCGTGAGACGGCAAGCAACGCTGCCGAGCGTACGCGGGCGGCCGCCAATGACGCGGTCGAGACCGCGGCCAATGCGGTGGACGAGGCGCCGCTGGCGGCGCTCGCCGGCGCGATCGCCATCGGCGCCGTCGCCGCGGCGCTGATCCCGGCCACGGCGCGCGAGCTGCAGACGCTCGGGCCGCTCGGCAATCGCCTGCGCGGGGCGCTCGACGATGCGTTCAACGCCGCCAAGTCGGCGGGCGTCGAGCAGCTGACGACGAAGGGGCTGACGCGTACCGCGCTGTCGAGCGGCGCCGGCACGATCGTCGGACACCTCCTCACCGCGGCGCTCGAAGCCTCGAAGGCGGCGAGCGAGGCGGTGCGGCAAAAGGAAAAGCGCGCGCGCGACGCGGCTTGAGGGCTGCATTTCGACACGCGGACCGCTAAGGCGCGGGCATGAGCAAATTGCACCTCGTCTTCGGCGGCCGCGTCAAGGACCCGCGCGGGCTGGACTTCGTCGATCCGGACCAGCTGGACGTGATCGGGATTTTTCCGGACTATAAGTCGGCGGAGGACGCCTGGCGCGCAGCGGCGCAGAAATCGGTCGACGATGCCGAGATGCGCTACGTCGTGGTGCATCTGCACCGCATGCTCGAGCCTACAGTCGAACCAAAGGCTTGACTGCTATTGCTTGGGCAGCCCGTACCGCCAGCTGAGCAGCGGCCTCGCCAACAGCAAGCCGGCGATGAAGCCGCCGACATGCGCCGCCGTCGCCACGGCGAACCCGGTGCGCAGCGTCGCCACCGCGATCAGCGCCTGCATGCCGATCCACGCCGCCGCCAGCCACAGCGCGCGGACCCAATGCGCGGGGATCGGGCCGATGCGCTTCACCTCGTTGCGGCCAAACAGCAACGCGTAGACCGCCAGCACCGCGGAAATCGCGCCCGAGGCGCCGACCATCGGCACGTCGGACGCCGGATTGACGAAATACTGGCCCGTCGCCGCACCATAAGCGCCGGCCACATAGAGGATCAGCAGCGGCCCCCAGCCGAGCGTCGCCTCCAGCGTTCGTCCGCAATAAACGAACAACAGCATGTTGAAGGCGAGGTGGATCAATCCGCCATGAGCCAGCGTCGCGGAGAGCGGCGTCAGCCAATAAGGCAGCAGGAATTGTGCGGGAATCGCATCGCGCACGGGGATGAAGCCGAATTGGAACGCCGCCCAGCCGCTGCGTCCGGCCAGCATCGCCACCGCCCAGGCAAGGCAGGTGACGAACGCAATTATGTTGGTCGCACGCGTGGTGCGGACCCCGACCATCAGCCTAAATAAACTCGACCTTGTCGATCTGATAGTAGCGGTCGCCCGAGGGCACCGTCACCTCGACCTCGTCGCCCAGCTTGCGGCCGATCAGCGCGCGGCCGATCGGCGAATTATAGCTGATCCGCCCGTCCTTTGCATCGGCCTCGGTCTCGCCGACGATCTGATAGCGCACCGGCTTGTCGTCCTCGTCGAGCAGCGTGACCGTCGCGCCGAACACCACCTTGTCGCCCGACAGCATGGTCGGATCGATGATCGTGGCGCGGCTGAGCTTGCCTTCGATGTCGGCGATCATCGCCTCGATCTGGCCCTGACGCTCCTTCGCGGCGTGATATTCGGCATTCTCGGACAGGTCGCCATGCGCGCGCGCTTCCTCGATCGCATCGATGACTTCGGGGCGCTCGGCCTTGAAGCGCGCGAGGTCGGCCTCGAGCTTGCGCTGCCCTTCGACCAGCATCGGCATCTTGTCGGTGGTCGCCATAATTCCCTGTTCCCAAAAATCTTGTCTTCCCGGACCCTGACAGGCCCAGGCCAAGCTCTTCTCTAACTTGTGGAAAGTCAGCCAGCCGGCAATGAATGATAGGATTGCAAGCTGCGGACTTCAAGACCGGCCTTGCGCAATGCAGCAATCGCCTGCACCGCGGCCAGGCTGGCCTGCGCCGTCGTGAAATAGGGCACGCGTTCGGTCAGCGCGGTGCGGCGGATCGACTTGCTGTCCTGCAGGCTCTGCCAGCCTTCGGTGGTGTTGAAGATCAGCGCGACATCGCCGTCGAGCACGCGGTCGACGATGTGCGGGCGCCCTTCGGCCACCTTGTTGACGCGCTCGACGGCCAGTCCCTGCCCCGCGAGGTAATCCGCCGTCCCGTCGGTCGCGATGATGTCGAAGCCCAGGTCGAGCAATTGGCGCACCCCCGGCACGATCACCGGCTTGTCGCTGTCCTTGATGCTGACGAACGCGGTGCCGCCATCGGGCAGGCGCGTCCCCGCCCCCAATTGCGCCTTGGCGAAGGCGATGGCGAAGTCGCTGTCGAGGCCCATCACCTCGCCGGTCGACTTCATCTCGGGGCTCAGCACCGGATCGACCCCGGCGAAGCGCGCGAACGGGAACACCGCTTCCTTGACCGCATAGCCGGCGGGCATCGGATTGATCGCCGGCAGCGCGTCGAGCTTCTCGCCGGCCATCACCCGCGCCGCCAATTTGGCGAGGGGGCTACCGATCGCCTTGGCGACGAACGGCACCGTGCGGCTGGCGCGCGGGTTGACTTCGATGATGTAGACCTTGCCGTCCTTGACCGCGAATTGGACGTTCATCAGCCCGCGCACGTCGAGCGCGAAAGCCAGCTTCCTCGTCTGGTCCTCGATCTCCGCGACGATTTCGGGCGGCAGGCTGTAGGGCGGCAGCGAGCAGGCGCTGTCGCCCGAATGGACGCCGGCTTCCTCGATATGCTGCATGATCCCCGCGACCACCGCGACCTCGCCGTCGCACAGGCAATCGACATCGACCTCCACTGCGTCGCGCAGGTAGCGGTCGATCAGCACCGGCGCGTCGCCCGACACCTGCACCGCGGTCTGGATGTAATTGGCCAGCTGCGCCTGCGTATCGACGATCTCCATGCCGCGCCCGCCGAGCACGAAGCTGGGGCGCATCAGCACGGGAAAGCCGATGCGATCGGCCACCGCCGCCGCCTCCTCGCCCGAGCGCGCCAGGCCGTTTTCGGGCTGGCGCAGTCCGAGCCGCGTGATCAGCGCGGCGAACTGCTCGCGGTCCTCGGCCAGGTCGATCGACTTGGGGCTGGTGCCGAGGATCGGGATGCCCGCTTCCTCCAGCGCGCGTGCCAGGTTGAGCGGCGTCTGCCCGCCCAATTGGACGATAACGCCCTTGAGCGTGCCCCTCGACTGCTCGACATGGAGGATTTCGAGCACGTCCTCCGCCGTCAGCGGTTCGAAATACAGCCGATCCGACGTGTCGTAATCGGTGCTCACCGTCTCCGGATTGCAGTTGATCATGATCGTTTCGTAGCCCGCATCCGCCAGCGCAAAGCAGGCATGGACGCAGCAATAATCGAACTCGATGCCCTGCCCGATGCGGTTGGGTCCGCCGCCGAGGATGACGATTTTCTCGCGGTCGGTGGGGTTGGATTCGCATTCCGCCTCGCCGAAGCTGGGCGCTTCGTAGGTCGAATACATGTACGGCGTCTTCGCCGCGAATTCGGCGGCGCAGGTGTCGATGCGCTTGAACACCGGGCGCACGCCCAATCGCTGGCGCAGCGCGCGGACATCGGCCTCGGTATTGCCGCCGGTCATCGCCTTGGCCACTTCGGCGATCAGCCCGGTGCCCGCGGCGAAGGCGCGCTTGGTGCCTTCGCGCAAGCCCGCCGATTGCAGCGCCAGCCACGCAAGTCGCTTGTCCGAAAAGCCCATCGACTTGAGGCGGCGCATCCCATCCGCGTCGAGCGGCAGACCCTGCGTCATGACGGTCCGCTCGGCGCTGACGATTTCGCCGAGCCGTTCGACGAACCACGGGTCGAAGCCGGAGGCATTGTGCACGTCCGCCACCGACATGCCCTCGCGCAAGGCTTGCGCCGCGACCAGCAGCCGGTCGGGCGTTGCGACCGACAAGGCGGCCAGCAATTCGTCCTTCGGCACCCCCACCAGCCGGTCGACCTGATTGAGCCCCGACAGCCCCGTCTCCAGTCCGCGCAACGCCTTTTGCAGGCTCTCGGGGAACGACCGCCCGATCGCCATCACCTCGCCGACCGACTTCATCGCGGTCGACAGCACGGCTTCCGAGCCCTTGAACTTCTCGAAGGCAAATCGCGGGATCTTGGTGACGACATAGTCGATCGTCGGCTCGAAGCTCGCGGGCGTCGCGCCGGTAATGTCGTTGTCGATCTCGTCGAGCGTATAGCCTACCGCCAGCAGCGCGGCGACCTTGGCGATCGGGAAGCCCGTCGCCTTGGAGGCCAGCGCCGAACTCCGCGACACGCGCGGGTTCATCTCGATGACGATCAGCCGCCCGTCCTTGGGATTGACCGCGAACTGCACGTTCGACCCGCCCGTCTCCACCCCGATCTCGCGCAGGCAGGCGATGCTCGCCGAGCGCATGATCTGATATTCCTTGTCGGTCAGCGTCAGCGCGGGGGCGACGGTGATGCTGTCCCCCGTATGCACGCCCATCGGATCGACATTCTCGATCGAGCAGATGATGATGGCGTTGTCGGCGCGGTCGCGCACGACCTCCATCTCATATTCCTTCCACCCGAGCAGCGACTCCTCGATCAGCACTTCGGTGGTGGGGGAGGCGTCGAGCCCGCCGCGGACGATCTCCTCGAACTCGCGGCGGTTGTACGCGATGCCGCCGCCGGTGCCGCCCAATGTGAAGCTGGGGCGGATCACCGCGGGCAGGCCGGTGTGATCGAGCAGCGCGACCGCCTCATCGAGCGTATGCGCCACGCCCGAGCGCGCGCTCTCGAGCCCGATCTTCGACATCGCCTCGCGGAACTTCATCCGGTCCTCGGCCTTGTCGATCGCCTCCGCATCGGCGCCGATCATCTCGACGCCGAATTTCGCCAGCGTGCCATCGGCATGCAGCGCCAGCGCGGTGTTGAGCGCGGTCTGCCCGCCCATGGTGGGGAGGAGCGCGTCGGGCCGCTCCTTGGCAATGATCTTGGCGACGATCTCGGGCGTGATCGGCTCGACATAGGTCGCGCCTTCGGGGCCGACGAGATCGGGATCGGTCATGATCGTCGCCGGGTTCGAATTGACCAGGACGATGCGATACCCCTCCCCGCGCAGCGCCTTGATCGCCTGCGTGCCCGAATAATCGAACTCGCACGCCTGCCCGATGACGATGGGCCCGGCGCCGATGACGAGGATGGACGAGATGTCGGTGCGGCGGGGCATTAGCTGTTGAAGTGCCTCGAACCCATTTCGACTAATTGCTCGAAGGCTGCTTTCGACAAGCGCATGCTTTGAGAGCGCTTCCCAACGAACTGCCGCTCTTTCGAACCATAGCTGTCAATCTGCACAAATTTTTCGCCTTCGAAGTCCATTAGAATAATCGAGGCGTCAGCTTCGCCCTGCTTTGAGGCGCGATCGGGCTGATACAATTTTAGTTTTCGAATTGTCGCCATTTGTCCCCTCCTAGTTTCTCAACTGCCCCACAAATCGCTCGAACAGATAATGGCTGTCCTGCGGGCCCGGGCTGGCTTCGGGGTGATATTGCACGCTAAACGCGGGGCGGTCGGTCAGTTCGATGCCCGCATTGCTGCCGTCGAACAGGCTGACATGCGTTTCGCGCGCGTTGGCGGGCAGGCTGTCGCGTTCGACCGCGAAGCCGTGATTCATGCTGGTGATTTCGACGCCGCCGTCCTCGATCCGCTTGACCGGGTGGTTCGCGCCGCGATGCCCCTGATGCATCTTCGCGGTCTTCGCGCCCACGGCCAGCCCGAGCAATTGGTGGCCGAGGCAGATGCCGAACAGCGGCTTGCCCGTGTCGAGCCACTGGCGGATCACCGGCACGGCGTACGCCCCCGTCGCAGCCGGATCGCCCGGGCCGTTGCTGAGGAACAGTCCGGCGGGATCATGCGCCATGATGTCGTCGAAGCTCGCGGTGGCGGGGACGACGGTGACGTCGGCGCCGGCATCGATCAGCGAACGGAGGATGTTGCGCTTGAGGCCATAGTCGATGGCGACGACGGAAGGGCGGGAAGAAGAGCCCACCCCCGGCCCCTCCCGGAAGGCCGGGAGGGGAGAAGGAGATTCGACACTCGCGCTGAAACTCCCCTCCACGCCTTCGTGGAGGGGCTGGGGGTGGCCCTTCTGGTAGCCGCTCCCCAGCCGCCACAACCCCTCATCCCATTTATACGTCTGCAGCGTGCTCACCCCGCGCGCCAGGTCCATCCCCTCCAGCCCGCCGAAGTCGCGCGCCAATTGCACCAGCTCATCGACATCGAACGCCCCGTCGCGGCGGTGCGCGATCACCGCGTTGGGCGCGCCGCGCTCGCGGATCAGCCGCGTCAGCGCGCGGGTATCGACCCCCGCCAGCCCGATGCGGCCATTGGTGCGCAGCCACGCGTCGAAGCCCCCGGTGGCGCGAAAATTGCTCGCCTGGGTCACGTCCTCGCGCACCACGCAGCCGACCGCGTGCGGGTTGATCGCCTCCATGTCCTCCAAATTCGCGCCGACATTGCCGATATGCGGGAAGGTGAAGGTGACGATCTGCGCCGCGTAGGACGGATCGGTCATGATCTCCTGATAGCCGGTCATCGCGGTGTTGAAGCACACTTCGCCCACCGCCGCGCCTTCCGCCCCGAACCCGCGCCCGCGCACGACGGTGCCGTCCGCCATGACGAGGATGCCGGTCGCGCGCGTGTCGTCAGCCATGCGGAAAAGAAGCTCCGTGGGTCAGGGTTGCAGCGATGTCGCTAAGGCTCGGGCGTTACGGCGGGGGGGAGATTCGGTCAACCGATTCACTGCCCTTTTCCGTCACCCTGACGAAAGTCAGGGTCCATTGGCTCTCCCTTTGCCGCGGAGGGCCAATGGACCCCGGATCAAGTCCGGGGCGACGTTAGTTTTGGGGGTTGCGGCCCGTTTTAGTCGATCATTGATTGCTGTGCCGAGACCCTTCTGCGGCAAGGGCGCGACGGCAATCCGCGCGCGGTCGCTGGCGTCGGCGACATGGAGCAAGTCGTAGAGTTTGGCGGCGGCCTCAACGAGATCGCCCGATGGGGAGAGGCTGGCATCGCCCACCACATCGCTAAAGCCGATCAGATACTCGCCAGCTTCCGCCTCGCGCGCATTCAACCGCAACGGCTTCCCCGGCGCGTAATGCGCCGCCATCTGCCCCGGCGCGACGATCGCCTCCCCGCCCGCCAGCGCGCCCAGTTCGATCGACCCCAGCCGCAGCACCTCGACGCGTCCGTCCACGACGCGCGCGATGGTGCTCTCGATCCCGACCCCCGTCGCGCCGCCATCGATCACCAGCGGCACCCGCCCGTCCAAACTCGCGACGACATGCACCGCCCGCGTCGGTGAAATCCGCCCGCTGGCATTGGCCGATGGCGGCGCGTCGGTGCTCGTTAACGTCCGCAGCAATC
>CAXTPT010000057.1:0-12338 GCA_964246315.1 uncultured Sphingomonadaceae bacterium | reverse complement strand
CCCGGAAGGCCGGGAGGGGATTATTCCCCTCCAGCCCTTGCTGGAGGGGTTAGGGGTGGCCCCTTCCTCTCTTCTCTATTAGGCGGCGCCTCATGCGAACAGGCTCGGTGCAGCGCGATACGTCCGAAACCGCGATCCGCGTCGCCGTCAATCTCGACGGCACGGGAGCATACACCGTCTCGACCGGGATCGGCTTTTTCGATCACATGCTCGAACAATTGTCGCGTCATTCGCTGATCGACCTCGAGGTGAACACCAAAGGCGATCTGCATATCGATCAGCATCACACCGTAGAGGATACCGGCTTGGCGATCGGCGAAGCGGTGGCGCAGGCGCTGGGCGACAAGCGCGGCATCCGCCGCTACGCCGATGCGCTCTCGCCGATGGACGAGACGCTGACGCGTGTCGCGCTCGATATTTCGGGGCGGCCGTACCTCGTGTGGAAGGCCGAATTTTCGCAAAAGCGGCTGGGCGAGATGGACACCGAGATGTTCGAGCATTTCTTCCATTCCTTCGCGCAGACCGCCGGGATCACGCTGCACGTCGAGACGCTGTACGGCAGCAACAATCACCACATCGCCGAGGCGGCGTTCAAGGGGCTGGCGCGCGCGCTGCGCGAGGCAATTGAGATCGATCCGCGCAAGGCAGGGGCGATCCCGAGCACCAAGGGGGTGTTGTGATCCCTCAATGTAATCTGTCGCCCCTGCGTGGGCAGGGGCCCAGATGGACTCTCAATTTGCGGCGCATCCTTGGGTGGAGAGCCTATCTAGGCCCCTGCCTTCGCAGGGGCGACATGGCGGGTTCGGTGTGAGTTCTCTCGCCCTGATCGATTACGGCGCCGGCAACCTCCAATCCGTCGCCAACGCCTTCCGCGCGATCGATGCCGAAGTGACGGTGACCGCGGACCCCCAAGCCGTCGCAAGTGCCGACCGCGTCGTCCTCCCCGGTGTCGGCGCCTTCGCCCACTGCATGGGCGCGCTGTCCGCCATCCCCGGCATGATCGCGGCGATGGAGCGCGCGGTGCTCGAGCGCGGCGCGCCGTTCCTCGGGATTTGCGTGGGGATGCAGCTGCTCGCGGGCGAGGGTCGCGAGCATGGCGTGACGCCCGGGCTCGGCTGGGTGCCCGGCAGCGTCGATGCGATCCTGCCCGCGCCGGGGCTCAAGGTGCCGCATATGGGCTGGAACGCGGTGCAGACCGACGGCGTGCATCCGGTGGTCGGCGCGGGGGAGGCGTATTTTCTCCACGGCTATCATTTTGCCGCCGAGCTTCCCGAGCAGGTTCATGCGCTGACCGATCATGGCGGGCCGATCGCCGCCGCCGTGGGACGCGACAATATCGTCGGGGTGCAGTTCCATCCGGAGAAGTCGCAGGCGTACGGCCTGCTGACGCTGCAGCGGTTCATGGAGTGGGCGCCATGAACTCCTCCCCGCTCCGGGGAGGGGGACCGCCGCGCAGCGGTGGTGGAGGGGGTACGTCACATGCGCGATGCTCTCAATTGCTCGCCCCCTCCGTCGACGCTGCGCGCCGCCACCTCCCCGTGCCGGGGAGGATTTTATGATCGTCTTCCCCGCCATTGATCTCAAGAACGGGCAGGTGGTGCGCCTGGCCGAGGGCGATATGGCCCGTGCGACGGTTTATGGCGATGATCCGGCCGCCCAGGCGCTGAGCTTTGCCGATCAGGGGGCCACGCATCTGCATGTCGTCGATCTCGACGGGGCGTTTGCCGGTGGGTCGGTCAACGGCGCGGCGGTCGAAGCCATCGTCGCGGCCTTTCCCGGCTTCGTGCAGGTCGGCGGCGGGGTGCGCGATATGGCCGCAGTACAGCGCTGGTTCGACCGCGGGGTGGCGCGCGTGGTGATCGGCACCGCGGCGCTGACCGATCCAGCGTTCGTGCGCGCGGCGGCCAAGGCGTTTCCCAACCAGATCGTCGTCGGCGTCGATGCGAAGGGCGAGATGGTCGCGACGCATGGCTGGGCCGAGGTGTCCGACGTGCCGGTGGCGGAGATGGCCGCACGCTTCGCGGATGCCGGCGTGGCGGCCTTGCTGTTCACCGATGTCGGGCGTGACGGGATGCTCAAGGGCGTCAACATCCAGGCGACGGTCGACCTGGCGCGCGGCACCAATTTGCCGGTGATCGCCAGCGGCGGCGTCGCCGGCATCGGCGATATCCGCATGCTGGCGATCCACGCCAAGGACGGGATCGAGGGCGTGATCACCGGGCGGGCGCTGTACGACGGGCGGCTCGACCTGGCGGCGGCGATCGCGGTGGCGAGCGGGTGACCGTCCGCATCCGCGTCATTCCCTGCCTCGATGTCGCCAACGGCCGCGTCGTCAAGGGGGTCAATTTCGTCGATCTGCGCGATGCGGGCGATCCGGCGGAGGCGGCGCGGGCTTATGATGCGGCGGGGGCGGACGAACTCTGCTTTCTCGACATCGGCGCGAGCCATGAGGGGCGCGAGACGATCCTGGATGTCGTGCGGCGCACGGCGGAAGTGTGTTTCATGCCGCTGACCGTCGGCGGCGGGGTGCGCAGCGCGGAGGATGCGCGCGCGCTGCTGCTCGCCGGGGCGGACAAGGTCGCGGTCAATTCGGCGGCGGTGGCGCGGCCCGAACTGGTCGCGGAGATCGCCGCGCGTTTCGGCAGCCAGTGCGTCGTCGCCTCGGTCGATGCGCGGCGGGCAGATGGCCATTGGGAAGTGTTCACGCACGGCGGCCGGCGTGCGACGGGGATCGACGCGGTCGAGCACGCGCTCAAGCTGGCCGAACTCGGCGCGGGCGAACTGCTGGTGACGAGCATGGATCGCGACGGGACTAAACAGGGTCACGACCTCGACCTTACCAGGATCATCGCCGATGCGGTGCGCGTGCCGGTGATCGCGTCGGGCGGAGCGGGCACGGTGCAACATCTGGTCGATGGCGTGGTCGATGGTCACGCCAGCGCCGTGCTGGCGGCGTCGATATTTCATTTCGGAGAGATAACGATCGGCGAGGCGCATGCGGCGCTGCGCGCGGCAGGCTTGCCCGCGCGGGGCGGGTGACAGGCCGACATCGGCATGTCGCCCCTGCGCAGGCAGAGGCCTGGACAAGCCGCAAGCCGGGACCAACCAGCGAGGGGAAAGCCCGTTTAGCCCTGCCCGTGCAGGGGCGACAGGGTTGTCTTGAGGGGGGATTGAGTTAGGCGGACGAAATGCTCGACCGTCTCGAAGCCACGATCCGCCAGCGGATGACCGCCGATCCGGCGACCTCGTACACCGCGAAGCTGGCCGCCGATCCGGCCTTTGCCGCGCGCAAGCTGGGCGAGGAGGCGGTCGAACTGGTCGTTGCCGCGCTGGCGCAGGACCGCGCAACGGTCATCAAGGAGGCGGCGGACGTGCTGTTCCACCTTGTCGCGTTGCTGGCGATCAAGGCCGTGCCCCTGAGCGAGGTCGAGGCCGAACTGGCGCGCCGCGACGGGGTTTCGGGACTTGAGGAAAAGGCCAGCCGCTGATGCCGATCGACACCTCGCAGCCCTATGACGATCAGAACGTCTTCGCCAGGATCCTGCGCGGCGAAATCCCCAATCGGACGGTGTACGAGGACGAGTGGGCGCTGGCGTTCCACGACATCGCCCCCGCCGCGCCGGTGCATATCCTGGTGATCCCCAAGGGTGCCTATGTGTCATGGGACGATTTTTCGGCCCGGGCGTCGGACGCCGAGATCGCCGGGTTCGTCCGCGCGGTGGGGACGGTCGCGCGGCAGGAGGGGCTGGCGGTGCCGGGATACCGCCTGCTCGCCAATCATGGGCATGACGGGGGGCAGGAAGTGCCGCACCTCCACGTCCACCTGTTCGGCGGGTCGCGACTGGGGCCCATACTCGCCAAAAGTTCTTGACTTGTTCCAGGAAATATCCTAGAACAACGTTCGATCATCCACCTGCAAGGGGCAAGCGCTGTCATGGCGCTTGCACGGACGGTCGAAGCGGGTAGGCTCCGCGACAATGAGAATATTCAGGGGAATTTCATGATCTTCGGCCGCATCAAGTCGCTCGACGCGATTCTCGCGACGGCAGAGAAAAAGTCGCTGCACCGCAGCCTCGGCGCTTTCCAGCTGACCATGCTCGGCATCGGCGCGGTGATCGGCACCGGTATCTTCGTCCTGACCGCCGAGGCCGCGCAAAAGGCCGGCCCGGGCATGATGCTCAGTTTCGTCATCGCCGGCCTGGTCTGCGCCGTCGCGGCTTTGTGCTATGCGGAAATGGCGGCGATGGTGCCCGTGTCGGGGTCCGCCTACACCTATAGCTATGCCGTGATGGGCGAGCTGGTCGCGTGGATGGTCGGCTGGGCGCTGATCCTCGAATACGCCATCGCCGCGGGGGCGGTGTCGGTCGGCTGGTCGGGCTATTTCATCGGCTGGCTCAACACGAGTTTCAACATTTCGGTCCCGCTCGATCTGGTCCGCGGGCCGTTCGACGGCGGCATCATCAACCTGCCGGCAATGGCCGTGGCGACTGCCGTGACGCTGCTGCTGATCAAGGGCACCAAGGAGAGCGCGACGGTCAACGCCGTGCTGGTCGGCGTGAAGATCCTCGCCTTGACGATGTTCATCATCCTGACCATCCCGGTGATCAAGACCGGGCAGTTCACGCCGTTCGCCCCGCTCGGTTTCGCCGGGATATCGGGCGCCGCGGCGTCGATCTTCTTCGCCTATGTCGGCTTCGACGCGGTTTCGACCGCGGCCGAAGAGACCAAGAACCCGCAGCGCAACATGCCCATCGGGCTGATCGGCAGCCTCGCGGTCTGCACCGTCTTCTACATGCTGGTGGCCTCGGGCGTAATCGGCACGGTCGGCGCGCAGCCGGTATTCGGGCCGGGGGGTGAAGCGCTGTCGCCCGGCACCCCGGCGCTGGCCTCCGCCTGTTCAGCAATTCAGGAGCAGGCGGTGGTCTGTTCGAAGGAAGCGCTGGCGTGGACGCTCAAATCGATCGGCTGGCCGTTCGTCGGCTGGCTGGTGGGCGCCGCGGCGATCATCGCGCTGCCGTCGGTCATCCTGATGATGATGTTCGGCCAGACCCGCATCTTTTTCGTGATGAGCCGCGACGGGCTGCTCCCCGAATTCTTCTCGCGGATCCATCCCCGGTTCCACACCCCGCACGTCATCACGGCGCTGACCGGCGTGTTCGTCGCCTTGTTCGCGGCATTCTTCCCGGTCGGCTTGCTTGCCGACGTGTCGAATTCGGGCACGCTGTTCGCATTCGCGGCGGTGTCGATCGCGGTACTGGTGCTGCGCCGCACCGATCCGGGCCGGGTGCGCCCGTTCCGCACGCCGCTGATCGCAATCATCGCGCCGCTGTCGATCATCGGCTGCATCTATCTGTTCTTCAGCCTGTCGGGCTTCACCATCGGGCTGTTCGTCGCCTGGGCATTGCTCGGACTGGTGGTCTATTTCGTCTACAGCCGCCAACGCAGCCATGTCGGCCGGGGGCTGATGGAGCATCATGAGAGCGATGCGGAACTTCATCCTCCGCAAGGCGCGGCGTGACCGCTTGAGGCATAATAAAAAGGGCGCGGAGGTTTTGACCTCCGCGCCCTTTTTATTTGGGCAGGGTCAGCCGAGGCGGGCGGCGACCAATGCCTTGAGGTCCGCCTCAGGCCTTGGCCCGACATGCGAGATGACTTCGGCGGCGCACACCGCGCCCATCGTCAGCGATTGTTCGAGGCTGCGGCCGTCGGCCCGGCCCGCGAGGTAGCCGGCGGCGAACAGGTCACCCGCGCCGGTGGTGTCGACGACCTTGGCGACCGGCTCCGCGCCGACGCGGGCATGTTTGCCGCCCGCATAGGCTTCCGCGCCCGACGCGCCGTGCGTGCAGACGAGTTCGGGCACGCGCTTGGCCAGTGTCGCGACCGCCTCGTACGGATCGGCGATATCGGTCATCGCCACGACTTCCTCGTTATTGGCGAAGATCAGGTCGATCGACCCGTCGTCGAGCAACGCGAAGAATTCATCACGGTGCGCGCCGACGACGAACACGGCCGACAGCGTCAGCGCGACGCGCGCGCCGGCGTCGCGGGCCATCCCGATCGCCCGGCGCATGGCGTCGCGCGATGCGGGGGCGTTCCACAGATAGCCTTCGAGGTAGAGGATCGCCCCGTCGCCGATCAGCGCCTCGTCGAGCGCGGCCTCGGGAAGGAACTGCGCGGCGCCGAGAAAGGTGTTCATCGTCCGCTGACCATCGGGCGTGACCAGGATCAGGCAGCGCCCGGTGGGATCGGCGCCCGACTTTGCGGGCGTTTCGTAGGTCACGCCGAGCGCGCGGATGTCATGCGCGAAGACCGCGCCAAGCTGGTCGTCGGCGACCTGGCCGATGAAGCCGCAGTGCTGGCCGAGCGCGGCCATGCCGGCGATGGTGTTGGCCGCCGACCCGCCCGAGACTTCGCGGCCCGGGCCCATGCGGTCGTACAGCTCGGTCGCGCGCGCGGCGTCGATCAGCGTCATATCGCCTTTGCGCAGGCCTTCGCTGGTGATGAAATCGTCGGTCGCGCTGGCAATGACGTCGACAACGGCATTGCCGATGGCGACCACGGCGTATTTCTTCTGAGTCAAAGGATTTCCCGTTCGGGCTGAGCTTGTCGAAGCCCCGTCCTTTACTTCCTGCTGCACGGAGGGGAAGGGCAGGCCTTCGACAAGCTCAGGCCAAACGGGTTTTTGATGCGATCTCTCATTCCTCTAGCAACGATCGGCTTGGCCGGGTGTACGACGACGGCGCCAAGCCCGGTCTCGCTGCCGTTGGTTTCCGCGCCGATCCGGCCGACGGGGCTGCAAGCCGTGCTGGGGCAGCCGGCGCAGGCGCTGATCGCCGCGTTCGGCACGCCCGCGCTCGACACGCGCGAGGCGCAGGCACGGCGCTTGCAGTTCCGCAGCGGCATCTGCGTGCTCGACGCCTATCTCTATCCGCCCGCGGCGGGCGGCGAGGCGAAGGTGACCTATCTCGACGCGCGGCTGCCCGACGGGCGCGACATCGACCGGGCAAGCTGCGTCGCGGCGCTGAAGGCGGCGAAGAAGTGATGTTCCGAAGCACCCGTCATTCCCGCGAAGGCGGGAATCCATCTGCTCATCGTTCCGCAAGTTGCTGGGCGAGCAGATGGACCCCCGCCCGCGCGGGGGTGACGAAGGACGGTCTTAACGGTTGGTGGGCAACAGCGCGCCGATGAACGATTTCGCCGTCGAAGCCACCGGCCTGGTCAAGAATTTCGGCGAGACGCGCGCGGTCGATGGCGTCGATCTGCAGGTGCCGCGCGGGGCGATCTATGGCGTGCTGGGGCCGAACGGCGCAGGGAAGACGACGACGCTGCGGATGCTGCTGGGGATCATCGATCCCGATGCCGGCGCGCGGTCGGTGCTGGGGCGCAGCCGGCCGCTCGATGCCGCGCGAGAGATTGGCTATCTGCCTGAGGAGCGCGGACTCTATCCCGGCATGCCGGTGCGCGAGGCGATCGCCTTCCTGGGCAATCTGCGCGGCCTGCCGCTGGCCGAGGGGCGGCGGCGCGCGGACCGGCTGCTTGCCGAACATGGCTTGCCGCATGTCGCGCGGCGGCCGGTGCGGACGCTGAGCAAGGGCATGGCGCAGACCGCGCAACTGCTCGGGACCCTGATCCACGACCCCCGGTTGCTCGTGCTCGACGAGCCGTTTTCGGGCCTCGACGCGCTCAATCAGGAACGGCTCGAGGCGACGATCCGCGCGCAGGCGGCCAAGGGCACGACCATCCTGTTTTCGACGCACGTCATCGCGCACGCCGAACGGCTGTGCGAGCGCATCGCGATCATTGCCGGCGGCAAGGTGCGGTTCGAGGGGGATGTCGATGCGGCGCGCGCGAAGCTGCGGCCGATCGTGCGCTTGCGGACGCGTGAAACCGGCGGACCCTGGCGCGCGGCGATCCCGGCGGCGGTGATGCCGCAAGGCCGCGATTGGCGCTTCGAATTGCCCGACAGCGGGGTCGAGGCGCTGCTCAAAGGGCTGGTCGAGGGCGGCGCGGGGATCGACAGCCTGTCGATCGAGCGGCCCGGGCTGCATGACGCGTTCATCGCCATCGCCGGCGCCGCGGCGGCCGATGCGATGGGCAAGCCGGCGGCGGAGGCCGTGGAATGACGCGGCTCAAGCAGGCCTGGGTCATCGCGCGGCGCGATTTTCACGCGACGGTGGTATCGCGCAGTTTCGTGCTGTTCCTGCTCGGACCGCTGCTGGCGCTGGGCTTTGGCGGGCTGATCGGGAGCATCGGCGATTCGTCGGACAAGGCGGCGATGCGCCCGGAATTGATCGTGCTGGCCAAGGATTATGACGCCCAGCGGCTGGACGAACGCTATGCGCGCATCTCGGCCGCGGTGGCCGATGGCGCGTTGCCGCGCATGAAGATCCACCCGCCGGTGGCCGAACCCGAGACCCTGGCCGGACGCGGCGCGGTGCTCGCGGGCTGGCCGTACCGCCCGCAATTGATCGGCACGCCCGAAGCGCTCGGCACGACGCGCGGACTGGCCAACCTCCTGGTCCGCGGCGAAGGCGGCGGCGCGGTCCAGGCGCTGGTCGAGGCGAGGATCGATCCGCCCCCGAGCGTGGCACGCGGCGGTGACGAAGGGCGGCGTCTGCTCGCCCGCGCGTCGCAAACGCTGTTGTTCATGCTGACGATCCTGCTCGCGGGCATGCTGCTGTCGAACCTGGTCGAGGAAAAATCGAACAAGGTGATCGAAGTGCTGGCGAGCGCGGTGCCCGTCGATGCGATCTTCTGGGGCAAGCTGATCGCGATGCTCGGCGTGTCGCTGACCGGGATCGTCGTCTGGGGCAGCGTGCTGGCGGGCGGGGCGATGCTGCTCCTGCCGACGGGCGCATCGCTGGCCGTCCCGGCCGTGGGCTGGCCGCTCTTCATCCTGCTCGGCGCGGCATATTATGTGACGAACTACCTGATCCTGGGCGGAATCTTCATTGGCCTCGGCGCGCAGGCCTCCAGCGTGCGCGAAGTGCAGACGCTGTCCATGCCGGCGACGATGGCGCAATTGGCGCTGTTCGCGCTCGCTTCGACCGCGGTGGGCGATTTGTCGCGGCCGGTGGCGACGGTGGCGAGCGTCTTCCCCTTGTCGAGCTCGCTGACGATGATCGCCCGGGCGGCACAGCAGGGGGCCTTGTGGCCGCATTTGCTGGCCCTGGCCTGGCAGGCGCTGTGGGTCGCGGCGATCGTGCGCTTCGCGGCGCGGCGGTTTCGCGTGGGGGTGCTCAAGTCGGGACCGCAAAAGGCAAGTTGACACCTGTGTAAGTTAGTATCAGCCTGCAACTGATAAAATCGCTTTGGGAGAGGCGAAGTGGCAACGGCATTTGAGCGCGTGATCAGCGATCCGCTGGACGTGACGCCCCCCGAAGTGTGGACCGAGCGGCGCTGGCCCGGCATGTTCGCCGAGCTGCGGGCGAACGATCCGGTGCATTATGTCGCGGATTCGGCGTTCGGGCCCTATTGGTCGGTCAGCACGTACAAGCCGATCGTGCATATCGAGGCGCTGCCGAAAATCTTCTCCTCGTCCTGGGAATATGGCGGGATCACCGTCTCGGGCGACTACGATTCGGTACGCGAGGCGGAAGTCCGCATGCCGATGTTCATCGCCATGGACCCGCCCCGGCACACCGCGCAGCGGCGGACGGTGGCGCCGGCGTTCGGCCCGTCGCCGGTCGAGGCGATGAAGGCCGAAGTGCGCGAACGCACCGCCGCGGTGCTCGACAGCCTGCCGGTCGGCCAGGCGTTCGACTGGGTCGACAAGGTGTCGATCGAGCTGACCACCGGCATGCTCGCCAAGCTGTTCGACTTTCCGTGGGAGACCCGTCACAAATTGACCGAATGGTCCGACGCGCTGGGCGATGTCGAAAGCTTTCACACGGTCGATGCGCGGCAGGCGCGGCTGGCCAAGGCGTTCGAAATGGGTTCGGCGTTCGGCGAGCTGTGGCAGCGCAAGGCCGCGACGCCCGGCGGCAACGACCTGATCTCGATGATGCTCGCGTCGGAGGCGATGAGCCACATGGACGAAGGCGAGTTCATGGGGAACCTCATCCTGCTGATCGTCGGCGGCAACGACACCACGCGCAATTCGATGAGCGCGTACGTCTACGGGCTGAGCCAACATCCCGGGGAGCGCGCCAGGCTGGAGGCGGATCCGGGGCTGATCCCCAATGCGGTGCAGGAACTGATCCGCTGGCAGACCCCGCTGGCGCATATGCGCCGCACGGCGGTGGAGGACGCCGAGGTCGAGGGCAAGCTGATCCGCAAGGGGGACAAGATCGCCTTGTGGTACGTCTCGGCCAATCGCGACGAGAGCGTGTTCCCTGACGGCGACGCGATCCGGATCGAGCGCGAGAACGCGCGGCGGCATCTGTCGTTCGGCTATGGCATCCACCGCTGCGTCGGCGCGCGCGTCGCCGAGTTGCAGCTGCATGTGCTGCTGGAGGAAATGGCCAGCCGCCGCCTGCGCGCGAACGTGATCGGCGAGCCCCAGCGCGTGCCGGCGTGCTTCGTCAACGGTTACAAGCACATGCAGGTGGTGCTGGAGCGTTACTGAAACTTGTCGCGGTCCCTGCGCGTATCTCCTTGCGACAAGGAGTTGTTCTGATGGTTTCGCGACGCACATTTCTGGGAACGAGCGGTCTGGCGCTGGCGGGCGGCATTGCCGCATGCGCGGGTGCCAAGGGCCCGGCGGAGAAGTTCGAACTCAATTTGAGCGAGGCCGAATGGAAGAGGCGGCTGACTCCGGCGCAATTCGCGACGCTGCGTCGGGAAGCGACCGATCCGCCTTCGAACAGCCCGTTCGCCAACGAGCATCGCAGCGGCATTTTCAGCTGCGCCGGGTGCGGGCTGCCGGCTTATTCTTCGAAGACCAAGTTCGACAGCGGCACCGGCTGGCCAAGCTTCTATCAGCCGCTGCCCAATGCGGTGCGGACCCGCAAGGATTCGACCCTCGGCTTCGTGCGCACCGAAGTGCATTGCCGCCGCTGCGGCGGACATCACGGCCATGTGTTCGATGATGGGCCGAAGCCGACGGGGCTGCGCTATTGCATCAACGGGACGGCGCTGAAGTTCGCGGCCGGTCGCGCGTAGCGGCAACGGAGATGCGGCGAGCGAACAGGCGACCGGTCCGGACGGCGGCGCGCGAGGCACCGACCGACAACGTGGCTTTGCCACGTCGTGCTGCGTGAAGTTTGCGGAAGCGAAGGCTTGACATTGTCCCTGTCTCCCCCGCGCAGGCAGGGGCCCAGATAGGCTCTCAAGTCGAGACGAACCGTCAGGCGAAGGGTCTCTCTAGGCTCCTGCCTGCGCAGGGCGACAGGGGTCAGGGGGATATTATCTCCACACGCTTTCCTCAGCGGAAATTATCCGCATAGGCCTGCAATTTGAGTGTCTGCACCGGCGCGGGGATAACCGTGGCCTTGATCCCGTTCTTGTCGGCATAAGCCTGCGCCGCTTCGAGCGTCGCGAAACTCAGGCGCACTTGTTCGCGCGTGTCCCCCGACCCGGCCCAGCCGGTCAGCGGATCGGCGCGCTTGGCTTCGGCCGGCTCGAATTCGAGCGTCCAGCGATCGGTGCGCGCGCGCCCTGATTGCATCGAGGATTTGGGGCGCTGGTAAATGCGAGCGTGAGCCATGATCGTTCCAAACCGTTCGGGCTGAGCCTGTCGAAGCCCCGCACTTCTTGGGTTCACTGCTAGGGAAGATGCGGTGCTTCGACAAGCTCAGGACGAACGGGATTGCGCCCGCTTGGTCTTGAGGTTCGCCGGCGCGGCGGTGGGATCGTCGGGCCAATTATGGCGCGGGTAGCGCCCGCGCATCTCCTTCGCGACCTCGGCCCAGCTGCCGCGCCAGAAGGCGGGCAGGTCGCGCGTCGTCTGGATCGGGCGGCCGGCGGGCGAGGTGAGGCTGAGGACCAGCGGGGTGCTGCCGATCGTCGGGTGGCGGTCGAGGCCGAACAGCGCCTGCACGCGCAGTTCGACGCGCGGGCCGCCTTCGGCCGCATAATCGATGGGGTGCGTGGTGCCCGCCGGCGAGGCGAAGTGACGCGGCGCGCGGGCATCGAGCTGCTGGCGTCCGAGCCAGTCGAGCAGGCCGAGAAGCGGGTCGGTGCTGACTTCGGGGAGGTGACGCTGGCCGGTGACGAGCGCGGGGAGCCAGTCGTCGAGGCGGGCAATGAGCGTGTCGTCGCTCAGATCGAAGCCGGCATAGGCAGCGCGGGCGCGGAGCGTCTGGGCGCCTTCGGTGAAACCGAGTGCGGAGACACCATGACTGCGAACACCGGCGAGGATCGCCGCCTCGCGTTCGGGCTGCGTGACCGCGTCGTCG
>CAXTPT010000056.1:0-12948 GCA_964246315.1 uncultured Sphingomonadaceae bacterium | reverse complement strand
GTCCAGTCCGGATGCGCGATATAGCTGGCGCGGTCGGCGGTCAGTTTGGCGCCACCGCCGCGAACCAGCCCGTCCGCGCGCGCGCCCAGCCGCAACAGCCAGGCGGGGACATGGAACGCCACGCCCCTGCGCCCGACGGCGTTGCCGAGTGCCCTGGCGAACGCGGCATGCGTCCAGCCGCCATCGCGCCCATCATCGGCTTCGGTCAGCGCCGGTGCATCGGCAGCCTCGGCCAGCGCGACGATCAGCCGCGCCATATCGTCGACATGGATCCACGATGCACGGCCGGGCGGCGGCAGCAGCACTAGTCCGCGCGCCGCCATGCGAAACAGGTCGAGCATCTCGGTGTCGCCCGGGCCATAAATTCCCGGAGGGCGGACAATCCGCGCGTCGATGCCGATGCGCGCCAATTCGGCCTCCGCCGCCGCCTTGGACGCGCCATAGGCGGACAGCTGCGGCTGAGTCGCCGCCAGCGAAGAAACGTGAACGAAGCGGCCGACCCCGGCCACCTTGGCCGCCATGGCGACATTGGCTGTTCCCTGCCGATTGCCGACGTCGAATCCCGCGGCATCGGGCGCATTAACCACCCCCGCGACGTGGATCACCACATCGGCGCCGCCGCACAAGCGCGCCAGGGCCTCCGCGTCGCCGAGATCGCCCGCGATCCACTCAAGCTGGTCGTGCGGCGGCTGCTCGCGCCGTGCCAGTGCCTTGACGCGGTGCCCATGCGCCCCCAGCCGATCGAGGACGTGGCGACCGAGAAACCCCGTCCCGCCGGTCAGCGCGATGATCACAGCAGCGCCATGTGGCTGCGGTGGACCAGCGCCGCGCGCGGGGCATAGCCGAGCACCGCCTCATGCTCGTCTGACCGCCGCCCGAGCAGCCGTCGCATGTCGCCCGCATCATATTCGGCCAGCCCGCGCGCCACCGGCCCTTCGGGACCCACGACCCGCACCAGATCACCGCGCGCAAATTGTCCGTCGATCCGCATCGCCCCCGCCGCGAGCAGGCTGCCGCCCCGCGCCAGCGCCGCCGCCGCACCGGCATCGACATGCACCGTGCCGGTTTCGGCGGTCCCGCCCGCCAGCCACGCCTTGCGGGCAGACGCCGAGGCCTCTGGCGCGAACAAGGTGTGCCGCCCGTGAAGCGGCCGTTCCGACCGGCCCGAGGCGATCGCCAGCGGAATGCCGGCCCGGGCGGCAATCCGCGCCGCCGCCAGCTTCGACGCCATCCCGCCCGATCCCATGCCCGAGCTCGAGCCACCGCCCGCCATCGCCTCGATCGCGCCATCGACCCGCTCAACGCGCGGCAGATGCGACGCACCGGCCTCGCGCGGATCGCGGTCGTACAGCCCGTCGACATCGGACAGCAGGATGATGCCGTTGGCCTCCGCCGCCTGCGCCACGCGCGCCGCCAGCCGGTCGTTGTCGCCGAAGCGGATTTCCTCGGTGGCGACGGTATCGTTCTCATTGACGACCGGCACCACGCCCAATGCCAGCAGCCGCGCCAGGGTCGCCGCGGCATTGAGGTAGCGCCGCCGGTCCTCGAGATCAGCGGGCGTCACCAGGATCTGCGCCGCGGTCAGCCGCTGCTCGCCGAGCACCTCTGCCCAGACGCGGCTCAATTCGATCTGGCCCGTGGCCGCCGCCGCTTGCGCATCTTCGAGGCTGGCGCGCCCACCCTTGGCCAACCCGAGCCGCCGTGCGCCGAGCGCGATCGCGCCCGACGAGACAATCACCACGCGCTGCCCCGCGCGCTGGCGGTCGGCAATCTCCGCCGCGAGGCTCGCCAACCAGTCCCGCCGCACATGGCCGTCACTTTCGACGAGCAGCGCCGAACCGATCTTGACGACCAGCCTTGCGCATTCGGACGGCCCGAACAGCATCAGGACAGGCCCTGCACCAGCCCGTCAGCATCGAGCCGGACACGCTCGGCGGCGGGCACGCGCGGCAGGCCGGGCATGGTCTGTACCTCGCCACAAATGGCGATGACGAAACCGGCACCAGCCGCCAAACGCACTTCGCGCACGTCGAGGACGTGACCCATCGGCGCGCCGAGCACGGCGGGGTCGGTCGAGAAACTGTATGGGGTCTTGGCGATGCACACGGGCAAGCGGCCGTGCCCCGCCGCCTCCCAGCGCGCGAGTTGCGCGTGGACGCGCGGTTCGGCAACGGCGCGTTCGGCGCGGTAAATTCGCTGTGCCACGGTGTCGATCTTGGCGAACAGCGGCAAATCGTCGTCATAGATCGGCGCGAATTGAGCGTGAGCCTTAGCGAGTTCGGCGACGGCATGCGCAAGCTTCTCCGCACCCGCGCCGCCCTCGGCCCAATGGCGGCAAGAGATCGCGCGGACACCGTGTGCCTCAGCAGCCTCGGCGATCACGGCGAATTCGGCGTCGCTGTCCCCGGCGAAATGATTGACCGCGACGACCACGGGCACGCCGAATTGGTGGACGTTTTCGATGTGACGAACGAGGTTGACCACGCCGCGCTCGACCGCCTCAGCATCCTCGCGGCCCAAATCGGCCTTGGCGACGCCGCCATTCATCTTGAGCGCGCGCGCCGTCGCGACAATCACCGCCGCGGCGGGCTGCAGCCCGGCCTGACGGCATTTGATATCGAAGAACTTTTCCGCGCCCAGATCCGCGCCGAACCCGGCTTCGGTCACGACATAATCGGCGAGCTTCAGCCCGGCGCGCGTCGCGATTACCGAATTGCAGCCATGCGCGATATTGGCGAACGGTCCGCCGTGAATTAGCGCCGGATAACCCTCCAGCGTCTGCACCAGATTGGGCCGGATCGCGTCCTTGAGCAGCGCCGCCATCGCCCCGTCGGCCTTGAGGTCGCGCGCGGTGACGGGCTGACGGTCGCGGGTATAGCCGACGACGATCCGCGCCAGCCGCGCCTCCAAATCCTCGATATCCGTTGCGAGGCAGAGGATCGCCATGACCTCCGATGCGACGGTGATGTCGAAGCCGCTCTCCCGCGGAAAACCGTTGGCCACCCCACCGAGCGACTGGACGATAGCGCGCAGCGCGCGATCGTTCATGTCGAGCGCGCGGCGCCACACCACGCGGCGCATGTCGATGCCCAGCGCGTTGCCCCAATGAACGTGATTGTCGATCATCGCCGCGAGCAGATTGTGCGCCGCAGTGATCGCGTGGAAATCGCCGGTGAAATGGAGGTTGATGTCCTCCATCGGCACAACCTGCGCCCAGCCGCCGCCGGTCGCCCCGCCCTTGATCCCAAAGCATGGCCCGAGCGACGGTTCGCGCAGGCACAGCATCGCCTTGCGCCCGATGCGGTTGAGCGCGTCGACCAGCCCGATCGACGTCGTCGTCTTGCCTTCGCCCGCGGGCGTCGGATTGATCGCGGTGACCAGGATCAGCTTGCCGTCAGGCGCGTCGGACAGCGCCGCAACGTCGAGCTTCGCCTTGCCTCGGCCATAGGATTCGGCCGCCCCGGCGGGGATGCCCGCGCGCGCCGCCACCTCCATGATCGGCAGCGGCGTAACACTGCGCGCAATGCCGAGATCGCCAAGGATCGGCACAGGCGTCAGAGCGGCGACCATTCGACCGCGTCCTCGCCTTCGTCATCCGCGGGTACGCCCTGCCCCTGCCCGGCCTCGGCGGTCAGCCGGTCGAGTACCCAGTCGAGGCCGGTGCCGCCGGCGCCGGAGATCGGCACTACATCCGCGCCGCTTGCCTCGGCCAGTTCGGCGGACAAGGCCGCGATCAGTTCGTCGTCGAGCGTGTCGATCTTGTTGAGCGCCACCACCACCGGCTTGTCGACCAGCCCCGCGCCATAGGCTTCGAGCTCGTCGCGCACGATGCGGTAGCTCTCCGCCACATCCGCGTCATTGGCGTCGACCAAATGGAGCAACACGCGGCAACGCTCGATATGGCCAAGGAAGCGGTCGCCGATCCCCGCGCCGTCCGCCGCGCCTTCGATCAGCCCCGGAATGTCGGCGATGACGAACTCGCGACCATGATGGCTGACCACGCCAAGCTGCGGCCGTGTCGTCGTGAAGGCATAGGCGCCGACCTTGGCTTGGGCGTTGGTCACCGCGTTGATGAAGGTCGATTTGCCGGCATTGGGCAGGCCGACCAGCCCGATATCGGCAAGCAGCTTGAGCCGTAGCCAAACCCATTTCTCGTCGCCCGGCCAGCCGGTGCCGTGCTGGCGCGGGGCGCGGTTGGTCGCAGTCTTGTAGCTGGCGTTGCCGCGCCCGCCATCGCCGCCGCGCAGGAACACGCGTTCCTCGCCCTCCTTGGTGAAATCGGCGAGGACATGCGCCTTGTCTTCGCTGAGCACCTGTGTGCCGACGGGCACGTCGATGACCAGGTCGCTGCCGCCCGCGCCGGTCATGTTGCTGCCCGCGCCGCCCTTGCCGCGCGGCGCACGGAAATGCTGGGTGTAGCGGAAGTCGATCAGCGTATTGAGGCCATGCATCGCGCGGAACACGATGTCCCCGCCCTTGCCGCCATTGCCCCCGTCCGGCCCGCCATATTCGATGAATTTTTCACGCCGGAACGCCACGGCGCCAGGGCCGCCGGCGCCGGACGAGACGTAGATTTTGGCTTGGTCGAGGAAATGCATGGCGGGGCCTTAGCGGCAACACGAGGCTAGAAGAAGAAGCTGGGCACGGCTCAGGGCCGGGGCGAGGATTTGAGGGGATCGATCGAGAAGTCACGTCGCCTCGGACCTGATCCGGGGCCCGGCTAAGCCTCAATAAACCCGCGCCTTCGGCTTGATATACTCCGCATCGTCGGTGAGCGTGTAGTCATGCACCCCCCGCGTATCGAGCGTGACCTTGCCGCCCGAGCCGCCCCAGCCTTCGAACCAGCTGATCGTGTGCTTCATCCAATTGGCGTCGTCGCGGTCGGGATAATCCTCGTGCGCATGGGCGCCGCGGCTTTCCTTGCGGTTGGCCGCGCTCTCGATGGTGCAAACCGCCTGGCTCATCAGATTGTCGAGTTCGAGCGTCTCGACCAAGTCAGTGTTCCACACCAGGCTGCGGTCGGCGATGCGGACGTCCTGCAACCGCTGGTTGACCGTCTGCATATGCGCGACGCCCTCGGCGAGCAGCGCGGTGTCGCGGAACACCGCGCAATGCTTCTGCATCGTGTGCTGCATGTCGAGGCGGACTTCGGCGGTCGCCGAGCCGCCCGCGGCGTTGCGGAATTTCTCGATGCGCGCCAGCGGCAGCTCGAGCGCATCGGCGGGCAGCGGCTTGTGCGGCGTGCCGGGCTTGAGATTGTCCTTGAGGTGCAGGCCGGTGGCACGGCCGAACACCACCAGATCGATCAGGCTGTTCGATCCGAGGCGGTTGGCGCCGTGCACCGAAACGCACGCCGCCTCGCCTACCGCATAGAGGCCCGGAACGACCGCGTCGTCATCGCCATTGCGCTTGGTGACGACCTGACCGTGATAGTTACAGGGGATGCCGCCCATATTGTAATGGACGGTTGGGGTGACGGGCAAAGGCTGGCGCGTCAGGTCGACGCCGGCGAAGATCTTGCCGCTCTCGGTGATCCCCGGCAACCGCTCGGCGAGCACCTTTGGGTCAATATGGTCGAGGTGCAGGTAGATATGGTCCTTTTTCGGCCCGACGCCGCGGCCTTCGCGCATTTCCAGCGCCATCGAGCGTGAGACGACGTCGCGCGAAGCCAGGTCCTTGGCCGACGGCGCATAGCGCTCCATGAAGCGCTCGCCTTCGGAATTGGTCAGATAGCCGCCCTCGCCGCGCGCGCCTTCGGTGATCAACACGCCCGCGCCGTAAATGCCGGTCGGGTGGAACTGGACGAATTCCATGTCCTGCAGCGGCAGGCCGGCGCGCAATACCATCCCGCCGCCGTCGCCGGTGCAGCTGTGCGCCGAGGTCGCGGAGAAATAGGCGCGGCCATAGCCGCCGGTCGCCAGCACCACGGCGTGGCTCTTGAACCGATGGATCGTGCCGTCGTCCAGGCACAAGGCAATAACGCCGCGGCAAGCGCCGCCCTCCATGATCAGGTCGAGCGCGAAATATTCGATGAAGAAATCGGCATCGTATTTCAGGCTCTGCTGATACAGCGCGTGGAGCATCGCGTGGCCGGTGCGGTCGGCGGCGGCGCAGGTGCGCTGAACCGGCGGGCCTTCGCCCATATTCTGCATATGACCGCCGAACGGGCGCTGGTAGATCGTGCCGTCATCGTTGCGGCTGAACGGTACGCCGGCATGTTCGAGCTCGTAGACCGCCGCCGGCGCCTCACGCACCATATATTCGATTGCATCCTGATCGCCGAGCCAGTCCGATCCCTTGACGGTGTCGTACATGTGCCAGGTCCAGTGATCGGGGCTGTTGTTGCCCAGCGACGCGGCAATCCCGCCCTGGGCCGCTACCGTGTGACTGCGCGTCGGGAAGACCTTGGTGATGCACGCCGTCTTGAGGCCGGCTTCGGCGCTGCCCATCGTGGCGCGCAGACCCGATCCGCCCGCGCCGACCACCACCGTGTCGTAGCTGTGATCGATGATCTTATAGGCTTCGGTCATGCAATCGTCCCGCTGAGCGCGATCTTGAGGATGGAAAACAGCGCGATCGCGCCGGTGACGAAGGTCCATATATGGACCAGCGCCATGACGACGATGCGGCTTTCATCATGCTGGTAATCCTCGACCACCACCTGCAACCCCATGCGAAAATGCCAGAATGTGTTGAGCACGATCAGCGCCATAGGAATCGCCGCCCAGGGCGTGGCGAGCCAATCATGGACCACATTATATTCGAGGCTGGGCAGGCGTAGCAGCGAGAAGATCAGCCACAGCAGCAGGAACAGATTGCCGAACGCGGTGACGCGCTGACGCCACCAATGTCCCGCGCCATGCTTCGCGGAGCCAAGGCCGCGGACCTTGCCCAATTCGGTGCGCATCAGATCGTCCTCATAAAGATGAACAGCCAGACCGCGGCGGTGAGGAAGAAGGGCACGGTCAGCACAATCAGCGCGCCGGCCTTGTTGACGTTCAGCTCATAGCCGGCGCCGATGTCCATGACGAAGTGCCTGAGGCCGTTCGACAGATGCACGAAAAAGGCAAATGTCAGCCCGATCGGCACGATCAGCATCGGCGGCCAGCCGACCCAGGCCATGAACGTCGCATAGGCTTGCGGACCCGCCGCCAGCGCCGCCAGCCACCAGGTAAACAGGGCGGTACCGGCGGTCGCCAGCGCCACGCCCATAACGCGGTGCGCGATCGAGGCCGCCATATGCGGCCCCCATTTCCAGATCGTGAGATGCGGCGACAAGGGCCGCTGAGCTTTGGTCCCCATGCGCCAACCCCTTAGCCCGGGCGCCGTTGGATGCAACTGCGGCAACCCCCTCTTAACCAAGTTGGCGGTACTCTCCCGGCAACAGCGACCCACAGGAATTGCCCATGTCCGCCGAAAGCAAGCGCGTCCGTATCCCCCTCGCCGAGCGGCTGCGCTATTTCGCCGATTGCGATCTGCTGCGCTCCGGTGGTCCGCTGGTGCTTGCGGCGATCGAGAGCCATTTGCGGAGCATCACCGACGGGTTTTGGGCGCATTACAACCATTTTCTCCCCGAGGGTGAGCACATCAGCGGGGACGCTTTGGCCCGCATGCATGCCAGCGGGGCGGATTATGCGCGTGCCAAATATTCCGATCCGACCGGCCAGCGCTGGGCCGATATCGCCTGCGACCTGGCCTGGATTTGTTACAATAGCGGCCATGGCATCGCGCTGACGCTAGCCTCTTACGATGTCACGCATCGGGCGACGCGCGAGATCGTCGCCGATTTCTATGCAGATGACCTCGCCAAGCACGCCGCGGCCTTCAGCGCGATCTCCACACTGGCGCTGCTGGAAGCCGAGGTGATGAGCGCCGCGATGAGCGAAATGCGCTCGCGCGAGGTCACCGCCGACCGCGACCAGCGGTCGGAGGTGTTCAAGTTCAGCATCGCCGCCAATGTCGGCGAAACCTCCAAGCTCGGCGTCGCGCTGAGGGCGCAAGCCACCGGCGCCGCCGCCGCGACGCGCGGCATGCTGGGCAAGGCAAGCGAAGTCGCCGCGGCGTCCGAACAATCCGCTGCGGCAATGCGCGACGCCGCGCACACCGCCGCCGGCCTGATCCGCGCGATCGAAGAAGCGCGCGGCGAGGTCGAGATCGCCTCGGAGGTGGCCAGCCGTGCTGCGGCGCAGGCCGCCGAAGCGGTGAGCGTTTCGGGCACGCTCAGCGACACCGCCCAGTCGATCGAGTCGATCCTGGGGCTGATCCGCGACGTTGCCGGCCAGACCAATCTGCTCGCGCTCAACGCCACCATCGAAGCTGCGCGCGCCGGGGACGCCGGCCGCGGCTTCGCGGTCGTCGCGCAGGAGGTCAAGAGCCTCGCCAACCAGACCGCCCGGGCGACCGACGATATCGCCGGCAAGATCGCCGCGATCCAGGCGGCAACGCGCTCGACCGTCCACACTACTGGCTCGATCCGCGACATCGTCGGCGAAGTACACGCCTCGGCGCAGCGCATCCGTCGCGCGATGGACGATCAGGCGCAGACCGTGACGACGATCACCGCCGCGGTCGACGAGACCGCGCTCGCCGCCGATACGATGTCCGCGACCATCGCCGCGATTCGCGTCGACACCGAAAATGTCGCCAGCGAGATCGACGCGCTCGAAGGCGGGTTCGAGAGCGTTAATGCCAAGCTCGGCGCGCTGGAAACGGCGGCGGGCGAATATGCGCGCATGGCGGCGTAAATCCCGCCCCTGCGAAGCGGGGTGAGACTCAAGCTGGCCGCCTGGCCCCCAGCATTTCTTCCACCCGCACGAACTTTTCCCGCGGCGACCCTGCGCGCGCACGCGCATTTTCCGCGGCCTCGATGTTCCGCCAGTCGCGAAAGGTCGTGACGTCCGCTCCCCGTGCCGCGAGCAAGGCATCGAGCGCCGGACGCCCCATTTTGCCGCTGCTGCTCGCCTCACCCCAATCCTCGGAGATCCGCTCGACCACGGCATAGCCATCGGGCCGGTTGGTGCCGATCGTCCCCGACGGTCCGCGACGCGCCCAGCCGACCACGTACAGTCCCGGCAGCACGCGCCCCTCGACATTGGCGAAGCGCCCGCGGCCATGCTCGTACGGCACGCCCTCGATCGGCGGGGTCTGGTAGCCGATCGCGCTGACCACCAGGCTGGCGGGGATCGCATAGGTCTCGCCCGTTCCAACCGAGCGCAGGTCTTTGTTGAGCCTGGTGCGCTCGACGATCACCCGCATCGTTCCCTTCTGTCCCGAGTTCGCCGTGGGACCGCGCTCGATCGCGACGGGTGAGGCGAAGAAGTCGAAATCGAGCGTCACCGGCTTGCCTCCCGGCGGCGCGGCGGCAAATTCGCGCAGATGCGTGACCGACTTGCGCATGCCGGGTTCGAGCAGCGCGTCATCGCCGGCTTCGGGCAAATCGGCCGGATCGACGAACGGCTGCGCCCGTTCGAGATGACCGAGCTCACCCAATTCCTTGGGGGTCATCGCGATCTGGTGCGGCCCGCGCCGGCCCAAGATGGAGACGCGGACAATGCCGGAATGTTCAAGCGCATCGATCGCGTGGTTCGAAATGTCCGAGCCGTGAAATTCGGCGCGGCTCTTCGCCAGGATGCGCGCCACATCGAGCGCGACGTTGCCGTTGCCGATGACGACCGCGCCCGGTCCCATCAGCGGCGGATCGAGCTCGGCGAAATCGGGATGCCCATTATACCAGCCGACGAACGCCGCCGACCCGACGACGCCGGGCAGATCGCCGCCCGGAATCTCGAGTTTCCGGTCATGCGGCGCCCCCGTCGCCAGCACCACCGCATCATAACGCGCGACCAGTTCCTCGATGGAGACATCGACACCCACGCTGACATTGCCGACGAAGCGGACGTTGTCTGCGAGGTTGACCGCCTCGTAACGCCGGTACACCGCCTTGATCGACTGATGATCGGGCGCGACGCCCGAGCGGATCAGTCCATAGGGCACCGGCAACCGGTCGATGATGTCGACCCGCACGCCATCGCCCCAGCGCTTCTGCGCGGCTTCGGCGGTATAATAGCCCGCGGGGCCTGACCCGACGATGGCGATATGGCGCATGGGCCTCTCCCGCTTTTGCCACGCAGCCTAACCACCGCGCCGCGCGGCGCAAGCGAGCGTTCGTGCGTTAGTGCCACGTGCCCTCTACCGTCATCCGCCGCTTCGACTATGACGCCGCCAACACCGCGCTGACGGTCGAATTCGTGACCGGCCGCCGCTATCGCTACGCCGATGTGCCCGAGGACGTGGCGCAGGCGATGCGTGAAGCGTTTTCAAAGGGCAGCTTCTTCAACCACCGCATCCGCGACCGCTATGCCGCTATCCGGTTGGGCTGACTGGCAAGTTTGTTGGCGCTTTACTATCTAGGATCGGACGCGCTTGCTGATCGCGAACAAATCTGGAACAATTCGCCTCATGCTGACCCATATTTCCGTGCGCGGGGCGCGCGAGCACAATCTGAAGGACGTCTCGGTCGACATCCCGCGCGACACGCTGACGGTGATCACCGGGCTGTCGGGATCGGGCAAGTCAAGCCTCGCCTTCGACACCATCTATGCCGAGGGGCAGCGGCGCTATGTCGAGTCGCTCAGCGCCTATGCGCGCCAGTTCCTCGAGCTGATGCAGAAGCCCGATGTCGATCATATCGAAGGCCTCAGCCCGGCGATCTCGATCGAGCAGAAGACGACCAGCCGCAACCCGCGCTCGACGGTCGCGACGGTGACCGAGATCTACGACTATATGCGGCTGTTATGGGCGCGCGTCGGGGTGCCCTATTCGCCCGCGACGGGCGAGCCGATCAGCGCGCAGCAGGTCAGCCAGATGGTCGACCGGGTGATGGCGCTGCCCGCGGGATCGCGGCACTATCTGCTCGCGCCGGTGGTGCGCGGGCGCAAGGGCGAATATCGCAAGGAGCTGCTCGAATGGCAGGCGGCGGGGTATACCCGCGTGCGGATCGACGGGCAGTTCTACGACATCGAGGCGGCACCGGTTTTAGACAAGAAATACAAGCATGACCTGGAGTTGGTCGTCGATCGGATCGTGGTTCGTGACGGGATCGAAACGAGATTGGCGGACAGTTTCGAGCAGGCGCTGAAGCTGGCGGAGGGGCTGGCCTATGTCGATCCGGCGGACTCCCCTCACCCCGCTCAGGCTTTGCCTGAGTCGCCCTCTCCCGCAAGGGGAGAGGGGAGGAAGCTGGTGGCGGGCGAGTACGCGCCGGAGGGCCGCATTACCTTCAGCCAGAAATTCGCCTGCCCCGTCAGCGGCTTCACCATTCCGGAGATCGAACCGCGGCTGTTCAGCTTCAACGCCCCACAGGGGGCTTGCCCGGCTTGCGACGGGCTGGGGGAGAAACTGCATTTCGACCCCGGGCTGATCGTCCCCAACGAGCATCTCAGCATCAAGAAGGGCGCGGTGGTGCCGTGGGCGAAGTCCAACCCGCCCAGCCCCTATTACATGCAGGTGCTCGGCAGCCTCGCGCGGCATTTCGGCTTCGATCTCGACACGCCGTGGAACGAACTGCCCGAGGAGAGCCGCAACGCGATCCTGTTCGGCACCAAGGGCATCCCCGTCACGCTGCGCTTCGTCGACGGACGCAAATCCTACGAGGTGAAGAAGCCGTTCGAAGGCGTCATCCACAATCTCGACCGCCGCCTGCTCGCCACCGACAGCGCGTGGATGCGCGAGGAACTCGCCAAATATCAGGGCGCCGCGCCGTGCGAGACGTGCCATGGCGCGCGGCTCAAGCCCGAGGCGCTGGCGGTCAAGATCGCCGGCGAGGACATCAGCATCTCCACCCGCCGCGCGGTCGGCCCCGCGCTCGACTTCTTCCGCGCGATGCCCGAAAAACTGAGCGACCAGGGCCGCCAGATCGCCACGCCGATCCTGAAAGAGATCGTCGAACGCCTGGGCTTCCTCGACAATGTCGGGCTCGACTATCTCAACCTCGACCGCACCAGCGGCACGCTCTCCGGCGGCGAAAGCCAGCGCATCCGCCTCGCCTCGCAGATCGGTAGCGGTCTCAGCGGCGTGCTCTACGTCCTCGACGAACCGTCGATCGGGCTGCACCAGAAGGACAATGACCGCCTGCTGGTGACGCTGCGGCGCCTGCGCGATCTCGGCAACACGGTGATCGTCGTCGAGCATGACGAGGACGCGATCCGCGCCGCCGATTACGTGCTCGACATGGGCCCCGGCGCGGGGGTGCATGGCGGCGCGGTGGTCGCGGCGGGGACGCTCGCCGAAGTGCTGGCCAATGCGGACTCGCTGACCGCCGACTACCTCTCCGGCCGCCGCAGCGTGCCGCTGCCGCCCAAGCGCCGCAAGGGCAATGGCAAGAAGCTGACGGTCAAGGGCGCGCGGGCGAACAACCTCAAGAATGTCAGCGCGTCGATCCCGCTCGGCACCTTCTGTTGCATCACCGGGGTCAGCGGCAGCGGCAAATCGAGCTTCACCATCGACACGCTTTATGCCTCCGCGGCGCGCACGCTCAACGGCGCGCGGCTGCAGGCGGGGCATCACGAAAAGATCGAGGGGCTGCAGCATCTCGACAAGGTGATCGATATCGATCAATCGCCGATCGGCCGCACCCCGCGCTCCAACCCCGCGACCTATACCGGCGCATTCACGCAGATCCGCGACTGGTTCGCCGGCCTGCCCGAAAGCGCCGCGCGCGGCTACAAGCCTGGGCGGTTCAGCTTCAACGTCAAGGGCGGGCGGTGCGAGGCGTGCCAGGGCGACGGCGTGCTCAAGATCGAGATGCACTTCCTGCCCGACGTCTACGTCACCTGCGACGTGTGCCACGGCGCGCGCTACAACCGCGAAACGCTCGAGGTGAAATTCAAGGGCCGGTCGATCGCCGAGGTGCTCGACATGACCGTCGAGGACGCGGTCGAATTCTTCAAG
>CAXTPT010000055.1:0-14353 GCA_964246315.1 uncultured Sphingomonadaceae bacterium | reverse complement strand
GCCGCCGCCGCGCGCCCGGGCGCCGGCTCCAGCACCGCCGGCACGAGACCGCGCGCCGCCAGCCCCGCCAGCAGCGGCGCCGACGCCCCGATCAGCAGCGGCGCGGCGAAGGAGCGCGACACGCTGTCGAGCCGGTCGAGCAGCTCCTCGGCGATCAGCGCGTCGAGGATTCCCCCCGCCAGCCCGGCGCGGTCGCGGCGGGCGCGGCGGGCGGCGCGGTCGAACAGTTCGGGCACGGACATGCGCGCGCTTGTGCGCGAAGCTCGCGCCGCTCACAATGGTTCGATGACGGCGGCGCGGCAGATCGGCAATTGGGCGCTGGGGCTGGTGCTGCCGCCGCGCTGCCCGGGCTGCGGGACGGTCGTCGAGGGCGAGACGCGCTTTTGCGGCGCTTGCTGGGAGCGACTGGACTTCCTCAGCGGCGAAGGGTGCGCGGCGTGCAATTTGCCCCTGCCCGGCGGCGAGCGCTTTTGCGCCCGCTGCTTCGCCGCGCCGCCCGGGCACGGCCCGGTTCACGCCGCGGTCGCTTATGGCGAGGTGGCGCGAACGGTGGCGCTGCGCCTGAAATATGGCCGGCGGCCGGGCGTCGCGCGCGTGCTCGCCGCGGCGATCGGGCGCGAGGCCGATTTGGGTGGCGACGCGCTGCTGGTGCCGGTGCCGCTGCACCGCTGGCGGCTATGGGCGCGCGGCTACAACCAGGCGCTGGAGATCGCCCGGCACATCGGGCGCGCGCGCGGCCTGCCGGTGGCGGCCGACGCGCTCACCCGCGTCCGCGCCACGCCGCCGCTCAAGGGCCTCGGCGCGAAGGCACGGGCGCGAACGATGCGCGGCGTGTTCCGCGCGACGCGGCGCTTCGACGGACGCCACGTGGTGCTGGTCGACGACGTCTATACCAGCGGCGCGACCGCCAATGCCTGTGCCCGCGCCGCGCGCCGCGCGGGAGCGGCCAGGATCAGCGTGTTGTGCTGGGCGCGCGTCCTGCACGTTGATTGATCGTCGGACGCGCAGGCGCGTCCTCGGTGATTGACAAGGGCCGGGCCGCATCACACCTGTAGGCGCATGCCCAGGATCGAAATCTATACCAAGGCCTTCTGCCCCTATTGCAGCCGTGCCGAAGCGCTGCTCCGCGCCAAGGGGGCGGACTATGAAGAGTTCGACATCACCATGGGCGGCCCCAAGCGGCAGGAAATGATCCAGCGCGCCGCCGGCCGCACCACCGTGCCGCAGATCTTCATCGGCGACCGCCATGTCGGCGGGTCGGACGATCTGGCCGCGCTCGACCGCTCGGGCGAACTCGACACGCTGCTCGCCGGCTAGCGCATGCGCATCGCGCTGCTGCAAATGACCGCGGGCATCGACCCCGCCGCCAATGCGGCGACGCTCGAGGCCGCCGTGGCCGAGGCGGCGGCGGGCGGCGCGGCAATGCTGTTCACGCCCGAGATGAGCGGCCTGCTCGACCGCGACCGCGCGCGCGCCGATGCTCATATGCGCGAAGAACGCGAAGATACGGTCCTCGCCCGCACGCGCGCCGCCGCGAAGAAACACGCCATCTGGGTCGCGCTCGGCAGCCTGGCCGTGCGCGGCGAGCAGCGGTTCGCCAACCGCAGCTTCGTGATCGACGCGGCGGGCGCAATCGCCGCGCGCTACGACAAGATGCACATGTTCGACGTCGATGTCGGCGCGGGCGACAGCTGGCGCGAATCCGCCGCCTATGCGCCCGGCAAAGCGCCGGTGAAGGTCGAGACGCCGCTCGGCACGCTGGGGCTGACGATCTGTTACGATCTGCGCTTTCCCGCCTTGCACACCGCGCTGAGCGATGCGGGCGCGACGGCGATTGCCGCTCCCGCCGCCTTCACCGTGCCGACGGGCGAGGCGCATTGGCACGTGCTGCAACGCGCGCGCGCCATCGAAAACGCCGTGTTCGTCATCGCCGCCGCGCAGACCGGCGCGCATCAGGACGGCCGGCGGACCTACGGTCATTCGCTCGTCGTCGATCCGTGGGGCAAGGTGCTGCTCGACATGGGTGACGCGCCGGGCGTCGGCTTTTGCGACGTGGATCTGGCGGCGGTCGACGATGCCCGCGGACGCGTGCCGGTGACCAAGCACCGCCGCCCGATCGGCGCGGTCGCGTGATCGTCATCGATATCGCCTGCGCCGCCGGGCATCGTTTCGAAGGCTGGTTCGCGACCGCCGAGGCGTTCGAGGACCAGCGGGCGCGCAATCTGGTCGCGTGCACGCTATGCGGCAGCACCGATGTCGAGCGCGCGCTGTCGGTGCCGCGCATCGGCGGCACGCGCAGCAATGGCGCGCCCTCGCCCAAACAATTGCTCGGAGCGATCGCCGCGATGCAGGCGGCGAGCCTCAAGGATTCGACCTATGTCGGCAAGGAGTTCGCCGGCAAGGCGCGCGACATGGCCGAAGGCGCCATCCCGCACGCGACGATCCACGGGGAAGCAACGCAGGCCGAAGCCAAGGCGCTGCGCGAGGACGGGGTGGCGGTGATGCCGCTGCTTTGCCCCGTGGCCAAGCCGAGCGAGGTCAACTGACAGCGGAATTGACCCTGGCCGTACTGACGAATAGCAGCGCAGCGGCGCCCCGGTAGCTCAGCAGGACAGAGCAACGGTTTCCTAAACCGCAGGTCGGGAGTTCGAGTCTCTCTCGGGGCACCAGCCACGCCCGGCGGCATATGATCTGGAACCCGCCGAGCGGCGGTGGCCGATCAGCCGATCTGACCATAATCCTGATGGAATTTGCCGGGCGATAATGAGATGCGGCGGATCGGTTGATTGTCGACCGCTACAACGAGCAGGATCGTGATGTTGAGGATATTCATGAGCGTCATCGGCGCGCTGCTGATCTTAGCGCTGATGCTGGTCGCGGTCGCTTATTACCGCTCGCCACCATCAGCGCTCGACCTGATCGACCGCCTGTGGCCGAGCGCGGCCAAGCGTGCCGGCAAGGATATCGCCTACCTCCCCGGCAAGCGGCATGCGCTCGATATCTGGACCGCACCCGGCGGGGCCTCGCCCAAGCCGGTGCTGATCTTCTGGTATGGCGGGGGCTGGGTGAAGGGGTCGAAGGAAGATTATGGCTTCGCCGCGCGGGCCTATGCCGAGAAAGGCTATGTGGTGGTCGTGCCCGATTACCGGCTGGTGCCCGAAGTGCGCTTCCCCGCCTTTGTCGAGGACGGCGCGTCAGCGGTGAAATGGGTCGAGGCGAACATCGCCAAATATGGCGGCAATCCGCGACGCATCGCTTTCGCCGGTCATTCGGCGGGTGCCTATACCGCGGTGATGCTGGCGGCCGACCCGCGCTATCTGCGCGCGGCGGGCGTCGATCCCAAGGTGGTATTCGGAGCGGTCGGACTGTCGGGGCCGTATGACTTCTACCCGTTTACCGGCCGCGCCGTGGCGGCGATGCAGGGCTCGGACTACCGCCTGACTCAGCCGATCCTGCTCGTCACGCGCGCTACCGCGCCGCTGATGCTCGTCACCGGGACCGACGACACGACCGTCCGTCCCAAAAATGCCCGCAACCTCGCGCGCCGCCTGGGCGAACTCGGCGCGCCGGTGGTCCTCAAGGAATATGCCGGGCTGAACCACGAGGACATCGTCGTCGCCCTGTCACGGCCGTTTCGCGGCAAGGGCGATGTGCTCGACGCCAGCGCGGCGTTCCTCGACCGTTACTCGGGCAGGAAGTCGGGCACCGACAGATAGCGCTCGCCCGTGTCGTAGTTGAAGCCGAGCACTTTCGCGCCCGCGCCCAGTTCGGGCAGCTTCTGCGCGATCGCCGCGAGCGTCGCGCCCGACGAGATGCCGACGAGCATGCCTTCCTCCGCCGCGGCGCGCTTCGCCATGGTCTTGGCGTCCTGCGGCTCGACCTTGATCACGCCGTCGAGAAGCTGGGTGTGCAGGTTGGCGGGAATGAAGCCGGCGCCGATGCCCTGAATCGGGTGTGGGCCGGCCTGGCCGCCCGAGATAACCGGCGACAAGGTGGGTTCGACCGCGAACACCTTCATTTGCGGCCAGCGTGCCTTGAGCACTTGCGCGGTGCCGGTGATATGGCCGCCGGTGCCGACGCCGGTGATCAGCGCGTCGAACGGGTCGTCGCCAAAGTCGCGCAGGATCTCCTCGGAGGTATCCTTGACGTGCGCGGCGATGTTCGCCGGGTTCTCGAACTGCTGCGGCATCCAGGCGCCGGGCGTGGTCTGGACGATCTCGACCGCGCGCTCGATCGCGCCCTTCATGCCTTTTTCGCGCGGGGTCAGGTCGAAGGTGGCGCCATAAGCCAGCATCAGGCGGCGGCGCTCGATGCTCATGCTTTCGGGCATGACGAGGACGAGCTTATAGCCCTTGACCGCCGCGACCATCGCCAGGCCGATGCCGGTGTTGCCGCTGGTCGGCTCGACGATCGACCCGCCGGGCTGGAGCGCGCCCGATGCTTCCGCCTCCTCGACCATCGCCAGGGCGATGCGGTCCTTGATCGAGCCGCCGGGGTTGGAGCGTTCGGACTTGATCCACACCTCGGCATTGGGGAACAGCCGCTTCACGCGGATGTGCGGGGTATTGCCGATGGTTTCGAGGATGTTGTTGGCTTTCATGCCGGCTTCTCCTGCATGACCGCCTCGGGGAGCGCGGTCTGGGGTGGGTCGAATGTGCGCGCGCGGCGCAGTTCGGGAAAGAGATAGGCCCAGATCGCGGGCACGGCGATGGCCGCGGCGCCGCCCGCCACGACCGCGCCGACCGGGCCGAGCAGTGCCGAGGCGACGCCCGACTGGACCTCGCCAAGCTCGTTCGAAGCGGAAATGGCGAGGCCCGAGACGGCGGAGACGCGTCCGCGCATCGCATCGGGGGTGTGCAGCTGGACCAAGCTGGAGCGGACATAGACCGACAGCATGTCGAACGCGCCGAGCGCCGCCAGTGCGCCGAGCGACACCGGCATCACCCTGGAGACGCCAAAGACGATGGTCGCCACCCCGAAGCCCGCCACCGCGAGCAGCATCTTGATACCCACATCGTGCTTGAGCGGGCGGAAGGCGAACCACAGCGCCACCACGGCGGCGCCGATGCCGGGCGCAGCACGCAGCAGACCCAGCCCCTTGGGCCCGACATGGAGGATGTCGCGGGCATAGACCGGCAGCAGCGCGGTTGCGCCGCCCAGGATCACCGCCGCCAGATCGACGGTGATCGCGCCCAGCAGGAACCGGTGATTGCGGACATAGCCGAGCCCGTCGATCATCTGCCGCAATGGCTTGCGCGTGCGATCCATCGGCGGGGGCATGATCGGCCGGATCGGGAACAGGCACAGCGTCGCGATGGCCAGTCCCGCGCTGGCGAACCAGTAAGGCGCGCTCGGATGCGCGTAGTATAGAAAGCCGGCGATGGCCGGTCCTGCCACCGAGGCCGACTGCCAGGCGATCGAGCTCATGGCGATCGCGTTGGGCAGCAGGGCTGCCGGGACGATATTCGGTGCGATCGCCGAACTCGCCGGGCCGATGAACACCCGCGCCGCGCCGTGCAGCGCGGCCATGCCGAACAGCACCGGCAGCGTCGCCGCGCCTTGCCAGGTGACCATCGCCAGCGTCAGCGCCACCGCCAAATCGAGGCAATTGGCGAGGCGGACCACGGTGCGCCGCTCAAACCGGTCGGCGGTCCACCCGGCCACGGGCGTCAGCAGGAATAACGGGATGAATTGCGCCAGGCCGATCAGCCCGAGATAGAAGGACGCATCGCGGATGCTCATATTGTACAGCGGACCGCGCGCGGTGTCGTAAACCTGGTAACCGAGGATCACGACCATCGACATGGTCGAAATCACCGCCGCGAAGCGCGACAGCCAGTAAAATCGGAATTCGGGGATCGCCAGCGGCGAGGAGGGCGCGGGACTCTCGTTCACGCGCCCCCCTTAGCCGCTAGAGCGTCGGGTTCAACGTGGCGGTTTGTTGATAGTCGGCAACATCGCCTTCGCCGCCGCCGATCGCCTGACGGGTATCGCCGCCGAGGAAGCTGAGCAAGTGCGCGATGACATCGTCCTTGCGCGTGGCGAGCAAGCCATGCGGTTCGCCGTCCAGCTCGACCAGTTCGGCCTGCGGGATCAGCTTGGCCGCCCGGCGCGCCGCGGTGTCGATCGGCACGACCTTGTCGCCGGTGCCATGAAGGATCAGCGTCGGCACATTGACGCGGGCGGCATCCCCGCGGAAATCGGTGGTGGCGAACGCCTCGACGCAGGCCAGCGTGCCGCGCAGTCCGGCTTGCGAGCCGAGCAGGAAGAACTGGTCGAGCACGCCCTGGCTGACCGGCTTGTCGATCAGACCGACGCCGTAGAAATTCTTGGCGAAGGTCTGCAGGAACGCCGGACGATCCTCGCGGATCTTCGCGAGCATGCCGTCGAACACGCTCCGTTCGACGCCCTCGGGATTGTCCTCGGTCTTGAGCATGAAGGGCACCGCCGACGCGATCAGCACGGCGTGGCTGATGCCGTGGTTGCCGTTGGCCGCGAGATAGCGGACGACCTCGCCGCCGCCCATCGAGAAGCCGATCAGCGCCGCCTGCTGCCCTTCGGCATATTCCTCGAGTACCGCGCGCAGATCGGCGGCGAAGGTGTCGTAATCGTAACCGCCATCGGGCTGATCCGAGCGGCCGAAGCCGCGGCGGTCATAGGCGATGGCGCGGTAGCCGGCGTCGGCCAGGGCGTTGGCAATATCGTCCCAGCTGTCGGCGCTTAGCGGCCAGCCGTGGATCAGGACGACCGGCTTGCCGCCCTCCGGACCCCAGACCTTCACATAGAGTTCGACTTCGTCGTCGGTGAGGATGAACGGCATGACGGCCTCCTGATGGTTTGCGGGGGAAACGACCGCAACCTTGCCGGGGTTGCGTCGGGATCGTTCAGGCGCGCGAAAGTCGCGGTCGTTACGGATGCGCAAGGGAGCAGCGAAAAAGCGCTTGCATCGCTACAAATGTAGCTTAAGACTACAAATGTAGTTTGGAGGACTCGGGGATGTTGGACCGTTTGGCACCGCGCGAAAGGCAGATTGTCGATCTGCTTTATGCCCGCGGTCCGTCGACCGTCGCGGAAGTGGGCGAGGCGTTGCCCGACAATCTCAGCGCGTCGGCGATCCGCGCGATGCTGACCCGCCTCGAAAGCAAGAATTTCGTGCGGCGCGATGCGTCCGACCGCGGCTTCGTTTACGCCCCGCGCGTTGCCGAGGAGCGCGCCAAGCAGACGGCGCTGAGTCAGGTTGTCCGGACGTTCTTCAAGGGCTCCCCGGTCAGCGCCGCGACGGCGCTGCTCGGCATGACCGAGGAGCTCGACGACAATGAACTGGACGCCCTTGAAAAACTGATCGCGGACGCGCGCGCGGAGAAATCGGCATGATCAGCACGATCCACATGGGCATCGTCGCGGAGGTCGCGGTCAAGACGCTGCTGGCGAGCGGGCTGACGCTCGGCGCGCTTCGGCTGATGACCAATCGCACCGCCGCCGAACGCAGTTTCGTCGCGCATCTCGGCCTAGCGGCGACGCTGGCAATTCCGTTCGCCGCGCCGATCGTGCCGTCGCTCGCCTTCAGCGAAAGACTCGCCTGGCTGTGCGACATTGCGGCGCCGTCCTGGCTCTACGCGCTGCCGGCGATCGTCCTTGGCGGGGTCACGGTGGTGGCGGTCAGCCGCCTGTTCGGGCTGCGGCGCCGCGCCACCGTGCTGGTCGAGCCGGCCTGGCTCGGCGCGCTGGCGCATGCCCAGCGGCGCATGGGGTTCAAATCTGGGGCGGCACTGCTGGTCAGCCCCGACATCGCCTCGCCGGTCAGTTGGGGGCTGTTCCGCCCGACGATCGTGCTCGACGAACGCGCGCTGGGCGCCAAGGGCGAGGCGGAGGCGATCATCGCGCACGAACTGGCGCACGTCGCCCGCGCCGACTGGGCCAAGCTGCTGCTGTCGCGCGCCGCGACGGCGCTGTTCTGGTTCAACCCCCTGGTGTGGGTGCTCGCCCGGCAGTGCCATGAATTGCGCGAGGAAGCCGCCGACGATGCGGTCCTGCGCCACGAAGTCGATCGCTCGGACTATGCCGCGATCCTCGTCGGCCATGCGCGCCATGAATGCCGCGGGCTGTTGCTCGCCGCCAACGGCGTCGCTCCCGGCAAGGGATCGCTGCGCCGCCGCGTGACACGCGTGCTCGACGGCAAGTTGCACCGCGCCCCGGCCGGGCTGGGCTTTGCCGTCGCGGGTGTGCTGATCGCGGTGGCGTTCGGCACGCCGCTGGCCGCGCTGACGCTGCGGGCACCGCAGCGGGTGGTCCCGGTTGCCCCCGTCGTGCCGGTCAGGCCCGCCGGACCGGTCCATGTCGCGGTCGATCTCGGTGGCGGGGGCCGAACCTACGCCACGGTGATGCCGCGGACCGCGACGGCCCCGGCGGTGGTTCGGGCCGTGGTGACGGACGAGGCGGGCAAGGTCGTCACGACGGCCACCGTGCCCGTTCCCGCGCGCCAAGCACAGCCGGCCACGCCGCCGCGCTTCACGGCAGGCGAGCTGATCGCGATGAGCAATCAGGGTGTTACTCCGCAATGGCTGCGGGACATGGCCGCGCTTGGCTACACCAATTTGAGCGGGGGCGAGATCGCGGCGCTGGCCGTACAGGATATCGGGCCGTCCTATGTTCGCGGGATGGCCGAGGCGGGCTATCCGCATCTGAGCGCCGGGCAGCTCATCGCGCTCAAGGTGCAGGACGTGACGCCCGCTTATGTGCGCGAGATCACCCGGGCGGGCGGGCCGCGTCCGTCGCCCGAACAGCTCGTGACGCTCAAGATCCAAGGAGTCAGTGCCGATCTGGTGCGCGCCGCCGCCGAGGCGCGCGCCAGCGCGGGTCTGGCTCGCGCGGAAGCCCTGCGGGTGATGCGTGACTTGAAGATCAGCATCGTGGCGCCACCGGCGCCGAAGGCGCGCCGGGCACCGCGACCGCCCGCGCCGCCCGCCGACGAACTCGACTGATACCGGCCCACAACACGAAGTTGGAGAGCATCAATGCCGAACCTTGCCAAGCGGGCGCTCGTCGCGCTCGCCATCGCTACCGGCTTGCCCGCGGCGGCCCGCGCCGGGTCGATCGAATGGCACGCAGCGCCAGCTTCGAAGCCGGGCCTGGTCCGCCTGAGGATCGAGCGAAACGCGCCCAATTCGCGCAACAGCAACGAGCAGGATGTGGCTGCCGCCGCGCTCGCCGGGCTCGAACTCGGCCGCAATGGCCAACAGCGTTTCGTGCTGCGGCGCGAAGCAGGCTCGCTCGATTGCTCGGGCGCCGTCCGCGAGCGCCGCGGTATCGGCGAGTGCCGCTTCGGCGCTGACCCGCGCTTCGGTGCGGCGCTGGGGCGCTACGGCATGGCCCGCCCGAGCGAGAATGACAGTCTGACGCTGGCGATGGTCGATGCCCGCCTCGCCACGGCGCAAGCGCTGGCGCGGTTCGGCACCCGGCCCTCGCTCGGCGATTATGTCGCGCTGAGCATTCACGGCGCGACGCCCGCCTGGCTCAACGACCTGTCCGGAGCTGGCCAGCGCAGCATCAAGCCGGGCGATCTCATCGCCTATCGCATTCACGGCGTCAGCGGCGGTTGGCTCAACGGTCTCATCTCCGCCGATCCGGCGCTCGCCAAGGCGGACAGCGGCGACATCATCGCCATGCGCATCCACGGCGTGCAGCCGGATTGGGTGCGCGGCCTGGCGGCAGCGGGTTACCGCAACCTGCCGGCAAGCGACCTGATCGCGATGCGCATCCATGGCGTGACGCCCGAATTCGCACGCGCCGCGACGGCCATGAGCGGGCGGCCCAGCGCGGGCGAACTGATCTCGCGCCGCATCATGGGGCGCCGCTGATGCACCGCCAGCTAATCGCCCTGCTGCTTGCCGGCGCCGCCACCTCGGCCGTCGCGCAGACGCCGACCGGCGGCTCGAACCCTACGCCGACGACCCCTCGGGGTGAACCGCAGCCCGCCGCCGACCCCGGCCGTGCCGCGCCGCAAAGCTACGACGCCGCCTTCTTCCAGCAATATGCCCCGTCGAACGCGCTGCAGATGGTCCAGCGCATTCCGGGCTTCAGCTTCGATCAGGGCGACGACAATGTCCGCGGCTTTTCGCAGGCCGCGGGCAATGTGGTGATCGACGGCCAGCGCCCCTCATCGAAAAGCGATACGCTCGATACCGTGCTGTCGCGCATCCCGGCGGCGCGGGTGTTGAAGATCGAGGTCGCCTCGGGCGACCGTTTTGGTGCCGAATATTCGGGCAAGAGCCAGGTCGCCAATGTCGTGCTGGCCGCCGGCGCCGGGCTCACCGGCGCGGTCGAAGCGAGCGTCTATCGCAGCTTCACCGGCCGCTATCTGCCCGATGGCAGCGCCTCGGTGGTGCTCAAGCGTGGCAAGTCGAGCTTCACGCTCGGCGCCAATCTGGGCGCCAATGGGTTCCCCGAAGAAGGCTTCGACCGGATCACCCGCCTGCCGGGCGGCGAATTCGTCGAACTGCGCACGAAATTCAACGACACGCGCGAGCCGCAGGCGACGATATCGGGCGGCTGGGACTATAATGGCGGGACCAACAAGACCGCCCATCTGAACGGCCGCTATTTGATCGACCGGTTCAAGCTGAACCAATATAATCAGGTGACGCCGGCGGTCGGTCCGCCGCGCGACGATCGGCTGTTCCAGCGCTACAAATTCGACAATTGGGAAATCGGCGGGGACGTCACGCGCCCGTTCGCGGGCGGGGGACTCAAGCTGATCGGCCTGGTCACGCGGCGCGAGCGCCACAATCAGGACGTGCAGCTGGTCCGCCCGGGTGGATTGGTCAGCGGCGGGATCGACCAGTTGCTGCAGGATAACCGCGACGAATCGCTGGGCCGCGTCGTTTGGTCGCGATCGAACTGGCACGGCTGGACCGCCGAACTGGGCGCGGAAGGCGCGCTCAACCGACTGGTCAGCGATGTCGATCTGTCGTCGATCGGTGCCAGCGGCGGGCTGACCCCAATCGATCTGCCGATCGATCATGCGGTGGTGAAAGAGTATCGCGGCGAGGTGTTCGTCAACGCCGGCCGCCCGATCGCCGACAAATTGCGTATGGACCTGGGGCTGACTTACGAGGCGTCGAAGCTCAGCGTGCGCGGCGACGCGGTGGCCGACCGCACGCTCAAATTCCTCAAGCCGAAAGTGTCGTTCGACTGGCAATTGCCCGATCTGCAGGTGCAGCTGTCGCTTCAGCGTACCGTCGCGCAGCTGCAATTCGAAGACTTCATCTCGGCTGCCGAATTGTCGACCGACCGGGTCAACGGCGGCAATGCGAATCTGCTGCCGCAGCGCGCATGGGAGGGACTGCTGACGTTGCAGCGGCCGTTCCTGGGCGACGGGCTGCTCAAGGTCGAGCTGGGCTGGAACCAGATCTCGCTGGTGCAGGACCGCGTGCCGACGCCCGACGGGTTCGACGCACCGGGCAATCTGGGCAACGGGCGCACGCTGATCTGGCGCGGCACGATCGATGCGCCGCTGACCAAGCTGGGGATCAAGGGCGGGCGGCTGACGCTGTATGGCTCGATCGTCGATACCAATGTGCGCGATCCTTATACCGGCCGCGACCGGCGCTTCTCGGGGAATTCGCTGGCCTTCTGGACCGCCGACTTCCGTCAGGATCTGGGCAAGTTCGCTTACGGTTTCCACCTGGAGGCGGGTTCGACCTCGACGGTGTTCCGCCTCAACGAACTCGATAGCTTTTTCGGCATGCATCCCTTCAGCACGGTGTTCGCCGAATACCGGCCGAACAAGACGACGACGCTGATCATCGGCGCGCGCAATGCGCTTGACCGGCGGGCGCAGCGCTTCCGCACCTTCTTCGCGCCGAGCCGCGCGAACCCCGATCCCATTCTGTACGAAGCGCGCGTGCGCAACCAGCACGTCATCCCGTACCTCACGCTCAAGCACAATTTCGGCTGAGGAGCCTGTCGCTGTGCTTGCGGGCGCGCCCGTTTTCCCCTAAGGGCGCGCCCATCCATTTACCGATGGACCATTGCGGGAGGGCGCTTTGCCGCGCCTGCCTGACCGCTAAACTTGAAAGAGAGTGAAATGGCCAAGAAGATTACCGGCTATATCAAGCTGCAGGTGCCGGCCGGCGCCGCCAACCCCAGCCCGCCGATAGGCCCCGCGCTGGGGCAGCGCGGCGTCAACATCATGGAGTTCTGCAAGGCGTTCAACGCCGCGACGGGCGACCTCGAGAAGAACGCGCCGATCCCGACGGTGATCACCGTCTATGCCGACCGTTCGTTCAGCTTTGCGACCAAGACGCCCCCGGCGAGCTTCCTGATCAAGAAGGCCGCCAACCTCAAATCGGGCTCGAAGGAGCCGGGTAAGGTTTCGGCGGGCAAGATCAAGCGTTCGGCGCTGAGCGAAATCGCCCAGACCAAGATGAAGGATCTGAATGCCAACGATATCGACGCGGCGACCAGGATCATCGAAGGCAGCGCCCGCGCGATGGGCCTCGAAGTGGTGGAGGGCTGAGCCATGACGTTCCAGAGCAAGAAGACGAAGGCCGTCACCGTCGACGCCACCAAGCTGCACAATGTCGATGAAGCGATCGCGCTGGTGAAAAGCCACGCGAAATCGAAGTTCGACGAGACGGTCGAAGTCGCGCTCGCGCTCGGCGTCGATCCGCGCCACGCCGACCAGATGGTCCGCGGCGTCGTGACGCTGCCCAAAGGGACCGGCAAGACGGTGCGCGTGGGCGTGTTCGCCAAGGGTCCCAAAGCCGACGAAGCCCGCGAAGCGGGTGCCGATGTGGTCGGCGCCGAGGATCTGCTGGAAATCGTCCAGGGCGGCACGATCGATTTCGATCGCTGCATCGCAACGCCGGACATGATGGGCCTGGTCGGCCGTCTGGGCAAGGTGCTGGGTCCGAAGGGCCTGATGCCTAATCCGAAGCTCGGCACGGTGACCATGAATGTCGGCGAGGCGGTCAAGGCGGCCAAGGGTGGCCAGATCGAGTACCGCGTCGAAAAGGCCGGTATCGTCCATTCGGGCATCGGCAAGGCGAGCTTCCCCGCCGAGGACCTGCGCGCCAATTTCGACGCGTTGCTCGACGCGGTGACCAAGGCCAAGCCGTCGGGCGCCAAGGGCAAGTATCTGAAGAAGGTGGCGCTCTCGAGCACGATGGGCCCGGGGGTGAAGATCGACACGGCGGAACTGGCGGGGGCTTGATCCAGGACCGTTTGTGCCGAGCGTAGTCGAGGCACCTCCCGCGCCGCCTCAAAGTCCCTCGACTACGCTCGGGACGAACGGTTGAATTGGTTGCTCGTTATCCGATATTGACCACTTTTGGCGGTTCGGGGCCAAGGTGCGCGGCGATCCTCGTCGGAGGGTCGCCGCTGCTTTATGGATAGACATGTCCACGGCGAAAGGCCGTAACGGAGCAAATCCGTGACGTCGGTCCTCGGGCGGTTTGCCCGAGGCCGGCCGCTTCTTGTGAGTCGATCGTAAGGCTCGCTTGCTGCGCGCCGCTCGCCTTACGCTTCGCTCACGACGAATAGTACATATCGAATTCGACCGCGCTCGGGGTCATTTCCCAGCGCGCGACGTCTTCGTAGAGCAGCTCGGCATAGGCGTCGATCTGGTCCTTGGTGAACACGTCGCCCTTGAGCAGGTAAGCGTGGTCGGCCTCGAGCGACTCCAGCGCCTCGCGCAGCGAACCGCATACCGTCGGCACCTGCTCCAGCTCCGCCGGCGGCAGGTCGTACAGATTCTTGTCCATCGGATCGCCTGGGTGGATCTTGTTCTGGATGCCATCGAGGCCCGCCATCAGGATCGCGGCGTAGCAGAGATAGGGATTGGCCAGCGCGTCGGGGAAGCGGAATTCGACGCGCTTGGCCTTGCTGCCCGTGCCGTACGGAATGCGGCACGAGGCCGAGCGGTTGCGGCTCGAATAGGCCAGCAGCACCGGCGCTTCATAGCCCGGAACCAGCCGCTTGTAGCTGTTGGTCGTCGGGTTGGTGAAGGCGTTCAATGACTTGGCGTGCTTGATCACGCCGCCGATGAAGTACAGGCACATGTCGCTGAGCCCGGCATAGCCGTTCCCGGCGAACAGCGGATTGCCCGCCTGCCAGATCGACATGTGCGTGTGCATGCCGGAGCCGTTATCTTCCTTGATCGGCTTAGGCATGAAGGTCGCGGTCTTGCCATAGGCATGCGCCACCTGATGCACGACATATTTGTAGATCTGCATGCGGTCGGCGGTTTCGACCAGCGTGCCGAAGGTCAGGCCCAGTTCGTGCTGCGCGGCGGCGACTTCGTGGTGGTGCTTGTCGCACGGCAGGCCCATTTCGAGCATCGTCGAGACCATCT
>CAXTPT010000054.1:0-14911 GCA_964246315.1 uncultured Sphingomonadaceae bacterium | reverse complement strand
CGCCACGCCCGCGCACATCAACCCCGCCCCGCCCGCACCGAGAACGATCGCGTCATAGCTTTGGGCGTGGGTCACGTGCATCTATACCGCTTATCACGATGAGGAGGCTCGCCGATATGCGGGAGGGCTCTACTCCGGGAGCGCGCATCTTTTGCCGCGATGCTCGGACGACCGGGCCCATTCTCGGCATGAGCAACGGGCATGTTTGACCTTTGCCGTTGCTTTCGGGCCCGATCGGCGTAGCGCTGTCGCAATCTGCAAATCCTGTCGGAGAGGATCGACCCGTATGACCGATTCTCTGGCGCGCGCAGCCCAGATGCTTCGCGGCTTATCGCGATGATCGATCTCAAGACGGCCGCTGGTTCGGAATCGCCGGCGGATGGTCGGACAGCCGCTATTGTCGATATCGAATCTGCGGCATTTTTGGAAACCGTGCTCAACGCCAGCGGTGATTGCATCAAGGTGCTCTCGCTGGACGGTGAGCTGTTGTTCATGAACAATGGCGGCATCGAGATCATGGAGATCGACGATTTCGAGTCCATCCGCGGTTGTGCCTGGGCATCGTTCTGGGAAGGCGAAAATCAGCAAGCTGCCATCGAAGCCATCTCGCTTGCCAAAGCGGGGGCGACCGGCCGCTTTGTCGGCCAGGCTGAAACCCTGCGCGGCTCGAACCGGTGGTGGGATGTCACCGTCACGCCGATCTTCGGAAGCGGTGGGGCCGAAGCAACGCATCTGCTGTCCATCTCGCGCGACATCACCGTTACCAGGACCGCGCAATTGCAAAGGGATCTGCTGTCCGAGGAGCTGAACCACCGCGTCAAGAATCTACTGGCGGTGGTGGGGGCGATCGCATCGCAGACCTTCGCCATGGCCGAGAGTGACAATATGAGCATGTTCAACTCGCGGCTGCAGGCGCTGGGCGAAGCTCAGTCCCTGCTGATGCAGACCGCCTGGCAGTCGGCCCCGATGACCCAGATTCTGACCCGGGCCCTGTTGCCGCACGCACTTGGTGACCGGATCCGGTTAAGCGGGCCAGAGCTTACCCTGTCCGCCAAGGAAGGACTGGCGCTGGCGCTCGCGATCCACGAATTGGCAACGAACGCGGTCAAATACGGTTCGCTCTCCAATATGTCGGGGGTTGTCGATGTCGCCTGGTCCATCGCTGACGGAAAGCTGACGTTCGCATGGGTCGAAAGCGGCGGGCCGGACGTTGAGGCACCAACCCGTAACGGCTTTGGCACACGGATCATCAAGCGAAATCTTGCTGGTGAATTTCGCGGCGATGTTACGGTGAATTATTATCGAGAAGGCCTGAGCCTGAAACTCGTGGCCGATCGATAACGTTATTTTGCAATGCTCCGTTTAGGCCGAGCCAAAGGAGCACCCGATGACAAGCACCGCACCCGAAGCCCTTTCGATCCTCGTCGCCGAAGACGAGTCGCTGCTGAGGATGGTCGCCGTCGATATGCTCGAAGACGCCGGCTATCACGTCATCGAAGTCGAATCGGGCGATGAAGGTGCCAAGATATTGAAGGGCAATCAGGCGATTGCAGGCCTGATCACCGACATTCAGATGCCGGGCGTCATCGATGGCTGCGCCCTGGCCGCAATCACCCATGATCGCCGCCCCAATGCCGTGATCCTCGTCGTCTCTGGCAACCGGGTGCCCGACGCCAGCGAGCTGCCGGCTGGTGCCAAGTTCATTGGCAAGCCGTACGACGTGAAGCGCGTGCTCAGCACTTTGACGCACATGCTGCAAACGGCATAGGGCGATCTGTCCGGCCTCGGACGTTGCGCCCGCGGCCGCTAAATATGGATCGGCTTGCCCGTCACCGCCATCGCCGCTTCCTTGATCGCTTCCGAATGCGTCGGGTGGGCGTGGCAGGTCAGTGCGATGTCCTCGCTGGTTGCGCCGAATTCCATCGCCAGCGCGGTTTCCGCGATCATCGTGCCGGCGAGGCTGGCGACGATCCACACGCCGAGCACGCGGTCGGTGCCCGCATCGGCGATGATCTTCACGAAGCCGTCAGTGTCGCGGTTGGTCTTGGCGCGGCTGTTGGCCATCATCGGGAACTTGCCGACCCTGATCTCGCCGCGTTCCCTGGCGGCTTCCTCGGTCAGCCCCACGCCGGCGATTTCGGGCATGGTATAGACCACGCTGGGGATCACATCGTGGTTTACGATGCCAGTGTGTCCGGCGATGTTGTCCGCGCAGGCGACGCCCTCGTCCTCGGCCTTGTGCGCCAGCATCAGCCCCGGCGCGACATCGCCGATCGCCCACACGCCGGGAACGGCGGTGCGGAAATCATGGTCGATCTCGACTTGCCCGCGCTGGTTGGTCTTGAGCCCGATGGCGTCGAGGCCCAGCCCGTCGGTATTGGCCCGCCGCCCGATAGCCACCAGCACCGCATCGGTCTCGAGCGTTTCCGCCGCGCCGCCCGCCGCGGGCTCGAGCGTCAGTGTCGCCTTGGCGCCATCGCTGGCGACACCGGTGACCTTGGTCGATAGTTTGAATTCGAACCCCTGCTTCTTGAACAGCTTGGCCGATTCCTTGCGGACCTCGCCATCGAAGCCGGGCAGGATCTGGTCGAGATATTCGACCACCGTGACCTTCGCGCCCAGCCGCCGCCACACGCTGCCCAGCTCGAGCCCGATCACGCCGCCGCCGATTACGACGAGATGCTCGGGCACCTTGGGCAGCGCCAATGCACCCGTGCTGTCGACGATCACCTGCTGGTCGATTTCGACGCCCGGCAGCGGTGTCACCGATGACCCGGTGGCAATGACGATGTCCCTGGCGGTCACGCTCTGCCCGGCCACATCGAGGGTGTTCGGCCCGGTAAACTTGCCCAGCCCCTTGAGCCAGGTGACCTTGTTCTTATTGAACAGGAATTCGATGCCGCCGGTCAGTTCCTTGACCGCCTTGGCCTTCTCCGCATGCATCTGGTCGAGGTTGAGGCTGACGCCGGTGAAATTGACGCCGAACTTGGCCAGATGGCCGCCGGTCGCTTCCTCGTACAATTCGGAAGCGTGCAGCAGCGCCTTGGACGGGATGCAGCCGACATTGAGGCAGGTGCCTCCCAGCGTCTCTCGGCTTTCGACGCACGCGGTGCGCAGGCCCAGCTGCGCCGCGCGGATCGCCGCGACATAGCCGCCGGGGCCGGCGCCGATCACGATCACGTCATAGTCGAATTCGGCCATATGCTACTCCGTTGCGCCGGCATCGGCGGGGCGATTGCCGCCGCGCCATTCCGCGCCTAGCGTTCGCGTTGACAACCATTGGGTTGCGTAAATGGGGAGGATGGGCTGACGATTGAAGCGCAAGCAGCGCGGCCATGGCTGGCGATCGACGCCGCCGAGCAAGGCGAGCTTGGCTTTGCCCTGATCCAGCCCGGAACCCGTCCGTTGCCCGGAGACGTGAAACGCTATCCCACGTCTCAATTCTCGACCTTTACCGACGGGGTGCTGTGTTTCGCGCGCGACACCGGAACCAGCCTGCGCGGGATACAGCTGGCCTTGGCGATTGCCGGGGCCGCCACGGGCGATGTCATCCCGCTCGCCCGGTCGCGCTGGACGATTTCGCGGTCCGGCTTGGCCGCCATGCTGGGGCAGCAGCCGGTGATCATCAACGAAGTCGCCGCCAAGGCCTGGGCGACGCGCGACGGTCTGGGCAAGGTCACCGCGCTGCGCGGGCCATCGATCGCCACGCTCAAGCGTCCGGGCCGCTACGTCTTCGTCGGCATTCTCGACGGCATCGGCGCGGCGATCATCGACGCGGCCGAGAACGGCATGCGGATCATCGAGACCGAAGGCGGCCATATGGACTTCGCCGCCACCTCCGCCGCCGAGGACGAACTGGCCAGAGCCTGTTTTCCCGGCACGCATCCCAGTTGGGAACAAGTCGTGATCATGAATCCGCCCGCCTCGCTCATCGCGCGGATCGAACCCGGCGCGCTGGCCGTGATGCGGGCCGGCGCGCTCGGACGCATGCTGGGCAACATGATCCTGGCATCGGGCGCTTGGGACGGCGTGCTGGTAACGGGCCCGCGGATCACGGCGCTGCTCGAGCCGCGCGGCGCCCGCGCCGCATTCGATGCCGCCTTCAGCGAGCGTCAGGCCTTTCGCCGCCTGATCGAAACCGCACCGGTTCGCCGGGTCGAGCAGCCGGAAGCGGTGATAGCCGGCCTGTCGGCGCTGGTCGCCGAACGCGGACCTTAGGGGCTGTCGCGCGGCCATCGATCAGAGGTCGATCAGCAACCGCGTCGGGTCCTCGATCGCTTCCTTGATCGTCTTGAGGAACGTCACCGCCTCGCGCCCGTCGACCAGGCGGTGGTCATAGCTGAGCGCCAGATACATCATCGGCCTGATCACGATCTGCCCGCCCCTCACCACCGGCCGGTCCTCGATGCGGTGCAGCCCGAGCACCGCCGATTGCGGCGGATTGACGATCGGCGTCGACATCAGCCCGCCGAACACGCCGCCATTGCTGATGGTGAAGGTGCCGCCCTGCATGTCGGCCATGGTCAGCGTGCCGTCCTTGGCCTTCTTGCCATAGGCCGCGATCGCCTTTTCGATATCGGCGAAACCCATCGTGTCGACATTGCGGACGACGGGCACGACCAACCCGTTTGGTGCGCTGACCGCGACCGACACATCCATATAGTCGAAATAGACGATCTCATCGCCCTGGATCTGCGCGTTGACGCTGGGGATGGTCTTCGCCGCCAGCACCGCCGCCTTGGTGAAGAAGCTCATCAGCCCGAGGCGAACACCGTGCTTCTTCTCGAACGCATCCTTGAACCGCGCGCGCGCATCCATCACCGCGGTCATGTCGCAATCGTTGAACGTGGTCAGCAGCGCCGCGGTGTTCTGCGCGTCCTTGAGCCGTTTGGCGACGGTCTGGCGCAGCCGCGTCATGCGCACGCGCTCCTCGCGCCGGTCGCCCACCGCGGCGGCAGCGGGCGCGGCAGCGGCAGGTGCGGCCGGAACGGCGTCCGACGTCGCCGGGGGCGGCGCCCCGAGCACGTCCTCGCGCGTCAGGCGGCCGTCCTTGCCGGTGCCCTTGATCCGGGTCGGATCGACTCCCTTTTCGAGCACCAGCTTGCGCACCGCGGGCGACAGCGTCGGCGCGACGCCGGGCTTGTCCTCGCCCGCGGCAAGCGGCGTCACCGGCGGCGACTGATGCGTCTCGGCGGCCTTGGCCGGCGCCGCGGCGGGCGCGCCCGAACCGGCGTCGATCGAGCCGATCACCGCGCCGACCGCGACGGTATCGCCGATCTGCACGCCATGCGCGCCCATCACCCCCGCAGCGGGGGCGGCGACCTCGACCGAGACCTTGTCGGTTTCCAGGCTCGCCACCGGCTCGTCGGCGGCAACCGCCTCGCCGGGCTGCTTGAGCCATTCGCCCAGCGTCGCTTCGGTGATCGACTCCCCCAATACCGGCACCTTGATTTCGGTGGACATAGTCAGTTCCCAATCCAGAAATGATCGTCACCCCGGCGAACGCTGGGGTCCATCTCACCACGCGCGAGATGATCGCAGGGGGAGAGGCGAATCCCGGCTCTCCCCGGGATGACGATAAGGCAGGGCGCGATCATCACGCCGTCGCCGGCGTCACGGGCGGCTGCTTGGCCTCGCGCACGCGCCGGATCTCCTCGCGCACGCTATGGCCCAGCGCGTCGGCGATCAGCGCCGCCTGCTCGGCCTGGTGGCGCTTCATCAGCCCGGTGGCGGGCGAGGCCGCCGCCTTGCGCCCGGCGTAGCGCGCCCGCATCCCGGCCTTGCCCGCGTCGGCGAGCGCGTCCTCGATATAGGGCTCGACAAAGAACCACGCGCCATTGTTCTTCGGCTCTTCCTGCGCCCAGACGACCTCCTTGAGGTTGGGCAAGCGCGCCAGCCGCGCGGCGAGCGGCTCGGATGGGAACGGATAGATCTGCTCGACCCGCAGAACCGAGGTCTTGCCGTCGTCATCCGCATCGCGCGCGTCGAACAGGTCGTAGGCGACCTTGCCGCTGCACAGCACCAGCCGCTCGACCTGCGCATCGTCGAGCGCCCGCGGATCGCTGAGGATGCGGCGGAAATGGCTGCCGTCGAGAAAGTCCTCCGCCCGCGACACCGCGCGCTTGTGCCGCAGCAGCGATTTGGGCGTCATCAAGATCAGCGGCTTGCGGAACGGCCGGTGCATCTGCCGCCGCAGGATGTGGAAATAATTTGCCGGAGTGGTGCAATTCGCCACCTGGATATTGTCCTCGGCGCACAGCTGCAGATAGCGTTCGAGCCGCGCCGAACTATGCTCCGGCCCCTGCCCCTCATAGCCGTGCGGCAGCAACAGCGTCAGCCCGTTGGCGCGCAGCCACTTGGCCTCGCCGCTGGCGATGAACTGGTCGATCATCACCTGCGCGCCATTGGCGAAATCGCCGAACTGCCCTTCCCACAGCACCAGCGCCTTGGGGTCCGCCGAGGCGAAGCCATATTCGAAGCCGAGCACGCCGAATTCGCTCAGCGTCGAATCGAGCACTTCGAAGCGCCCGTGCGGTAGCGTGCACAGCGGGATGTACTTGCGTTCGTCGGTCTGGTCGACCCACACCGCATGGCGCTGGCTGAACGTGCCGCGCCCCGAATCCTGGCCCGACAGGCGCACCTGATAGCCCTCGGTGAGCAGCGAGCCGAACGCCAGCGCCTCGCCCGTCGCCCAGTCGAAATTCTCGCCGCTGGCGAACATCGCCGCCTTGGCATCGATCACGCGCTTGAGCGTCGGGTGGACCGTCAGATCGGCGGGTACGGTGGTCAGCGTGCGGCCCAGCGCGTCGAACAATTTCCGCCCGATGCCGGTTTCGACGTTGCGCCGCGCGGTCTCGGGATCGGCGGGCTTCGACAGTCCCGACCAGCGCCCGCCAAACCAATCGGCCTCATTGGCCTTGTAGTTGGCGCCCGCGGTGAACTCGTCCTCCAGCATCGCGACGAAGCTGTCGGTCTTGTCCTTGACCCAGGCCTGGTCGACCACGCCCTCGCCGGCCAATTTGGCGGCGAACACTTCGCTCACCGGCGGGTGCTGCTTGATGGTCTGGTACATCAGCGGCTGGGTGAACATGGGCTCGTCGCCCTCATTGTGCCCGAAGCGCCTGTAGCACCACATGTCGATGACGATGTCACGGTGGAAGCGCTGGCGGAACTCGATCGCCATCTTGCAGGCAAAGGTCACCGCTTCCGGATCGTCGCCATTGACGTGGAACACCGGCGCCTGGACGCCTTTCGCCACGTCGGTGGAATAAGGCGACGACCGCGCGAATTGCGGACTGGTCGTGAAACCGATCTGGTTATTGATGACGAAGTGGATGCAACCGCCGGTGTTATAACCGCGCACGCCCGAAAAGCCGAGGCATTCCCAGACGATGCCCTGTCCGGCGAACGCCGCATCGCCGTGCAGCAGCACCGGCAGCACCTGCTTATGCTCCGCCAGATCGTTGCGGTCGGTCTGGATCGCGCGCGTCTTGCCCAGCACCACCGGGTCCGCCGCCTCGAGGTGCGACGGATTGGGCACCAGCGACATGTGCACCTTGATCCCGTCGAACTCGCGGTCGGTCGAGGTGCCCAGATGGTATTTCACATCGCCCGAACCGCCGACATCGTCGGGATTGGCCGAGCCGCCCGAGAACTCGTGGAAGATCACGCGGAACGGCTTGCCCATGACGTTGGCGAGCATGTTGAGCCGGCCGCGATGCGCCATGCCGTAGACGATCTCGCGCACGCCAAACTGGCCGCCATATTTGATGACGGCCTCCATCGCCGGGATCATCGCCTCGCCGCCATCGAGCCCGAAGCGTTTGGTGCCGACATATTTGCGGCCGAGGAATTTTTCCCACTGCTCGGCCTCGATCACTTTCGCCAGGATCGCCTGCTTGCCTTCAGGGCTGAACGATATGGCGGCATCCTTGCCCTCCATCCGCTCCTGCAGGAACCGGCGCTCGTCGACATCGGCAATATGCATATATTCGAGGCCGACATTGCCGCAGTAATTGCGGCGCAGGATGTCGAGGATCTCGCGGAACGTCGCCCGTTCCAGCCCGAGCGCGCCATTGAGCCACACCTGCCGGTCGAGATCGCTTTCGGCCACGTCGAAGAAATCCGACTTGAGATCGTCGGGCAGCGTCCGGTTGCTGAGCCCCAGCGGGTCGAGATTGGCGGCGAGATGCCCGCGCACGCGATAGGTGCGGATGATCAGCATCGCCTTGATCGCGTCCGCCGCCGCCTGCTTGACCGCCGCCTCGTCGGCCGGCGCGCCGGACTTGACCGCCGCCGTCTTGACCGCGAGCTCCATCTGCGTCGGATCGAGCGCCGCCGTCAGGTCGTCGCTGTCGAACACCGGCCATGCAGGGTTCGCCCAGCTCGGCCCGGCCTCGTGTTCGGCGTTGAAGTCTTGGCCTTCGTATCCCATCACTCACCTCGATCCTCCCCGGAACGGGGAGGTGGCAGTCCGAAGGACTGACGGAGGGGGTTCTCCGTTCTCGAAGACCTCGCAAGTGGAGAACCCCCTCCACCGCTTCGCGGTCCCCCTCCCCGTCACCGGGGAGGATTAGCTATCCGTTCAACACCGCCTTCAACGTCGTGCCCAATTCGCTTGGCGACGGCGACACGCGGATGCCCGCCGCTTCCATCGCCGCGATCTTCGATTCCGCGTCACCCTTGCCGCCCGAAACGATCGCGCCGGCATGACCCATCCGCCGCCCTGGAGGCGCAGTGCGGCCGGCGATGAAGCCGGCCATCGGCTTCTTCCGTCCGCGCTTGGCTTCGTCGATCAGGAACTGCGCCGCCTGCTCCTCGGCGTCCCCGCCGATTTCCCCGATCATGATGATCGACTGGGTCGCCTCATCCGCCAGGAACAGCTCGAGCACGTCGATGAAGTTGGTGCCGTTGACCGGATCGCCGCCGATGCCGACCGCGGTGGTCTGGCCGAGGCCTTCATTGGTCGTCTGGAACACCGCTTCATAGGTCAGCGTGCCCGAACGCGACACGACGCCGACTGAACCCTTGGAGAAGATGCTGCCGGGCATGATCCCGATCTTGCACTCGCCGGGCGTCAGCACGCCCGGGCAATTCGGGCCGATCAGCCGTGTCTTGGAGCCGCTGAGCGCGCGCTTGACCTTGACCATGTCGAGCACCGGAATGCCCTCGGTGATGCACACCACCAGCGGCACTTCGGCGTCGATCGCCTCAAGGATCGAGTCCGCGGCGAACGGCGGCGGCACATACACCACGCTCGCATCCGCCCCCGTCGCGGCAACCGCCTCATGCACCGTGTCGAACATCGGCAGGCCGATATGCGTTTGGCCCCCCTTCCCCGGCGTCACGCCCCCGACCATCCGCGTGCCATAAGCCAGCGCCTGTTCGGTGTGGAACGTGCCGGTATTGCCGGTCATCCCCTGCGTGATAACCTTGGTGTTCTTGTCGACGAGGATGCTCAATGTCTGCTCCTAATGGGCCGATTCACGAAACGGATTGAGAACTTTCACACGGCCATATTTCTGACCGTGATTCAGATCTTCGGTATAGACTATCGCGGCGCCTGATTGCTCGGCCGCGGCGATGATCGCGGCATCGTAATAATTGATCTGGTAACGCCCGGCATGATCGATTGCTTGGAACACAAGATCGCGAGTCGTCTGGATGCAGGGGAAATCCGACAGGGCGTCGAGCCATTCGCGCGCTTCGCCATTGGTCATGCCACCCTTCGCCGTGGCATTGACAAAAAACTCTTGCATGACTTGGGTCGAAATCGAAACCGCTTCCTCTTGGAGGATGCGGTTCGCGACGGCAAATTTGGCTTGATCGTCGCTGTGCTTGGAGATCGCGTAGATCAACACGTTACTGTCGAGAAAGACGTTTTCAGCCATCCTTGCGACCAAGCCCACGATCGTACAATTGTTCGCGCGTCCAGTCGCGCGGACCAATCTCGGCACGAGAGCGCGTAGCGAGGTCGGACAAGCGAGCACGTGCGCGCGCCAGCCGGGCATCGCGCGCAGTTACGTCAGCTAAATGCTCACGCACCAAACCATTGACCGTTTTGCCGAGTTTCGACGCATAGCTCCGCGCCTCTTCAAGAAGCACATCGTCAATGCTGAGTGTCAGATTAGCCATGAAACACCTCATCACACATAATATGTGCGCACAGGATCAGAATCAAGTCAGCGTGCCGTCGATACCCTTACACACGTCTAGCAATTCCTTGACCGCATCGACCGAGACCTGAAGGTTGCCCTTGGCCTCTTCATCCAGCTCGATCTCGACGATCTGCTCCACACCGCCCGCGCCGATGATCACCGGCACGCCGACATAGAGGCCGTCGAGGCCATACTTGCCTTCGACATAGGCCGCGCAGGGCAGCAGGCGCTTCTGGTCGCCCAAATAGGCTTCGGCCATCGCGATGCCGCTGGTGGCTGGGGCGTAATAGGCCGAGCCAGTTTTGAGCAGCGCGACGATCTCGCCGCCGCCGCCGCGCGTGCGCTTGACGATCGCGTCGATCTTGTCCTGGGTCGATCGGCCCTGCTTGATCAGGTCGGGCACCGGGATGCCCGCGACGGTCGAATAGCGCACCACCGGCACCATCGTGTCGCCATGGCCGCCGAGCACGAAGGTCGTCACGTCCTTGGCCGAGACCTCGAATTCCTCGGCGAGGAAGTGGCTGAAGCGCGCCGAATCCAGCACGCCCGCCATGCCGACCACCTTGTGATGCGACAGGCCCGAAAATTCGCGCAGCGCCCACACCATCGCGTCGAGCGGGTTGGTGATGCAAATGACGAAAGCGTCGGGGCAATTGGCCTTGATGCCCTCGCCCACCGCCTTCATCACCTTGAGGTTGATGCCGAGCAGATCGTCGCGGCTCATGCCGGGCTTGCGCGCCACGCCGGCGGTGACGATCACCACATCGGCGCCGGCGACATCGGCATAATCGTTCGACCCGGCGATCTTCGCGTCGAACCCCTCGACCGCGGCGCATTGGCTGAGGTCGAGCGCCTTGCCCTGCGGAACGCCTTCGGCGACGTCGAACAGGACGATATCGCCCAGCCCCTTCAGCGCGGCGAGATGGGCGAGCGTGCCGCCGATATTGCCCGCGCCGATCAGCGCGATCTTCTTGCGTGCCATGAACGAAGCCATCCCGGTCTGCTGGAAACCGGGGCGCCATAGGCGCGAATCGTTAAGGCATCAACCTAACGCCCGCAACTATGTTTGCAACTCGTTCTCAATATCAAATAGCTTCGATCCGCAGCGAAAGGCTGCCCGCCTGCGGCGCGGACCTGCCGGTCGATAATCGCCGCCCGCGGTGACGACGACAGTTGTACTTCTTGCCCATTCAGCGTCTCACGCAAGCCATCCACGACCAGCGTTGCGCCGGCCAGTTCGTCCGACGGGGCGGCATAAACGCGGTAGCCGCTGCCCGAATTGCAGAATTCGTGCAGCCGCCCGCCATTCAAGCTGACACGGCACACCAGCGGCACTTCGCCACGGATCGCGATCGTGTAAGTGGTCTCACCACGCCCCGTCGCGAGCACCGTGGCGGCCAGCGCGAACAACGCGGCGATGATCGGACGAGACATCGGACCCGCTTACGGACCGGCCGGTCAAGGCCCGGTTGCAACCGCTGGTTAACATCCGGGCAGCCATGAATCGGCATGAATTTGGATCGCGGCATCAAGCTTGCTAGGTCCCCCGCAATGGCCGCTCCGCCCACCCCCAAGACCTTTTTCGAGGACAAGGACCGCGCCTTCTGGATGCTCCAGGGCGCGGGCTGGACCGGCTATCTCCTGCTCCGCGCGGCGCAGGGCGTCGCCAACGGGATGAGCATCAGCTTCTTCATCCCCGTGCTGGTGTCCGCCGCGACCGGCTATTCGCTGACCCTGGTGATGGCCGCGGTCTACCGCTTCCTCATCCGCCAGCGCCCGATCCTGCTGTGGCTCGGCAGCGTCCTGACGCTGGCGATCGCCGTTTCGGCCTATTCGATCATCGACGCCTTCGTCTTTTCGCTGATCAACCGCGGCGGCGCGTTCGAAGGCGCGCTGCTGCTCGCCTCGGTGCTGCTCGACGGGCTGCTCCTCGCCGCCTGGTCGGCGCTTTATTTCGGCATCAACTTCTTCCTCATTGCGGAGGAGCAGCGCGTCCAGCTCGCCAAGCTTGAGGGTCAAGCGTCATCGGCGCAGCTGGCGATGCTACGCTATCAACTCAACCCGCATTTCCTGTTCAACACGCTCAACTCGATCTCGACCTTGGTGCTGCTCAAGCAGACCGACCGCGCCAACGCGATGCTCAGCCGCCTGAGTTCGTTCCTGCGCTACACTTTGGTCAACGAGCCCGAGGCGCAGGTCAGCTTGGCGCAGGAATTCGAGACGCTGAAACTCTATCTGGAGATCGAAAAGATGCGCTTCGAGGAACGCCTCCGTGCCACTTTCGATCTCGATCCCGCCGCGGCGCAGGCGCGCATCCCCTCGCTGCTGCTCCAGCCGCTGATCGAAAATGCGATCAAATACGCGGTGACACCGCAGGAGGAAGGCGCCGAAATCGCGGTCGACGCACGGCTCGTCGGGGATCGGGTGCGGATCGCCGTGTCCGACACCGGCCCCGGCTTGAACGATGGCGGCGTGCGCCCCAGCTTCTCGACCGGCGTCGGCCTGCCCAACATCCGTGATCGTCTGGGCCAGGCCTTCGGGGAGGATCAGAGCTTCGACATGACGAACCGTCCCGAGGGCGGCTTCCTCGTGACGATCGATATCCCCTTCGTGACCGGCGCGCAGTTGCAAGAGGCCGCATGACCATACGCACCATTCTCGTCGATGATGAAAAGCTCGCCATTCAGGGGCTCGAACACCGCCTCGCCGCGTTCGACGACGTCGAGATCGTCGCGACCTGCACCAACGGCCGCGAAGCGATCCGTCAGATCAAGACCGAAAAGCCCGACCTCGTCTTCCTCGACATCCAGATGCCGGGGTTCGACGGATTTTCGGTGGTTCAGGGCCTGCTCGATATCGAGCCGCCGCTGTTCGTGTTCGTGACGGCTTATTCCGATCACGCGCTGCGCGCCTTCGAGGCGGACGCCACTGATTATCTGATGAAGCCGGTCGAGGAAGCGCGCCTCGCCGACACGCTCGATCGCGTCCGCGCGCGGCTCGCCGAGAAGAAGGGCGCGGTCGAGGCCGAGCGGCTGATGGAAGTGCTGACCGAGCACGCGCCCGAGGCTGCCGAAGAATTGGGCACCGCCGCCGACGATGCGGCGCCTTCGGCCGACCGGTATGAGAAGATCATCAACATCAAGGATCGCAACCAGATCTTCCGTGTCGATGTCGACACCATCGAGCGCGTCGAGGCCGCCGGGGATTATATGTGCATCTACACCGCGGAGAATTCGCTGATCCTGCGCGAAACGATGAAAGACCTCGAACGCCGCCTCGACCCGCGCCGCTTCCAGCGCATCCATCGCTCGCAGATCGTCAACCTCGACCATGTCAAGCAGGTCAAGCCGCACACCAACGGCGAATGCTTCCTGCTGCTCGATTCAGGGGCGCAGGTGAAGGTGTCACGGTCCTATCGAGAGGTCGTGGCTAGGTTCGTCCACTGATCGCCAACTTCGCCGTCAATCCTCGTCACCCCCCGCGGAAGTGGGGGTCCATCTGCTTTCCATGCCGCATTTGGTCAGGTCAGCAGATGGATTCCCGCTTTCGCGGGAATGACGAAACTTGCTGGTCAAGCGAAACTCAACACCGCCAACAACTTCACATCGACAACCAGCCCCTCGCCACGCTTCCGCTCCAGAAACGCTGCCACCTCGCCCACCGCCACCCGGTGCAGCACGATCCCCTCCTCGGGCGCCTCGCCGCTGTCCTTCAGTCCCGTTGCGCGGACGAGCTCGAAGGTCTCGCTGACCATCCCCGGAGATGACGCGAACCTGCCCAGCCGCTCGACGCGCTCGGCCGTCCAGCCGGTCTCTTCGCGCAATTCCTTGATCGCCGCGGCTTCGATGCTTTCGCCCTCGGCCTCGTCGCCAACCAGCCCGGCGGGCAGCTCGATCGTCCGCGCGCCCAGCGGCACGCGATATTGCTCGATCAGCAGGACGCACCCGTCATCGACCGCCAGGATCACCGCCGCGCCGATGTTGCGCGCCCGCGCGGCCCATTCCCATCGGCCGTCGCGCATCGCGACGATGTAATTGCCCTGCCAGACCGTCTCCGGCTTGCCCTCGGCTCGTCGCAGGGTCACAATTCGATCAGGCGGTCGGGCAGTTCGTTGATGTCGCCGTCGAGGCGCGGCAGCCCTTCGCGCAGGATCGCGCCAACCTGCGCCACCGCCGCCGCCATGCCCTCCGCGACGCGGCCCTGCTTCACTTCCGCGACGAGCGCCGCCATCGCCTCGCCCCAGCGATCCTCGGGGACTTTGACGTGGATTGCCTCGTCGGCGACGATCTCGGCCATGCGCTCGCGCATCGACAGATAGATCAGGATGCCCGTGCGCCCGGCGGTGCGCGCCTCGGCGCCGACCTTAAACAGTTCGAGCGCACGGCGGCGGACGCGGCGGCGCTTGGTCGTCCGGGGCACCAGCCAGACGCGCAGCGGCATCCAGGCGAGGAGCAGGCGCGTACCGAGATATTTGAGCGCCAGCGCGACCATCACGATCAGCAGCAAGGTGCGCGTGTCGGGCGTGTCCCACCCCCCGGTCGCAGCAGCGATCAGCCGCTCGTAGAAACGCGGAAAGCTCGCATAGGCCGCCAGCGCGGCGAACATCACCAGTACCGCATATTGGATCGCGGCATCATGATATTTGTCCGACTGTTCGGTGACGATCGTGACGATCTCCCCGGAGGTTTCGCCCTCCGCGGCGCGCACCGCCGCGGTAACGAGGTCATGCCCGGCGGCGTCGAGCGCGCCTACCA
>CAXTPT010000053.1:0-15092 GCA_964246315.1 uncultured Sphingomonadaceae bacterium | reverse complement strand
ACCCCCGCCTGCCCCTCCGCCGCGCCGTTGCTGGCATAGGTCATCAGCCCGTCGATGAAGTCGGTGGGCGTGTCGAGCGCGGCGATCGGGTCCCAGCGCATCCGGTTGGGCGACAGCGCGCCGCCCTCCGCGCTGAACCGCTTGGCACCCTGATAAGGTTTGAACGCGCCATGCTGCGCTGTCGGCCGCAGCCGGTACAGCCATGACCGCCGGTTCTCGCTGCGCGGCGCGGTGAACGCCGTGCCCGACAATTGCTCGGCATAGAGCCCGAACGGCACCCGTTGCGGGCTGTTCTGCCCGACCGGCAGCGCGCCCGGCACCGCCTCGCTCGCGAAATGATTGCCGAAGCCGGTAAGCATCAACTGGCGGGAGCGAGAACGCCGCGTTCGACCTGATCGCGCTCGATCGATTCGAACAGCGCCTTGAAATTGCCCTCGCCAAAGCCCTCGTCGCCGCGGCGCTGGATGAATTCGAAGAATACCGGCCCGATATGCGGCTGCGCGAAGATCTGGAGGAGCAGACGCGGTTGCCCGCCTTCGGTCGTGCCGTCGAGCAGGATGCCGCGCTTCTGCAGCTCGGCCACCGGCTCGCCGTGCCCGGGCAGACGCTCGTCGAGCATGCGGTAATAGGTGTCAGGCGGCGCGGTCATGAACGGCACGCCGAGCTTTTGCAGATTGTCCCAGGCGGCGACGAGGTCGTCGCAGATCAGCGCGATGTGCTGGATGCCCTCGCCGTTATAGGCCTGGAGATATTCGTCGATCTGGCCGCCGCCGGCCTTGCCTTCTTCGTTCAGCGGAATGCGGATCTTGCCGTCGGGCGCGGTCATCGCCTTCGACGTCAGCCCGGTATATTCGCCCTTGATGTCGAAGAAGCGGATTTCGCGGAAATTGAAGATGCGCTCGTACCAATTGGCCCAATGCGCCATGCGGCCGCGGTAGACATTGTGCGTCAGGTGATCGATGCGCGTGAACCCCGCCCCCACCGGGTGACGCTCGACGCCGGGCAGATAGACGAAGTCGATGTCATAGATTGACAGCGCACCCGGCTGATCGAGCGTGGCGTAGCGGTCGATCAGATAGATGAATGCGCCACCGATCCCCTTGATCGCCGGGATGCGCAATTCCATCGCCCCGGTCTTGCTTTCGACCGGTTCGGCACCGCGCCGGATCGCCTCGTCATAGGCCGCAGCCGCATCGCGGACGCGAAAGCCCATGCCGCAGGCCGACGGGCCATGCTCGGCGGCGAAGAAAGCGGCGGGGCTGCGCGGCTCGTAATTGGCGATCAGGTTGATCTCGCCCTGCCGCCACAGGTCGACGTCCTTGGACCGGTGCCGCGCGACACGCGCAAAGCCCATCGTCTCGAAAACCGGCTCGAGCACGCCTTTCTCGGTCGCGGTGAACTCGACGAACTCGAAGCCGTCAAGGCCCAGCGGGTTGTGATGTTCGGTCATGGCGGTGGGATAGCACCGCTGCGGGGGCGTTCCAACCGGCTTAGCGCCGCTGCTGATTGAGCACTTCATAGGCCATCACCGCCGTCGCCACCGCGGCGTTGAGGCTGTCCGCCTTCCCCTGCATCGGCATTTTGACGAGCAGGTCGCACTCTTTCTCGTACAGCTCGGGCAGCCCCTGGCTTTCATTGCCGGTGAGCACGAACGTCGGCGCGGTATAACGCGGCTGCTGGTAATCCAGATCGGTGTTGAGGCTGGTCCCGACCAGCTTCCCCGCCCCTTCCCGCAACCATGCGACAAAAGCGGCCCAGTCGGTGCGCGCCACCTGCTGCGTGAAGATCGCGCCCATGCTCGCGCGCACTGCCTCGACCGAAAAGGGGTCGGCGCAATCGTCGACCAGGATCAGCCCGCCCGCGCCGACCGCGTCGCCGGTGCGCAGGATCGTGCCGAGATTGCCCGGATCGCGCATCGCCTGCGCCACCAGCCAGATGTTTGCTGCCGAGCGATCCACTTGCGCCAGCGGCGTGGCGAACTCGGCATAGACGCCCAGGACCTGCCCCGGATTGTCCTTGCCGCTCAATTTGGAAAGAATGTCCGGCGACGTCACCAGCGTCTCACCGGCCGCCCGTTCGAGCTTCTTGACCAACGGATGGTCCGCGCTCGCCTCGGTTCGCCACAGCTGGATCGGCGTAAAGCCCGCTGCCAGCCCCTCGGTCAGGATGCGCAGCCCCTCGGCAAGGAACCGCCCCGTCTCGCGCCGCACCTTTTTGTCGCGCAGCGCGCGCGTGTCCTTGACGAGCGGGTTGGAAAAGCCGGTGATCTCGCGGGGCATGGCGCAGAATTAGGCGAGAAGCGCATCAACGTCACTCCCGCTTGCGGGAGGGACAGCTTCGCACAGCGAAGCAGGGTGGGACGAAGTGGCAACGGGAGAGCACTCGTGCCTGCAACACTGCCCACCCCGGCGCTTCGCGCCTGTCCCTCCCGCAAGCGGGAGTGACGTTCAATCCTCCCCAAACTTCCCTTCCACCAGCCCCGCCAGCTTCGCCACCGCATCCTCGGCACCGTCGCCTTCGGCCGAAATCGTCACGCTGTCGCCCATCGCCGCGCCCAGCATCATCAGGCCCATGATCGAGGTACCCACGACGCTGTCGCCGTCCTTGGCCACGCGCACCTCGCATGGCAGCTCGCTGGCCAGGGTCACGAATTTGGCGCTTGCCCGGGCATGGAGGCCGCGCTTGTTGGTGATGGCGACGGTGCGCTCGATCACGCGGCTTTTTCGCCCAGCACTTCCGAAGCCACCGAGATATATTTGCGGCCGGCCTCACGCGCCGCCGCGACGGCATCGCGCACGCCCATCGTTCGCCGCGCGCCTTCCAGCCGGATCAGCATCGGCAGGTTGATTCCCGCGATCACCTCGATCCGGCCCGGCTCCATCAGCGAGATCGCCATATTGGACGGCGTGCCGCCGAACAGGTCGGTGAGCACAATCACGCCGCGCCCGCCATCGACCTCGGCAATCGCCCGCGCGATATCCTCCCGGCGCGCGTCCATGTCATCGTCGGGGCCGATGCAGATCGCGGCAATCGCGCGCTGCTTGCCCACCACATGTTCCATCGCGGTGACGAACTCCGTCGCAAGCGCGCCGTGCGTCACCAGCACCAAACCGATCATCAATGCGTCACATCCCCGCTCGATCCGCTTCGCGCCCCTTCCGTGCTGTCGTCAGGCCGGGTCGCGAGGTCGCGATGGGCGATTGTCGGTGAAAATGCTGCATTGCGCAACCGGTTAGCGACGCGTTCGGCAACATGGACGCTGCGATGCCGCCCGCCGGTGCAGCCGATCGCTACAGTCACATAGCTCTTCCCCTCGGCGGCATAGCGCGGGAGGAGGGTGATCAGCAGATTTTCGATCTGTGCGATCGCCTGTTCGTACGCCGGGTCGCCCGCGACATAATCAGCCACGGCCGCGTCGAGTCCCGATTGAGGACGCAATTCGTTGACCCAATGCGGATTGCGCAGGAACCGCATGTCGAACACCAGATCGGCATTGCGCGGCAGGCCGCGGGCGAAGCCAAACGACATTACCTGCAGATGCGGCGTGCCGCCGTCGCCTTCGGCAAAGCGATCGCGGATTTCGAGCCTCAGGTCGTTGCTGGTTGATGCGCTGGTGTCGATCAACGCTTCGGCCCAGCGCCGCAACGGGGCGAGTAATTCTCGCTCGCGCGCAATGCCGTCGGCAGCGGGGCGGTCGAGCGCCAGGGGGTGGCGGCGGCGCGTCTCCGAGAAACGCCGCTCCAGCTCGACCCCGTTGCAGTCGAGGAACAACGTCGAGATGTCGGCGCCGTCTTCGCGCATCGCCTTGATCCGCTTGACGATAGCGGCGGCGTCGAACCCGCGCGTGCGGCTGTCGATCCCCAGCGCCAGCGGCCTTCCGGCCTCGGCGCCCTCGGGCGCGCGCGTGGCAAGCAGGCGGTCGAGCAAGCGAAGCGGCAAATTATCGACCACCTCCCAGCCCAAATCCTCGAGCGTCTTGAGCGCGGTGCTCTTGCCCGCGCCCGACATTCCGGTGACGAGCAGGATCCGTGCGGGGTCGTCTTGCGCCATCAGCCGGCCAGATGCTTGAGCGCCGCGGTCACTTTCGCGGCGGCGGAGGCTTCGAACGGGCGAAGATTGATCAGCGGCAGCGCGATGCCCGCGACGGTGCGCGTCGTTTCCGCGGGCATGCGCTCGACATCGGCTTCACCCAGGCTGACGATCAGGCCCAGCGGTACGTCGCGCTCGATCGGCAACGCGACGATGCCCAGCCCGCGGACCTCGAGCTTGCCGGCGATTGTTTCGGGCGGATTGGCCAGCGCGCGCGATCCGTCACGGCGCACGATCACCTGATCGTCGCTGACCAGCACCGCGCCACGATCGATCAGGCGCAGCGCCAGGTCGGACTTGCCGCTGCCCGACCGTCCCTCGATCAACACGGCCCGGCCGCCAATCGCGACGCACGAGGCATGAAGCGTTTCGGACGACAATGCGCGCATCACGGCACTCTACAATGCCGGCAGGCGGATGACGAACCGCGCGCCCTTGCCCGATTCGGGGGCGCCGACCTCGATCCGGCCGTTATGCCGCTCGACGATGGTCTTGGCAATAGCAAGGCCCAGGCCGGAATGCCGCCCGTCGCTCGTCGTGGCGGGCCGGTCGGTGGCAAAACGCTCGAAAATCGCCGCCCGCAATCCGGGCTCGACTCCCGGCCCGCCATCCTCGACGCTGACGAGAACTTCGCTGCCGACGCGCGTCGCACCCAGGCGGACGACACCCCCTGCGGGACTGAAGGACACGGCATTGTCGAGCAGATTGGCAATCGCCCGCGCCAGCCGTCCGGCATCGCCCGCCACGGTCGCCAGCGCCCGATAGGGGCGCGCAAAGGCAATGCTGACCCCCTGGTCCTCGCCGCGCCGCTCGCGCTCATGGACCATATCCTCAAGCAAGGCGCCCAGATCAACCCGGCCGAAAGGCGTGCGCGTCAATTGCGCATCGAGCCGCGACATCTCCGCCACGTCGCCGATCAGCCGGTCGAGCCGCTGCACATCGTCGCGCAGGATGCCGATCAGGCTCGCCTGCTGTTCGGGACCGACACGGGCGAAGGTTTCGATGGCCGATCGCAGCGAGGCCAGCGGGTTGCGCAATTCGTGGCTGACATCGGCGGCAAAGGTATCGATCGCGTCGATCCGCGCACGCAATTCGGCGGTCATGTCGGACACCGCACGCGCCAGTAGCCCGACCTCGTCCCGCCGCCCCTCTTCGCGCGGCACGATCACCTCGCGCCCGCGTCCCTGCCGCACGCGAACCGCGGCGCGGGTGAGCGCGCGCATCGGCTTGACGATGGTTCGCGCAAGGTAAAGCGAAAGCAGCGCCGACAGCAGCAGGGCCATCAGCACGATCTCGGCCAGCCGCCCGCGCTCCGCGCGCACCAGCCGGGTGGCATCGCGGGCGTTTTCCAGGGTGATGACATGGAGCCCGCTGCCGATGCTGGCGCCAGCCGCGACCAGGGGTGTCCGATCCGGCGCGAAAAGCGTGATGCTGGCGGCGTTCTGGAACAGGCCGAGGCTTTGCCAGTAGCCGGCGTCCGGCGTTCGCTCAGGGGCATAGCGCGTCAGCGGCGACGCACGAACCACGGTGTCCACGGCCCGGTCCATGAACCGTGCGACGTGCCGCCGCCACGGCTCGCGTTCCGGATCGACGATGCGGAATTCCTGCCCCGCGTTGACCGAATCGAACACCGCCTTGCCGGCGCCGTCGAACACCAGCACGCGGCGTTGCTCCTGCGTTTGGCTGGCCGTGCTGATCGCAGGCCAGCTGGTGCGCGGCGTCGAAGCGAAAGACGTCGCCATAGTTCGCGCCAGCCGTTGCTGCTGCTCCTGCCGCTCGCTCATCAATCGCTCGCGAAAGCTATCGAGGTAAAAAATGCTGCCGCCGGTCAACCCGAGGGCGATCAGATTCAGCAACAGGATTCGCACGCTGAGCGACCAGCGAAAGCGCAGCGGGCGCTCTCCCGGCTCAGTCGGCGGCGAAGCGGTAACCGGCGCCATAGAGCGTCTTGATGCTATCGAATTCGCCGTCCGCCTGGCGGAATTTGCGGCGGATGCGTTTGATGTGACTGTCGATCGTGCGGTCATCAACGAACCCATCATCGCCATAAGCCGCGTCGAGCAGCTGGTTGCGCGTCTTCACCACGCCCGGTCGCTGCGCCAGGGCTTCCAGGATCAGAAACTCGGTCACGGTGAGTTTCACGTCGCGCGATCGCCAAATCACCCGATGCCGCTCGGCATCGAGCACCAGATCGCCGCGCACCACCTCCTGATCGCCTGCCTCTTCCGGCGCTGGCGCGGCCACCGTCGCCCGCCGCAGGATCGCCCGGATGCGCGCTACCAGCAGCGTCGGCGAAAACGGCTTGGTGATATAATCGTCCGCGCCGAGTTCGAGCCCAAGCGCCTCATCGGCCTCCTCGTCCTTCGAGGTCAGCATGATCACCGGCATATCGCCGATCGTACGCAGACGTTCGAGCAGTTCGAGCCCATTCATTCGCGGCATCTTGATATCGGAAACGACCAGGTCCGCCGGGTTGTCGGTCAACGCCTTCAGCGCCGCCTCGCCATCGGCATAGACCCGCGTGGCAAAGCCTTCCGCCTGCAGCGTCATCGCGACCGAGGTCAGGATGTTGCGGTCGTCGTCGACCAGGGCGATCGTGGCGCTCACATCTGCGCAGCTAGTCGCCGTCCAGCATCGGCGCAACATCAAGCCCGGTCGTTTGACGCGAATCGGCGCTTGAGATTATGCGCCGAACCATCGTTGCATTTACGCAAAACGAATGTTGCCGCGCCTGCCTTCGTGGAACGGCGCGGCAGCGATAGGAGATTCTTCGTGACCGACCGTACGCCCGCTTTCGTACTCGCCGATCAAGGTCTGCGGACCTCGGCGACGACGCATTGGAACCTCATTCCGGCGCAACTGGTCGAACATGCGATTGCCCGCGGTGAGGGCAAGCTGGCGAAGGACGGGCCCCTCGTCGTCGAAACCGGCAAGCACACCGGCCGCAGCGCGCAGGACAAATTCATCGTTCGCGACGCGGAAACCGAGGACACCGTGTGGTGGGGCAACACCAACAAGAGCATGACCCCCGAGCATTTCGCCGCGCTGAAAGCGGATTTTTTCCAGGCGATCGCCGAAAAGGAGACGCTGTTCGTCCAGGACCTCTATGGCGGCTCGCAGCCCGAGCACCGCGCCAACGTCCGCGTCGTCACCGAACTCGCCTGGCATTCGATGTTCATCCGCACCTTGCTGGTGCGGCCCGAGGCCGATGCCCTGCCGGGCTTCAAACCCGAATATACGATCATCGACCTACCCAGCTTCCGCGCCGATCCGGAACGCCACGGCTCGCGGTCGGAAACCGTCATCGCGGTCAATTTCACCGAAAAGCTGATCCTGATCGGCGGCACGCGCTATGCGGGAGAAATGAAGAAATCGGTGTTCGGCATTCTCAACTATAAGCTCCCTGCCGAAGGCACGATGCCGATGCACTGCTCGGCCAATATCGGGCCCAAGGGCGACACCGCGGTGTTTTTCGGCCTGTCGGGCACCGGCAAGACCACGCTGTCGGCCGACGCATCGCGCACGCTGATCGGCGATGACGAGCATGGCTGGTCGGACGAGGCGGTGTTCAATTTCGAAGGCGGCTGTTATGCCAAGATGATCCGCCTGTCGGCGGAGGCCGAGCCCGAAATCTACGCCGTCACCAAGCGTTTCGGGACCGTTCTCGAAAACGTCGTGATGGACCCGGAAACGCGTGAGCTCGATCTTGACGACAACGCGCTCGCCGAGAACAGCCGCGGGTCGTACCCGATCGAATTCATCCCGAACTCGTCGGAGAAAAATCTCGGACCCGTCCCGCGCAACGTCATCATGCTGACCGCGGACGCCTATGGCGTGCTGCCGCCGATCGCCAAGCTGACCCCCGATCAGGCGATGTATCACTTCCTGTCGGGTTACACCGCGCGCGTCGCGGGTACCGAGATCGGCGTGACCGAGCCCGAAGCGACCTTCTCGACCTGTTTCGGCGCGCCATTCATGCCGCGTCATCCCTCGGTCTATGGCAATCTGCTCAAGGAGCGCATTGCCAAGGGCGGCGTCGATTGCTGGCTGGTCAACACCGGCTGGACCGGCGGCAAGGCGACGATGGACGGCATCGAACGCATGCCGATCAAGGCGACTCGCGCGCTGCTTAACGCGGCGCTCGACGGCAGCCTCAACAACGCCCAGTTCCGCCGCGATCCGAACTTCGGTTTCATGGTCCCCGTCGCCGTCCCCGGCGTCGATAGCGGCATCCTCGATCCGCGCGCGGCTTGGGGTGACAAGGATGAGTATGACCGCACCGCGCGCGACCTCGTCGGCAAATTCATCGACAATTTCGCGCAATTCGCGGATCATGTCGAACAAGGCGTGCGCGACAGCGCGCCGAAAGCGGCCTGAGCTCAGCACGTCTGCGGGTTGCGGATTGCAACTTGACGCTCACGTAAAGCAGCGCGACAGTCGCCCTCGATAAGAGAGGGCATTCAATGGAGCATGTCGACGTCCTGATCGTGGGCGCGGGGCTGTCCGGCATCGGCGCCGCTTGGCACATCAAGCACCGCTCGCCCGGGCGCAGTTATTCGATCTGGGAGGCGCGCGGCAGCATCGGCGGGACGTGGGACCTGTTCCGCTATCCCGGTATCCGCTCGGACAGCGACATGCATACGCTTGGGTATCGCTTCAAGCCGTGGACCGAAGCCAGGGCCATCGCCGACGGACCATCGATCCTCAAATATGTCCGCGATACCGCGCACGAGGAAGGCATCGACCGGCACATCGTGTTTCACACCCGCGTCACCGCCGCCGATTGGGACAGCGGGGCGGCGGTGTGGACGGTGACCGCCGAGCGCGGCGGGGAAACCATTGCCACCACCTGCAACTTCCTGCTGATGTGCTCGGGCTATTACAGCTACACCGAAGGCCATCTGCCCGAATGGGGCGGCGAAGAGGCGTTCGCGGGCCAATTCGTCCACCCGCAATTCTGGCCCGAAAACCTCGACTACACCGGCAAGACTGTCGTGGTGATCGGCTCGGGCGCCACGGCGATGACCCTCGTCCCCGAGATGGCCAAGAAAGCCGCCAAGGTGACGATGCTCCAGCGCTCACCCACCTATGTCGTCTCGCGCCCGGCGGAGGACAAGCTCGCCAACCGCATGCGCGCGCTGTTCGGCCCCAAGGCGGCCTATGCACTGACCCGCTGGCGCAATGTCGGCTGGCAATTGTTCTTCTACAATCTGACGCAGCGCAAACCGGCCAAGATCAAGGACCGCCTCATCGGCATGGTCCGCGACGCGCTCGGCCCCGATTACGATGTCGGGAAGCATTTCACGCCGCGCTACAATCCGTGGGAGCAGCGCCTCTGCCTGATCCCCGATGCCGACCTGTTCGATTCGCTGAAGAGCGGTAAGGCCGACGTCGTGACTGACACGATCGAGAAATTTGTCCCCGCAGGCATCCAGCTCGCCTCGGGCACCACCCTTCCCGCCGACATCGTCGTCACCGCGACGGGCCTCAAACTGAACGTCCTCGGCGACGTCAAATTCTCGATGGACGGACAGCCGCTCGAACTCGGCCAGCAGATCATCTACAAGGGCATGATGCTGGGCGGCGTGCCCAACCTCACCTTCGTGTTCGGCTACACCAACGCCAGCTGGACGCTGAAGGCGGACCTCACCAGCGAGTTCGTCTGCCGCCTGCTCAACCGCATGGCGGCCAGCGGCACGACCATCGCCGCGCCGGTGCTGAGCGACGACATCGCGCCCGAACCGTTCCTCGATTTCAGCTCCGGCTACGTCCAGCGCGCCATCGAACAGCTGCCAAAACAGGGCAGCAAGGCGCCGTGGAAACTTTACCAGAATTACGCCAAGGATGCGATGACGCTACGCTATGGCAAGCTGGATGACGGCACAATGAAATTCAGCAATCCGGCGCGGGAGAAGGTTGCGGCTTAGCTTAGGAAAGGAGTCGTGCCTGTTGATCGGCGTCGCATTGGCTCAGGCGACGGTCGATCCGCCGCCCAGCGCGCTGTAATTGGTCAGGCCGAGGTGATCCCCCGCGCCCACGCCCGGCAGCCCGGTCGAATTGTTCGGCGTATGCAGCCCGCGCGTGTAGCTGGTCACGCCGATGCGCGCCTGGCCGACGGCGCGTTCGATCGGCACCAGCGCCGAATTGGCGACCAGCGGCAGCCCATACTGCGTCTGGAGATAGCCGCCCGTGCCCTCTAACGCCGTATCGTTGGTCTGCGTGGTCAACAGCGTGACATTGGCGCTGGCCATTGCCGGAAAAAGGACAATCGCGCCCGCCACGGCCAGGCTGGCCGTCGAAAACTTGAACATGACCCCCCAAACGATACCCGCTGATGGCCGCTAAAATCCGCTGACACCAGTGTCAACGATTTGTTCGAACACGCCGTCCCGCGGCGGAACGGTCAGATCGGCTTGATACTATACTGATGCCACGCAAAAATCGCCGCGGCCCCGCGATACGGGCGCCACGCCTCCGCCAGTTCGCGCACCAGCGGCTCCTTGGGCCGCTCCTTATGCCCCAGGATGCGCCCGACCTGTTCCTGCACCGCCAGGTCGCCCGCGGGCCACACGTCGCCGCGCCCTTCGGCGAACAGCAGATAGATCTCGGCGGACCAGCGCCCGATTCCCTTGACCTTGATCAGCGCGGCGATCGCTGCCTCGTCATCCTCGGGCAGGTTAGCCAGATCGAGCTCGCCATCGGCGATCAGCTGCGCCAGGCTCAGCGCATAGCCGGTCTTCTGCCGCGAAAACCCCGCTTCGCGCAGACCGTCCGCGCCCACTGCCAGCAGCGCCCGGGGGTCAGTCATGTCGCCCACCGCCGCCGCCAGTTTGTTCCACACTGCCGCCGCGGCATGGACGCTGATCTGTTGCCCGACGATCGTGCGCAGCAGCGTCTCGTAGCCGCGGTCGCGCAGGCGCGGCTCGGGATAGCCAGCCTCCGCCAGCGCGCGCGCGAATGCCGGCTCTATCGCCGCCAGCGCATCGAGGTCCGCCCGCAGCCGTTTTGCGCTCAATCCCATTGCGTCCGCTCCCGCTCCACCGCATAGCCCGCTGCAAATCCGCGAACAGGGAATGCCCATAATATGCCGACGCTCTATGTCACCACGCGCGAAGGGGAAACGGTCACGCTGGAGGGCCAGGCCGGCCTGTCGGTGATGGAGGTCATCCGCGATGGCGGCATCGACGAACTGCTCGCTCTGTGCGGCGGCTGCTGCTCATGCGCCACGTGTCACGTTCATATCGACCCCGCCTTCGCGGGCAAGGTCGCGCCGATGAGCCCGGACGAGGACGATCTGCTCGAAAGCTCGGACGATCGCGACACCACTTCGCGCCTGTCGTGCCAGATTCCCTTTTCGGACGACCTTGACGGGCTGAAGGTGACGATCGCCAAGGAAGACTGACGCGCATCATCCGTACATCGAGGCGCAGATCATCTGAGTTTGATCAGCGCCTCGGGCACCACCACGCTCTTCGCATCAACCAGCCACATCATCGTCTTGCCGCGCGGACCGGCCACCGGGCCGTCCTCGGTGTTGTTGGTCAGCACCTCGCCGTCGGTGGTCAGCACGAAGCGCCCATTGGTACGGTTCGCGGGGAGCTTGGCCAGCTCGCCGCCCATGCCCGAATCCTTAAGCCGCGCCAGCGCCCCCAGCGCCCCGTTGCCGACATAGGCCGGCGCCGACACGCGCACCGCGCCGTCCAGTTGTGGGCGTGCCAGCACGAACGGGAACATGATGTTGCCCTGCATCATCACCGGGAACACGAAGTCGTGGCTCAGCCGCCCCGATTTCGCGTAATAGACATTGAACACCCCGTTCCCCGCATAGACCGCCGAACGAAACCCGTCATATTTGGCCAGCTGCGCCGCGAAGCGCCGGTTCGCCATGTCATCGCCCGGGGCGTAGCCGAACAGCGACGCGAACTGCTTTTTCTCTTCGGCGTCTTTGGCCGCCTTGGTTGCTTGTTCGGCCTCCCAGGTCTTCTTCTGCTCGGCAATCTGCTCGCGGGTACATTTGCCCGCATCCATCGAATTGCCGTCCGATGCGTCTGTCGCCTCGCATATCGCCTGATCGTCGCTCCACGCCGCGGGCTTGCCGTCCATCATGTTGTCGGGGATCGTGAAGACGATCTCGCCCTTATAGGCGAAGGCGAACTCGCCATTCCGCCGCAGATCGAGTGAGGAATCGAACGCGCCGGGGGTCAGGAAACATCCTGCCAGCACCAGCGGCGCCGCCAATGCTGACAGTATTTTGGCAGCGCGTCCCCACACGCTGCCGGATGTCGAACGGGGGTGCGATGCGACTCGCAGGCTCCTTGCGGCTCCCGAACTTCCGACTTGCAAACTACTAGCCATATTCGCTCCCCTTGTCAAGATATTTCTAACCTATCTGGCTCGCGCCGCCGCCGCGTACAGCGCGATCGCCGCCGCGTTGGAAATGTTCAGGCTCTCGATCCGCTCGCTGATCGGCAGGCGCGCCAGCACGTCGCAATGCTGTGCCACATTGTGGCGCAGCCCTTCGCCTTCCGCGCCCAGCACCAGCGCCACCTTGCCCGGCGTGAACGCTTGGTCGAGCGTCATCTCGGTCGCGCCGGCCAGCCCGATGCGCCAATAGCCGCCCTCGGCGAGTTCCTCGAGCGCACGGCTGAGATTGACCACCCGCGCCCACGGCACCAGCTCCAGCGCGCCCGAAGCCGCCTTGGCCAGTGCACCGCCCTCCGGTGGCGCATGACGGTCCTGCGTCACGATCGCCGCGGCGTCGAACGCCGCCGCCGACCGCAGCACCGCGCCGACATTATGCGGATCGGTGACCTGGTCGAGCACGACGATCGGCCCGCCGCCGTCCTGCGCCAGAAGGTCGGAGAGCCACACATCCTCCAGCGGATCGACCTCCGCCACCAGCCCCTGATGCGGCGCATCGGCGGGCACCATCCGGCCGAGATCCGCGACATCCGCGAGTACGACGGGCAAATCCCTGGGCAGGGTCAGCTGCTCCGCCGCCGCCCGCGTCGCCCATAATTTGCGTACAACGCGCTCGGGATTGGCCAGCGCCGCCTCGACCGCATGCCGCCCCCAGAAACGCGGCCGCTGCGCATTGCCCGATCCCTGATTTTTACCACGTTTCGCCATGCAGGAGACTTTACGCCACTCGAACAACCCTGTCGCCCCTGCGCAGGCAGGGGCCCAGATGAACCCTCAACTGGAAACTGCACCGCAACCGGAGACCCGCATCTCAGCCCCTGCCTACGCAGGGGCGACGAAATGGTTTGACGCTGTGCCAGGGCGATGGTGGACAGGGTTGGATTCGAACCAACGTACTCCGGAGAGAGCAGATTTACAGTCTGCCGCCTTTAACCACTCGGCCACCTGTCCATCTCGCGGCGCGGCGGATGCGGCGCGGCAAGGCGCGCGTCATTGGCCGACAGGGTCCAGCCTGTCAACGCGCCTCGCCCCTCCCGCTTACGAGCTAAGCCGGCACGTCCGAGCAGCGGTCGGCGGAGGCAATCCCGCCCACCATTCGGCGTAGCGCGAATTTTTCGCCATTCGCCGGTTCTCGTCCGGCGCGCCGTCGTCCCACCAAACCGGCCCCCGCTCGCCAAGGGCGATTTTCGCCGCGTCGACGGCGGCACGGGCCGTCTTCAGCGCGTCCGCGTTGCCCGCCCGTGATGCCGTTCCCACCGCACGCCGGGCCGTCATCAGCTCACGCGTCAGCGCCGCCCGCTCATCCGTGCCCAGCCGGGGATCGCTCATCCGCCACAGCCGCCCCCGCACGACGAAGTAACGGCCGTCAGGCGTGACCGGATGGTTCAATCGAGGCCCCGCCTAATCGAGAATGGGCATGACCATCGGCCGCCCCATCAGGCTGATCGAACCCTTCAGCCGTTCCAGCGCCGCGGCGACGGTGCGCACTGGCCCCGCATGCGTCGTCATCGCCACCAGCACGCCCGCTTCGCCGCCCGCGCCGCGCTGGATCATGCTCTCGATCGACACCCCGCCGTCGCGCATCGCCGCCGTGAGTTCGGCGAGGACGCCTGCGCGGTCTTGCACGATGAAGCGCAGATAGGCCCGCTCGCGCCGCGCCCCCGGATCGGCACGCGTGGCGACGGTCAGGTGGCGGACCGGAATTCCGAATGCGGTCCCGACCGTGCCGCGCGCAATATCGATCAGATCGGCGACCACCGCGCTCGCCGTCGGGCCCTCGCCCGCGCCGCGGCCTTCGAACAGCAGCCGCCCGACGAAATCGCCCTCGGCCAGCACGGCATTGGTCGCGCCCGTGACGCGCGCCAGCAGATGCCCCTCACGGACCAGACAAGGCGTGACGCGCTGGTACAGCCCGTGCGAATCCGACGCGGCCAGCCCGATCAGCCGCACCCGGTATCCCAGAGCCGCCGCCTCGGCGACGTCGCCCGCCACCACGTTGCGGATGCCGCGTACTTCGATCCCGTCGAAATCGGGCTTTGTGCCGAATGCCACGGTCGCCAGGATCGCGAGCTTGTGCGCCGCATCGACCCCGTCGATATCAAACGACGGGTCGGCCTCGGCAAAGCCCAGCCGCTGCGCTTCCGCCAGCACTTCGGCGAAGTCCGACTCCCGAGCCTCCATCTCGCTCAAGATATAGTTGCACGTCCCGTTGAGGATGCCGTCGACCTGCGCGATGGCGTTCGCCGCCGCGCCTTCCCGCAGGCCCTTGATCACCGGGATGCCGCCCGCCACCGCCGCTTCGAATTTGATGGTGACGCCGGCCTGTTCGGCTGCCTCGGCGAGCTCGAGCCCGTGATGCGCGATCATGGCCTTGTTGGCGGTGACGAACCCCTTGCCGCCGACGATCGCCCGCCGCGCGAGCGTCAGCGCCGGCCCGTCGCTCCCGCCGATCAACTCGACGACCACGTCGACATCGTCGCGCCCCGCCAGATCGACGGTGTCGTCCGCCCATTCGAACCGCGCCAAATCGACTCCGCGCTCCCGCCCCCGGTCGCGGGCGGATACGGCCACCACTTCGATCC
>CAXTPT010000052.1:0-15287 GCA_964246315.1 uncultured Sphingomonadaceae bacterium | reverse complement strand
GCCTGCTGCGGTGTGCCAAGCTCGGGGGCGACCGAGGGGGCGGGCGGCGCTGGCGACACGACCGGGGCGGTGTCGGTCAAACCGACCTCGTCGACCAGTTGCACGTCGACCGGCTGCGTCGCGGGACTGTCGGGCTTGGGCGCGGCGAACAGGCCGAGCGAGAGCGCCGCGATCAGCGCCACATGGCCGAGCGTCGCCCCGCCAAGGCCGAGGCGTTCAGCCCTGGTCACCGGTCGTCACCAAGGCGATCTTGTTGATCCCCGCCCGGTTGAGCTGCGCCATCACCGCCATCACGCGCCCGTAATCGAGCCCGCGGTCGGCGCGGAGCATGACCTGCGGCGGCTCGCCGCGCGCGGTCAGGCGGGTCAGCTCGTCGGCAAAGCCTTGGCTGTCGACCTCGCGGTCGCCGACGAACAATTTGCCCTGGCGGTCGAGGCTGATCGCCACGGGCTCGCGCTCCTGCGTCAGCGGTTTCGCCGCCGCGTCGGGCAGGTTCACCGGCACGCCCGCGGTGAGCAGCGGCGCGGTGACCATGAAGATGATCAGCAGCACCAGCATCACGTCGACCATCGGCGTGACGTTGATCTCCGCCACCGGCGCGCGGCGGCGGGAGCGGGAGGTGCGTATCGGGCTCACGCGCCGTCCAACTCCCGGCTGAGCGTGGTGTGGAAGCGGTCGGCGAAGCGCGTCAGGCCGGCTTCGATGCGGTTCACGCGGTGGCTGAGGCGATTGTACGCGACCACCGCGGGAATCGCCGCGAACAGGCCCAAGGCGGTGGCGAACAGCGCCTCGGCGATGCCCGGCGCGACCACCGCGAGACTGGTGTTCTGCGCCGCGGCGATGCCGGTGAAGCTGCGCATGATCCCCCAGACGGTGCCGAACAGGCCGACGAACGGCGCCACCGAGCCGATCGTGGCGAGGATGTTCAGCCGGTCCGACAGCGCATCCGCCTCCCCCGCCGCAGTGCTGGCCATCACGGTCTGCAGGCGCGCGCGAACGCCGTCGCGGTCGAGCCGCGCGCCTTTGGACGATAGCCGCCATTCCTCGAGCGCGGCGCGCAGCACGCTGGCGGCGGGGAGCGTCGATTTTTCATGCGTGCGGGCGAAGCTCTCCACGTCGCGCGTCGCCATCAGCTCGCTTTCGAATTTCTCGGTAGCCGGACCGATGCGGCGGAGGCGGCCCCAGGCGGCGAGAATGATCGCCCAGCTCCCGATACTCGCCAGCAGCAGGATCAGGATCACCGCGCGCACGATGAAGTCGGCCTGCAGGAACAATTCGACGGGATTGAGGCTGGGTACGCTCGGATTCACTTATCGTCCTCGATCAATGCGGTGAAAGCCGCGACCCACTCCCTTGGCTGGCGTTGCGGCCGCCCGGCGGTGGTCAGCCAGGCGGCCGTCACGGTGCCGTCGGTCAGCACTTCGGCTTCGCGCATGACTCGCTGCTGAATGATCGCCGTCGCGGCGGTGACCTTGAGCACGCGGCTCTCGACGATCAGATCGTCATCGAGCTTGGCCGGTGCGCGATAGCGTATGTGCAGATCGCTGACGGCATAGACGCCCTGCCCCGTATCGTGATGCCCGCGCTGGTCAATGCCGACCGCACGCAGCATGTCGGAGCGCGCGCGTTCCATGAAGCGCAGGTAATTGGCATGGTAGATCAGGCCCGACAGGTCGGTGTCTTCGAAATAGACCCGAACCGGAAACAGATGCCGCTTGCCGTCGAAGCGGCCGAGGGCGCCATGGTCGCTCATGGGGCGGGTCTAGCCGAGCGAGCGCCGCGTGGGAATCCAGTTCGTCGCGTCCCTCATTCCGTTCGTCCCGCGAGGAATCGAGACGCCGGCGGGCGAAGGTGCCTCGACTTCGCTGGGCCCGAACGGGAAGATCGTTACTCGAACAACCCGTCCTGGCTTCCCGCCGGGGGCGTCAGCCCCAGATGCTTCCAGCCGCCCGCATTAAGGCAGCGCCCGCGCGCGGTGCGCGCGATCAGGCCGAGCTGGATGAGGAAGGGTTCGATCACCTCCTCGATCGTGTCGCGCGGTTCGCTCAAGCCCGCCGCGAGGGTTTCGACGCCGACGGGTCCGCCGCGATAGATGTCGGCGATCATCGTCAGATAGCGCCGGTCCATCGCATCGAGGCCGAGCGCATCGACTTCAAGGCGGTTGAGCGCGGCGTCGGCGACCTTGGCGGTGACCACATCCTCGCCCGCCGCATGCGCGAAATCGCGGACGCGGCGGAGCAGACGCCCGGCGATGCGGGGCGTGCCGCGGCTGCGCTTGGCGACTTCGGCGGCGCCGTCCTCGGCGAGGTCGAGCCCCAGGAGCTTCCCCGCGCGCGCCACGACCTGACGCAATTCGTCGACGGTGTAGAAATGGAGCCGGACCGGAATACCGAACCGATCGCGCAGCGGTGTCGTCAGCAGCCCCTGCCGCGTCGTCGCGCCGACCAGGGTGAAGCGCGGCAGGTCGATCCGCACGCTGCGCGCCGACGGCCCCTCCCCGATCATCAGATCGAGCGCGCGGTCCTCCATTGCGGGGTAGAGCACCTCCTCGACCGCGGGCGCGAGGCGATGGATCTCGTCGATGAACAGCACGTCGCCGTCCTCGAGATTGGTCAGCAACGCGGCGAGATCGCCCGATTTGGCGATGACCGGGCCCGAGGTGGCGCGGAAGCCAACGCCCATTTCGCGCGCGACGATCTGCGCCAGCGTCGTCTTGCCGAGCCCGGGCGGGCCGAAGAACAGCACATGGTCGAGCGCCTCGCCCCGCGCCTTGGCGGCGTGGATGAACACGCGAAGGTTTTCCCGTGCCGCCCTCTGCCCGACGAAATCATCGAGCGTCTTGGGCCGCAACGCGGTGTCGATATCCTCGGGCTGGCGCTGGGGAGAGGTGAGCGGATCGGACACGATCCGTCCTCAATATGCGCTGCCGTGCGCAATGGCGAGCGGCAAGGACCCCGGATCGCCGAGTCCCCATCTGGCACGTATTGGCAAATTCCGGTCGTTTGAGCAGGTAGGCAAAAGGCTTTTGCTAGCGTATCGCCTTGCATTACAAACTGTTTTGGGAGTGCCCGTGCGTAAAATCCTGCTGACCGCCGCCGCTGTGCTGGCCGTTTCCGCCCCGGCGCATGCCGTGTCGTTCTTCTCGCTCGGCGCGGTCAACACGCCTTCGGGCAAGGCGGACCCGGGCCTCGCAAGTTTCGAGACGCTGCTCGTTGGCTTTCAGGGCAGCGATAGTCCGCTGGTGACCACGACGCTGGCGGGCACCAACGGTTTCTACACCGGGACGACGCAGGGCCTGGCCGCGGCGCCGGTGGGCGACACGAGCCAGTATCTCGCTCTGGGCACGGGCGGATCGGCGAAGATCGACTTCTCGAATTATTTCAGCGCGCAGCAGCGCCAAGTGCGGTCGCTCAGCGTCTATGTCGGATCGGTCGATGGGTATAACCGTATCCAGGTCCTGAAGCTCGACGGCAGCGTGCTGAAGACGATCGACGGCGCCGACCTGCCGGGTCAGGATGGCGATCAGGGATCGTCACGCACCAACCGCCGTCTGTACATCAATTTCGATCCGAGCGAGCAGGTTGGCGCGTTGCTTTTCAGCTCGACGGGCGTGGCGTTCGAATTCGACACGATCGGCGCGTCGAGCGCGCAGTTCGCGATCTCGCCAAACGACACGGTGACTCCGAACGACATGCTGCCCGCCGTGACCGGCGTGCCCGAGCCGACGACGTGGTCGCTGATGATCGGCGGCTTCGGGCTGGTCGGTGGGGCGCTTCGCCGCCGCGCGCGGCCCGTCCTGCGGAACGCCTGACGCGCGAGAGATCGGGCGCGGCGTTCATCCGCGCCCGACCGAACGCCGCCCAATGCTACCCGGCGCGGGGCGGCGCTTTCGAGGTCCTTATCTTGACGCCTTGCGGAGCGCGAGGCGCACCAGCGCGTCGAGGTTCGCCTCCCCGCCCAGTTCGTCCGCCGCCGCCGACACCGCGGCACTGGCTTCGGCGGGTTTGAAGCCGAGATTGGCCAGCGCGGAAATCGCGTCTTGCGCCGCGCCACCCGCCGGCGGGGTTGTGGCGCCGCCGAGCGCGATCCCGCCGGCCTTGTCCTTCAATTCGCGGACGATGCGTTCGGCGAGCTTGGGGCCGACGCCGTTGGCGCGCGCGACCACCGCCTTGTCCTGCCGGGCGATGGCTTGCGACAATTCGTCGGGCGCGAGGATCGAAAGGATGGCGAGCGCCACCTTGCCGCCGACGCCCTGCACGCCGGTGAGCAGGCGGAACCAGTCGCGTTCGCCTTGCGAGCCGAAGCCGAACAGCGTCATCGCATCCTCACGCACCTGGAGTTCGGTATGGAGCATGACGGTTCCGCCGACAGGGCCGATAGCGGCGAGCGTTTTCGAGGAGGCGAGCACGAGGTAGCCGACGCCGGCCACGTCGAGCACCGCAGAGTCTGCAGCGGTTTCGGCAAGTGTTCCGGTGAGCCTAGCGATCAAGCAACAAAACCCCGTTCGCCCTGAGCCTGTCGAAGGGCTGTCTTGCTTTGACGTGAATTGAAGAAGAAGGACAGGGCTTCGACAAGCTCAGCCCAAACGGATTTTGGTGTGTCTCGCGCTGGCCAGATGGTGCGCATGAGTGATCGCCACCGCCAATGCGTCCGCCGCGTCGCTGCCGTCGATCTGCACGCCGGGCAGCAGGCGTTTGACCATCGCGTGGACCTGAACCTTTTCCGCCGCGCCGGTGCCGACGACGGCCTGCTTGACCTGGCGCGGCGCGTATTCGCTGACGGGAATTTGCTTGAACCCCAGCACCGAGAGCAACGCCCCGCGCGCCTGGGCGAGCTTGAGCGTCGATTGCGCGTTCGAATTGACGAACACTTCCTCGATCCCCGCGCTGACGATGCTGTGAGTGATGAGCATTTGGTGGAGCGACTGCGCGAGATGCGCGAGGCGCGCGGGGAGTTCCGCCTTGGCATCGGTCGCGATCCGCCCGTTGGCGATGTGCGCCAGCCGGTTGCCCTCGGCGATGATCACGCCCCAACCGGTGGTGCCGAGCCCGGGGTCGAGCCCGAGAACGATCATGACAGCGTGGGAGCAGGAAAGGGGTTAAGCGGAAAACCGTGCGAGCGGCAAAAGCGCACCGTGCCCGAGCTGGCGAGTTTACCGGTTATTTGCGAGCGATCCGGTGACAGGCCGGCCTTGTCGATTGCGCGGATCATTGTGCTCGCGTGATCCGCTTGCAGGATGAACCAGGACCGTGCGGCGGAAACGCGCTGGACCAACTCGTATCGCTGGGCAATCGTCGGCGGTGCAAATTCCAGGATCACGTTCAGCGGTCCGTCGACATCGCTCAACTTGTCGCGCAACTCACGCAGCTGCGCCACATTGCCATAATGTTTTGCCATGACCGCCGCGAAAACCTGGTCCAAATGCGCGCTCGTCCCATCGCCGATCGCCGTGCGCCACGCATCGTCAGTCCAGGCGCGTTCCGGGTTGCGGAACAGGAACGCGACGCCGCCCTTTTCCCGATAGACCTGCGGGCGCGCGCCCGGCTTCACCAGGACACGGCTCAGTCCGCTGAGTTGCTGGTCGATACAGGGCGCGACGACGATCAACTCCGCCGCATCGGCATAGTGACCCTGCATTTCGGCGATCAGCCGCACTTTCATGTCGGCCACGCGGTCGCGCCAGCTCGCTGCCTCAGCCCATTGCTGCGCCACGAGCGCGATCAGCACACCCAGCGTCACAATCGCCAATTCCCACCACACTGCCCGCCAGCCGTGCGGCGGGTCGAGGCGGAACAGGCGGAACATCTTAGCTCAACTTCTCCATCACCGCGTCCGAAATCTCGTAATTGCCCCAGACGGTCTGAACGTCGTCATCATCGTCGAGCGCATCGAGCAATTTGAGCAGGGTCGCGGCGTCGCCTTCATTCACATCGACCATCGTCTGCGCGCGCCAGGCGAGCTTGGCACCCTCGCTTTCGCCGAGGCTGGCCTCGAGCGCCTTGGCGACTTCGTGCAGCGAATCGATCGAGGTCCAGATTTCGTGGCCGTCCTCGCTTGACGATACGTCCTCGGCGCCCGCGTCCAGCGCGGCTTCGAACACCGTGTCGGCATCGCCCGCGCCGGGGGGATAGTTGATCAGCCCCATGCGGTCGAAACCGTGGCTGACGCTGCCGCCCGCGCCCATATTGCCGCCATTCTTGGTGATGGCGGTGCGGACGTTGGTCGCGGTGCGGTTGCGGTTGTCGGTCAGCGCCTCGACAATCAGCGAGACGCCGCCCGGGCCGAAGCCTTCGTAGCGGATCTCTTCGTAATTGGCGCCGTCGCCCTTCGAGGCATTGTTGATCGCGCGCTCGATATTGTCCTTGGGCATGCCGCCCGCGCGCGCGGTCAGCACCGCGGCGCGCAGCCGCGCGTTCATCGCCGGATCGGGCAGGCCGGCCTTCGCCGCGACGGTAATTTCGCGGCTGAGCTTGGAAAAGGCCGCGGCGCGCTTCTTATCCTGCGCGCCCTTGCGGTGCATGATGTTCTTGAATTTGGAATGGCCGGCCATGGCTCAGTGCAGCCCCAGCGCCGCGCGATAGGTGTCCATCATCGCATCGGCTTCATCGCGGACATGCTTGTCGAGGCGGCGCAATGCAACGATCTTGCGCATCGTCTTGACGTCGTAACCCTGCCCCTTGGCCTCGCCGTAGACATCCTTGACGTCGTCGGCGATGCCCTTCTTCTCCTCTTCCAGTCGTTCGATCCGTTCGATCAGCAGGCGCAATTTGTCGGCCTGAATTACGTCGCTCATCATGATCCTCAGTGCTTTCGGGCCGGACAACTTGTCGCGCGGCCACCCCTGCCCTAGGCCCGTAGGACGAACCGACCCCTCCCGACAAGCCAGCCGAGCGAGTGATTTGTCCACCCATCGCACATTGAAGCCCCGCGGCCGCAAGGTCCGCATCCTCGCCACGCTGGGGCCGGCCAGCCGCACGCCCGAGATGATCGAGAAGCTGGCGCGCGCCGGCGCCGACGCCTTCCGCCTCAATATGAGCCACGGCGCGCATGCCGATCACGAGCCCGTGGTCGCGGCGATCCGCGCGCTGGAAAAGACGCTTGGACGGCCGATGACGATCGTTGCCGATCTGCAGGGGCCAAAGCTGCGTGTCGGCACCTTCGCGGGCGGCAAGGTGATGCTGGAAACGGGCGCGGCGTTCCGGCTCGACCAGGACAAGGCGCCGGGCGATGCGACACGCGTCAACCTGCCGCACCGTGAGATTTTCGAGGCGCTCAAGCCCGGCGCGCGGCTGTTGCTCGACGATGGCAAGATCGTATTGCGGGTCAAGGCGCTGTATGCGGACCACGCCGAAACGATGGTCGAAGTCGGCGGCATGCTTTCCGACCGCAAGGGGCTCAATGTTCCCGATGTCGTCGTGCCGATGGCGGCGCTGACCGCCAAGGACCGCGCCGATCTGGCCTTTGCGCTCGATCAGGGCGTCGATTGGGTCGCGCTGAGCTTCGTCCAGCGGCCCGAGGATGTCGCCGAAGCCAGGCGCCTGATCGAAGGCCGCGCGGCGGTGCTGGCCAAGATCGAAAAGCCCGCGGCGCTCGACCGGCTGGAAGAGATCGTCGAACTGGCCGACGCGGTGATGGTCGCGCGCGGCGATCTGGGGGTCGAATTGCCGCCCGAGGACGTGCCGCCCGCGCAGAAGCGCATCGTCGAGGTCGCGCGCCGTGCCGGGCGCCCGGTGGTCGTGGCGACGCAGATGCTCGAATCGATGATCACCGCGCCGACGCCGACGCGCGCCGAAGTGTCCGATGTCGGCACCGCGATTTATGACGGCGCCGACGCGGTGATGCTGTCGGCCGAAAGCGCGGCGGGCGCCTGGCCGGTCGAATCAGTGGCGATGATGGACCGCATCGCGATGAGCGTGGAGGCCGATCCCGGCTATAACGCGCGGCTGCATTTCACGGAAACCAAGGCCGATGCCACCGCCGCGGACGCGATTTCGGCGGCGGCGCGCGAGATCGCCCAGACGCTGAGCGCGCGGACCATCGCCACCTTCACCATGTCTGGATCGACCGCCCGCCGTGTATCGCGTGAGCGGCCGGGTGTGCCGCTGCTGGTGATGACGCCGAGCATGACCACCGCCCGACGCCTGGGCCTGCTATGGGGCGCGCATGCCGTCCATACGCGCGACGTGGCGAGCTTCGAGGAGATGGTTGCCAAGGCCAAGCGCATGGCGCTGCGCCACAGCCTGGCAGCAGGCGATCAGCGGTTGGTGATCGTCGCGGGCGTGCCGTTCAAGACGCCGGGGTCGACAAACGTGCTGCACGTCGTGCGCCTGACGGGGGATGAGCTGAAGTGAGGCCAAGCCGCGCGACGCTTAGCACAAGCGGAGCGCAGCGAGCGCCCGCTAATCGCGACGGGGCGTAGGGTCCGGCCGACCGCAGTTTAGCGAAGGTCCGACGACAGCCGCGAATTCTTCGCAGCTATCGAACGCAAAAGCGACGCTGCCAATGGGCCGCGTCGCTTATGATCTCTCTAGCCGAGGCCGACGCGGAGTAAATCCGCGCCGTCGGTCGTCGCTGTGCGACGCTGGCCGGGCTTACACTCAGTCGCGTCTAAGGTTCGCTCGCTTCGCTCGCTTCGCTCCGCTCACCTTAAGCGTCGCTGCGTTCAGCCCTGGCGCGCCTTGAAGCGGCGGTTGGTCTTGTTGATGACGTAGGTCCGGCCGCGGCGGCGGATCACGCGGTTGTCGCGATGGCGGTCCTTGAGCGACTTCAACGAGTTACGGATTTTCATGGGCGGACGCTTCTTCGAATATGCGTGAAAACGAAGCGGGGCCCCTATTGTGGCGGGCGCGCGCCGTCAAGGTGCAGCGAAAGCCGCGATCATTCGTTGCTAAGTGTATGATCGTATTTCGGAGCGTCCTTATGAAACCCCTCGCTTTCCTTTTGCCGTTCGCGGTGCTCGCCTTGCCCGTTGCCGCCGATGCACGGCCCAAAACCACCGTGACGCGGTTCTTCCTCAACCAGGACGTTCAGCGCGGAACGGTCGCCCCGGCCGGGACTGACGGTGGACTGGAAGCGCAAATCTACCGTGATGCGGTATGGGCCGAACTCAACCGGCTGGGCTTTGGCAGCGGCCAGGGCGACGCGCGTTACGTGTTCTCGATCGAATATTCGCGCGATGTCGTCCCGTCTTCGCAACGCAAGCCGAGCTTTTCGATCGGCCTGGGCGGGAGCAGCGGCGGCGGCGGTTATTATCGCGGCGGCAGCAGCGTCGGCGGTGGGGTGGGGATCGGCTTTGGCGGCGGCCGCGGCGAAGCGGCGCTGACGCGCCTGTCGGTGCAATTGCGCGAACGCGGCGGATCGACCGTCTGGGAAGGACGCGCCCAAACCGAAGACAAGACGAGGATCGGCCAGCGCGAAATCGCGCAGCGTCTGGCTTATGCGTTGTTCCGGGACTTTCCGGGGGTGAATGGGCGCACTATCACGGTCAAATGACCATCCAAATCTCGGCTGAATTCGACGCCGGCAATATCGAAGTGCTGGCGATCGATGACACTCGCGCCGTCCTGACGATCCGCAAGGATCATTTGTCCGACTTCTACCAATGGTTCTATTTCCGCGTGGACGGCGCGGCAGCGCAGCCGCTCGAGCTCAAGATTACCAACTGCGCGGGCGCGGCCTACCCGCTCGGCTGGCCCGACTACCGCGCTTGCGTCAGCGACGATGACCGGGATTGGCGCCGCACCGACACGAGCTATGCCGATGGCACGCTGACCATCCGTCACACGCCGGCAGGCGACAGCATCTGGTTCGCCTATTTCGCACCTTATTCGAGCGAACGGCACAAAACACTGATCGAGCGGATCGCGAAGTCGCCGGGCGTGTCACACCGCGTGCTCGGTGAAACGCTCGACGGGCGGCCGCTCGACGTGCTGCGTCTCGGCTCGGGCACCAGGCAGGTATGGCTCTATGCGCGCCAGCATCCCGGCGAGAGCATGGCCGAATGGTGGATGGAAGGTGCGCTCGACTTCCTTACTTCCGACGATGCCGCAGCAATAAAATTGCGGACGGCGGCGACGCTGCACGTCGTCCCGAACATGAACCCCGACGGATCGGCGCGCGGGCATTTGCGCACCAATGCGGCAGGCAGAAACCTCAATCGCGAATGGGCGGAGCCGACGATGGACGGGAGCCCCGAGGTGTTCCTGGTCCGCGCGGCGATGGATGAAACCGGCGTCGATTTCGCGATGGACGTCCATGGGGACGAGGCGATCCCCTACGTTTTCATGGCGGGTTTCGACGGCGTGCCGTCGCTGACCCGGGCACAGGTCGACAATTACGACGCCTTCCTCGCTACGCTCGAGGCCCGCACCGAGGATTTCCAGACCAAGCACGGCTATCCCAAAGCCGGTCTCGGCAAGGCCAACATGGCGATGTCGACGAACCAGCTGGCCGAGCGCTTCGGCGCGGTGAGCATGACGCTGGAGATGCCGTTCAAGGACAATGCCGACGCGCCCGACCCAGTGCGCGGCTGGTCGCCCGACCGGTCAAAACAGCTGGCGGCCGATTGCCTGAAGACGCTGGCGGAAATCGTCGACCGCTTATGATCATCCGCGAGGGCGGGCTGGGCGATCCTTGCGTCGAAGCGCTGCTGCATCATCACCGCACCGAAGCGCGCTCGACAACGCCCGCGGACAACGCCCACGCGCTCGATTCTTCTGGATTGCAGGCGCCGGGCATCCGGTTCTTTTCCGCATGGGAAGGCGATAATCTGCTCGGCATCGGCGCGCTCAAGCAAATCGAGGATGGTCATGCCGAGCTCAAGTCGATGCGGACGCACCCAAATCATCTGCGTAAAGGCGTCGCGCGGACGCTGCTCGGCCATCTTGCCGCCGAGGCCCAGGTGGCGGGGTTCAAGCAGCTGAGCCTCGAAACCGGCACCGCACCGATGTTCGATGCAGCCAACGCGCTGTACGAGCTTTACGGCTTCGAGGATTGCGATGCGTTCGGCGGCTATCCGGCCAGCCCACACAATCGGTTCATGACGCTTACGCTCTAAGGAATTTCATGCCCACGCTCGTCCTGCTTCGTCATGGCCAATCGGCCTGGAACCTCGAAAACCGCTTCACCGGCTGGTGGGACGTCGATTTAACCGAACAGGGGGTCGGGGAAGCCTGGGCGGCAGGCGAGGACCTGCGCGACAAGGGCTATGATTTCGACATTGCCTTTACCAGCTTTCAGAGCCGGGCGATCAAGACCTGCAATCTGGCGCTGGAGGCGATGGGGCGACTATGGCTGCCCGTCGAGAAGGACTGGCGCCTCAACGAGCGGCACTATGGCGGGCTGACCGGTCTCGACAAGGCCGAGACGGCGGCGAAGCACGGCGAAGATCAGGTGAAGCTGTGGCGGCGCAGCTTCGACGTGCCGCCACCGCTACCCGACGAGGGTTCGCCTTGGGATTTGGCGCAGGATGCGCGCTACAGGGGTGTGCCCATTCCGCAGACCGAAAGCCTGAAGGACACCATTGCGCGGGTATTGCCCTATTTCGAGGCACGCATCGCGCCGCAGCTGCGCGACGGCAAGCGCGTGCTGATCGCGGCGCACGGCAATTCGTTGCGCGCGTTGGTCAAGCACCTGTCGGGAATTGCCGACGCGGACATTGCCAGTCTCGAAATCCCGACCGGTCAGCCTCTGATCTATGAGCTCGACGGCGATTTGCGCGAGCGCGAGCGGTTTTATCTGTCCGACCGCTGAGCGCGCTTTGCCGCGTACATCTCGTTATCCGCACGGCCCAGCACTGCCTCGGTCGTGTCGCCTTCGCGCATCGTCGCGACGCCGATCGACAGACGGACGTCGATTGCGGCATCGCCGAATATCAGGGGCGCGTCGCTCACCGCCCGCGCGAGCGATGCCGCCTTGGCCCGGGCGGCAGGTTCGCTGACATGATCGAGCACAAGCCCGAACTCATCTCCACCGATGCGCGAGACTGTGTCCGAAGCCCGCACTTCGCGGTGCAAGACCCGCGCAATGTGCAGCAGGGCCGCGTCGCCGCTCAGATGACCGTGACGATCGTTGACGGCTTTCAGGCCGTCCACATCAATGAACAGGACCGCCGCAGGTGTAGCATGCCGCTCGCGGTGGCGGATTGCCCGCGCGATCGCGCGCATGAACGGGCGGCGGTTGGGCAATTCGGTAAGCGGGTCGGTGTCCGCCAGCCGCTCAAGCTCGGCAATACGCGCTTCAGCCTGAACGAGCTGCGCCCGCAGCCGTCCGGCATCACTCAGGGGTCGCGCTAGCGACTGTGCCACATCACGCAACATGCGACCATAACTCGACTGATCCCTCCTCGGGTACGCCAAACGGGCAAATTTCGCGCTGCGATGCCGCATTGCCGCGATGAACCGTGCCGTTTATGGCGTACCGATGACGCAACCGCTGGTCGGCATCATCATAGGCAGCCGCTCCGACTGGGAGACGATGCGCGCGACGGCGGACATCCTTACCGCGCTCGACGTGCCGTTCGAGGCCAGGATCGTTTCTGCCCACCGCACGCCGCGGCGCCTCTACGACTATGCGACCGGTGCGGCCGAACGCGGCCTCAAGGTGATCGTCGCAGGGGCGGGCGGCGCAGCGCATCTCCCCGGGATGGCGGCGAGCATGACGGCGCTGCCGGTGCTCGGCGTGCCGGTGGAGAGCAAGGCGCTCAAGGGCATGGACAGCTTGTTGTCGATTGCCCAGATGCCCGGCGGCGTTCCGGTAGGGACGCTGGCGATCGGCAAGGCCGGCGCGACCAATGCCGGGTTGCTCGCGACGGCGATACTCGCGCTGTCCGATACGGCACTAGCTGCCCGGCTGACGGATTGGCGTGCGCGGCAAACCGAAAGCGTCGCCGAAACGCCCGAATGATCGAGCCCGGTGCGACCATCGGCATTGTCGGCGGCGGTCAATTGGGCCGGATGCTGGCCATGGCCGCGGCGCAGCTCGGCTATCGCTGTCACGTCTATAGCCCCGAGGCGTCGGGTCCCGCCAGCGAGGTTGCGGCAACCTGGACGCAGGGCGCCTATGACGATCGGGCCAAGCTCACTGCGTTTGGCGCGAGCGTCGATGTCGCGACTTACGAGTTCGAAAATGTCGCCGCAGATCCGCTTGAGGCGATCGCCGCGTCGGTGCCGTTATACCCGCCACTTTCCGCGTTGCGGGTGGCGCAGGACCGGGTGTCGGAGAAGCAATTCGCTGCCGAACACGGTGCCCGGACGGCCCGTTGGACGGCGGTCGACCGCGAGGATGAATTGGCGGCGGCGATGCGCGTCACCGGGCTGCCCGCGATCCTCAAGACGACCCGCTTCGGCTATGACGGCAAGGGGCAGGCGCGGCTGGATCGCGACGATGAGGATGAGCTGGCAACGGCTTGGCGCAGTCTCCACGGACGGCCCGCAATCCTCGAAGGGTTCGTCGCGTTCGAACACGAATTTTCGATCGTCCTCGCGCGGGGGCAGGATGGTGCGTCGGCCCATTGGGACGCCGCCGAAAACCGCCACCATGATGGCATTCTCGATACCTCGACGGTGCCCGCCCATCCACAAGTCCTGGCTTGCGTACCCCAAGCCCGCGCGGTCGCGGAGCGTATCGCCGCCGCGCTCGGTTATGTCGGCGTGCTGTCGGTCGAATTTTTCGCCACCGCCGATGGACCGGTGTTCAATGAAATGGCGCCGCGCGTGCACAATAGCGGCCACTGGACCATCGAGGGGGCGGAAACCTCGCAATTCGAGAACCACATCCGGGCCATTTGCGGACTGCCGCTCGGATCGACGGCCCTGACCCGATCAGGAGCGGAAATGACCAACCTGATCGGCGAAGATGCGCATCGCTGGCCGGAATTGCTGAGCGAGCCAGGCGCGCACGTCCATCTTTACGGCAAAGCGGTCCGCGCCGGCCGCAAGATGGGCCATGTCACCCGCCTGCGCTGAGCGGTCCCGTCGCGAAGCCGTCGCGGTCGATCTCATAAATCACGTGGCAGATCGGCTTGCCGCCACGAACAATATCTTCGGTGCGGTCGGTCAGGCGCCCGCCGATCTTGGCCATTGCCCGGCGCGAGATGACGTTGGTCTCGCCAACGCGGAATACCACGCGGGGAAAGCTGTTCAATGCATGTGCAAGCATCAGCCGCTTCATCTGCCGGTTGACCGCGTCGCCCCAATAATCGCGTGACAAGAACGTCCAGCCGATCTCGATTTCACCCAGATCGCTAAAGGCGGCGAAGCGCGAGCCGCCGATTACCCGGCCGCTGGCCTTGTCGATCACGGTGAGCGCGCCGCGCGAGGCGAGCGCTTCTTCGAAATAATCGCGAAACACCGGCTCCTTGCACCGGTCCCAGGCCGGATGCTTGCTCCAGAGCTGCGGATCGCTGGCGACCGCGTACAGCGCTTGCCAATCCTCCGGCACGGTCGGCCGGAGGAGGATCGTGTCGCCCTCGAGCGTAGGGTGGCCGTCAAAGTCAGCCGGCGGCACGCGTGCCTTTCATCGGGCTGGTGCCAAACGCGCCGGCCTTGACCCCGCCGGTCAGCGTATCGCCGTCGACCGTCGCTTGGCACTCGAGCGTCATCGGCATCGGCACCTTCATATCCATGGTCCAGGTTAGAGTGTCGCCGTCGATCTTGCCGTTTTCGCAGGCAAGGCCGCCCATCGCGCCCGTATTATCGCCCGACCAGGTGCCATCGCCATTGTCGTTGACGGTCAGCACCGACTTCTGTTCGCCCAGCGGCGAATTGACCACGCAATCCCATTTGCCCGCAACGTTCGACATCATCTCTCTCCGGTTATTCACAGCGATGTTAGCAGTTACTTCGCTGCTGGCAAATCGACGCTCACGATCGGCAAGCCGACCTTTTCGAGTTGCGGGCGGATGACCTTCGCATCCCCCACGACGATCCACGCGATGCGCGACGGATCGAGTGTCGCGCGCGACGCGGCGTCGAGCTGGGCATTGGTCAGCGCGCGATATTTGGCGGGCAGGCCGACATAATAATCGTCGGGACGTCCGAGCCACACGATCGTCTGCAGACCGGTCAGGACCGCATCCGAGGTTTCAAACTGTCCCGGCAGCGCACGGACCGAGCCATTGATGCTGCGCGCGAGCTCCGCGGCGGTTACCGGCTTGTCCGCCGCGAAGGCTTTCACATCGGCGATCATCGCGCTGAGCGACTCGCCCGTCTTGTCGGTCTGCACCGGCGCGACCGCGAGGAAGGTGGCTGGTCCTTCGAACGAGCCTACCCCCGAGCCCGCCCCATACG
>CAXTPT010000051.1:0-16274 GCA_964246315.1 uncultured Sphingomonadaceae bacterium | reverse complement strand
CGGCGTCGTCGACAACCTCGCCTATTGCGCGTCCAAGGCCGCGGTCGGCGCGATGATGACGCTGGCAGGCGCGGCGGGGCCGCAGCGCGAAGGCATCCGCATGGGCGTGTGGGGCGCGGCGCAGGCGATTGCCTTCGGTCTGGGCGGGCTGACTGGCGCGATCGGCGTCGATGCCGGACGCGCGCTGACCGGATCGGCGCCAGCGACCTTCGCCACCGTGTTTGCGATCGAGGCAGCGCTGTTCGTGGTCGCCGCCGCCCTGGCGACGCGGATCGCCACGCGGGCTCCGGCCGGCGCACCTCTGCTCGCGTGATGGATTATGACTGCGTCGTCGTGGGCGGCGGGCCGTCGGGGACGACCGCAGCCACCGATCTCGCGACCTCGGGCTACCGCGTGCTGCTGCTCGATCGGGGCGGCCGCATCAAGCCTTGCGGCGGAGCGATCCCGCCGCGGCTGATCCGCGATTTCGCCATCCCCGAACATCTGATCGTCGGGCGCGCCGTTGCCGCGCGGATGATCGGGCCCTCGGCCGAAACCGTCGATATGCCCGTCGACCAGACCGGCAGCGGCGACTTTGTCGGGATGGTCGACCGCGAGTGTTTCGACGAATGGCTGCGCCAACGCGCGGCACGGGCGGGCGCCGTGCGCCGCACCGGTCGGTTCGACCGCATCGAGCGCGACGCCGAGGGCAAGGCAAGCGTCGTTTTCACTGACGAGCGCGGCGGAGCCGCTCATCGCGTGAATGCACGCTTGGTGATCGGCGCCGACGGCGCCCGGTCACGCGTGGCGCAAGCCGAACTCACCGGGAGCGAGCGAATGCCCTGCGTGTTCGCCTATCACGAGATCATCAGCTCGCCGCCCGGCCCCATGCCGATCTTCGACCGGGGCCGCTGCGATGTATTCTATCAAGGCGCGCTGTCGCCCGATTTCTACGCCTGGGTCTTCCCGCACGGCGACACCACGAGCGTCGGTACGGGCAGTGCCAATAAGGGCTTCGCCCTGCGCGATGCCGTCGCCCGCCTTCGCCGGCAGGAAGGGCTCGACGCCTGTGCGACGATCCGCTCCGAAGGTGCGCCGATCCCGCTCAAGCCGCTCAAGCGATGGGACAATGGGCGCGACGTGCTGGTGACCGGCGACGCTGCCGGTGCGGTCGCTCCGGCGTCGGGCGAAGGCATTTACTATGCGATGGTGGCCGGCCGCGAAGCCGCCGCTGCCGGGCGGGCCTGTCTCGATTCGGGCGACCCGCGCAAACTTCGCCAGGCGCGCCGCAATTTCATGCGCGCGCATGGCCGCGTGTTTTGGATCTTGGGGATCATGCAGCGCTTTTGGTATCGCAGCGATCGTCGTAGGGAGCGGTTCGTGACGATGTGCAAAGACCGCGATGTGCAAGCGCTGATCTGGCCGGCCTACACCAACAAGCGGCTGATCTATGCCCGGCCGCTCGCTTACCTGCGCATCTTCTTCAAGGACCTGCGGCACCTGCTGCAGACGGCGGGCTGATCCCGATGGGCCGCTGGCTGCTGCCGTCGATCGTCGCCGGGGTTCTGGCGCTCGGCGTCGCGGTGATGGGGGGAACGATCACCGATATCGGGCCATGGTATCATAATCTGGCGCAACCGCGATGGGCGCCTCCGGAGGCGGCCTATGGCGTCGCCTGGACCGCGATCTACGCGCTGACCGCGCTGGGGGCCGTCACCGCCTGGCTCGCCACGCCGACGTCGCGCGAACGCGAAGGGCTGATCGGGCTGTTCGCACTGAACGGCTTTCTCAACATCCTGTGGAGCCTGCTCTTCTTTCGCTTCCACCGTCCCGATTGGGCGCTGATCGAGGTGGTCGCGCTCTGGCTTTCGGTGCTCGCGCTGGCGGTCGCCATCTGGCGCCGCTCGATCCCGGGCACGGTGCTGATGCTGCCCTATCTGCTGTGGGTGACGTTCGCCGGTTACCTCAATATGGCGATCGTCCGGCTGAACGGGCCATTCTCCTGAATCGGGTCATGACATGGCTGTTCGCCAGTGGCCATGCCGTCGACATCGTGCTGGCAGTGATCGCCGTCGAATTGGGCTGGCTGACCGTGGGGCGGGGATGGCGGGCGGCGGACGCCTTCTGCCGCCTCGCCCCCGGCGCCCTGATGCTGCTGGCGTTGCGCGCCGCCTTGACCGACCAGTCCTGGGCGTGGATCGCGCTGCCGCTGGCTCTGTCCTTTCCCGTCCACCTCGCCGACCTCACGCGGAGGCCGGCGGGCGGGGACAGGATCAGGAATTCGTCTTGAGGTAAGCGATGACGTCGGCGCGCTTCTGCGGGTCGGAGAAGCCGGCAAAGGTCATCTTCGTCCCCGGGACCACGCGCTGCGGCTTTTCGAGATACTGGAACAGCTTCTCCTCGGTCCAGGTGATGCCGCTCTTATGATTGGCGGCCGAATAGTTGAAGCCGGCGATGGCGCTCGCCTTGCGCCCGACGACGCCATGCAGCGAAGGGCCGATCTTGTTCACGCCGGCATCGATCGAATGGCAGGTCTGGCATTGCAGGAAGTCGACCTTACCCTTCGCCGCGTCGCCCGTGTAGCTCGCATATTTGACGCCGGTAAGCGTGTCGGTATTGTCCGCAGCGGGGGCAGCCGCGGCCGTTTCGGCAGGCGCTGCCGCGGTGGCGGTGTTGGTTTCGGCGACGGTCGTTGTCGTGTCGGTCTGTGCGGTGGTGTCCTCGCTCTTTTTCCCGCACGCCGACAGCGCCAATGTCGATGCTACCACGAACAGCGCCAAACGAACCTTCGATCCTGATTGCCTCATATCGTTGCCTCTCCAGTTGCAAGCTTTCGCCGTGCACAAACGCCCTGCGCCGTCACAAGTGTCCGATAATCTTTACATTCCGCCGTTTCCAGCGAAATTTTGGCCATGAACCGAGCGCATCCGCCGCAACGGCCTGGCGACACCGGCGCGCTGGTCCGCAAGATCGTCCATATCGATATGGATGCGTTCTACGCCTCGGTCGAGCAGCGCGACGATCCGGGGCTGCGCGGCAAGCCGCTGGCCGTGGGCAGCGCGCAACGGCGCGGGGTGGTCGCGGCGGCGAGCTATGAAGCGCGCGCATTCGGGGTGCGGTCGGCAATGCCGTCCGTTACCGCCCAGCGGCGCTGCCCCGATCTGGTCTTCGTTGCCCCGCGCTTCGATATCTACCGCGCGGTATCGCAGCAAATCCGCGCGATCTTCGCCGATTACACCGACCTGATCGAACCGCTGGCGCTCGACGAAGCGTATCTCGACGTGACCGAGGATCGGCACGGGCTGGGCACCGCGCGGGCGATTGCCGAGGCGATCCGCGCGCGTATCCGGGCGGAGACCGGGCTGACCGCGTCGGCGGGCGTGTCGTACAACAAGTTCATCGCCAAGATGGCGTCGGACCATAACAAGCCCGACGGAATCTGCGTGATCCCGCCCCATAAGGGGCCGGCATTCGTATCATCGCTCCCGGTGCGGCGGTTCCATGGCGTCGGCCCGGTGACCGCCGCTAAGATGGAGCGGCTCGGCATCGCCACCGGCGCGGATCTGGCGGCGCAGTCCATGGAATTTCTTCGGGCGCATTTCGGGTCGAGCGCCGACTATCTTTACGGCGCGGCACGCGGGGTCGACAACCGCCCGGTGTGCCCGGACCGGCCGTACAAATCGGTCGGCGCCGAACGGACGTTCGATCAGGACCTGTCCGACCTCGCCGCGCTCGAAGCGCAGCTGTCGCGGGTGTGCGAGGCGGCCTGGGTGCGGGTGGAACGCGCCGGCGTGCGCGGCCGGACGGCGACGCTCAAGGCGCGGTACGCCGACTTCCGCACGATCACGCGGGCACGATCCCAGCCATTGCCATTCGCCGACCGAACGACGTTCGAGGCGGCAGGGCTGGAATTGCTGCGCGCCCTTTTTCCGCTGGAGGCGCCGATCCGGCTGATCGGACTGACGCTTTCCTCCTTGGGCGAGGACGCGCCGGATGCGCCGCCGCCGGATCTGTTCGGTCCATGCCTTCCTTGACTTACGCGGGCTGCGCGCCTGTGATCCCCGCAATGCGGAGAGGCGCGATCATCCTGCTGCTGTCATTGGCGGCCTGCCGCCCCTATCCGCGCGACACGGCGGGCACGCTCGACCGGATCGAGCGCAGCCATGCGATCCGCGTCGGGCTGATCGCGGGCACGCCCGGCATCGACCGCGCCAAGCCGTTCCTGACCGGCCTGGAACGCGCGACGGGCGCCAAGGCGCATCCAGTCGGCGGCAGCGCCGAGCCGCTGATCGCCGCGCTCAACGCTGACCAGCTCGATCTGGTGATCGGCGAATTTGCCGCCGACAGCCCGTGGATCGCGGATGTGGCGGTGATCGAGCCGCTGAAAATGCGGCGCGTCGGGAAATCCGACCTCGGGCTCAGCGCGATCGCGCGCAACGGCGAAAACAGGTGGATCATGCTCCTCGAAAAGCATGCGCGCGATGCAGGCCGGCCGTGAGCGAACGGCGCGGCCATCCCGCGGCGATCGCCAAGGACATGGCGGCGATCGTGCGGCTGGAATATTGGAATATCGGCTGGACGATCAGCATCATCGTGGTGATGGGGCTGGCCATGGGCGGCAGCCAGGCGATGAAGACCGCCTGGGTCGAAGACACGCTGGGGCTCGTCCCGCCGATCGCGTTTCTGATTGCCGAGCGCTATGAACGCCGGGCGGCCAATGCCCGCTTTCATTACGGCTACGATCGCGTCAACGGACTTGGCTTTCTTGTCGCGGCGGTGGCCCTGGCGGCCGTGGGACTGTTCCTGATCAAGGACGCGATCACCGCCCTGATCAGCGCTGAGCATGTCACCATCGGCTCGGTCCGTGTTCTTGGGCGCGATGTCTGGCTCGGCTGGTTCATGCTCGCTGCTCAAGCCTATGCGACGATCCCGCCGTTGATCATCGGGCGCAAGGAATTGCCGCTCGCGCGCAAAACGCGGGACAAGCTGGTGCATACCGACGCCTTGATGAACAAGGCGAACTGGCAGACCGGCGTGGCCGGCTTCCTCGGCGTCGCGCTGCTCGGCTATGGCTGGTGGTGGGCGGATTCGGCGGCAGCGATCCTCATTGCGGCAAGCATCATCTGGGACGGGTGGAATTCGCTCAAGGTTGCGACTTCCGAACTGGCCGACGGCTCGCCGCGCGAACTGGGCAGCGACCAGCAATCGGAAGATGCCAAGGCCGTGGCGCGGGCGCTGCACGCGGCCTTTCCCGACGCGCGGATGCTGATGCGCGAGACCGGGCGCTATCTGCGAGTGGAGGTCTCCGGCGTGCCGCCGCCCGCCGATTTCGACGAACGCCAGTTCGACGTGCCCGATCTCGACTGCCGCTGGCGCCTTGAAAGCATCGCCTTCCGCCCCTGAACGCGGGCCATGCTGAACGGCGGGCAACACAACCTTCAGGCGGGTTTCAGCGCGCGCGGCGCCTTATCGCCCAGTCGCCCAGCCCCGGCGGCCGTATCAAGGAGAATGACGATGAAGAAATTGCTGTTTTCGATGACCGCGCTGGCCATGCTGGCCACCGGCGCCGTCGCCACGCCCGCTGCCGCGCAGCGCTATGGCAATTGGCAGACGATCAACCAGCGCCAGGACAATCTGTATCAGCGCATCGAGCAAGGCGTGCGCAATGGCAGCCTGACGCGGGCAGAGGCGCAGCGCCTGCGCGGCAGCTTCGTTCAGCTCAACAACCTTGAGCAACGTTACCGCCGCAACGGGCTGAGCCAGTGGGAACGCCGCGATCTCGACCAGCGCTTCGATGCCTTGAGCCGCCAGGTCCGCTGGGAGCGCCACGACCGTCAGGACCGCCGCGACCGCGACTGGCGCCGCTGATTGACTATTGGGCGGCCGGCAGCCTCAAGCGGGCAAGCAGGCCGCCCAAATCCTCGCTTTCCTCGAGCGATACAGTGCCGCCATAGATTTCCGCCACATCGCGGACGATGGCCAGGCCGAGGCCGGTACCGGGTTTGCCCGTATCGAGCCGCGCGCCGCGGTCGAAGATGCGGCCGCGTTCCTCGGCCGGAATGCCCAGCCCGTCATCCTCGACCTGCGCTTCAACGAAATCGCCGGCGCGTTCGACGGTGACGAACACACTGCCGCCGCCATATTTCGCCGCGTTCTCGATCAAGTTACCGAGCATTTCGTCCAGGTCCTGACGCTCGACCCGGACGCTCGCGGTCTTGTTGCCGCCCATGTCGATGCGGGTGTGCGGGTAAAGCGTCGCGACCGCGCGCTCGACCGAGCCGAGCGACGGCCACACCTCGGCGCGGCTGTGCGCGTGGCCGCGCCGCCCGACCGCGCGCGCGCGGGCCAGATGGTGGTCGACCTGACGGCGCATCGTCGTCGCTTCGCGCTGCACGATCTCACCCAAATCGCCAGCATCGGCCGTGGCCGCGTTCATGATCACCGTCAGCGGCGTCTTTAGCGCATGCGCGAGGTTGCCGGCATGGCGGCGGGCTTCCTCGGCCTGAGTCTCATTGTGCGCGAGCAGGCCGTTGAGCTCATCGACCAGCGGCGCGACTTCGTTGGGCAGGCGCGCCTGCTCGATGCGGCTGGCGCGACCCGAGCGCATCGCGCGAACGCCTTCGCGCAGGCGGCGCAGGGGCCACAGGCCGTACAGCGTCTGCAAGGCGGCCATGACGATCAGGCCAAGGCCGAGCAGGGCGAAGCTGCGTAGCACGGTCTTGCGGATCGTGGCGATCTGCGCGTCGAGCCCTTCGCGCGATTGGGCGACCTGGAAACGCCAGATCGTGGGCGACAGTGGCAATTTGATATCGCGCTCAACGATCCGCAGCCGGCCCGACTTCATTTCATCGGATTCGTAAAAATGCGCGGCGTCGTCCCGGTGGCTGGCGCCGACACGCAACGCCTGATCCCAAAGCGAGCGCGAGCGGAACGATTCGTGGCCGGGCGCCGAAATCTGCCAGTACAGGCCGGAGCCCGGCTCGAGGAAGCGCTGGTCGCCCAGCGGCCGGTTGAGGCGGACTTCGCCGAGATCGTCGGTTTCCGCGCTGGCGATCATCGCGGTCAGCACATATTCGAGCTGATCGTCGAAATTTTGGGTGATCGCGGTCGTCAGGACGCGGTCGAGGCCGATCCCGCCCAGCGCCAGCAGCAACAGGATCCACGCCGCCGCGATGCCGATCATCCGGCGCGACAGCGATCCCCGGAACTTCGCGTCGCTCGGCTGCAGGTTCAGCCGCCACAATCGCAGCGCCGCTCCGGCCGATACGGCGATGCCGCCGACGAACAGCGGGCGCGCGATCGCCGGTGAGGTCAGGCCAAGGACAACCGCCGCGACCGCCAGCAACCCGACAAGCAGTGCCAGCCCTTCGAGCTGCGCCCGCGTCATTTAAGCCGGCGCGCGTGGCTGATCGGGATCGTCGAGGCTGTAGCCGAGGCCGCGGATGGTGGTGATGACGTCCTGGCCGAGCTTCTTGCGGATGCGCGTGACGAACACTTCGATGGTGTTCGAATCGCGGTCGAAATCCTGATCGTAGATATGCTCGATCAGCTCGGTGCGGCTGACCACCTTGCCCTTGTGATGAAGCAAATAGCTCAGCAATTTATATTCCTGCGCGGTCAGCTTGACCGGTTCGCCGGCCAGCGTGACGCGGCCCGAACGGGTGTCGAGCCGGACGTCGCCCGCGGTCATTTCGGCGCTCGCATTGCCCGCGGCGCGGCGGATCAGCGCGCGGAGCCGGGCGATCAGCTCCTCGGTCTGGAATGGCTTGGCGAGATAATCGTCGGCGCCGGCGTCGAGCCCAGCCACCTTGTCCGACCAGCTGTCGCGCGCGGTAAGGACGAGGACGGGAAAAACCTTCCCTTCCTTGCGCCAGCGGTCGAGCACGGTCAGGCCGTCGATTTCGGGCAGGCCGAGATCGAGGATCGCGGCGTCGTAGGCCTCGGTCGAGCCGAGATAATGGCCGTCCTCGCCATCGGTGGCGAGGTCGACGGCATAGCCCGCCCCCTCCAGCGTATTCTTCAACTGGTTGCCGAGCGTCGGCTCGTCCTCGACTATGAGCAGGCGCATCGTCTTCTCCTAAAAAATCAGTCGCCGGCGCGCCCGACGACTTCGCCGGTCCGCCCGTCGACATCGACCCAGATGACCGACGGGCCGCGCATGAATTTGAGGCGGTAACGTCCACCATCAAGTTCCGCGCCAATATAATCGGCGCCGCTGCGGCGCATTTGCGGCACCACGGCGCCTTCGATCTCGCGCAACGGGCGCATCGTGCCTTCGCGCCGGGCCTGATAGGCCTGATCCTGCTCGCCGCGGCGGCGGAACGGGACTTCGGCGCCCTCACGCAGGCGCTGGAACAGGTCCGGACGCTGATCACGGCCGCCGCGCTGTGCCGCGGCAGGCGCACATGACAGGGCAATGGACAAAGCCAGCAGGGCGGACCGCAAAATCATTACGCGCGCCTAGCTGCCCTGCATTGAACGCGTTGTGAATAGGCTTGTAAGGGCCCGGTCATGGCTGCTCCGGTCCTCGCTTACGAAAATCTTGGTCTGATCCAGGGCAGCGGCTGGCTGTTTCGCGGTCTGGACGTGTTCATCGGCGCGCGTGACCGGCTGGCGTTCATCGGCCGCAACGGCGCGGGCAAGACGACGCTGTTCCGGCTGCTCGCCGGGCAGATCGAGGCCGATGAGGGGCGGCGGACGATCGTGCCGGGAACGCGCGTCGTGTTGCTGGAGCAGGACCCGCCCGTCGCCGGCTTTGCCACCTTGCGCGATTTCGCGGTGGCGACGGGGGCGGAACAGCATGAGGTCGAGGCCATCGCCGATGGCCTGGGCATCGATATGAGCCGTGAGGCGGCGACGGCGTCCGGAGGCGAGCGAAGGCGCGCGGCGATCGCGCGCTCTCTGGCACTCGATCCGCAAATACTGCTGCTCGACGAGCCGACCAATCACCTGGACCTCGCGGCGATCGACTGGCTTGAGGGGTGGCTGGGGCGGTACAGGGGCGCATTCATTGCGATCAGCCATGACCGCACCTTCCTGACGCGGCTGACCCGGTCGACGCTGTGGCTCGACCGCGGCACGATGCGGCGCAAGGAGATCGGCTTTGGCGGATTCGATGCGTGGACCGAGAGCGTGTTCGCCGAGGAAGCGCGCAACGCCGAGCGGCTCGATGCGAAATTGAAGCTTGAGTTGCACTGGCTGGAGCGCGGCGTGACCGCGCGGCGCAAGCGCAACCAGGGGCGGCTCGAAAAGCTCAACCAGATGCGCGCGCAACGCGCTGCGATGCTCGGGCCGCCGGGGACGGCCAAGCTGGGGCTGGCCAATGACGAGGTGCGCTCGAAATCGGTGATTGTTGCCGATGGCGTTTCGAAGACTTACGGCGAGCGGCGGATTATCCGCGACTTTAGCCTCAGGGTGCAGCGCGGCGACCGGATTGGCATCGTCGGGGCGAATGGGGCGGGCAAGACGACCTTGCTCAAGCTGCTGACCGGCGAGATTGCGCCCGATGCGGGGACGGTGACCATCGCCAAGACGCTGACCGGCGTGGTGATCGATCAACAGCGCAAGCTGATGGCGCCGGACCGGACGGTGCGCGACGTGCTGACCCAAGGCGGCGACTGGATCGACGTTCGCGGCGCGCGGACGCATTTGATGGGCTATCTCAAGGATTTCCTGTTCGATCCGGGCATCGCCGAAGCGAAGGTCGGCACGCTGTCGGGCGGGGAACGGTCGCGGCTGCTCCTGGCGCGCGAATTCGCCCGCGCGTCGAACCTGCTGGTGCTCGATGAGCCGACCAACGATCTCGACCTGGAGACGCTCGACCTGCTGCAGGAAGTCATTGCCGATTATGATGGCACGGTGCTGATCGTCAGCCACGACCGGGACTTTCTGGACAAGACCGTGACGCTGACGCTGGGGCTCGATGGCTCGGGCCGGGTCGATGTCGTGGCGGGCGGCTATGCGGACTGGGAACGGAAGCGCGGGAAGGCGGAACTCAAGGAAAGGACGGCTAAGCCCGGCTCGGCTGTGCCGAGCCCCCCGTCGCGCAAGCGGGAGGGGAAATTGTCGTATAAGGACCAGCGCGACTATGACCTGCTGCCCGCGCGGATCGAGGCGATCGAGGCGGCGATCGCGCGGGACGAGGCGGCGTTGGGCGACCCCGACCTTTATGCGCGCAGCCCCGGGCAGTTCGACGCGCTGACCCGGGCCATTGCCGCGGCGCGGGCGGAGCGCGACGCGGCGGAAGAACGCTGGCTCGCGCTGGCGGAGATGGTCGAGGGCTAGGCGTCCGCCAGATAGCGTTCGAGATCGTCGCTGCCGCCGATCTCCTCGCCATCGATGATGATCAGCGGAGTGGTGCCGAGACCATGTTCCGCCTTGAACGCGTCGACCTCATCGCGCGATTTGAGGAGGTTGTCCTCGACCTGATACCCCGCGCTTTCCAGCAAGTCCTTGGCACGGACGCCGAAGGGGCAGGTGTGTTCGGGCGTTACCATGCGGTAGAGCTGTGCCTGCTTGTCCATCGGTCGGTCCTCGGTTCGGAAGAGCCAACCGATGGCGCAGGCAGGTGTTCCGGATCAGGCCGCCTTCAGGGCCGCCGTGCGGGCTTCGACCCGCTTTTCGAGAATGGTCAGCGGCATCGCGCCGTCCTTCAGCACGTCATGGAACTGCTTGATGTCGAACCGGGGTCCAAGCTCCGCCCTGGCCTTGTCGCGGGCGCGCGACCAGGCGAGGTGGCCGATCTTGTAGCTGCACGCCTGGCCCATCTGGGTGCAGTAGCGCTCGACCTCGCGCTGCGAACGGGCTTTGGCGAAACCGGTGGTGTCGACCATATATTGCGTCGCCTTTTCGCGGCTCCAATTGCGGGTGTGCAGGCCGGTGTCGATGACCAGCCGCGCGGCGCGGAACAGATAGGATTGGATCATGCCGGCATGGCCGAGCGGATCGCCCTGGTAGAAGCCGAGCTCGTCGGCCAACTGCTCGGCATAGAGCGCCCAGCCTTCGGAATAGGCCGAGAAACCGCCGAACTTGCGGATCAGCGGAATGTCACCCGATTCCTGTGCGGTGGCGATCTGGTAATGATGGCCGGGCACGCCTTCGTGGAAACTGAGCGTCGGCAGGCCGTATTTGGGCCAGTCGCCGACATCCTTGAGGTTGATGAAATAGATGGCCGGGCGCGAGCCATCGAGCGCCGCGCCATTGTAATAGCCGTTCGACGCGCCGTCCTGGATTTCGACCGGCACCGCGCGGATTTCGAGCTTGGCCTTGGGAACGGTCGAAAAGGCCTGGGGCAGCTTGGCATACATCGCCGCCACCTGCTTGTTGAGGTCACCGATCAGCTGGGTGCGTCCGGCGGCGGTGTCGGGATAAAGCTGATCGGGGCGCGTATTGAACTGGGCGATGCGCGCGCCGACCGTGCCCTTGGTCAGCCCCTGGGTTTTGAGAAAGGCGTCGAGTTGCGCGCTGTAATCGGCGACGAGCTCGAGCCCGACCTTGTGCACCTCGTCGGGCGTCATCGTGGTCGTGGTCGCCTGTTCGAGCGCGGCGGCGTAGATTTCGTTGCCGCGCGGCAGGCGTTGCGCGCCGTCGCCGGGCCGGGTGGTCGGGCGCAGCGCCTGCATCAGCGCGATCTGCCGGTCGACCGCCGGATAGACTTCGGCATCGATGATCCGGGCGGCGCGGGCGGCCCAATCGCCGGCGACACCCTTGGCCGCGGCGCGGCCGGCGAGCGACCGGGTCATCGAATTGTCCGCCGCCGGGCCGGCGCGGAGTTTCTGCATCTGCCCGACGGACAGGTCGATCGACCAGCCCGGCGCGAGATAGCCGCGCGCGGCCTGGGTCTTCTGCTCGGCCGTATCCTCGTCGAGCGATTTGGCAAAGGCCGACAGCCGCGACAGATAAGCCTCGCAGTCACCGGCAGTGTTGATGGTGTGCGCGGTATTGAGGAAATCGGGCGTCGAGAAATAGGCGCCGCCCTGCTGCATGATGACATAGGGCCGCTGCACGCCGCCGAGGCCGAACTTCTCCGCCGCGACGTTGCGCTGTTCGAGCTGGTAGACCACGACGTCGCGGTTCAATTTGCCCGCATCGCTCAGCGTCGCGGGATCGATCGCGCGCAGTTCGGCAAGGCTCTTGCGGCTGATGGTCAGATCCTCTTCGCGCCGTGCGGCAGTGCGTGGGCTGAGCTGCGATTTGAGCGCGGCGTACGGTCCCTTGTCGAAGCCCGCCGAGCTGGCGAGTTCGGGCGAGCGCGTAATCGTCTGCGTCATGAACCTGATGAACAGCGCGTTGAGCGCGGCGTCGCCGGCGGCGGTCTGGGCGAGCGCCTGGCCGGGCAGCGCGGCCAGCGCGGTGGTGGCGGCGGCGGCGGAAACGAACTGGCGGCGATCCATGAGCGACTCTCCCGATTATCGTGGCGATGTGGTAGTCTGCGCCAAGGCTTGTTCAAGCGACTTTCCGGCGCGGCCGGCGACCTCCACCGTGTAATGCCAGGCGGTGCGGCCCGAGCGCGTGCCGCGTGTCGTTACGAATTCGAGTGCCTCGGCGCGGTCGAACGGCAGGCCAAAGGCGCTGGCGTAATTTTCGACTATCGCCAGCCATTGCTCCTGATCGGGCAAGTGGAAGCCGAGGGTGAGGCCGAAGCGGTCAGCGAGGGCCAGGCGATCGTCGGCCACGTCGCGCGGGTTGATGGCCGAATCCTGTTCCGCGAGTTCGCGCGGGACGATGTGCCGGCGGTTCGAGGTGACGGCGAGGCGCACCGCGGCGGTGCGGGCGGTGGTGCCGCCGTCGAGCACCGAACGGAGCGCGCGCGCCGCACCGAGATCGCCATCGAAGCCGAGATCGTCGACGAAGACGAGCACCGGACGGTTGATGGCGGTAACCGCGTCGAACAGAGCACCGAGTTCGGCGAGCGAGTCCGGCGCGATTTCGACCAGGGCGAGCGAACTCACGACCTGAACCTTACTAACAATCGATTTGATCAGGGCGGACTTGCCGCTGCCGCGCGCGCCCCACAGGAGCATGTCGTGCGCGGCATGACCTGCGGCGAGGCGCGTGAGATTGGTCAGCACTGCCGACTTTTGCCGGTCGATCCCGGTGAGCAGGTCGAGCGGCAGCGGGTTGAGGGCCGTGGCGGTGAGGCGGCCGTCTTGCCAGCGATAGGCCGGGGCGCCAGCGGGTGCCCCGGCGGGGGAAGGCGGCGCAAGGCGATCGAGCGCGTCGGCGATGCGGGCGAGCAGGCGGTCGTCCATGTGGGCGGAGTTACGAGCGTGGCACGCCTCGCGCCAGCCTGGATGACGCCGGAAGTATCGAAAGTATCGCCTACGTTGCCTCGAGTTGGGGGTTTCGGGGCGCCGTGATTCACACGATTCACATGTGCCAATGCGCCGCGTCAAAGGGCGAAGGTTTCGTCGAAGTTCGTGTTGCGTTGCCATTTCACCTCTCGTGCTCCCGCTGGAAGTCCGATGGGTTTCAGGTGATTTCCCTATTTTGGAAGGGAAATTGGCAATGTTCTGCCCAGCCCTGGAAGTCGGAGGGGAAAGATCGTGGAACCGCCGCCTGCTTCGGCTATTGGGCGAAGGCATGAGTGAAACCGAAACGAAGATCGTCCCCGTCATCCTGTCCGGCGGGTCGGGGACGCGGCTGTGGCCGATGTCGCGGGAGGAGCGGCCGAAGCAGTTCCTGGCGCTGGCGGGGGACGAGACGATGTTCGAACAGACGCTGGCGCGGGTCAGCGACGAAGGGCAGTTCGCGGCGCCCCTGGTGGTCGCCAACCGGCGCCATGCCGAGTTGATCGCGCAGCAACTGGACGGCAAGCCGGCGACGCTGATCCTCGAGCCGGCGGCGCGCAACACCGGCCCGGCGATCGCGCTGGCGGCGCTGCACGCCGCGCCGGATGCGCCGCTGCTGATCATGCCGAGCGACCATGTCATCGCCGATGCCGGCGCGTTCCACCGCGCGGTCGCGGCGGCGCTGCCGCTGGTCCGCGAGGGCTGGCTGGCGACCTTCGGCATCGCCCCCGACGCGCCGGAGACGGGCTATGGCTATATCGAGATGGACGAGGCGCTGGGCGAGGGGGTCTCGCGTGTCGCGCGCTTCGTCGAGAAGCCCGACCGCGCGACGGCGGAGGCGATGCTCGCCGATGGCCGGCATGTGTGGAATGGCGGCATCTTCCTGTTCCGCGCCGATGCCTATCTCCAGGCGCTGGCGGCCTTTGCCCCGGCGATGCTCGAGGCGGCGAAGCGGGCGATGGCCGGCGCCGAGCGGGATGGGTCGACAATCCTGCCCGATGCGGCGGCGTTCAACGCCAGCCCGTCGGACTCGATCGACTATGCCGTGATGGAAAAGGCCGAGCGCGTCGCGGTGGTGCCGGTCAGCATGGGCTGGTCCGACCTCGGATCATGGGACGCGCTGCACGGGCTGCATGGCGGCGGCGATGCGCATCATGGCGAGGTGGTGGCGATCGATACCGAGAACTGCCTGTTGCGTTCCGACGGCATCCGCATCGCCGCGGTGGGGATCAGCGACCTGATCGTCGTGGCGAGCGGCGACAGCGTGCTGATCATGCCCAAGGGACGCAGCCAGGACGTCAAGGCGATCGTCGAGGCGATGAAGACCCGCGCATGAGCAGCCGCTGGCCATCGGCGCTGTACCTCGTTCGCCACGGGCAAAGCGCGGGCAATGTCGCGCGCGACGCGGCGGACGCGGCGGGGGCGGAGCGGATCGAACTGGTCGGTCGCGACGTCGACGTGCCGCTGTCGGCGCTGGGCGAGCGGCAGGCGGTCGCGCTGGGCCGGTGGTTCGCCGAGGGGCATGCGGACGAGCGGCCGGAGATCCTATTATCCAGTCCCTATATCCGCGCGATCCAGACCGCCGAGCGCTTCCGCGCCGCGGGCGGGTGCGACGCCGCCGAACCGATCTGCATCGACGAGCGGCTGCGCGAGAAGGAATTCGGCGTGCTCGACGGGCTGACCGTCGCGGGCATCCGCAAGCTGTTTCCCGATCAGGCGCAATTCCGCGACCAATTGGGCAAATTCTATCACCGCACCCCGGGCGGCGAGAGCTGGACCGACGTGATCCTGCGGCTGCGCTCGCTGCTCGACACGGTGTCGCTGCATTATGCCGGGCAGCGGGTGATGATCTTCGGGCACCAAGTGGTGGTGCTGTGCATGCGCTATATCCTCGAGAATATGGACGAGGCCGGGATCCTGGCGGTCGACAAGGCGGCGGACGTCGCCAATTGCTCGATCACCGAATATCGTTTCGACGCGGACATGGGCCGCAGCGGCAACATGCGGCTGGTGCGTTACAACGAGACCGCGCCGGTCGAGGCGGGCGGTGAGCCGAGCACCGCCGAGCCCGATCATATCGTCGCGGCGCGGGGTTAGATTTGTCCTGCCATCCCTCATGTCGCCCCTGCGCAGGCAGGGGCCCAGATAAGCTCCCAAGCCGAGGTGAATCAGCGGGTTACGAGTCCATCTGGACCCGTGCCTGCGCAGGGGTGACAGTATTTTCATGGTTGAAATAGAATGACCCCCCTCGACCGCGACTGGCTGGCCGCGCATCCGCTGCCGCATCCCGCCGCCAAGACCGACAAGAATGCGCGCGGGCGGGTGCTGCTGGCCGGCGGGGCGCATTTCGTGCCGGGGGCGCTGCGGCTGACCGGCGAGGCGGTGCTGCGCGCGGGCGCGGGCAAGCTGCAGATGGCGACGGTCAAGGCGGCGGCATTCCATCTGGGCGTGGCGGTGCCCGAGGCGGCGGTGATCGCGCTGCCCGCGGGAGAGGATGGCGAGATCGACGCGAGCGCGGCGCCGGCGATCCTCGACGCGGTTGAACATGCCGATGCGTTCATCCTCGGGCCGGGGATGAGTGGGCATCCCGACGAATTGGTGGCGGCGCTGGTTGCGCAGCCTCGTGACGGCCTTACGCTGGTGCTCGACGCGGCGGCGATCGGCTGCTGCGCCGGGCTGGCGGCGCCCTTGAGGACGCATGAAGGCCGGGTGATCCTGACCCCGCATCATGGCGAGATGGCATCGCTGACCGGGCTGGAAATAGAGGAGATCGACGCCGATCCGGAGCGGCATGCGCGGGCGGCGGCGGAGCGCTATGGCGCGATCGTCGCGCTCAAGGCCGATAAGACCGTGATCGCCACGCCCGGGGGCGAGGTTCTGTTGTTTGAAGGCGGCTGCCCGGGGCTGGCGACGGGCGGGTCGGGCGACGTGCTCGCGGGGATCACCGGCGGGCTGGCGGCGCGCGGCGTCGACCCGCTGGCGGCGATCGCCTGGGCGGTGTGGCTG
>CAXTPT010000050.1:0-16415 GCA_964246315.1 uncultured Sphingomonadaceae bacterium | reverse complement strand
GAAGAACCCGCCCGCCACCAACGTCGCATGCGCGCTGTCGACCTGATAAGTATCGCCCTGCTGGAACAGGAAATTGTCGATGCGCAGCGTCGCCACCGGATAGAACAGATAGGCGAGCACGATCCCGGCCACGCCGCCCGCGCCGAGCAGGGCGAGGATGCGGAAGCTCAAGCCGCTGAGCAGCATCAGCGCCAGCCACAAGGTGCAGAAGATCACCGTCTGGCCGAAATCGGGCTGCTTCATCAGCAGGCCGCAGATGATCGCGGTGAGCACGAAGCTCAAGGGGGCGACGGGCAGCGACTTGTCCTGCTGCTTGAGGCTGAGCAGCCAGGCGAGGCTGACGACGAACAGCGGCTTGAGGAATTCCGAAGGCTGGAACTGGCCCATGCCGACGCCGATCCAGCGCCGCGCGCCGTTCGCCTCCGCGCCGATCAGCGGGACCATCGCCAGCATCACGCTGAAGAACGCCGCCCCGCCCAGCGAGAAGCGCCGCGCGTTGGTGATGCTCATCATCGACACGCCGATCATCACCGGCAGGCCGAGCACCATCCACGCCAGCTGCTTCCAGAAATAATGCAGCGGCGCGACGATCACGCTCCCCCCCGAATAGCGTTCGGCGGCGGCGGGCGACGCGGCGGCGACCGCGATCAGACCCACCGCCATGAGGATGAAGGCGAGCAGCAGCAGGACACGGTCGATTTCCCAGAACCAGCGCCCCAGCGCCGACTGGTTCGACCGCCCGACCCCTTGCGACAGCCGCGCGCTGACCCGCGCCGGCGCGGCGAACGCTCCCCCCAATTTCATTCCGTTCCCCTCCACGCCTTTGTGGAGGGGTCAGGGGTGGTTCTTTCCTCCACGCGGCGCATCGATCGCCGCACGGAGAGCCCCACCCCTAACCCCTCCCGGAAAACCGGGAGGGGAATTGAGCAGCCCATTCCCGCCATCACAACGCCTCCACCAGGCGGCGAAACGTGTCGCCCCTGTCCTCGAAATCCCGGAACTGGTCGAACGACGCGCAGGCGGGCGAGAGCAGGACGGTGTCCCCCGCCTCCGCCACCGCCGCCGCGTTTTTCACCGCCACGTCGAGCGTCCCGCATTCCTCGACCGGCACGTGCGGGCGCAGGATGCCGGCGAACAGCGCCCCCGCCTCGCCGATCGTATGCGCCGAGCGGACATGCGAAAAATGCGGCGCGCAGGCATCGAGTTCGTGCGTCTTGGCCTGCCCGCCCAAGATCCACCGCACCGCCGGATACGCCGCGAGCGCGGGCGCGGTGGAGTCGGCGTTGGTCGCCTTGCTGTCGTTGACGAACAGAACGCCGTTCAGCGTGCGGACCCGCTCCATGCGGTGCGGCAGGCCGGGGTAGGTGCGCAGGCCGTCGGCAATCTGCACATCGATCAAGCCCAGCGCCCCGCACGTCTCGATCGCCGCTTGCGCGTTCTGCAGATTGTGCGGCCCCTGCAACGCCGGCCACTCGCTTTGCGCAAACTCATTCTCGTCACCCCCGCGAAAGCGGGGGTCCATCTCCCGCCCCTCTTCACTTGCGCGCAGGGCAGCAGATGGATTCCCGCCTTCGCGGGAATGACGAAGCGTGAAGTCGATAGCGGCATGTCCATCCGATTGCATCGCGAACAGCCGCGCCTTCGACGCCGCATAGGCCGCGAAATCCGCATACCGATCGAGATGATCGGGCGTCACATTCAGCAGCACTGCGACATCGCAGTCCAGACTGAAGGTCAGGTCGATCTGGTAGCTCGACAGCTCCAGCACATAGACCCCGACCCCGGAGTCATTTGGCGTCAGCGGCTCCTGCGCCAGGATCGGCAGCCCGATATTGCCGCCCATCGCCGCCGGCACGCCCGCGGTCTCGAGGATGTGGTAGACCAAGGCCGTCGTCGTCGACTTGCCGTTGGTGCCGGTGATGCCGACCACCTTGTGCGGCGGCAGCCCGGCCCGCGCTTGCGCGAACAGCTCGATATCGCCGATCACCGGCACGCCGTATTGCGCCGCATGCGCCGCGATCGGATGACGGTTGAGCGGCACGCCGGGGGAGACGACGACCCCGGCGAAACCGGTCAGGTCCAGGGTTAAGGGATCGGCGATCCTCAAATCCTCCCCGGCACGGGGAGGGGGACCATCCGCAGGATGGTGGAGGGGGCTCTCCGCTCGCAAAGCTGCCGCTTGTGGAGAACCCCCTCCACCGGCTTCGCCGGTTCCCCTCCCCGTGCCGGGGAGGATCAAATTGCGCGCCGCCTCGCTCCCATCCCACGCCACAACTTCCGCCCCGCCCGCCATCAACGCAGCCACCGTCGCCCGGCCCGAGCGCGCCAGCCCGAGCACCGCATAGCGTTTGCCGCGCCAGGCCTCGCTCGTGATCACCGCAATTTGAGCGTCGACAGACCGGCCAGCGCCAGCACCAGCGAGATGATCCAGAAGCGGATCACCACCGTCGGCTCGCTCCACCCCAATTGTTCGAAATGATGGTGGATCGGCGCCATCTTGAACACCCGTCGGCCGGTGCGCTTGTAGAAGAACACCTGGATGATCACGCTCAGCGCCTCGACCACGAACAGTCCGCCGACGATCCCCAGCACCAGTTCGTGGTGAGAGGTCACCGCCAGCGTGCCCAGCGCCCCGCCCAGCGCCAGGCTGCCGGTGTCGCCCATGAACACCGCCGCGGGGGGCGCGTTGAACCACAGGAAGGCGAGCCCCGCGCCGACCACGCCGCCGCAGAAGATCGCCAGCTCGCCCGCGCCGGGCACGTGCGGGATGCCCAGATAGGTGGCGAACTTGGCGTTGCCGGCGAGATAGACGATGATCATGAAGGTCACGCTGGCGATGATCACCGGCATGGTCGCGAGGCCGTCGAGGCCGTCGGTCAAATTCACCGCATTGCCGAACGCGACGATCGTGAACGCCGCGAACAGGAAGTAGAACGGCCCCAGATCGGGGTGGAAATTGCTGAAGAACGGGACATAGAGCTGCGTGCCGTTGTGATGCGCGATGATCCAGGTGGCGATCAGCGCAATCGCGAACTCGGCGGCGAGGCGGAGCTTGCCCGAAACGCCGGCATGGCTCGCTTTGCGTACCTTGTCGAGGTCGTCGAGGAAGCCGATCGTGCCGAACCCCGCGGTGACCGCGAGGCACGCCCAGACATAGGGGTTGCCCAGGTCCATCCACAGCAATGCGGAGATGAACAAGGCGGTGAGGATCATCAGCCCGCCCATCGTCGGCGTGCCGACCTTGGCGAGGTGCGATTGCGGCCCGTCGTCGCGGATCGGCTGGCCCTTGCCCTGGCGCACGCGCAGCCAGCCGATGAATTTGGGACCGATCACCCAGCCGATCACCAGCGCCGTCGCCACCGCCCCGCCCGTGCGGAACGACAGATACCGCAACAGGTTGAGAACGCTCGGAAAACCCAGCCAGTCGGCGATCAGATAGAGCATGAATCGCCACCCCCGATTCGAAACGAAAAGGCCGTTCGGGCTGAGCCTGTCGAAGCCCTGTCCTCTTCTCCGTTCCGCACGAGCGCGGCAACGAAGGAAGGACCGCCCTTCGACAAGCTCAGAGCAAACGGACGAGTCGCAGTCATGATTGTTCTTTCAACGCCGCGACCAGCCGGCCGAGACCGACCCCATTCGATCCCTTGACCAGCACCACGTCGCCGCTCTGCATCACGCCCTTGAGCGCGTCGAGCGCGCTTTCCGCGTCATCCACGGTTTCCACGCGCACCCGCCTCGCCAGCGCCTCGGCCAGCGCCCGCATCCCGTCGCCGACGAGGATCGCCTGGCTCACCCCCGCCTCGACAACGGGCCCGGCCAAACTTGCATGCAGCGCCGGGCCGTCGCTGCCCAGCTCGCGCATCTCCCCGAGCACCGCGATGTGCCGTCCGGGCTCGGCGCCCAACACCGCCAGCGTCGCGGCCATCGACGCGGCATTGGCGTTATAGCTTTCGTCGATGATCGTCGCGCCGCCCGCCTCGAACCGCGCGCCGCGCCCGGCCAGTCCGGCGAACTCGCCGAGCGCCAGCGCCGCGAGCCCGATATCGCCGCCCAGCGCCTCGACCGTGGCGAGCACCGCCAGCGCGTTCGATACCCAATGCGCGCCGGGCTGCGCGATGCGCACCGAGACCTGCCCGGACAGCAGGTGCGCGGTCAGCTGCGTGCCGCGCGTGTCGGCATAGACATCGTCGGCCCGCACGGTGCCGCCCTCGCCGAAGGTGACGATCGCCGCCCCCAGCTCCTGCGCGCGGGCGATCAGCCGGTCGGCATGCGCCGCGCCGGCGGGGATGATCGCGGTGCCGCCGGGCTCGAGCCCCTCGAAGATTTCCGCCTTGGCGTCGGCGATCGCCGATAGGCTGCCGAGCTGCTCGATATGCGCGGGGGCGATGGCGGTGACCAGCGCGACATGCGGGCGGACCATCCGCGTCAGCGCGGCGATCTCGCCCGCATGGTTCATGCCCATCTCGAACACGCCGTAATCGCTGTCGGCGGGCATCCGCGCCAGGCTCAGCGGCACGCCGGTATGATTGTTATAGCTCTTTACCGAACGGTGGACGCGGAGGCCCGGCTGGCGGCCGAGCGCGGCGGCGAGCGCTTCCTTGGTCGAGGTCTTGCCGACCGAGCCGGTGACCCCGGCGATCCGCGCCTCGGTCCGCGCGCGGGCAGCGGCGCCCAACGCTTCGAGGCCGCGGGCGACGTCGGGGACGAGCACGTGCGGACCATCGACGCGCTGCGACACCAACGCCCCAGCCGCGCCGCGCTCGACAGCGCCCGCGACGAACCGATGGCCGTCGGTGGCGGTCCCGGGCATCGCTACGAACAGGTCCCCAGCGGCAACCTCGCGGCTGTCGAAGGTCACGCCGTTGACCGAAAAATCGGCGGAGGGTGTGCCGCCGGTCGCGGTGGCGATGTCGGCGGCGGTCCAAAGGGGCATCATAGAAGAACCACCCCTAACCCCTCCAGCAAGAGCTGGAGGGGAATGTCTTCACAAGCGCGGCCTGTTCCCCTCCACGCCTTCGTGGAGGGGCTAGGGGTGGCTCTTCTTTCCTTCACGCCGCCACCTCGCGCGCGACCTGGACATCGTCGAACGGCAGCACGCGGGCTGTGGGTCCCGCGCCGACGGTCTGCCCGGTCTCATGCCCCTTGCCCGCGATCAAGACGATGTCGTGCGGCCCCGCTTCGGCGATGGCCTGCGCGATGGCGTCGCGCCGGTCGCCGATCTCGGTCGCCTCGGGCGCCTTGGCCAGGATCGCCGCGCGGATCTGCGCCGGGTCTTCGGAACGCGGATTGTCGTCGGTGACGATCACGCGGTCGGCCATCGCCTCGGCGATCAGGCCCATTTCGGCGCGCTTGCCCTGGTCGCGGTCGCCGCCCGCGCCGAATACCAGGATCAGCCGGCCCAGCGCATGGGGCTTCAGCGCCGAGATCGCCGCCGCCAGCGCGTCGGGGGTATGCGCGTAATCGACATAGACCGGCGTGCCCGCGCGGCTAATCACCGCGCGCTCGAGCCGTCCGCGCACCGGCTGGACGCGTTGCAGATTGCTAAGTGTTTGGAAAGGATCGCCATTTGTCGCAATGACCAGTCCCGCTGCGGTCAATGCATTCGCCGCCTGATACGCGCCGATAAGCGGCAGCTCGACTTGTACTTCCTGTCCGGAATATTCGACCGTCAATGCCTGCCCGAATTGCGTGGGCGCGCGCCGGAGGAGGCGGAGAGTTCCCCCGCGCGCGCCCACGCCGACCAGCCGCAGCCCCCGCGCGCGGGCCAGGTCGATCACGCGATCCGATGCCTCATCGTCCTGCCACACGACCACCGCGCCCTCGTCGCTGACCACTTCGGCGAACAGGCGCAGCTTGGCGGTGAGGTACGCCGCCATGTCGTGATGATAATCGAGATGATCGCGGCTGAGGTTGGTGAACGCCGCCGCGGCGACCGGCAGCCCCTCGGTGCGATACTGATCGAGCCCGTGGCTCGACGCCTCGAACGCCGCGTGCGTCACGCCCTCCCGCGCAAGGCCCGCCATGTTGCCGAGGAAGGTGACGACATCGGGCGTCGTCAGGCCGGTGCGAACCTGCTCGTCGCCCGTGGTCACCCCCAGCGTGCCGATCGAGGCGGCGCGATGCCCGGCAATGCGCCATAATTGCCGCGTCAGCTCGACGGTCGAGGTCTTGCCGTTGGTGCCGGTGACCGCGACCGTCGTCGCCGGAAAGGGCGCGAAGAACTTGGCGGCGAGCAGGGCAAACGCCCGGCGCGGCTCGTCGGCGGCGATGTGCACCGCGCGTTCGACCGCCGCTTCGGGGCGGGCCACGACGGCCACCGCGCCCATGCGGATCGCCTCGGGAATGAAATCCTCGCCATTGACGCGCAGGCCCTGGAACGCGCCGAACACCGTGCCCGGCGCGACCTTGCGGTGATCGATCGCGAAGCCGGTCACCTCGGCTGCGTCGTTGGTGCCGAGGAGTTCGCCCAGCCGCATTACTGCGTCGCCGCGCTGACTTGCGCCTTGGCGACCAGGGGCAGCAATTCGGTGGTGTCGATGTCGCGGCTGTTGTCCGGCCGGATGCCCAGCATTGGCCCGATCCGGGCGATGACCTTCCCCGCGACCGGCGCGGCGGTATAGGCGGCGGTGCGGACGCCATAGCTTTCGGCGCTGCCCTTGGGACTGTCGAGCATCGTCAGCACGACGTACTTCGGCGCATCCATCGGGAAAGCGGCGGCGAAGGTCGTCACCTGCAGCGACTTGGAATAGCCGCCGCCGGTCGGCTTTTCGGCGGTTCCGGTCTTGCCGCCGACGCGCAGGCCATCGGCATTGGCGAATTTGCCCGTCCCCCATTGCACGATCATCCGCAGCAGCTGGCGCATCCGGTCGCTCGCCGCCTGGCTGAACACGCGCGACCCCTGCGGCACCTTGTCGGACGACAGCTTCATCAGCGTCGCCGGACGCCAGACGCCGCCATTGACCAGCGCGGCATAGGCGCTCGCCAGCTGCAGCGGAGTGATCGCGATGCCGTGGCCGAAAGCGGTGGTCATGACGGTGGTGCGCGCCCAATAGGTCGGCCAGATCGGATGGCCGCGTTCCTTGAGCTCGATGTCCGGCGGACCATCGAAATGCAGGCGGCGGAACATCGCCTCCATGCGGTCCTTACCCAAGGTTTCGCCGATCTGCGCACTGGCGATGTTCGACGAATGGATCAGCACTTCGGGTACGGTGTACCAGCGACCCGGCTCGTCGTCGTGGATCGTAAACCCGCCGACATGCAGGTTACTGCTGGCGTTGAAGCGCGTGGCCATCGACGTGATCGTGCCCTGGTCGATCGCATTGGCGACGGTCAGCGGCTTGAACGTCGAACCAAGTTCGTACACCGACTGAGTCAGATTGTTGCGGCGGCGGTCGTCGTTGGCGTCGCCCGCGCTGCGCGGCAGGTTGGGATTGTAGGTCGGCAGCGAGACCATCGCGACGATCTCGCCGGTATGCACGTCCATCACCAGGCCGGTCGCGCCGACCGCCTGCTGCTTGGTCATCGCATCGGCGAGTTCCGCCTCGAGCACGCCCTGCACCCGCACGTCGAGCGCGAGCTGCAATGGGTGGCCCTTCATTGCCGGGTTGCGCAGCCGTTCGTCGAACACGCGCTCCAGCCCCGTCGCGCCGCGCCCTTCGAAATCGGCATAGCCGAGCACATGGGTGGCAAGGCTGCCCTGCGGATAGAGCCGCTGCGGCTCGCGGGCGAATTCGATCGCCGGCTCGCCCAGCGCATTGACCTGGGCGACCAGCTCGGGGAGCGCGCGGCGGCGGAGGTAAGTGAAGCGGGTCTTCGACTTGAGAATCGCGAGATAATCCGCCTCGCTTTTCTCGGGCATCAGCGCGGCAAGCCGCGGCGCGAGATCCTCGGGTTTGGCGAGCAACGTGTTGGCGTGGATGCCGATCGACCAGGCATCGATGGTTTGGGCGAGGATTTGCCCGTTGCGGTCGACAATGTCGCCCCGCGCCGCGATCCGTGCTGCCACCGCGCCGCGGTCGTCGTCACCGAACATGCCGAATTGCATGATCCGCGCGACGACGACCAGCGCGGCAAACACGAACAGCAGCAACAGCATCATCAGCCGCTGATGCGCGACAAGCAGGGTCTGGTGCCGCTCGGCGCCCTCTCTCGGGCGGACGCGGGCGGCGGCGATCGTCGTCACCGGCCGCCTTCGGCTTTGGCCGCTTTGACCAGCGACTGGAGTGTGCCGGTCCGGAGAATGGTTTTCTTGCCCGCAAGAGGGGGCGCGACGGCGAGTGCCCGCGCCTCCACGTCGAGCTTGGCAACGGGGAGCTTGGCAACGGGGAGCTTGGCAGGGGGTTTGGCACCCTCGGTTGCGGGCCCCGTCGTGAACGCCACCTTCCGCATCACCGGCCCGGGCGCGCGACCGACGGCCTGCGCCTCAGTCGTATAGGTTGCATAGCGCAGGTTCGAGGCCACCTCCGTCGTGGGACGTGATGGTGTCGGCACAGTCACGACCGGCGGCGCGATCGGCGCAGGCTTTTGCACCGTGGCACTGACCGCGATCAGCTGCGCCGGACCCGCCACGCGGTCGAGCACCGTGCCGTCAAGCGAAGCGAGCTGCAGGCGGCCTTGCAGATATTGGTTGGCCTTGGGTGTCGACAGTGCGAGCACTTCGCCGTTCCATTGTTCGAGCTGGCGCTGCGACGCGCGCGTGCCGAGCTCGGTCTTCAGGCGGCGCGTGTCAGCCTGCACCAGCATGATCTTCGTCTCGGTTGCCTCCAGCCGCCCGCGCTCGGCGGCGACCTGCAGCGAGATAAGGTATAATCCCGTCGCGGCGGCAGAGATGCCCAGCGACCAGGCGACGGCACGGAAACGCATCATCGCAAATCTCCTGCGGCTTCAGTCCAGGCGGGGGCGGCGGTGCGCCGTGCCGAGCGTAACGTGGCTGAGCGAGCGCGGGGGTTGCGCTCCTGCTCGGCCACGCCCGCACGGACGGCTTTGCCGACCGCTTCGAAGGATGGTGGGGGCCCATCTCTCCGCTCGGGCAGGTGCCGGGAGGCCGCGGGCGTGCCCCCCGAACGGCGGCGGAGGAACGTCTTGACGATCCGGTCCTCCAACGAGTGAAAGGTGACCACCGCCAGCCGCCCGCCAGGCTTGAGCGCGCGTTCGGCGGCTTCGAGCCCCTGCTCCAATTCGTCCAACTCGCGGTTGATGTGGATGCGCAGCCCCTGAAAGGTCTTGGTCGCCGCGTCCTTCTTGGCGCCGGGCTTCTGGCCGATCGCTTTCCTTACGATATTGGCGAGTTGCAGCGTCGTTTCGACCGGCCGCCCGGCAACGATTGCGCGCGCGATGCGGCGCGATTGGGTCTCTTCACCATAGCGATAGATGACGTCGGCGATCATGGTCTCATCCGCGCCGTTGACGAAATCCGCCGCGCTTTCGCCCGCCTGCGCCATGCGCATGTCGAGCGGGCCATCCGACTGAAACGAAAAACCGCGCGCCGCCTGATCGAGCTGCATCGATGAGACGCCGATATCGAGCATCACCCCGTCGGCCGGGCCTGCGCTGTCGAGGTTGGAGAAATCGTCATGGACGATGCGCAGGCGCGGATGGTCCTCGGCGTGCTTCACCGCGTCGGGGTCGCGGTCGAAGCCGATCACCTCGGCACCGCGCTCCAGCGCGGCGCGCGCATAGCCGCCCGCCCCGTAAGTGCCGTCGATGATGCGGTCGCCCGGCTGCGGATCGACCGCGCCGATCACCTCGTCCAGCAGGACGGGGATGTGCCGGACGTTCACGAGGCGATCCCCCGCTGAGCGAGACAGGCACGAACGGCGCGCTGAACGATGGCTTCGGCATTGCCGTCGATCAGCCGCTGCGGATTCCAGATTTCGAAATGGTCGCCCTTGCCGATGAAGAACGCCCATTCGGCGAGGCCTGCCTCGTCGCGGAAAAAAGGCGGCAGGATGAACCGGCCTGACGCATCGAAGGGCAGCTCCTCGGTGATGCCGAAGGTCACCAGCGGCGAGGCGGCAAGGCGCGGCGCGCGGTCCTGCTCCAGCGCGCGTTCCTGCTCGCGCTCGATGCGCGCGTAGTCGAGTTGCGACTGGTTGGCATCCGCGCCGGTCAGCGAGCCATCGGCCTCATTGACGCCAAGCAGGAGCAGCTTTTCGCCGCTGTTGCGCTCGATCGTCGCGCGCAAGGGGGCGGGAATGCCGACGCGACCCTTCGCATCGATCCCCTGCAGCGCATGACCTCTGAACAGTCCGCGATCCGCCACTTGCCCGCCTTTAACACCCTGTGGGGACGGGCATGGCCCGTCTCGACATGCGCGGCGTGACCAGGAGCCCCTCCCAGTCCGATGCCATATCAAGGGATATAGCGGGTCACAACGGGATTTAGCGGGATTTTACGGGCTTAAGTCGCAAAACATGGGGTGATTTTCTTTTGTTCCTAAACTGATCCTGATTAGCCCTCATTTGCTGCACCGCAACATTTCCCTTGAATTGGGCAGCCAATAGCATTATTGTGCAGTGCAACATCGCAACGAGGTGGAATGACGTGGCCGATTCGAAATCTAGCAAGCCGGTCGCCAAGCGCGTACCGCTCAAGACGGCGGAGCCGACAAGGTCCGCGGCGCCAATGGCGGCAAATGCCGTCAGCGCCCCCGCCGCGACCCTGCTCGCCGCTGAGCCCGTCGCAGCAGAACCGGTTGCCGTGACCCCAGATACCGTCGCGGCCCCGGCCGCACGTGAAATCATCGACACCCCGGTCGCCGCGGCGACCATCGTTCAGAAGGAAGCCAAGCCCATGACCGACACCGTCACCCAGTTCGCCGAAGATACCAAGACCCGCGCCGAAGCCGCATTCGGCGAGTTGCAGACCCGCGCCAAGGCCGTGGTCGAAAAGAGCCAGGCCAGCCTGTCCGACGCCGCCGAATTCGGCAAGGGCAATGTCGAAGCCGTCGTCGCGTCGGCCAAGGTTGCCGCCAAGGGCGCGCAGGACATCGCTGCCTACAGCGTCGAATACGGCAAGGGCGCGATCGAAAAGGCGGTTGCCGACACCAAGCGTCTTTACGCCGTGAAGTCGCCGACCGAATTCTTCACGGTCCAGTCGGAAATCGCCAAGGCGAATGTCGACGAAGCCGTGTCGCAAGTTTCGAAATTCACCGAAAACTATCTGAAGCTGGTTGGCGAAATCGTTCAGCCGCTGTCGAACCGCTACGCACTGGCGGCTGAAAAGGTGAAGACGGCCGTCGCCGCCTGAGCTTTTCAATCGATAAAGATCGAGGCCCGTGCGCAGCAATGCGCGCGGGCCTTTCTTGTGGCCGAAGGTCCGACACCGCCGGTCGATGCCTGACATCCGGGCTGGCGCCGCACTGCTTTGGCGCATCACCGATCGGCAAATCGCCCATGACGACTTGGATGCCCTTTCTTTGCCATCGCGCCTTGCCCGCATGGCCTCGCCCGCACTATCTTGGGCGCATGCTGACAGTGATGGCGGATGAGCGGCGCGGCGACGACGGCAATGGCACGGGCGTGGGCGTTGCCACGCGCACGCGCGCCAAGACCAAGGAGCCGGCGCTGTATAAGGTGTTGATGCTCAACGACGATTATACACCGATGGAATTCGTGGTTTTGTGCCTGCAGCGGTTCTTCCGCATGAGCATGGAGGAGGCGACGCGGGTGATGCTGCACGTCCATCAGAAAGGCGTGGGCGTGTGCGGCACCTTCACTTACGAAGTCGCCGAGACCAAGGTGACGCAAGTCATGGACTTCGCGCGCGAAAATCAGCACCCGCTGCAATGCACGCTCGAGAAAGCTTAGCTCCCCGTCGGATAGAGATATTGCTCGTCGAATTCGGCTTCGCGGTGAAGCGCGGCGAGATCGCTGATTTTGACCGTTCCGCTGGCCACCGTGACGATCCCCCGTTCACGCAGGTCGCGCAACACGCGGTTGGCGTGAACCGCGGTGATGCCGCAAGCCGAGGCGATATCGCTCTGCTGCAACGGGAGCGCGAACGACCGGCCGTCGCTCAAGCCGACCATGCGTAATCGCCGCTCGGTTTCCGCGAAGAAATGCGCCACGCGCCCCGCCGCGCCGAGCCGGCCCAGGCGGAAAATCCATTCGCGGTGCATCGCCGCGTCGAGCAGCGTCGAAAACCACATTTGCCGCCCAAGATTGGGGTGCGCCACGATCAATTGCTCGATGGCCGAATGCTCGAATTGCGCGACGGTGCATTCGGTCAATGTGCTGACGTCGTGATCGAGCTTGCGCAGCGGAAAGGCGTGGAGGTCGACGAAATCGCCCGGCACGTGGATCGCGACGAGCTGACGATTGCCATCGGCGCCGTCCATGTACCGCGCCATCAATCCGTCGATCAGCAGCATCGAATTTTCGATGGGCTTGCCGTGCGGCACGATCGTCTGGCGCGCCGGATAGGTCACGACCTTGGCGACCGCATCCTCGAGTGCCTGCAGTTCCGTCGCCGACAGCTCGTCACGGCGCCTGCCGGCAAGAAATCGTTCTATCATCGCTTTCCCCATCGCGCCCGCGTGCGACTGAACACCTTTTGTTCAACCCCTTAACGTCCCGCGATATAAGGTAAATTGATTTAGATCAGCCATCGTTACGGCAGCGCACTGGAATGTCCCGCGGACCCTGCTTAACACAGCGGAAATGGACCGAATTCACATCCGCGGCGGCAACCGGCTCAACGGCCGCATCCCCATCTCCGGCGCCAAGAACAGCGCGCTGACGCTGCTGCCCTGCGCGCTGCTGACCGACGAGCCGCTGACGCTGCGCAACCTGCCGCGCCTCGCCGATGTCGACAGCTTCGGTCACTTGCTCAATCAGCTGGGCGTGTCGACGATGATCGAAGGCGCCCGTCCCGAGGATTTCGGGCGGGTCATGACCGCGCGGGCGGGACGCGTCACCGCCACCACCGCGCCCTACGACATCGTCCGCAAGATGCGCGCCTCGATCCTTGTGCTCGGACCGCTGGTGGCGCGGATGGGCGAAGCGACCGTCTCGCTTCCCGGCGGCTGCGCGATCGGCAACCGCCCGATCGATCTGCACCTGAAAGCGCTCGAGGCGTTCGGCGCGAGCGTCGAGCTGGCCGCAGGCTATGTGAAGGTGTCGGCGCCCGATGGCCGCGTGCCCGGCGGGACGATCGACTTCCCGGTCGTATCGGTCGGCGCCACCGAGAACGCACTGATGGCGGCGGTACGATCCAGAACCACCTGCGTCATCAACAACGCCGCGCGCGAGCCCGAGATTGTCGACCTGTGCAAGTGCCTCGTCCGCATGGGCGCGTCGATCGACGGCATCGGCACCTCGACGCTGACCATCGAGGGCCGCGACCGGCTGCACGGCGCGACCTATGCCGTGATGCCTGACCGCATCGAAGCGGGCAGCTATGCCTGTGCCGTCGCGCTCGCCGGCGGCAGCGTCGCGCTGACGAACGCCGATGCCAGCGAAATGGGCGCGACGCTCGACGCGCTCAAGCTGGCGGGCGCCGAAGTGACCGTGGATGGCAGCACCATCCGCGTCGCGTCGGACGGCAAGCTGCAGCCGATCGATCTCGAAACCCAGCCCTATCCCGGCTTCGCCACCGATATGCAGGCGCAGTTCATGGCCATGCTGACGCTCGCCGGCGGCGACAGCCGCCTCACCGAAACGATCTTCGAAAACCGCTACATGCACGTGCCCGAACTGGCGCGGATGGGCGCTAACATCGCCGTGCAGGGCCGTACCGCCACCGTTCACGGCGTGGCCGGACTGACCGGGGCCCAGGTCATGGCCACCGATCTGCGCGCCTCGATGAGCCTGATCATCGCCGGCCTGGCGGCCGCGGGCGAGACCCAGGTCAGCCGCGTCTATCACCTCGACCGCGGTTACGAGCGGCTGGAGGAAAAGTTGAGCGCGGCCGGGGCGGACATCGAGCGGGTGAGCGACGGATAGCGGCATTCAGGCGCGCCAAAACCGTTCGGCGCCGGTGATACGGCCCGCCATGCCGATCGGCTCGGCCGTGCCGCCGGTCAACAGGTCAAGCAGGTCGCCGTCGCCCGCGTCGACCCGCGCGAGGGTCCGCCGATGGCCGGTCGTCGATGCGACGACGACCCCGCCGCGCGGCGCGCCGTCGCGGCCGTAGAACACGGTATAGCTCTCGATGGTCGCGGCGCCGGCATAAGGCTCATCGAGTTCGGGAACCCGGTTGCGCGCAGCGTCCGCGTGCGCTTGCACATCGTACCCGCCGCGCCGCGCCTCGAACGGCCGGCCGGCAAGCGCGAGGCAGTGATTGTCGGTGGCGAAACCGCCATTGGCGAACAGGAAACCGGTGCCCCCGCCGCGCAGCTTTTGCGTCATCGCCGCCACGGCATGGCTCATATAGTTGCCGATCGGACCGCCGCCGAAGGTCAGCCCGCCCACGACGCTCGCCGGCCTGGCGAGCGGCCAGCCGAGGATGCGCCGCGCCATCTTCGGCACGCACGGAAAGCAGCTGTACAGCTCGACATGGTCGATGCTGTCGGCGACCAGCCCATTGCGCAGCAGCGTTTGCCCGATCGACACCGCCATGCCTGCGCTGAAATCATAGCGGTCGCGCGCCAATATATCCGGCGGCTCCTTGGCCGCCGCGCCATCGCCGACGAACACCAGTCGTTCCTCGGCAATCCCGCGCCGCCGTGCCTCGGCGAGGCTGGTGACGATGAACCCCGCGCCCTGATTGACGCTCGAATTGGCGACCTGCAGCTTAGTGTAGGGGAAGGCGATCGGCCGGTTGGCGAGTGACGGGGCGATCACCTCCGCCGCGCTCACCGGCGTCCGCAGCCACGCCGCCTCGTTCGCCGCCGCGGCTTCGGACATTCCCGCCCAGATCGCGCCCGATTCGGCCTGCGCCTCGGCCAGCGATTGCCCCCACGCCGCACGGCAGGCATTTTCATAAAGCGGATAGACGTCGACCGGCGCGATCAGGCCATAATGCTGGGCATAGGTCGGATGCCCCTCGCGGCGCCGGGCGCGGACCGGATCGATGTCGGCGCGCTTGCGCGCGGTGCGCAGCGCCTCCCCGCCGGTCACCAGGGCGATGCGGCTCTCGCCGCGCTGAATCGCGTCGGCGGCGTCGTTGAGGTAGCGGACCGGCGTGTCGCCATGCGGCAGTTTCGATTGGCGCGCGCTGCCGTTCATCCCCACCGCCTCGGCGATGCCCGGCGACAGGTCGCCGAGATCGGGCCAGGCGATCTGGGCGACGACCGACAAACTGTCCGCTTCCGCCAGCAACGCCGCGCCGGCATCGTCCTCCGCCCGCCGCAGCGCCGCGATCATCAACTCACCCGGATCGAGCCGGTCGTCGCGGTCATTGATCTGTCCGACGCCGGCGATCACCGGTACGCGTTCGGGGTCGAGGCTCACGCCCCGTGCCCCCGCGCCATGTAATCCGCCGAAGCCATTTCATGCAGACGGCTGACCGTCCGTTGGAACTCGAATTGGCCGTCGCCCGCGACGTACAATCTTTCGGGCTCGGCATCGGCGGTGGCGATCAGCTTGACGTTGTGCTCGTACAGCGCGTCGATCAGCGTGACGAAGCGCGCCGCCTCGTTGCGCTTTTCGGGGCCGAGGCGCGGAATGCCGACGAGGATGACGCTGTGATAGCGCCGTGCGATGGCGAGGTAATCGCTCGCCCCGCGCGCCTCGCCGCACAGGCGCTTGAAGGAAAACACCGCGACACCTTTCAGGCTCTTGGGCACGTGCAGCTTGCGCCCGCCGCCCCCGGAACCGGAAACGTCGAGGTCGGCGGAGGGAACGTGCGCCGCGTCCTCGGGTTCGAAGTCGGTCAGGCGGAAGAACGCCTCGCGCACTTTCGCCGTCGCCTCGGGGCCATTGGGGACGTGCCAGCTGTCGACCCCCGCCAGCCGCGCCATGCGGTAATCGACCGGCCCGTCGAGCGGCAGCACGTCGAGCTTCTGCTCGATCAGCACGATGAACGGCAGGAACAATTGGCGGTTGAGCCCGTCCTTGTAGAGTCCGGACGGCGCGCGGTTCGAGGTGGTGACGATCGTCACCCCCGCCTCGATCAGCCCGGTGAACAGCCGCGACATGATCGCCGCGTCGGCCATGTTGTTGACGACCATCTCGTCGAAGGCAAGGCAGCGCGCCTCCTCGGCCAATGCCGCGACCACCGGCGCGATCGGGTCGCCCGCCTCCTTGGCGCGCTCCGCCCGCAGTCGCTGATGCACTTCGAGCATGAATTCGTGGAAATGCACGCGCCGCTTGGCGGTGATGTCGAGGCAATGGACGAACAGGTCCATCAGCATCGATTTGCCGCGGCCGACCCCGCCCCACAGATACAGCCCGCGCACCGGTTCGGCCTTGCGCCCGGTCAGCCGCCACAGCAGCGAGCCGCGCTTAGGCGTCGCTTCCAGCTGCGCCTGAATG
>CAXTPT010000049.1:8322-16935 GCA_964246315.1 uncultured Sphingomonadaceae bacterium | reverse complement strand
TTCACGCTCGACGCGCTGCCCGGCAAGCAGATGGCGATCGACGCCGATCTCAACGCCGGGCTGATCACCCCCGACGAAGCCAAGGCGCGGCGCCAAGAGGTGTCGACCGAGGCCGATTTCTTCGGCTCGATGGACGGTGCGTCGAAGTTCGTGAAGGGCGATGCCGTCGCCGGCATCCTGATCCTGTTCGTCAACATCCTCGGCGGGCTGGTGCTCGGCGTGGTCAGCCACGACATGGCGATCGGCGACGCGGCAAAGACCTATCTGACGCTCGCCATTGGCGATGCGCTGGTCGCGCAGGTGCCGGCGCTGCTGCTGTCGATCGCCGCCGCGGCGATCGTCACCCGCGTCAGCTCGCCGCTCGATTTGTCGGGCCAGATCACCAGCCAGTTCGGCGTGGCGAAGGCCTGGTATCCGGTCGCGGGGATCATGGCGTTTCTCGGCATCCTGCCGGGCATGCCGCATCTGCTGCTGTTCGGCGGGGCGGGTGTTTCCGGCTGGATCGCCTATCGCATGTCCAAACCCAAGCCCGCGCCTTCGGTCGACGCCACCGAGGTCACCGCACCCGAACTCGACTGGCAGGACGTCAACGAGGCGTCGCCGATCGTGCTCGAAGTCGGCTATGCCCTGATCGACCTGATCGACGAGCGCAAGGGCGCGCCGCTGATGGGCCGGATCACCAGCCTGCGCCGCCAGCTCAGCCGCGAGCTCGGCTTCGTGCTGCCGATGGTCAAGGTGAAGGACGACCTCGCGCTGCCCGGCAACGCCTATCGCCTGACGATCGCCGGCGTGGTTTGCGGGGAGGACGATGTCTATCCGGGCGACCTGCTCGCGCTCGATGCCGGCGATTGCCTGCCGGGCGTCACCGGCCGCGCCGTCCGCGATCCGACGTTCGGCCTACCGGCATTATGGATCGACAGCAACCAGCGCACCGACGCGATCGTCGCCGGCTATACCGTGGTCGACGCGCCGACGGTGATCGCCACGCACCTCAACGAGATCCTCGGCCGCGCCGCCGCGGCCTTGTTCGGGCTCGAGGAAGCGCAGGCCTTGGTCGAAGGGCTCAAGACCCATTCGCCGCAACTTGCCGGCGCGCTGACGCCGCAGCCCTATAGCCTTGGCGCGATCACCGCCTTGTGCCGCGGGCTGCTGTCCGAACGTGTCCCGCTCAAGGACTTCCGCCGCGTCGCCGACGCGATGGTCGAGGTCGCGCCGCAGGCGCTGCCCGGCCCGGCGCTGCTCGAGGCGGTGCGCCAGCGCATCGGCGGGCTGATCGTCCAGCCGCTCGCCCCGATCAAGATGCCAATCCCCGTCGTCACCTTCACCGGCGAGCTCGAGGACTTGCTCAGCAAGTCCGCGCACGCCGCGCCCGATGCGCTGTGGCCGTTCGAGCCGCAATTGGCCGAAGGCGTCATGGCCGCGCTCGAACAGGCGGTGCAGCCCGAAATGGCCGCCGCGCGCAATTTTGCCGTCGTCACCTCGCCGCATTGCCGCGCGCCGCTCGCCCGCCTGCTGGCGACGCGCCTGCCCGACATCCCCGTCCTTTCGTTCAGCGAGCTGCCCGAGCATCGCCGCGTCGACGTGCTGCACGTCATCGGCGGCGGCGCACCTGCGCTGGCCGCGCCCGATCCCGTTGCTGGAGATGCTGCATGATCACGGCATCCGCCGCCCGCCGCCGCCTGGCCGAGGACAGCGATCCTCGGGCGCTGGTCGAGCAGAACCTGCACCTCGTCCGCAAGCTCGCCTGGCACGTCAGCGCGCGCGCCGCGAACGCCATCGAGCTTGAGGATCTGATGCAGATCGGCCTCGTCGCGCTGCTCGAGGCGAGCCGCGTCTATGAAGATCAGGGCTTTGCCTTCAGCACTTACGCCTCGACGCGGATCAAGGGCGCGATGCTCGACGCGCTGCGCCGCACTTCGCGGCAACCGCGCAGCGCCGCGGCCACGCGCCGCGAGCTCGAAGCCGCGCGCCAGGCGGTTCAGGGCCGCACCGGCACCGCCGCCACGTCCGAACAGATCGCCGAAACCCTCGGCCTCACCCTCGCCGAATTACGCGTGCGCGAAGACGGGGCAATGCCCGTCAGCGAAATCGGGCTGGCGGATGTTTATGCCGATGACAATGTCGCCTTTGCCGACGAGCGCGAAGACGTCGAATCGCTGCTCGATGACGAACGCACCCGCCACATGCTCGGCGCGGCAATCGCGACGCTGGCGGATCGCGAGCAGATGGTGCTCCAGCTCTACTTCCGCGAGGAATTGAACCTGGAGGAAATCGGCCAGGTGTTGGGCGTCTCGGCGGCGCGGGTGTGTCAGGTCAAGGCAGGCGCGCTCAAAACGCTCAAGAAGAAGCTTACTCTGCCCTGCTAAGCGCTGGTCGCGTCCAAGCGACTTTGGCCGAGAGCGGTCGCGTCCGTGCCGCGGCTGAGCCATAAGCCGGCCGTGGCCCGGCTGATCCTCTTCAACAAGCCCTATGGCGTGCTCTGCCAATTTACCGATAGCGGGACGGCGGGTCCGGCGCGGCCGACCTTGTCGGACTTTATCCCCATGCCCGGCGTCTATCCCGCCGGACGTCTCGATCTCGATACCGAAGGACTGCTGCTGCTGACCGACGATGGCCGGCTGCAGGCGCGCATCGCCGACCCGAAGTTCAAGCTGCCCAAAACCTATCTCGTCCAGATCGAGAGCGACATTGCCGAAAGCAGCCTCGCGGCGCTGCGCGAGGGTGTCGAGCTGAAGGACGGCAGGACGAGGCCGGCCGAGGCCAGACGCATCGACCCGCCCGAATTATGGCCGCGCGATCCGCCGGTGCGGTTCCGCAAGACCGTTGCCGATTGCTGGATCGAGCTGACCATTTGCGAGGGGCGGAACCGGCAAGTCCGCCGGATGACCGCGGCGGTGGGGCATGGCACCCTGCGCCTGATCCGCTGGCGGATCGGCGAGTGGACGCTTGACGGGATCGCGCCGGGTGCGTGGCGGGAAATTCGGGCTAGTCGTCCAGATTGAATTTAAGGCTGCCCTGATCGATCAACTGCACGATCAACGGCACCGCCTCGCTCGCCACAGCGGGATCGACAGTCAGGCTGGCCGACGCGCTCACCGCTTCCGCGAATTTCGCCGCTCCGCCCGAAACCGCGAACGTCTCGCCATCGACGAACAGGATCACGCGGTCCGCGCTTTCGCGAATGAACGAAAAGCGGCTGGCGGGATTGCGGACCAGCGGCACGTCCCCGGCCAGATGCGCGGATACCGTCTCGACCGTTTCAGCGTCGTCCGGCGCAAAATCCCGGTCGGCATATTTGGGAGCGGTGATGTAAGCGCCGAACCACCGCGCAAAGGCTTCGCGGTCGAGCAGCTTTTCGGCGATCATCGCCTGCGCTTTGCCGATGTCCGGTGCCGCGATCTCCCCCGGGTTTGCCTGCGCCATCAGATGCGGGTCGCCATAGCGGTCATCGTCCACCGATTCGGCGAGCAGATGATCGCACCAGTGCGCGATCAGCTCGGACCGCGACGGCGCGCGGAAGCCGATCGAATAGGTCATGCAATCGTCGCCGACGGCAATGCCTTCATGAGCGAAGCGCGGCGGGACGTAGAGCATGTCGCCGGCTTCCAGCACCCATTCCTCGGCCGCCTCAAAATGCGCGATCAGCCGCAAATCGTCGTGCGGCGTTAGCGGTGTCGCGGCATCGCACAGGCCGCCGATCCGCCACCGCCGCCGCCCCAGACCCTGCACCAGAAAGACGTCATATTGGTCGAAATGCGGTCCGACACCGCCACCATCGCTGGCGTAGCTGACCATCACATCGTCGATCCGCCAGTTCGGGATGAAGCGGAACGGCTCGATCAGCGCCGCAACGTTGGGGATCAGGTGATCGACGGCTTGCACCAGCAGCGTCCATGGTTGCTCGCCCAGCTTGGCGAAGCGCGCTTCGGGGATCGGGCCATGCTCGACGTGCAGGCCGTCATCCTTCTCGACGATCAGCCGCGATTCGACGCCGTCCTCACACGCCAGCCCGGCCAACTCATCGGGATCGAGCGGATTGCGCCACGCGCGCCACGGGTTGCGGATCAGCAGCGGCCGCTTCTGCCAATAGTCGCGGAGAAACGCGTCCGTGTCGAAATGCGCGAAGCGCCGATCTGCCACCATGCCCATGTCCCCGCCGCTATAAGCGGGACGGGGCCGCGGGGAAGGGCCGATCAGGCCGCCAGCCGCAACTCCACCGCCGGCGTGCCGATCGGGCGGAACACGATTTCCGCCGCTTGCGGCTCGTCGCGCGCCGGCGCGCTGACCAGCATCAGCCCGCTTGCCGAACAGGCGAACAAATCGTCGGACAGCCGCTCGACCCCGTCATAGACCGGCGCCAATGGCGTGACACGATCCGCAGTGTCGAACTCGATGCCTGTCAGCGTGGTCAGCCTGGCGCTCTCGATCTCGACATGGCGCGCGATGCGGCCGAGCAGCACGCCCGCCTGCAGCCCGCCATGGCCCAGCGGTACGGTGACCTTGAAGAAGCCGTCATGCGTCGGCCAGGCTTCGAGATCGACCAGCGCCTGTTCACCGCCGCTGGCGACGATGCACGGCACCGTCAGCGCGTTGCGGCGCACATCGGCATCGCGCAGCTCCAGGCCGAAGCGCTGCTGGGCGAAATGCGCCAGCGCGAGGTCGAAGCGCTCGCCGCACAATTCGGCGGAGGGGAACAGCCGGTCGGTGGTGCCGGCGTAGCGCAGGCCGTTGCGCCGCAGATCGCGTTTGGCAGTATCGCTGTCGAGCAGCCGGTTCCTGTCGCGCGTGCCGAGGTTCACATCGTGCGCGAAAGTCGCGAGCAGATCGTTCTCCGCCGCCGAGGGGAGGAACAGGAACCGGGTCAGCGAGGCCGTCGCAGCCTGACGCTCCGCATCGGCATCCGCCTCGGCGGCCAAGCGGGCATAGTCGAGGCACGCCGCCTGCACATCGCCGCGCACTTGCTGCTGCCGCTTGTGATCGCGCGCGGCGGAAAAGATGCCGCGGCCGTCATCGCGGTAATCGGTCACCGTGCCGAGCCCGCTGGTGACGAGCTGTTCGAGTGCGGAAACCGACCGCGTCAGCGCGAGCAGAAACGCGTCGTCATAATGATCGGTGCCAATGAAACCGCGCTTGTCCAAACCGCTGCAGTCATTTTCGCGCAGCAGCAGGTACCGCCCCGCGACGTGCAGGCCGGCACGCTCGCCGAGCAGCGCCGCGATCTCGTTCTGCACCGTGCCGTTATAGCCCAGATCGACGAACATCACCGCGTCGCCGCACTCGACGCCCGCGCGGCGCAAATGCTTGACGATGCGGTCGAGGAACAGCGACCCGCGCTTCTGCACTTTCGCCGCCATGTCGGGCTGGCGCAGATAGCCGCGCATCGCCGGGAGATGATCGCCCATCTCCTTGCCTTCGCGCGCGGTGAGGAGCAGCTGATCGGCGTGGACGCTGAAGCGTTCGTGGCGTTCGGTGTCGAGATAGCGATCAAGCGCGCCGTCGGCTGCCAGCCCGCCGCGCCGCGCGGTGAAGCGGCTGATCGAGGCATAAAGCGGCTTCGCGCCCGAACGCGCTTCGCGCACCAGCCCCGGCAGATGCCCGTCGCGCAGCAGATAGACGGTCTTGACCGGACGGCCGGTCTGCGCGGCCAGTTTGGTCTCCTCGGCCTCCAGCCAGCGGTCGAAGCCGGTGAGGATCGGCCCGATCACGTCGAAGCCCAGCGCGCCGGCAGCGTCCATCGCGCGGCGGCTGGCAAGCGCAGGCCGGTGCGGCTGATACGCCGCCTTGGCGCCGCGCACCGCCGGATCGGCAAGGGTCGCAGCCGCGGCTTCGAGCCGCAGCTGCGTCTCCTGTTGGTGCGAAAACTGGCGCAGATGGACGGCCTGGATGCCCAGCTTGCGCGGGGCATCATGGTCGGCGACGCGGTTGTCGCCGAGGTGCAGGATCTTGCCTGCCGCAAGGCCCAGCTTCGCCAGCACCGGCGCGAACAGCCCGCCTGCCTTGGGCATGCCGAACTCGCTCGAACAGAAAATCTGGTCGATCAGCGCGATCACCCGTTCGCCGCCCGCGCGCTCGATCAGGTCGATCAGCTGCCCGGCATTGAGATAAGTGTCGCTGACGATGATCGTCATCAGCCCGCGCGCCTTCGCGGCGGCGAGCAGCGCAACCACCGGCTCGAACGGATAGCAATGCGCCGCTTCGGCATCCAACTCGGCCTGCATCGCCTTGAAGCGCGCGTCCTCGTCCGCGCCCGGCATCAGCATGCGGTAGATCTCGTCGAGCGTGACTTCGCAGCCGCGTGCGGTGCGTGCCTTGCCCTCGGCGGCCATGCGCCGCTGCACGGCGCCCCCCGCGATCTGGAGGTCGCAGAACACATCCTTCGGTGCCTGCCCCCGCCGCCACAACAGCGTGTCGAAGCAATCGAGGCTGAGCACCGCCACATCGGGAAAGCGGTCGAGCAGTCCGTCAATCTCGTGACAGGCGATCTGGGTGAGCGCGGACGGAGCCATGGTCATGCAGCGACTATGAACGGCGATGGTTAACAACGCGTTGGCGATTAGAGCGTCAGGCGCAGCGCCAATTGTCCGACCGTCGCCACCTCGCGCGGCGCCAGGCCGGCATTGATCCGTTCCGCCCGGCGGCTGGACATGTGCAGCGCCTCGGCGATGGCCGTGGCGTGGTCGCTCATCACCAGTTTGGCGGCTAGGGTCCCCGCCCAACCATTCTCGTTGCTTTCGACCCCCTGAACGCTGCCGCGCCCGCGCGTGCCGAATGCCTCGGCCCGGCCCGAAATATTGAGTCCGGGCAGCACGTGCTGCGTCGCCAACAGAAAAGCCGATTGGAAGCGCGTATCGACCCAGATGTGCGGATTCGTCACCGGATCGAGCGGGAAGCCCATTTTCGTCGACCCGCGCATGGCCTGCGCGTTCAAGGTCGTCCCTTCGCCCAGCTGCCACTGCACGCCGACATTGAGGAAGCGGGTCCGCCAGCCCCATTGCAGCGTGTCGAACACCGCTTCGGGATCGCCGCGATTGTCATAATAAAGCGTCTGCAGCCGCAGCGTCGGCAGGGTCAGCCCACCCTTGACATAGAATCCGACGCGATGGTCGATCTCGATCACCGGGCGGGTTCGCGGTGCCTGCGCGAATTGCATGAAGGCGTTGAGCGGCGGCAGCGGCTGCAGCGAAAAGGCTGTCGCCTTCTGGTCGTGCAATGCCCACCCGCGAAAGGCGAGCAGCGTGCCGGAGGTATCGTTGAACCCGAACAGCGCTCCCGTCAGCGACATTTTGGCGCGGCCCGTCGGGATCGTGCCGGTCACCTCGGCCCCGACGATCTTCAGCTCCTCGCCGACCCATGAGTTGATCGCCGACGGCGTGATCGTCTCGGTGACGCTCCACGCCGGTCCGGCATGCTCCAACGACACCGGTGGCCACATCAGCCCGGCACGCGCGGCGATGCGGACGTTGCTCACCGGGCTGGGCCGCCAGCTGAGATAGGCTTCGCTCAGATCGACCGGCTTGTCCTGCCCCTGCTGCGCGGTGACGGCGATTGTCGCGCCCAGCGCCCAGCTGAATTGCGGTTGCCAGGCAAGATCGCCCTCGACGATCCGCACGCGTGTTTCGGAAGGCGCGGCGCCATCGCCGAACCGCGTCTTGCCGAAACCGCCATCGAGCCAAGAGCCCGTTTCAGGCGACTGCGTGACGCGGGCGTCGGCCATCGCGAACCAGGCCTTGCCCGACGGGTTTTCGTCATAGCTTTGCGCCGCGCACGGTGCGGCAAGCGCAATGGCCAAAGCCCAGGCGAACGCGACGGCTGCACGTATCATGTTGGAAATATTCGCATGTCCTGGTTAACGGACCGTCAAGGTCGACAGCGCGCGACCCGCCAGCCTAAGGCATGGCCATGGCATCCACCGCCCCGCTGCGCCGTATCGCAATCGACCGGGGCGGGACCTTCACCGATGTCGTTGCCGAACGTAGCGACGGCTCGGTCGAGATACTCAAGCTGCTGTCGGTCGATCCGGGGCGCTACGACGACGCGGCGGTCGAGGCGGTCCGCCGCCTGACCGGCATTGCCTCCGGCCCGTTGCCGCCGCTCGACGTCCGCATCGGCACGACCATCGCTACCAATGCGCTGCTCGAGCGCGCGGGCGAGCCGACACTGCTGGCGATCACGCGCGGCTTCGGCGACGCGCTGACCATCGGCTATCAGGATCGCCCGGACATTTTCGCGCGCGAGATCAGGCGCCCGCCGCCGCTCGCCGCGCGGGTGGTCGAGATCGACGAGCGCGTCGGCGCGGACGGGACGGTGATTCGCCCGCTCGATCGCGCCGCGGCGGAGGCCGGCCTGCGCGCGGCGTTCGGCGCGGGGCTGCGCAGCATTGCCATCGTGCTGATGCATGGCTGGACGCATAGCGGCCATGAGGCGGAGCTTGCCGGCCTCGCGGCGGCGATCGGCTTCACCCGGATCTCGGTCAGCCACCGCGTCGCGCCGCTGATCCGCCTCGTCGCGCGTGGCGACACGACGGTCGCCGACGCCTATCTGTCGCCGGTGCTGCGCCGTTACGTCGAGGGTGTCGAGCGCGATCTCGGCGCGCCGGCGCTGTTCATGCGCTCG
>CAXTPT010000049.1:0-8312 GCA_964246315.1 uncultured Sphingomonadaceae bacterium | reverse complement strand
CGGCGCGCGCGGCGGGCGAGCCGCGCGTGATCGGCTTCGACATGGGCGGCACCTCGACCGACGTGTCGCTCTACGCGGGCGATTATGAGCGGCGGCAGGAAGCGGTGATCGGCGGCACGCGCGTGACCGCACCGATGCTCCGGATCGATACCGTCGCGGCGGGCGGCGGGTCGGTCTGCACCTTCGATGGCGGCGCGTTCGCCGTCGGTCCCGACAGCGCGGGGGCGGTGCCCGGCCCCGCCTGCTACCGGCGCGGCGGGCCGCTGACGATCACCGACTGCAACCTGATCCTCGGCAAGCTGCGCCCCGACCATTTCCCCCCGGTGTTCGGCCCCGGGGGCGACCAGCCGCTCGACCCGGCCGCCGCCGCAGCGCGCCTCGACGAACTGCTCGATCGGGTCGCGGCCGCCACCGGCGCCCGCCCCACCGCCGATGCCGCCGCCAGGGGGCTGATCGCCATCGCCGTCGCCAACATGGCAGGCGCGATCAAGGCGGTGTCGGTCGCGCGCGGGCACGATCCGGCGAGCTATGCGCTGATGAGCTTCGGCGGCGCGGGCGGTCAGCATGCCTGCCTGATCGCCGACGCGCTGGGCATGGACCGCGTCCTGGTCCACCCGCTCGCCGGGGTGCTCAGCGCCTATGGCATCGCGCTCGCCGACCGGCGCGCGGTGCGGCAGGCGACGTTGGGCGTGCCGCTGGCCGACGAGCCGGTTTGGCGCGAGGCGCTGGCACGGCTGGCCGGCGAGGCACGCGCGGAACTGGGCGATAGCGAAGCCACGACCGAAGCGACGCTGCAACTCCGCTACGCGCGCAGCGACCAGGGGCTCGACATCACGGCGGGCGACGCGGCGGAGATGGCCGCCGCGTTCGCGGCGGCGCACCGCGAGCGGTTCGGCTTTGTCGGCCAGGACGCGCTGGTGGTCGAGCGGGTGCAGGTGGAGGCAGTGCTGCCGACGCGCCCGCTCGAATTGGGGAGCCGCAGCACCGCCCAAAAACCGTTCGGGCCGAGCCTGTCGAAGCCCCGTCCTTCTCCCCTCGTGCGGCACGGAGAAAAGGACGGCCCCCTTCGACTGCCTGCCTGCGGCAGTCGCTCAGGACAGGCTTCGACAAGCTCGGGGCAAACGGGATGGGTTGGGGCGGTGCTTTACAGCCGCGAGACCCTCTCACCCGGCCAGAGCATCTCAGGACCCGCGCTGATCATCGACCCGACCTCGACGGTCGCGGTCGAAGCCGGCTGGTCTGCCGAACCGCTCGCCGATGGCACGCTGCGCCTGACCCGCGCCGCCCGCGCCGCGATGATCGCCAACGACACCAAGGCGGACCCCGTCCGCCTCGCGATTTTCGGCGGGCTGTTCATGGGCATCGCCGAGGAAATGGGCTCGGCGCTTCAGCGTAGCGCCGCCTCGGTTAACATCCGCGAACGGCTCGATTTCTCCTGCGCGCTGTTCGATGCAGCGGGCAGCCTGATCGCCAACGCGCCGCATATCCCGGTCCATCTCGGCTCGATGGGCGAATGCGTGAAGAGCCTGATGGCCGGCCATGGCATGGCGCCGGGCGACGCCTTCGCGCTCAACGATCCGTTCAAGGGCGGCACGCATCTGCCCGACGTGACGGTGGTCCAGCCGGTGTTCGCCGGCGGCGAAAAGCCTGCTTTCTTCGTTGCCGCGCGCGGGCATCATGCCGATATCGGCGGCATCGCGCCGGGGTCGATGCCTGCCGACAGTCGCAGCATCGAGGACGAGGGCATTATCCTCGACGACCGTATCGTCGCGGGCGGCCGCTTCCTCGAAACCGAATTGCGCGCCAGGCTGGCGCGCGGCGAACATCCCGCGCGCAACATCGACCAGAACGTCGCCGACATCGCGGCGCAGCTCGCCGCCTGCGCGCGCGGCGCCGCCGGGCTCGAACGCCTCGTCGCCGAACGGGGCGCGGAGGTCGTCACCAGCTACATGGCGCATGTTCAGGATCATGCAGAGGCGCTCGCCCGCCGCCGCATCCGCGAACTGAAGGACGGCGCCTTCGCCTACGAGACCGATGACGGCGCGGTCGTCCGGGTGGCGGTGCGGGTCGACCGCGTGGCGGGCACGCTCGTCATCGACTTCACCGGCACCAGCGCGCAACGGCCCGGCAACACCAACGCGCCCTATGCCGTCACGCGCGCGGCGGCGCTGTATGCGCTGCGCACGCTGATCGACGCCGACGTGCCGCTCAACGACGGGTTTCTTCGGCCGGTGACGCTGATCGTGCCCGCGGGCTCGATGCTCAATCCGCGCTTTCCCGCCGCGGTCGTCGCGGGCAATGTCGAGACGAGCCAGATCGTCACCGACGCGCTGATGGGCGCGCTGGGGGCGATGGCCGGGAGCCAGGGGACGATGAACAATTTCACCTTCGGTGACGACGCGCTGCAATATTACGAGACCATCGCCGGCGGGGCGGGCGCCGGACCGGATTTTGCGGGAGCCAGCGCGGTGCAGACGCACATGACCAACAGCCGGCTGACCGATCCCGAAGTGCTCGAGACGCGCTATCCGGTGCGGCTGGAGGCGTTCTCGATCCGGCGCGGTTCGGGCGGCACGGGGCGCTTCGCCGGCGGCGACGGCGCGGTCCGCCGCATCCGCTTCCTCAAGCCGATGCGCGCCAATATCCTCAGCGACCATCGCCGCACCGCGCCGTTCGGCCTGGCGGGCGGCGGCCCCGGCGCGACCGGCATCAACCGCATCGACCGCGCCGATGGATCGAGCGAAATGCTGGCCGGCGTCGGCAGCGCGGACATGGCCGCGGGGGACGTCTTCACCATCGAGACGCCCGGCGGCGGCGGTTACGGGGCGCCGGACTGATGCTCGCGCTGATCGGCCTGCCGATCCTCGTCCTCGGCTTCCTGCTGCGGCTCAATCCGCTGCTCGTCGTGGTGGCCGCCGCGCTGGCGACCGGCCTCGCGGCGGGGGTCGACCTGCTCGCGGTCGTCGCGGCGTTCGGCAAGGCGTTCAACGATGCGCGCCCGATCCTGCTGCCCTGGCTGGTGCTGCCGGTGATCGGCCTGCTCGAACGCCACGGCCTGCAGGCGCGCGGCCGTGCGCTGATCGAACGCGCGCGCGGCGCGACGCTGCCGCGCCTGCTCATCGCCTATCTCGCGCTGCGTCAGGTCACCGCCGGGCTCGGGCTGATCTCGATCGCTGGGCCGGCGCAGACCGTGCGCCCGCTGCTCGCGCCGATGGCCGAAGCCGCGGCGCGACCGCGTGACGAGGCCGAAGCGGAGCAGGTCAAGGCGATGGCCGCGGCAACCGACACGGTCGGCCTGTTCTTCGGGGAGGACATGTTCCTCGCGATCGGCTCGATCCTGCTGATGCAGAGCTTGCTCGCGACGCAGGGCATCGCGCTGACCCCGCTGCAGCTGTCGGTGTGGGCGATCCCGCCGGCGGTCGCCGCGTTCCTGATCCATGCGTTTCGCCTGTGGCGCTTCGGGCGGCGGTTGCGGCGATGATTGGGCTCGGCTTCGTCTATGCCGTCGCCGGAGCGGTGTTCGCGGCCTATGCGCTGCTCTCGGCGCTGGACCGGCGCTGGCGCAACGCGGCCTTATGGGCGCTGTTGGCGGTATCCTTCTCGCTCGGCGACCGGCTTGGCGACCTTGGCAACGGCGCGCTCGTCGCGGCGCTCGTGATTACGGCGGTGCTGGGTATCGCCGCGCCCAAGCCCGCCGAACGAGGCAAGCCGCGCGGCGACGGGCTGTTCGCCATCGCTCTGATCGTTCCCGCCGTCGCGCTCGGCGGCACGCTGTACGCCCGCTGGGTCCCCGGGCTGCTCGATCCCAAGCAGGCGACGCTGATCAGCCTGGTGTTCGGCGTGATCGCCGCGCTGCTCGTCGCCTTGGTCTGGCTGCGGCCGCGTGCCCTGACGCCGCTGCGCGAGGGTCTGCGGCTGATGGACACGATCGGCTCGGTTGCGCTGCTGCCCCAGCTGCTCGCGGCGCTGGGAGCGATCTTCACACTGGCGGGGGTCGGGCCGCTCGTCGGCGGCTATGCCGGGGCGGTGTTGCCCGAGGGCAGCCTGATCGCCGCGGTGCTGGCCTATGCGTTCGGCATGTTCGGGCTCACCGTGCTGATGGGCAACGCCTTTGCCGCCTTCCCGATCATGGCCACCGCGATCGGCATCCCGGTGCTGGTCCAGCAGCATCACGGCGACCCGGCGGTGATCGCGGCGATCGGCATGTTGTGCGGCTTTTGCGGCACCCTGTGCACGCCGATGGCGGCGAACTTCACGCTGCTTCCCGCCGCGCTGCTCGAACTCAAGGACCGCTACGCGGTGATCAAGGCGCAGGTGCCGACCGCGCTGCCGCTATGGCTCGTCTGCACCGCGATGATCTGGCTGTTCGCCTTTTAGATGTTCGGCCAGCTTGCCCGGATCACGCTCGGCCATATCGGCCGCGAATGGCCGTACAGCCCCAACGCCGTCCTCGCCGGGCCGAAGGATCTGGTGCCGCCGCGCGCGCATCATCCGATCTTCCATGGCAGCTTCGACTGGCACAGCTGCGTGCATGGCTGGTGGCAATTGCTGACCATCCGCCGCCTGCAGCCCGACATCGCCGAAGCCGCCCCGATCGCCGCGCGCGCGGCCCAGATGCTCAGCGCGGCGAACGTCGCGGGCGAGATCGTCTATCTCGAGCGCCCGACCAGCACCGGCTTCGCCCGGCCTTACGGCCTCGCCTGGGCGCTGGCGCTGCACGGCGAGGCGGCGCGCCATCCCGAGGATTGGGGCGCGATCCTCGAACCGCTGGCGCGGACCGTCGCGGCGCGCCTGGCCGGCTATGTCGCCAAATTGACCTATCCGATCCGCGTCGGGACGCATTTCAACAGCAGCTTCGCGCTGACGCTGGCGCTCGACTGGGCGCGATCTCACGACCTCGACCTAACTGCATTGATCGAGCGGCGAGGCCGGGAGTGGTTCGGTGCGGACCGGGCGTGTCAGGCGTGGGAGCCGGGCGGCGACGAGTTCCTGTCGTCCGCGCTGTGCGAAGCCGTTTTCATGAGCAAGATATTGGAATCGCACGACTTTTCGACGTGGTTCGACGCCTTCCTGCCCGAAGCGGCGGATGCCGCCCCGGCGGCGCTGTTCGCTCCGGCGCACGTGTCCGACCGTAGCGACGGCAAGATCGCGCATCTCGACGGGCTCAATCTCAGCCGCGCCTGGGCGTGGCGGAGCGTCGCCCGGGCGCTCGGCCCGGCGCATCCGGTCCATGCCGTGGCCGAGGCGGCGGCGGAGCGGCACATCGCCGCCAGCCTGCCGCATATCGCCGACGATTATATGGGGGCGCACTGGCTGCCGACCTATGCGCTGCTCGCGCTGACCGCCTAGGCGGCGAGGGGGAAGCTGAGCATCCGGTCCTGCACCGGCACCAGCGCGCGCGCCTGACGCCCGACCGCGCGGACGATCTCGGGATGATGCGCGTCGAGCCCGCCGGTCAGCGAACCGAAGGCAGGCAGGATCAGCTTGGTCTCGCTCATCACGAAACAGCGCCGCGCGACCTGCCGCCCGCGCGCCCGCACGCGCAATTTGGGATGGAAATGGCCCGACAATTCGGGGCGGCGCTCGCCGGGCTCGGCCTCGTGGCGCAGCACGACGCCGTCGACCACCGCCTCGTCGATCACCCGACCGCCGCAATGGTCGACCATCCCTGTCTCGAGCAACGTCGAGAGGCCGGCATCGTGATTGCCCGCGATCCACACCCAGTCGGTCACCGCGGTCATCGCGCGGAGCTGCGCCTGCGCGGCCGCGCTGAGCCGTTCGCAGCCGCGCTTGTCGTGGAAGGAGTCGCCCAGGCAATAGAGCGTCTCGGCGCGCGTCACCGCCAGCAGCTCGGCGACTTCGCCGAGCGTCGCCTCGCTATCGTACGGCGGCAGCATCTGCCCGAAGCGCGCGAACCAGCTGGCCTTTTCGAGGTGCAGATCAGCCAGGATCAACGCGCGCCGGGCAGGCCAGTACAAGGCGCTGTGCGATAGCGCAGCAAACTCGACATGGGCGAACGGAAAGCGAACCACGGCGGGCCCTTAACCTGCCCGGACTCGCCGATGCAACGGGCAAACTCAATCCTCGCGCATCGCCTCCTCGGCCAGCGCCTCGGCCTCGATCAGCAGCTGGTCGTCGGCCAAGCCGGTGGCGATGCGCTCGCGGCCGATCAGCGTCAGCACCGGGACGGCCAGCGGGGTGACGCGCGGCAGATCGACATGCAGCATCGTGTCCGCCGCGCGGTCGAGCAGGTTGCCCAGCCGCCCGATATCGGTCATCCGCCCGCGCGCGTCATGCCAGGCGGCCTTCATCAACAGGTGATCAGGCTCGTATTTGCGCAGCACGTCATAGATCAGGTCGGTGGAGAAGGTGACCTGCTTGCCGGTCTTGCGCTTGCCCGGGTGCTGGCGCTCGACCAGCCCGCCGATCACCGCGACCTCGCGGAAGGCGCGCTTGAGCAGATGCGAGCGTTCGACCCAATCGACGAATTCGGTGTCGAGGATGTCGGCCGAGAACAAGGCGGCCGGATCGGTGACCTTGACCAGCCCGTAAGTGGCGATGGCATAGTCGTTGGCGACGAAGCCCATCGGCTTGAGCCCCAGCCGGTCCATGCGCTGGGTCACCAGCATGCCGAGCGACTGATGCGCGTTCCAGCCTTCGAAGCTGTAGGCGACCATGTAATGCCGCCCTTCGCGCGGGAAAGTCTCGACCAGCAATTGGCCGGGCGCGGGCAGCTGCGAGCGGCGCGACTGGACCTCGAGCCATTCGCGCACGTCGTCGGGGAACCGCGCCCATTCGGCGGGCGTGTCGAGAAAGGTGCGCACGCGGTCGGCCAGGTTGGTGCTGAGCGGCATTCTCGATCCGCCATAGGTCGGGATGCGCGCGGGCCGGCTGGTCGCCCGCACGATCAGATCCTCGACCTCGATCTTCTCGACCTCCAGGCTCATGCCCGCGAAGAAGAAGGTGTCGCCATGGCTCATCGTCGCGGCGAACGCTTCCTCGACCTTGCCCAATTGCCGGCCGTTGCGGAAACGCACCTTGAGCATCGTCGCCTCGACGATGATCCCGGCGTTGAGGCGGTGCTGGGTGGTGAATTTGGGATGCGACACGCGCCACATCCCGTCCTGCTCGGTCAGCCGCTTGAAGCGGTCATAGGCTTTGAGCGCGTAGCCGCCGGTGGCGATGTAATCGAGCACGCGGCGAAACGCCTCGGCATCGAAACCCGAATAGGGCAGCGCGCCCTGGATTTCGGCGAGCATCGCGCCTTCTTCGAAGGGCGCGGCGCAGGCGCAGGCCATGATGTGCTGCGCCAGCACGTCGAGCGCGCCGGGGCGGAAGACATCCTCGTCGAGCGCGCCCGATTCGACGGCGTCCAGCGCCGCGCGCGCCTCCAGATATTCGAAGCGGTTGCCAGGGACGATGACGGCTTCGGAGCTTTCATCGAGGCGGTGATTGGCGCGGCCGATGCGCTGGAGCAGGCGCGACGACCCCTTGGGCGCGCCCATCTGGACCACGCAATCGATATCGCCCCAATCGACCCCGAGATCGAGGCTGGCGGTCGCCACCAGTCCGCGCAGCCGCCCGTCGGCCATCGCGCTTTCGACCTTGCGGCGCGCCTCCAAGGCGAGGCTGCCATGGTGAATGCCGATCGGCAGCTGCTGATCGTTTTCCTTCCACAGATCCTGGAAGATCAGCTCGGCGAGGCTGCGCGTGTTGCAGAAGACCAGCGTGGTCCGGTGCGTCTCGATCTCCGCCATGACCTGCGCGGCGGCATAGCGGCCCGAATGGCCCGCCCAGGGCACGCGGTCCTCAGGCAGCAGGATTGAGATGTCGGGGTCCGCCCCGCTTTCGCCCAGCACCAGCCGCACGCTGTCGATATCGCCGTGCGGGGCGAGCCAGGCGCGATAGACGTCGGGATCGGCAACCGTCGCCGATAGCGCCACGCGCCTGAGCCCCGGCGCGAGCGCTTCGAGCCGCGCCATGCACAATGCCAGCAGATCGCCGCGCTTGGTGGGCGCGAAGGCGTGCACCTCATCGACGATGATCGTCTTGAGGCCTGCGAACATCGTCAGGCTGTCGGGGTAGCTGAGCAGCAGCGACAGCGATTCGGGCGTGGTCAGCAGGATGTTGGGCGGGCGCTCGCGCTGGCGCTTGCGGCGGTCGGACGGCGTGTCGCCGGTGCGTGCCTCGACGGTGATCGACAGGCCGGCTTCCTCGATCGGGGCAAGCAGATTGCGGCGGACGTCGACCGCCAATGCCTTCAATGGCGAAACATAGAGGGTGTGCAAACCAACTCCCCCGCCCCTCTGGGG
>CAXTPT010000048.1:0-17413 GCA_964246315.1 uncultured Sphingomonadaceae bacterium | reverse complement strand
CCGTTACGGGTGCGTCATGATCTCCGTAGCGCCGCGCATTGTCGATCAGGTTATGAAACACCTGCCGCAATTGCGCCCTATCGCCGCGCACTTCAACTTCCTGTCCGATCCGCAGGTCGAGCGCGGCAAAACTGCCGCCATCCTTGCTCACCGTTTCGGCGCCGACCTCGGCCAGCAGCTCCGCCAGCCTGATACGGGTTTCGGGCAAGACGAAGCGGTCGGCCTCGATCCGGCTGAGCGAGAGCAATTCCTCGATCAGCCGCTCCATCCGCCGCGCTTCGTCATTCATCACCTTGAGGAAGCGGGCGCGGATCTTCGCATCGCCGCCCGCCTCGTCCTCCGCCAGCGTCTCGACAAAGCCGCGGATCGCCGCGAGCGGGGTGCGCAATTCGTGGCTGGCATTGGCGACGAAATCGGTTCGCAGCCGGTCCGCCAGATGCCGCGCGCTGCGGTCGACGATCTGCACCACCCGGCGGCCGTCCGCACTAGTGGTCGTGCGCATTTCGAGACGCTGGTCGGCCCCGCCCGGTCCGGAAAATTCGGCCAGCCCGTCGCTGCTCGCCGCGATCAGGGCGGCTGCCTCGGGTTGCCGCAGCGTCAGGCGGATGTCGCTGCCCTGCAGATGCGCGCCGAACATCGTCTGTGCCGCGCGATTGGCGCTCGCCACCAGCGTGCCATCGAGGACGATCAGCGGGTCGGCGACCGCGTCCAGCAGCGCGTCGTCGCTCACCCGCCCAGCCGCTCCAGCACGGGGATCAGCTCGTCGAAGCCATCGATCACCGCGTCGGCACCCATTTCTTCGAGGCTGTGCATCAGGAAGCCGAAACTCACCGCGACCGACGGCACGCCGGCACTGCGCGCCGCCTGCACGTCGTAGATCGAGTCGCCGACGAACGCGGTCCGTCCGCCGCCCAGCCGGGCGGTCAGTTCATGGATCGGCGCGGCGGACGGCTTGGCGTTGCCGCGGCCGAGCGTGTCGCCGCCGATCAGCGTGTCGAACTTTTCGAACAGGCCCAGGTCGCGCAGCACCTGCGCCGCGAAACTTTCGAACTTGTTGGTGACCACGCCGATGCGCACGCCCTGGGCCCTGAGCGCATCCACCGCCTCGACCGCCCCGGCAAAGGGGCGGGTATGCACCGTCAGATGGGCTTCGTAATAGCCCAGCATCAGCTTGTAGAGCCGCTTCGCCTCGTCCTCCGCGCAGCCGCCGGTCGCATCGAGCGTCTGCATCAGCATATGCTTCGCCCCGCCGCCGATCATCGGCTTGACCTGCTCGGCGGTCAGCGGCGCGCGCCCCGCCTCGGCCAGCGCGAAATTGACCGCGGCGGCGAGGTCGCCCGCCGTGTCGAGCAGCGTGCCGTCGAGGTCGAAGCCGACGATCTGAAAGGGAAAGGTCATGCCCCGCCCTTGCCGCCTTCGTGCGGCTAAGACTAGGGCCGAAGCATGAGCGAACTCGCCGTCATCGTCCTCGCCGCCGGGCAGGGCACGCGCATGAAGTCCGATCTGCACAAGGTGCTGCACCCCGTGGCGGGGCGGCCGATGCTGCTCCACCTGCTTGCCGGCGCCGCCGGATTGACGCCGGCAAAAACCGTGGTCGTCGCCGGCGCGCGGCGCGAACAGATCGCTGCGGCGCTACCCGACGCGACGATCGCGGTGCAGGAACAGCAGCTGGGCACCGGCCACGCCGTGCTGCAGGCCAGAGATGCCCTTGCCGGCTTCGATGGCGACGTGCTGATCCTGTACGGCGACGTGCCGCTGGTCCGCGCCCAGACCATGCGCGCGATGATCGACCGGCTGCATGGCGGCGATGCGCCCGCGGTGGTCGTGCTCGGCTTCACGCCCGACGAGCCCGGCGCCTATGGCCGCATCGTGGCACGCGACGGGGTGATCGACCGGATGGTCGAGCACAAGGACGCGAGTGATGAGGAACGCGCCGTTCGCCTGTGCAATTCGGGACTGATGGCCATACGTGCCGCCGATCTCTGGCCGCTGCTTGCACGCGTCGGCAATGCCAATGCCGCGGGTGAATATTATCTACCGGACATCGTCATGCTCGCGGCGCAGGACTGCCGCGCCTCGGCGGTGATCGAGGCGGAGGCCTGGGAGGTCGCGGGCGTCAACAGCCGCGCCGAGCTCGCCGCGGTCGATGCCTCATGGCAGGTGCGCCGCCGCGCCGAGGCTTTGGCCGCCGGCGTATCGCTGCGCGTGCCCGACACGGTGTGGTTCAGCTGGGACACCGAACTCGGCCGCGACGTGACTGTCGAGCCGAACGTCGTCTTCGGACCCGGGGTGAAGGTCGCCGACGGTGCGACGATCCACGCCTTTTCGCACCTCGAAGGCGCAACGGTGGGGGAGGGCTGCGCTGTCGGTCCCTATGCTCGCCTCCGCCCGGGCACCGTGCTCGGCAAGCGTGCCAAAATCGGCAATTTCGTCGAAACCAAGCAGGCGGTGCTGGGAGAGGGCGCCAAGGCCAATCACCTGACTTATCTCGGTGACGCGGAAGTGGGTGCGAAAGCCAATATCGGCGCGGGCACCATCACCTGCAATTATGACGGCTTCTTCAAGTACAAAACGGTGATCGGCGAGGGCGCGTTCATCGGTTCGAACAGCGCGCTGGTCGCGCCGGTGACTATCGGCGCGGGTGCGATCGTCGGCGCGGGCGGCGTCGTTACCAGGGACGTCGAAGCCGAAGCCCTCGCGCTGATCCGCCCCGAACAGCGCAGCCTCTCGGGATGGGCCAAACGCTTCCGCGGCAAGATGATGGCGCGCAAGAAGGGTTGAATGGCGATATCATGATATGATATCGGTATATCTATGGCCCGCATTCTTGCAGATTTGCCCGAAGATGACTTGAAGTGGCTCGATACTAGCGCAGCGGAGCAGGGCCGTTCGCGCGCCTCGCTCGTTCGTGAGGCGGTGTCCAGTTACCGGGCGCAGTCGGCGGCTAACAGCGATTTGGCGTGGCTCGATCAGGCATTCGGGATCTGGAAAGACAGGACGGACATCGGCGACGCGGTGGAGTGGCAAAGACGCGAGCGTGCGTCTTGGACGCGGCCCTGGGACGATGACTATGAGGAAGTGAAAGCCGAGTTTCCCGACCTGTTCGATGAACATGATGATCGGGAACGTGCGCGCTATCTGCGGATGACGGTGCAGTCGGACCGGCAGCGCGATAATCCTGCGTGAGCGGCTATGCGTTCGATAGCAATATCCTGATCGACTCGCTTAATGGTCATCAGGCGGCGCGTGAAGAGATCGCCAAAGCAGATTCGCGGTGGATAAGCCGGGCGGTGTGGATTGAAGTCCTGTCAAAGGAACGCGGCGGAACGATCAGACAGATTGAGGCCTTCCTCGCTGGCTTTTCCATCGACGAAATCGATGCGGCGGTTGCTCGCCATGCTGCCGCGCTGCGTCGTGAGCGGTCGAAGCTGAAGCTTGCCGATGCGATCATTCTCGCCACCGCCCAAGTGCGTCATCGCATTCTCGTCACCCGTAACACCAAAGACTTCCCGGCAAACATGCCAGGCATCCGTGTCCCTTATCTCGATTAGCAAAGGCATTCTCCCATGTGCGGCATTATCGGCATCGTCGGCAGCGCCCCGGTTCAGGACCGGCTGGTCGACGGGCTCAGGCGGATGGAATATCGCGGCTATGATTCGGCGGGCGTCTGCACCGTCGATCACGGCCAGCTGATCCGCCGCCGCGCGGAAGGAAAGCTCGCCAACCTTGTCCGCGTGCTGGAGAATGATCCGGCATCCGGCAACACCGGCATCGCGCACACGCGCTGGGCGACACATGGCAAGCCCAACACCGCCAATGCCCACCCGCACGCCACCGGCGAGGTGGCGCTGGTCCACAACGGAATTATCGAGAATTTCAAATCGCTGCGCGAGGAGCTGGAAGCGCGGGGCCGCAAGTTCGAGAGCGAAACCGATACCGAAGTCGTCGCGCATCTGGTCAGCGAGCAGGTCGAAAACGGCGCCTTGCCCGAGGATGCGGTCAAGGCGACTCTCCCCAAGTTGCGCGGTGCATTTGCGCTGGCGGTGGCGTTTCGCGAACATCCCGAACTGCTGATCGGCGCACGGCTGGGTTCGCCGCTGGTCGTCGGCTATGGTGATGGCGAAACCTATCTCGGCTCGGACGCCATCGCGCTTGCCCCGCTGACCCAGCGCATCTGCTATCTCGACGAAGGCGACTGGGTCGTCGTCACCCGCGACGGCGCGCGCATCTTCGACAAGGACAACAATCCGGTCGAGCGCGAAATCGTCGCCTCGGGCGTCACCAGCCTGTCGATCGACAAGGGCAATCACCGCCACTTCATGATGAAGGAGATTTACGAGCAGCCGATCGTCGTCGCGCAGACGCTGCAATCCTATATCCGCCCGCTCGAGGAACAGGTCGCGCTGCCGCAGATGGATTTCGACCTGTCGGCGATCGAGCGCGTCGTCATCGTCGCCTGCGGCACCGCCTCCTATGTCGGCATGATCGGCAAATACTGGATCGAGGCGATGGCGCGTCTGCCCGTCGACGTCGATGTCGCGAGCGAATTCCGCTACCGCGATCCGGTGCTTGGGCCGGGCGTGCTCGGCATCGTCGTCAGCCAGTCGGGGGAGACCGCCGACACGCTCGCCGCGCTGCGCCACATGAAGGCGGCGGGCGTCACCACCGCCGGCATCATCAACGTGCCGACCAGCAGCATGGCGCGCGAAGTCGACTTGCTGCTCCCCACGCATGCCGGCCCCGAGATCGGCGTCGCCTCGACCAAGGCCTTTACCTGTCAGCTGGCGGTGATGGCCGCGCTCAGCGTCAACCTCGCCCGCGCCAAGGGCAAGCTCGACGCGGCGGCGGAGGCCGAGATCGTCCGCCATCTCGAGGAAGCGCCCGCCGCGCTCAACGCCGCGCTGGCGCACGATGACGATATCGAGGCGATGGCGCACATCATCGCCGCGGCGCGCGACGTGCTCTATCTCGGCCGCGGTCCCGATTACCCGCTGGCGCTCGAAGGCGCGCTCAAATTGAAAGAAATCAGCTATATCCACGCCGAAGGCTATGCCTCGGGCGAAATGAAGCACGGGCCCATCGCGCTGATCGACGAAGCCGTGCCGCTGATCGTCATCGCCCCGGGCGGCCCGCTGTTCGAAAAGACCGTCAGCAACATGCAGGAAGCGATGGCGCGCGGTGCCAAGGTGGTGCTGATCTCCGACGCCGCCGGGCTCGCCGAAGCCGGCGGCGACGCGATGGCGACGATCGAGATGCCCGCGGTCCATCCCTTGATCGCGCCCTTGGTCTATGCGGTGCCGATCCAGCTGCTCGCCTATCACGTCGCGGTGACCAAGGGCACCGACGTCGATCAGCCGCGCAATCTCGCCAAGTCGGTGACGGTGGAATGATCGCCTGCTTTCCCGACGCCGACGACGGCGCGGTCCTTTTATTTTCACCCGGCCGACGCATCCCTGATGGCGGCCGCTTGTTCTAGGGGGGTGCCGCCCAACCCCCTCAAATCCTTTTTGATCGATCGCGTCCGCGCCACCTTCCACGATTCGTCGACCGGGGAGGGGCCGATCGAGCGCTCGCCCGACGCGCTTTATGCGCCCGGCAGCGTCATCTGGCGCGTGCACGGCGATGTCACGACGATGATGATCGGCGGCGTCGCCTCGCTGTTCCTGCAGATGCTCCATCCGGCGGTGCTCGCCGGCGTGTGGGATCACAGCAACTTTCGTGAGGATACGCTCGGGCGCCTCCGCCGCACCGCGCGCTTCATCGCGGTCACGACCTATGGCGAGCGCGGCCGGGCCGAAGCCGCCATCGCCCGCGTTCGCCGCATCCACGAACGTATCGGCGGGGCCCTGCCCGACGGCACCCCGTATCGGGCGACCGATCCCGCCGCGCTGGCATGGGTCCACGCCACCGAAACCTGGTGCTTTCTGGAGGCCTGGCTGCGCTACGGCGATCCGCATATGAGCCTTGCCGATCGCGACGCCTATTTCGTCCAGGCGGCGCATGTCGGCCGTGCGCTTGGCGCCGATCCGCTTCCGGCAAGCCACGCCGCGGCGCGCCTGTACATCGAACAGCAGCGCCCGCATCTCGTGGCGGACCAGCGCGCGCGCGAAGTCGCGCGGTTCCTGCTCGATCGCCCGGCTTCCAGCGCCGCGCTCGGCCCGGTCCAGGCGATGGTATTTGCCGCGGCGACCGATCTGCTGCCGCCCTGGGCGCGCGCCATGCACGGCTTCGCCACCCCCGTCGCCACCCGCCCGCTGGTCCGCGCCGCCGCGGGCAGCATGGCCGCGACCTTCCGCTGGGCCTTCGCGGCGTAATTCCGCTTTCCTACACCGGAACAAATATGAAACAGCTACGGCTTTCAGAGGAGTCGCAGCCATTGACCGATCACCTTGCTTTCACGCCCGTCCCGCGCCGCCGCGCCCGTCACGACGGCTGGACCGAAGCGCGTCAGCGCGCCTTTATCGCCGCGCTCGACCAGCTCGGCTCGGTGGCCCATGCCGCCCGTGTCGTCGGCATGACCAAGCGGTCCGCTTATCGCCTGCGCGAAGCGCCCGGCGCCCGGTCCTTTGCCGCCGCGTGGCAGATTGCGGCAGGCTGCGGGCAACAGGAGCAGCTCTCGCACGCGATCGAACGGGCGCGGCAGGGCGACACGTTGCCGCTGTTTCGCAAAGGACGGCAGGTCGGCACGATTCACCGTTACGACAATCGCATCGCCTTCGCGGCCTTGAAGGCGCTCGAGGGGATCGAGCGGCGCCGCAAAATGCTTTCCCGTCGGGGTCTTTAGGGGCTTTTGGGCGCAGTCCGGCTCGCCTAAGGCTGGGGCAGGATTGGGGAGGACTATCTTGGCGAACGCTGCGGTCGACAGTGTCGAACAGGGTCCGAGCGCGCGGCTGGTTATCACTGCCTCGTCGCTGGGCACGGTGTTCGAATGGTATGATTTCTTCGTCTACGGCATCCTTGCCGCGCTGCTCGGCCGGCTGTTCTTCCCGGCCGGCGATGCCACCGCCGCGACGCTCGCCAGCCTTGCCGCGTTCGGCGCGGGCTTCGGCGTGCGCCCCTTGGGGGCCTTGCTGTTCGGCTGGTTCGGCGATCGTTTGGGACGCAAGGTCACCTTCCTCGTCACCATCACGCTGATGGGGCTCGCCACCGCGGCGATCGGATTCCTGCCCACCTTCGCCGCGGCGGGGATCGCCGCCCCCGTGCTGCTCGTCGGGTTGCGCTTGCTGCAAGGGCTTGCGCTCGGCGGCGAATATGGCGGCGCGGCGATCTACGTCGCCGAACACGCTCCTGAGGGGCAGCGCGGCCGCCATACCAGCTTCATCCAGATGTCGGTGGTCGGCGGCTTTCTGCTCGCCGTCGTCGTCGTGCTGGTCAGCCGCACTTTTACCACGCCCGAACAATTCGAGGCCTGGGGGTGGCGTATGCCCTTCGCCGCCAGCCTCGTCATGCTCGCCATCTCGCTCTACATCCGCCTGAAGCTCAACGAGAGCCCGGTGTTCCGCGCGATGAAGGAGGCCGGCACCACCTCGCGCAATCCGTTCAAGGACAGCTTGCAGGCACCCGGCAATCTCGGCCGCGTCATCGTCGCGCTCTTCGGCGTCGCAGCCGGCCTGACGGTGATCTATTACACCTCGCAATTCGGCACGCTGTACTTCCTCCAGGGCACCGCGCGCATTCCCGAAACGGAGGCGCTGCTGTATATGGCGGTAGGGGCGGGGATCGCCGCGCCGCTTTATTGGGTCTGCGGGGCGCTCAGTGACAAATGGGGACGCAAGCGCCTGCTGCTGATCGGTTACGCGCTGTCGATGCTGCTGACCTTCCCGATCTTTCACCTGATGGCCAATGCCGCGAACCCCGCGCTCGAACGCGTCACTGCCGCCTCGCCGGTGCGGATCGAACTGCCCCGATGCGATTATTCGGTCTTCGCGCCCAAGCAGACCGAACCGTGCGCCAAGGCGCTCGCCTGGCTCGCCAAGCGGGGTGTGCGTTACGAGAAAGTCCAAGCCGCGGACGTGGCGCTGACCGTCGGCCGAGCGCGCGTGACGGGTTTCGACGACAAGGCCTATGCCACGGCGCTGAAGACGGCAGGCTATCCCGAAACCGCCAATCCGGCGGAAAAGAAGCCGCTGCTGATCATACTGGCGGTCGCGCTGATGGTCGGCCTGAGCGCGATGACGTATGGCCAGGTCGCGGCGATCCTCGTCGAGATGTTCCCCGCGCGGATCCGCTACACCTCGATGTCGGTGCCCTATCACATCGGATCGGGCTATTTCGGCGGCTTCCTGCCGTTCATTTCGCAATATATCGTGGTGCGCACCGGCGATCCTTATGCCGGGCTGTGGTACACCGTGGCGATCGTCGCGATGGCCTTCGTCGTCAGCCTGATCTGGCTCCCAGAAACCGCGCACAAGCCGCTGCCGCGCTAAGGTCCGCATGTCCCCGCCGCTCCGCCTGCGCCTCGATGGCGATGCGCTCGCCGCCAATTGGCGCTGGCTGGCGAAGCGGAGCGGGCCGGCGGCGTGCGGCGCGGCGGTCAAGGCGGACGGCTATGGCTTGGGGGCGCGCGCCGTGGTCGACCGGCTGGCGCGCGCCGGCTGCCGCGATTTCTTCGTCGCGACCTATGCGGAAGCGGCGGAGCTGGGCGAACTGCCGCAAGGCGTGAGCCTCAGCGTCCTGCACGGTCCGCGCGCCGAGGATATGGCGGCCGCGGTCGCCAGCCGCGCGCGGCCGGTGATCAACTCGCTCGAACAGGCGGTGCGCTGGCGCCAGACCGGCCGCTCGTGCGATGCGATGGTCGATACCGGCATCAACCGCCTCGGCCTGCGCGCCGATCGGTTGGACGCGCTCGATGGCCTCGTCATCGAGACGCTGATGAGCCACCTTGCCTGCGCCGACGAGGACAGCGCGATGAACGCCCGCCAGCGCGACGCCTTCCGGTCGCTCGCCACGCCCGCGCGCCGCCGCAGCCTCGCCAATTCGGCGGGCATCTGCCTCGGCGGCGATTATGCCTTTGACCTGACCCGCCCCGGCCTCGCGCTCTATGGCGGCGTCCCGCGCGCCGAAGCCGCCGGCCATATCGCGCAGGTCGCCTGGCCCGAGGCCCAGATCGTCCAGCGCCGCCGCGTCCCCGCCGGAGAGAGCATCGGCTATGGCGCGACCTGGACTGCGGTTGCCGACACCGAGGTCGCGATCCTCAACATCGGTTACGCCGATGGCTATCTCCGCGCCTTCGCCGGGGCCGGCCGTGCCGGGGGCGGGCGGCTGCCGCTGCTCGGCCGTGTCTCAATGGATCTGGTGGCGGTCGGCGTCTCGGCCGAGCCGGATCTGTGCGAAGGCGATTGGGTCGGCCTCGATTATGCCTTGCCCGCCGCGGCCATCGCCTCTGGTCTCAGTCAATACGAATTGCTCACCGGCCTGGGCGGCCGTTTCGCGCGCATCTGGCGTGACAAATCTGCCACGCCGCCGCGCGACCATGTGCCGCTTGTTGCGCCGCATCACGCGCAGCATTAGCGTTGCGGCAACGCAGCATTCGAAGGGCGCAGCAGTGGCGGTGAATACGAGACCGGGCCGGGCGTCCGTGACGATCAAGAAGTACGCGAACCGCCGGCTCTACAACACCGAATCGTCGAGCTACATCACGCTCGATCACCTCGCCAAGCTCACGCGCGAGGGCCGCGACTTCAAGGTGCTCGACGCCAAGACCGACGAGGACATCACCCATTCGGTCCTGACCCAGATCATCATGGATGAGGAAAGCCGCGGCGAAACGCTGTTGCCGCCCAATTTCCTGCGCCAGCTCATCGCGATGTACGGCGATTCGATGCAGGCATTGGTGCCGCAATATCTCGAAGCGTCGATGACGGCGTTCCGCCGCAACCAGGCGCAGTTCCACGATGCCATGAAGGGGGCGTTCGAAGGCGGTCCGTTTGCCGAGATCGCCAAGCGCAACATGGCGATGCTCGAAGCCGCGACCAGCGCCTTTGTGCCCGGTTCGCGCGCCAAGGATCCGGCGCCCGAACCCGCCACCGACGAAGTGGCCGATCTCAAAGCCCAGCTTGCGGCGATGCAGGCGAAACTCGATAAGCTGACCGGCTGAAGCTCGACACGTGCCGTGGCACGATTGGGGTACCAATGATGCGCACGTTGATCCTCGTTTCCGCCGCGGTCCTCGCCACCGCCACGTCCGCTGTTGCCCAGACCGCGCCTGCCGAGGTCTGGGTGCATGCCGGCCGCCTGCTCGATCGGCCGGGACAGGATCCCCGGGGGCCATCGACCCTGATCGTTCGAGATGGCCGGATCGCCGAGGTCCGCCCGGGTCTTGTCCCGCCGCCCGCCGGCATCCGGCTGATCGACCAATCGGCGCGCTTCGTGCTGCCCGGCTTGATCGACAGCCACGTCCATCTCGAAACCGACGCCGGCGGCAATGCCTCTTTGGTCGAAGCGGTGCGCAGCTCGGACGCGCAGACCGCGTTTCGGGCACTAGCCAATGCGCGCAAGACCTTGCTCGCAGGCTTCACCACCGTCCGCAATCTCGGCGATTCGACGGGTGCGACGCTGGCGCTGCGCGATGCCGCGGCGGACGGCACCGTGCTCGCGCCGCGGATCGTCGATGCCGGCATGTCGATCTCGACGACCGCGGGCCATATGGATAACCGCACCGACATCAACGACCATCTCGCCGGCGGGCTCACCGAGGACAATGTCTGCGACGGCGCCGACGATTGCCGCCGCGCGGTGCGCCTGCAAATCCGCCGCCATGTCGATGTCATCAAGATCGCGACGACGGGCGGGGTCAATTCGGGCACGGGCCGCGCGCTGATGGCCTTTCCCGACGAGGTGAAGGCGCTGGTCGACACCGCGCACATGTACGGCCGCAAAGTCGCGGTCCACGCGCATGGCGTCGCCGGCGTCAATGCCGCGCTGGCGGCGGGCGCGGACTCGATCGAGCACGGCACCGAGATGAACGACGAGTCGGTCAGGCTGTTCAAGGCGTCGGGGGCGTTCTACGTCCCGACACTGTCGACGGTGAACGGGTATGTCGAGCGCCTCGCCGCCGATCCCGCCGCTTATCCGCCGCGCGTGCTCGAACAGATCAAGTGGCGTATCGGCATCACCGGACAGTCATTGCGCCGGACTTATCCGGCGGGCGTGCGCATCGCCTTCGGCACCGACGCCGGCGTGTCAAAGCACGGCAAGAATGCCGAGGAGTTCGAAGCGATGGTCAAATACGGCATGCCGCCATCGGCCGCGATCGTCGCCGCGACCACCAACGCCGCCGAATTGCTTGGACTGTCGAAAGACATTGGCAGCCTTGTGCCCGGCAAGGCCGCCGATCTGATCGCCGTCGATGGCGATCCGACTGCCGATGTCGCGGTGCTCAAGCGCGTCCCCTTCGTGATGAAGGGCGGGATGGTCGCGAGGGCCGATTAGCGCGCGGGCTTGACGAACCTCAGCGTCATCCGGTCGCTCTCGCCGATCGCCGCATAGCGCGCCCGGTCCTTGTCGCCCTCGGCATAATTGGGCGGCAGGGTCCACACGCCCTTCGGCCAATCGGCGGTGTCGCGGCGGTTGGCGTTGATTTCGCTCGCGCCGTCGAACTTGAAACCGGCTTGCTCGGCGAGGCGACGGACGGTCGACACCTTGATATAGCCGCTGCTGCGCTCGCGCTCGTTGCTGGCGTTTTCGGGCAGGCGGTGATCCTCGATCCCCAGCACGCCGCCGGGCTTGAGCATCCGGTACATCTCCTGGAAGGCTTCCAAGCTGTAATCCTGTTTGGATTCCAGCAGATAGCCCATCCGCCAATTATGCACGTTGCGGAATGTCAGCACCTTGTCCGCCGTCCCGTCGGGCACCCGGTTGGCGCCGCCCAGCGCACTTGGGAAGAAGCCGCGCGCGACGCGCGAATACACCACCGGGTTGGTCGCCATCTTGGCGACGATGCTGTCCGCCGCGCGGCCGGGCGGGGTGACCAGGATCAATTTGCCCTTGGGATAGAGATACGGCGCGAGCAGCTCGGTCCAGTAACCGCCGCCCGGCCAGATCTCGACCACCGTATCGGTCGGACGGACACCGAAATAGCTGAGCGTCTGGACCGGGTGGCGATATTTGTCGCGCGCAATGTTCGGCGCGGTGCGCTGGCTCGCCACCGACACGGCGTCGAGCTGTTCGACCGCCGCCGTGGGAAGACCCGCGGCGGCAGGAACCGCGAAAGCGGCAACGGCCAAGAGCAGCCACGACGTACGCATCGATAAATCTCCCAAACCTATGTCGGGGAGTTGTGCCGCGAGGCTGACTTACAGGCAAGCCTCCAGGAACGGCTGATCGAAGCCGTACTGCCGGGCCTTTTCCAGCGTGTAGGGGCGCAGGCCCATCGCGCGGTATTCGCCGACGATCTTGCCGTCGGCGTCTTCCGAGACATATTCGAACTTGAACAGCTCCTGCGTGACGATCACCGGACCCTCCATGCCGATCACTTCGGTGACGTTGGTCACGCGGCGTGATCCGTCGCGCAGGCGCTTGACCTGGATGATCAGGTCCACCGAATCCGCGATCTGGCGGCTGATCGCTTCCTTGGGCATCTTGATGTCGCCCATCATCACCATATTCTCCATGCGCCCCAGCGCCTCGCGCGGGGAATTGGAGTGGAGCGTGCACATCGAGCCGTCATGGCCGGTATTCATCGCGGCGAGCAGGTCGAAACATTCCTGCCCGCGGATTTCGCCGAGGATGATGCGGTCCGGGCGCATGCGCAGCGCGTTCTTGACGAGGTCGCGGATCGAAATCTCGCCTTGACCCTCAAGATTGGCGGGGCGTGTTTCGAGCGGCAGCCAGTGCGGCTGCTGCAGCCTGAGCTCGGCGGCGTCCTCTATCGTCAGCACGCGCTCGCCCGGGTCGATCATTTTCGACAGCGCGTTGAGCATCGTCGTCTTGCCCGAACCGGTGCCGCCCGAAATGACAATATTGAACCGCGACGCGCCGGCGATCTTCAGCGCGGTCGCCATCTTTGGGGACAGCGATCCGAAGCCGACATACATGTCGAGCGTGATTGGCTTCGCGGAGAATTTGCGGATCGAGATCGCCGTGCCCTTGAGCGACAGCGGCGGGACGATCACGTTGACCCGGCTGCCGTCCTTCAGACGGGCGTCGGCGAGCGGAGTGGTCTGGTCGACGCGGCGGCCGACCTGGTTCACGATCCGCTGCGCGATCTGGAACAGATGCTCCTCGTCGCGGAACTGGATCGGGGCGATGACCAATTTGCCCTTCTGTTCGATATAGGTCTGCTGCGGCCCGTTGACCATGATGTCGGTGATCGTCGGGTCGTTGAGCAACTCCTCGAGCGGGCCGAGGCCGAGCAGCTCGTCGACCAGCACTTTCTCCAGCGCGAATTGCTCGCGCCGGTTGAGCGTGATCTTCAGCTCGGCGAGCACCTCCCCGATGATCGGGCGAAATTCCTCGGCAAGTTCATCCTTGTTAAGCGTCGCCGCCGCTTCGGGATCGATGCGTTCGAGCAGGCGGGGGAGAACCTGTTCCTTGATCTTGTGAACGCTCGCCTCGAAGCCTTCGGCCTTGGGCGCGATCTCCATGTCGGCATTCATGCGGTTGTCGAGCCGCGTCATGGCGGAAAGCGGTTCGGCGGGCGCGCCTGCTTCCAATGGCGGGAATTGCGCGCCGCCATCGGCTTCGGGCGCGGGCACCGGGCCGCCGCCCTGCATCGGCCGCGCGGAGCCGAAGGCCGGACGTGCGCCTGCTGGATTCACTGCGCCGCCGCGCTTGCCGAACGCACTCATGCCCCAATTCCGATCGTGACCCGCATATCACGGTGAATAGGACGGAAAGTTTGACGATTAGCTAAACCTTACCCTCGCGCCGCAGGAGTTCGGCCTTGCGGTCCAAACCATAGGCATAGCCGCCGAGCGTCCCGTCGGTGCGGATCACGCGGTGGCATGGGATCAGCACCGCGACATTGTTGGCGCCATTCGCCGACCCTGCCGCGCGCACCGCACCAGGTTTGCCGACCGCGGCGGCGATCGCGGCATAGCTGCGTGTTTCGCCGGGCGGGATGCGGCGCAGTTCCTGCCACACCGCCTGCTGAAAGGCGGTTCCCGCCACATCGAGCGGCAGGTCGGGCATCGCCGCCGGATTGGCGCAGGCTTCGACCGCACCCGCGACCAGGGATTGCATGGCGTCGCCACCAAGCTCGATGGTCGCGCGGGGAAAGCGGCGGGTAAGGGCGCTTTCGTCCTCGTCGAAGGCAAGCCGGCAAATGCCCTTGTCGGTCGCGGCGAGCAGCATCTTGCCGAGCACGGTTTCGACGACGGCGTAACGGATCGTCACGCCCGCGCCGCCGTTGCGCCAGGCCGACGGGGTCATGCCCAGCCGGTCGGCGGCGTCGGCGTAGAAGCGGCTGGGGCTGTCATAGCCCGCGTCATAGATTGCATCGGTCACGGTATCGGCTTCGGTCAGCATGGTCTCGGTCCTCTTGGCGCGCAATGCGCGGGCGTAAGCGGCGGGGGTGACACCGGTGTCGCGCTTGAACAGGCGGTGGAAGTGATGCGGGGCATAGCCGACGCGCGCGGCGAGATCTTCGAGCTGCGGCATACCTGCGCTCGCTTCGATGATCCGGATTGCGGCGGCGACTGCCGCGCGGTCGCGGCCGACCTCGTCGGGCTTGCAGCGCAGGCAGGCGCGATAGCCCGCCGCCCGCGCGCCTTCGCCATCGGCGAAGTATTCGACATTCTCGCGCAACGGGTGGCGAGCAGGGCAGGACGGCTTGCAGTAGATGCCCGTCGTCTTGACCGCGCCGACGAACATCCCGTCGAACCCACGGTTGCGGGCAACGAAGGCGGCCCAGGCGGTGTCTTTGTCGATCATGTGCTTCAGATAACCGCGCTAGTCGCGTTCCGCTTCCCGCCGCTTGCGTTCAAAGTTTAGGCGAACACTTCCGCCAGGAAATTCTCCATCGCCTGCCAGCTCCGCCGCGCCGCGGGCTCGCTATATTGAAGACCGCGTTCGGGCATGTTCGCGCCCGGCGCGGTAAAGGCGTGCATGGCATGGCCGTAAGCGTGGAGCTGCCAGTCGGCCCCCGCTTCGGTCAGTTCCTTCGACACCATCAGCACGTCGTCCGGCTTGGCCATCGGGTCGTCCCAGCCGTGCAGGATCAGGACCTTGGCGGTGATCCTCGCCTGCTCGCCGATCGCCGGCGGGGCAAAGATGCCGTGGATCGAAACGGCGCCCCGCACGTCACCGGTGCCCGAACGCGCGACATCGAGCGCGCACAGCCCGCCGAAGCAATAGCCGACGATGGCGATGCGCTCGGGGTCGACGCCGTCGACGGTCCTCGCGAACGAAACCGCCGCCAGCAGCCGCTCGCGCAGCATCGCGCGGTCCTGCATGAACGGCGTCATCAGCGCGGTATTGACCGCCATCGCGGTGGGTGTGCCGTGCTCGCCGCGCCGTTCCTTGCCGTAAACGTCGATCGCGATGCCGACATAACCGAGCGCGGCGAGCTTGTCCGCAGTGCCGCGCTCATGGTCGGACTGCCCGCCCCAAGTGTGCGCGACGAGCACCGCGGGGCGGCGCTCCCCTGCGGTCACTCCCGAGACATAAGCCTCGCAAGCTACGTCGCCGTCCTGGTAATCCCGATAATCGCCCGCCATTTTGCTCGCTCCTTTGCGCCGTCCTAAAGCGTGGTTCGGCAGACAAGTCGAGCCGACCCGCCTTGCGTTGCAACGGCAGCTTCGCTATGCGCGCGCCATCCCGTTCGGCAGACCTGTCAGGCGCTGCTTTTGCGCGGGCTTTTGATTTCGAGGGATTCGACGCGCGTGGAGATTTCCAGCGGCATTCAGGCTAGCCTCGCGGGGCGTTATGCAACCGCATTGTTCGATCTCGCCCGCGAATCGAAGGCAATCGACAAGGTGGAGCAGAGCTTGGCTATGCTCGAAGCGGCGATTGAGGGCTCGGACGATCTCAAGCGCATGATCGCCAGCCCGCTGATCGGCCGCGAACAGGCGATGGGCGCGGTCAAGGGCGTGGCGCAGACGCTGGAACTCGATACGATCACCACGAACTTTCTCGGCCTGCTCGCGCAGAATGGCCGCCTCGGCCAGGCGACCAACGTCATCCGTTCGTTCCGCAGCCTCGCCGCCGCCCATCGCGGCGAAACGACGGCGGAGGTGGCCAGCGCGCACCCGCTGACCGACGCACAGCTCGACGCGCTCAAGGCGAAACTCAAGGCGCGCACCGGCCGCGATGTGACGGTGCAGACGCGCGTCGATCCCGCACTTCTCGGCGGTCTCACCGTCAAGCTCGGCAGCCAGCTGATCGACAGCTCGCTGCGCACCAAACTCAACACCCTCGCGCATGCGATGAAAGGCTAAGGCTCAAGACGATGGACATCCGCGCCGCAGAAATTTCCCGCGTCCTCAAGGACCAGATCGCGAACTTCGGCACCGAAGCCGAAGTCAGCGAAACCGGCCAGGTGCTGTCGGTCGGTGACGGCATCGCGCGCATTCACGGCCTCGACAATGTCCAGGCGGGTGAAATGGTCGCGTTCGCCGATGGCGTGCAGGGCATGGCGCTCAACCTCGAGGCCGACAATGTCGGCGTCGTGATCTTCGGTTCGGACGCCGCGATCAAGGAAGGCGACACCGTCAAGCGCACCGGCACCATCGTCGACGTGCCGGTCGGCAAGGGCCTGCTCGGCCGCGTCGTCGACGGGCTCGGCAATCCGATCGACGGCAAGGGTCCGATCCAGTCGACCGAGCGCAGCCGCGTCGAGGTCAAGGCACCCGGCATCATCCCGCGCCAGTCGGTCAACGAGCCGGTGCAGACCGGCCTCAAGGCGCTCGACGCGCTGGTCCCGGTCGGCCGCGGTCAGCGCGAGCTGATCATCGGTGATCGCCAGACCGGCAAGACCGCGGTCGCGCTTGACACCTTCATTAATCAGAAGACCGCCAATGCGGGCGATGATGAATCCAAGAAGCTCTACTGCATCTATGTCGCCATCGGGCAGAAGCGCTCGACCGTGGCGCAGATCGTCCGCGCGCTCGAGGAAAACGGCGCGATGGACTATTCCATCGTCGTCGCCGCGACCGCTTCGGACCCCGCGCCGATGCAGTTCCTCGCGCCCTATACCGGCTGCGCGATGGGCGAATATTTCCGCGACAACGGCATGCACGCGGTCATCGTCTATGACGATCTTTCCAAGCAGGCGGTGGCCTATCGCCAGATGTCGCTGCTGCTGCGCCGTCCGCCGGGCCGCGAAGCCTATCCCGGCGACGTGTTCTATCTTCACTCGCGCCTGCTCGAGCGCGCGGCAAAGATGAACGATAGCCTCGGCGGCGGTTCGCTCACCGCGCTGCCGGTTATCGAGACGCAGGCCGGCGACGTGTCGGCCTATATCCCGACCAACGTG
>CAXTPT010000047.1:0-17445 GCA_964246315.1 uncultured Sphingomonadaceae bacterium | reverse complement strand
CGGCGTCACGTCGAGCAGCAGCACGTCCTTGACGTCGCCCTGCAGCACGCCCGCCTGGATCGCCGCGCCCATGGCGACGACCTCGTCCGGGTTGACGCCGGTGTGCGGCTCCTTGCCGAAGAACGCCTTCACCGCGTCGCGGACCTTGGGCATGCGGGTCATGCCGCCGACCAGCACGACTTCGGAAATATCCGAAGCCTTGAGGTTGGCATCCGCCAGCGCCTTCTTCATCGGCTCGATGGTGCGCTGGATCAGGCCGTCGACCAGCTTTTCGAGGTCCGACCGGCTGATCGTCTTGACCAGATGCTTGGGGCCCGTCGCGTCGGCGGTGATGAACGGCAGGTTCACTTCGGTCGACGCGGCCGAGGACAGCTCGATCTTCGCCTTTTCGGCCGTTTCCTTCAGCCGCTGCAGCGCGAGCTTGTCCTTGGTCAGGTCGATGCCTTCGCCCTTCTTGAACTCCTCGGCAAGGAACTCGACCAGCTTGGCATCGAAATCCTCGCCGCCCAGGAAGGTGTCGCCATTGGTTGACTTCACCTCGAACACGCCGTCGCCGATCTCGAGGATCGAGACGTCGAAGGTGCCGCCGCCCAGGTCATAGACCGCGATGGTCTTGCCGTCCTGCTTTTCCAGCCCATAGGCCAGCGCCGCCGCAGTCGGCTCGTTGATGATGCGCAACACTTCGAGGCCCGCAATCTTGCCGGCGTCCTTGGTCGCCTGGCGCTGCGCGTCGTTGAAGTAAGCGGGGACCGTGATCACCGCCTGGGTGACCGTCTCGCCGAGATAGCTCTCGGCGGTTTCCTTCATCTTCTGCAGCGTGAATGCCGAAATCTGCGACGGCGAATAATCCTCGCCGCCGGCCTTGACCCACGCGTCGCCATTCTGCCCCTTGACGATGGTGTAGGGCACCAGCTCGGTGTCCTTCTTGGTCACCGGATCGTCAAAGCGGCGGCCGATCAGACGCTTCACCGCGAAGATCGTGTTGTCGCCGTTGGTCACGGCCTGGCGCTTGGCGGGCTGGCCGACCAGCCGCTCGCCATCCTTGGCGAAGGCGACGATCGACGGCGTGGTGCGCGCGCCTTCCGAATTCTCGATCACCTTGGGCTTGCCGCCTTCCATCACGGCAACGCAGCTGTTCGTGGTACCCAGATCGATCCCGATAACTTTGGCCATATCAGTCAATTACCCCGTATTGCGGACCCCCGAGAGGCATCCGGTCGTTCGTTACGGACGGGATATAGGAAGCGAAAATCTTGCTGCAACGGGGCGCCGCGCCTAGATTTTGCGGAGTTTGCGCGGGAGAGACTCATGCTCAGGACGATGACCACCCTGCTTGCCGTCACGCTGGCATTGGCGGGCTGCCAGAAGCGCGCGCCGGTGCAGAAGGTCACCAATGTGTGGATCCGCCTGGGGGCGGTCGATACGGCGCCGGCCGCCGCCTATTTCAACGTTTATGGGGGTGAACAGGCCGATCGGCTGCTGCAGGTGTCATCCGAAGTGAACACCAGGACCGAGCTGCATCAGTCGATGACGATGGCCCCGTCGGCAGGCTCGGGCCAGGCTATGGCGTCGATGAAGCCGACCGGACCGGTGGACATCCCCGCGGGCGGCAAGGTCGAATTCAAGCCCGGCGGCCGGCACGCGATGCTGTTCGGCATGAACCCGGCAATCAAGCCGGGGACGCCGGTGACGCTGACCTTCACCTTCGCCAGCGGGATGGAGATCAATGTCGACGCGGGCACGCAAAGCGCGTCGGCGCCGATCAAGAATTAGTGGACACGCGCGGCCTGACCAGTGCTGAAAGCGCGCTGACGCAATCGGTGTTCGGCGATGCGATCGATACGGCCCGGGTGCGTATCAACAACCGCAAATGGGCCTTCTTTCAGCCGCGCGACACGATCATGGCGCCGGATGGCCATTTGTGGCTGCATCCTCAAAGCAATCTCTATTGCGATGATTTTTGCGGACAAACGCTCGACCGGCAGGGCCTATTCATTCATGAGATGACGCACGTCTGGCAGCATCAGCAGGGCATCTTCCTGCCGCTCGCGCGCCATCCCTTTTGCCGCTACGGCTATGCCATCAGGCCCGGCCAGCCGTTCCGCCGCTATGGCCTGGAGCAACAGGCGGAAATCGTCCGCCATGCCTTTCTGCTGCGTCATGGCCGCACCGTGCCGGGCGCGCCGCCGCTTGCCACTTACGATACGCTGTTGCCATTTACGCCTCGTTAACCCTTGAGGCCTAGCTTCGGGACATGTTCTGGAAACCCGAATTCACGCTGCCGGCTGGCGAACCCGACGACATGGCCGGGGTCCGCGAGGAATTACGCGACATCGCACGCCAGCTGCGCGCGCTTTCGGCCGGTGCCAAGCCCAGGACGCCCGACCTGCTGACGGACCAGATCCGCGCGCAGATCGAACGTATCCAGCTGCCACGGGCAGCTTAGGGAAGAGGCGCACTCAAGCTCCTCCACGAACGGTGGAAGGCCACAGGTCAAGCTGGCGCCGGGTCCCCAATTCAGCTGGAGGGAAAGGGTCGCCCCTTATCCCGCTTTCGCCACACCGACCATCGCTGGCCGCAACAGGCGATCCTTGATCATATAGCCCGCCTGCATTTCCTGGACGATGGTGCCGGCGGGCTCGTCGCTCGGCACTTCCATCATCGCCTGGTGACGGTTGGGATCGAGCGGCTGACCGACCGCGTCGATCCGCGAGATGCCATGACGCTGAAAGATGTTGGTCAACTCGCGGCCGGTCGCGTCGAGGCCGTTCACCAGCCCCTTGAACTTGTCGTCCTCGCGCAATTCCGCCGGGATCGCATCGAGCGCGCGCTGCAGATTGTCGGCGACCGACAGGATGTCACGGGCGAACGGCACCGCGGCATAATCGCGCGTGGTCTTCGCCTCCTGCTCGGCACGGCGACGGACATTCTGCGTTTCGGCCTGGGCATAGAGCACCGCCTGCCTGGCTTCGGCGAGCTCGGCTTCCAGCCTGGTGGCCGCGTCTTCCCCTGCCGCTGCTTCGGTCGGCGTTTCCGCCTCGGCCAGGTCTTCGGCCAATTGTTCGTTCGTCGTTTCGTCAGTCATCCGGCCTGTCTCTGAAAGGTTTGGGACAGCGCTTGCGCGGTCAGATCAACCATGGGCACGACGCGCGCATAGTTCAACCGCGTCGGACCGATCACGCCGACCACGCCGACCACCCGCCCCTCGCGTCCGCGATACGGCGCGGCGATCACCGACGAGCCGGAAAGCGCGAACAGCTTGTTCTCCGCGCCGATGAACACCTTGGTCGCGGCACCCTCGCGCGCGCCATCGAGCAGCCGCGCGATTTCCTCGGCGCCTTCGATCTCATCGAGCAGCTGGCGGACGCGTTCCAGGTCGCGCGCGGCGGAATCGTCGATCAGGTTGGCCGCGCCGCGCACGATCAGCACCGGCCGGTGCGCCCCGTCGCGCGACCAATCGGCCAGTCCGCGTTCGATCAGCGATTGCGCCGCCGCGTCGAGTGCCGCGCGGCCCGACCGCACTTCCTCCGCCAGCCGTGCGGTCGCCTCTGCCAGCGTCAGCCCGCTTAGCCTTGCCGTCATATAGCTGCCCGCCTCGACCAAGGCGGTGGGCGGCACCGGCGCCGGCAGGTCGACCACCCGGTTCTCCACCTCGCCATCCACGCCGACGACCACCGCCAGCGCCTGCACCGTCGACAGCGGCACGAAGGCGATCTGGCGCAGCCGCAATTCGCGGCCGGGCACCAGTACGATGCCGGCACAGGCGCTGAGGCCCGACAAGGTCGTACTGGCTGCCGCCAGCGCATCCTCCACCGGGCCCCGCGCCGAACCCTCGATCAGCGCACGTTCCTCGGCGCTCGGCTCGGCGGTGCGCATCATCGCGTCGACGAACAGGCGCAGGCCGGTTTCGGTCGGCACCCGCCCGGCCGAAGTATGCGGATGGGTCAGCAGGCCGAGCCGTTCCAGATCGGCCATCACCCCGCGGATCGAGGCCGAGGAGAGGCCGAAACCGCCCGCCGCGATCGTCTTCGATCCCACCGGCGCGCCGGTGTGCAGATAGCCTTCGACGATCGTGCGGAACACGTCGCGCGCGCGCGTGGTCAGTTCGCCGACGGGAACGCTCACTGGCCCGGCCCAAGCGGCGTTGGGGGCAGCCTCAACGCCGCGCGGCGCGCAGCAGGATGATGATGCCGACGAACGCCAATGCCACGCCCCAGAGCGTCCATTTCTGTTCGCCCAGCATGAAGCTCGACGCCGGCCAGCTGACCACGCCGCTGCCTTGGCCGATCCACAGCACACCCATCGCAATGACCACCACCGCGAAGATCATCAGGACAATCTTCATGACACGCCTCCAACCCAAGTCTATGAGCGCCACTTTCCCTGAACAAGGACTGAGTTGAATGCGACCCTCCGGCCGCGCCGCGGATCAGATGCGCGCGATTACCATTGAACCCGGCTTCACCAAGCATGCCGAAGGCTCGGTCCTGATCGGCTTTGGCGAGACGCGCGTGCTCGTCACCGCCTCGATCGAGGAACGCGTGCCGCCGTTCCTGCGCGGCAAGGGCGAAGGCTGGGTCACCGCCGAATACGGCATGCTGCCCCGCGCCACGCACACGCGCGGCAACCGTGAAGCCGCCAAGGGCAAGCAATCGGGCCGTACCCAGGAGATTCAACGGCTTATCGGGCGTTCCTTGCGGGCGGTATGTGACATGAAGCGGCTCGGCGAGCGGCAGATCGTGCTCGATTGCGACGTGATCCAGGCCGATGGCGGCACGCGCACCGCCTCGATCTCGGGCGCCTGGGTGGCGCTGCGGCTGGCCATTGATGGGCTGCTCAAGGCGGGCAAGCTCGAAGCCGATCCGATCACCGCGCAGGTCGCCGCGGTCAGTTGCGGCATCTATGAGGGCCTGCCGGTGCTCGACCTCGACTATATCGAGGATTCGAACGCGCATGCCGACGCCAATTTCGTGCTGCTGTCGGACGGCAACATCGCCGAGGCGCAGGCGACTGCGGAGGGCGCGACCTATGACGAGGAAGCCCTGCTCCGCCTGCTCCGCCTGGCACGCATCGGCTGCAACGATATTTTCGCCGCGCAACTCGGCGCGGTTGGCCGGTAACCGAAGGCAGGACCAAAGAATGCGCAAACTCGAGCCCGGCCGCCTCGTCGTCGCCAGCCACAATGCCGGCAAGGTGCGCGAGATCATGGCGCTGCTTGGCCCCTATGGCGTCGAGCCGGTTTCGGCGGCCGATCTCGATCTGCCCGAGCCCGAGGAGACCGGCACCACGTTCCGGGACAACGCGCTGCTCAAGGCGCGGCAGGCGGCGGACCTTTCGGGCCTCCCCGCCCTGGCGGACGATTCGGGCCTGTGCGTCGATGCGCTGAACGGCGATCCGGGGATCTTTTCCGCGCGCTGGGCTGGCGAAAGCAAGGATTTCGCCGCCGCGATGCTCCGTGTCGAGGCGAACTTGGCCGAGATCGAGGATGCGCCGCGCGACGCGCATTTCGTCTGCGCCTTGGCCTTGTGCTGGCCGGACGGCGATGAAGTCGAGGTCGAGGGCCGCGTCGACGGGACGCTGGTCGATCCGCCGCGCGGCGACCGCGGCTTCGGCTATGACCCGATGTTCGTGCGCTCAGGCGATACGCAAACCTTTGGCGAGATCGATCCCGATCTCAAGCATCGCGTCTCTCACCGCGCCGATGCGTTCGCCAAATTGGTCGGCTTGGTCTTCTGAGCGAACACGTCACCGCCATAGACGTTGCCGGCGGGGAAATAGCGGCAGACGAGGAAATCGTCGTCCGCATTGCTCGCCACCGCGCAGCCGACCTGGCGCGTGCCGCCCCAGATCATCTGCGTATAATGGCCGACATCGTGCCACGACCCGGTCTTGCTCACTTGCGGAAAGCTGCCGCGCATGAAGTCGGCACCTTCGTCCGACCAACTGGCGAGCATCTCGCTATAGCTATAGGCCGAACGCGTGCCCATCCACAGGTTCTCACCTTGCGACACCTTTTCGAGATCGCCGCTATGTTCGAACCGGCGCGTCTGGGCGAGTTGCGCGGCATAAACGCCGGCATCGGCCGCCAGGCCCGGATCCCAGTTCAGGTCGCCCAGCCCCAGCGATTCGCGCAGCCCGTTATGCGCGGCAAGCATCGATTCGACGAATTGCCTGCCACCGCGATCGGCCAGCTTGCCGTCTTTCCATTCGGACGTGGTTTCGATCGCCGTGCCGTCGATATAAGCGACGGTCTGGACGGCACCTTGTGCGCGCACAGGAGCCGATGGACTGATAGCCGCCGCGAGGGTGGCGCCGAACAATGCTAGCGCTGACATCCTCACGTTCTTACCCCCCGGCTGTGAACAAATCGTCTATGCCCAATTTGGCGTTGTACGTCCATTGGCCGTTTTGCGTATCAAAATGTCCGTACTGCGACTTCAACAGCCATGTTCGGGAGGTGGTCGACCAGGACGCGTGGATGCACGCTCTGGTTCAGGAAATATTGTACGAAAACGACATTTTGCCGGGCCGCCGGCTGGGTTCGATCTTTTTCGGCGGCGGCACGCCGTCGCTGATGCCGCCCGCCACCGTCGCCGCGGTCATCGCCGCGGCGGGCAAGGCCTGGACCTTCGCCGAGGATATCGAGATCACGCTGGAGGCCAACCCGTCTTCGGTCGAAGCGGCACGCTTCGCCGATCTCGCATCGGCGGGGGTCAACCGCGCATCCTTGGGACTGCAGTCGCTTGACGATACGGCGCTGCGCCTGCTCGGCCGCGCGCATTCAGTGGACGAGGGGCTCGCCGCGCTGGCGGTGGCGCAACGGCAGTTCGACCGGGTCAGCTTCGATCTGATCTACGCCCTGCCCGGTCAGGCGCGTGCGGATTGGGATGCCGAACTGCGCCGTGCGCTGGGCTTCGGCACCACGCACCTGTCGCTCTACGAGCTGACCATCGAGCCGGGCACCCGCTTCGCCACCGAAGTCCGCGAAGGGCGGCTGACCCCCCTGGACAATGACGCCGCGGCGGAATTGTTCGAACATACCCGCTGGGTGACCGCCGAGGCGGGATTGCCCGCCTATGAAGTGTCCAATCATGCCGCCCCCGGCGCGGAAAGCCGCCACAACCTGACCTATTGGCGCTATGGCGACTATGCCGGGGTCGGGCCCGGAGCGCATGGCCGGCGCGGCGGAATGGCGACGGTGCGGCACAAGAAGCCCGAAAATTGGCTCGGCGCGGTCGAGCGCAATGGGCATGGCCTGGCCAGCGAGGAGGCGCTGCCGCCCGCCGATCGCGCGCGGGAGGCGCTGGTCATGGGCTTGAGGCTGGCCGAGGGGATTGACTTGGCCGCCACCGCGCGGCGCCTCGATGTCACCCCCGGCGCGATGCTCGACGGGACGCGCTTCGATGCCCTGGCCGCTCAGGGCCTGACATGGCGCAAGGGCGACCGCATTGGCGTCACCGGGCGCGGCATATTGGTGCTGGACGCCATTCTGGCCGAAATCGCCAATTAGCCCTGTCGTCCAAGGTCACCTAAGTCGCGGCCTGCGCGGGCCGCCCTGGTGCTGGATCAGAATCCGCTCGGCGCCGGATCGATCACCGTCACCCCGCCCGCATCAACCTGCTGCACTTCGAGCATGCGCTCGGCGATCGGGCCGCGCCCGAAGCGGAACGCGCCGTCGATCCCCGCAAAGCCGCCATGGTCGCTCAGGCGTTCTTCGGGAAAGGCGCTCCCCACGCGCCAATCGGCCGCAATCCTGGTCACCAGCAGCACCGCGTCGTAGCCCAGGCTCGCCAGCCGCGACGGGGCGGTGCCGAAGCGTGCGCGATACTTGCCGGCCAATTGACGATAAAGCCCGTCGGAGACGCTCGCGAACCACGCGCCGCGCAACGGGGCCAGCGTCGCGATGTTCGGGTCGGTGTTCCACAATTCGGTGCCGAGCAGGCGCGCATTGGCGCCGCCGCCCTTGCGCGCCATCGTCACGGCGCTGGCGGCAACATGGCTGGTGTCGGCGATCAGCAACGCGCCGAACGGCTTGGTGCCGAGCCGCCCCACCGCCGACGCCGCCGATTGCGGACTGCGGTCGAAGATCTGAATCGAGGCGACCCGCGTCCCCGCATCGCCCGCCGCCTTGAGCAAGGCGCTCGACGCGCGCTGGCCATAGACGCCTGCCGGCACCAGCCCCGCCACGCTGGTCACGCCGCGCCCCTTGGCATAGTCGATCACCCGCGCGATCGACTGTTCGGGCGCATAGCCCAGCAGATAGACGTGCTCGCCGGCCACGCTCATGTCGTTGGAAAAGGCGATCAGCGGCACCCGCGCCGACGCGGCAACCGGGCGCACCGCGCGGACTTCCTCCGCCAGCAGCGGGCCGAGGATCAGGCGGTTGCCCTCGGCAATGGCCTTTTGCGCCGCTGCCGCCGCCCCGGCGCCGGTATCGTACACGGTCACCCGGATGCGCTGCCCGCCAGTGTCCATCACCGCCATGTTGGCGGCATTGGCGATCGAGCTGCCGACGGCGGCATTCGGGCCGCTCAACGGGGCCAGCAGGGCGACGCGGTGCCGCTGCTGATCGGTCGGCAGGCCTTGCGTCACTTCGGGCGGCGGCGCTTCGACCGGCGGCGGGGGCGGCGGCGGTGCGGCACGGCGCTTGGGCACCACCGAGCAGCCGGCGAGCATCGCCACCGCGAGCATGGTGATCGCGCGCGCGACTTTGCGCGGCTGGCGGCCGTCTGTCATGGTCATGTGCATCCTATGCCCGAAAAGCTTCCCCCCGGCCTCTACATCGTCGCCACCCCGATCGGCAACTTGGGCGACATCACCCGCCGCGCGGTCGATACGCTGGCGGCGGCGGACGCGGTGGCGTGCGAGGACACGCGCGTTACCGGCAAGCTGCTGCATTTGCTGGGCATCAAGCGGCCGCTGATCCGGCATGACGACCACAGCGATGCGCAAGCGGTGGCTGCCTTGGTCGAACGCTGCCGCAGCGAAGCGATTGCGCTTGCCAGCGATGCCGGCACCCCGCTGATTTCGGATCCGGGATATGAACTTGTCCGTGCCGCGCGGGCCGGCGGCGTCGCGGTCACCACCCTGCCCGGCCCCAGCGCCGTGATTGCCGCGCTGACGCTGTCGGGCCTGCCGACCGACCGCTTCCTGTTTGCCGGCTTCCTGCCGCCAAAAGCGGGCGCCCGGGCGCAGGCTCTGGCCGAATTGGCGGCCGTGCGCGCCACGCTCGTCTTTTTCGAAAGCGGCCCGCGCCTCGCCGCCTCGCTCGCGGCAATGGCGGCGGTTCTCGGCGATCGCCCAGCCGCCATCTGCCGTGAACTCAGCAAGTTGCACGAAGAAGTTCGCACCAGCTCGCTGAGTGAACTTGTCCCGGTTGAAGCCCCCAAGGGCGAGATCGTGATCGTCGTCGCCCCGCCCGCCGCTGCCGCCATCGAGCAGGATGAGGCGATTCTCGACCGGTTGCTCGCCGACGCTCTTGCCCGCCTCCCCGCCTCCAAGGCGGCGTCCGAAGTCGCCAAGGCGACCGGCGCCGACCGCCGCGACCTTTATGCCCGCGCGCTCGCGCTCAAATAGGCGCGTCGCCGAGGCGCGCGGACGGCGGGCGGAGACCATCGCCCTTTGGTGGCTCCGCCTGCACGGCTGGCGCATCCTTGCCCGGCGGGTGAAGACCCGCGCGGGTGAGATCGACCTGATCGCCCGGCGCGGGCGCATGCTCGCCTTTGTCGAGGTCAAGGCCCGCGCGACCGCGTTCGATCTGACCATGGCGATCGACGAACAGCGCCTCACCCGCGTGGCCGCCGCCGCCAATTGGCTTGCGCACCGTTACGCTCGCCCGGGTGACAGCATCCGCATCGACGTCATCCTCGTCGGCCGCGGCCTGCCACACCATCTCATCAATGTCTGGCACGGCGGCTAAGGCGAGATAATCGTATGAAAGTAGGATTCGCTGTGCTTACGCGGCGCCTCGACCGCCGCACCAAGCCCGGGGAAGAGCTGCGATGTTTTATCGTTTTCGCGTGAATCTTGTGAATCTTCTCTCATGATCAGGACCGCCGCCTTTCAAATGGATCCGATGGAGACGCTGTCGATCGATGGCGATTCCACCTTCGCGCTGATGCTGTCCGCTCAGGCGCGTGGGATCGCGCTGTGGCACTATTCGGTCGATGATCTGACCTGGCAGGACGGGCGGCTCCATGCCATGGCCCGGCCGGTCGAGGTCCGGCGCGTGGAGGGCAACCATTTTACGCCGGGCGAGCCGCGCATCCTCGATCTCGGCCGCGACACGGACGTGGTGTGGATGCGGCAGGACCCGCCGTTCGACTTGAGCTACATTACCGCGACGCACCTGCTCGAGCGCATTCAGGGCGAGACGCTGGTCGCCAACGATCCGGCAAGCGTGCGCAACGCCCCGGAAAAGCTGTTCGTGCTCGATTACGCTCGCTTCATGCCGCCGACGATGATCACCCGCTCATTGGGCGCGGCGCGGAAATTTCTGGCCGAACATGGCGCGATGGTCGTCAAGCCGCTCCACGGCAATGGCGGCAAGGCGATCTTCAAGGTCGAGGCCGACGGCGCCAATCTTTCCTCGCTGATCGAGATGTTCAATACCGCCTGGGTCGAGCCGCACATGATCCAGGCGTTCGTCCCCGGCGTGGCGCAGGGCGACAAGCGCATCGTGCTGGTCGACGGCGAGGTCGCCGGGGCGGTCAACCGCATCCCGGGCGAGGGCGAAATCCGTTCCAACCTCGCCGTCGGCGGCACCGCGGCGAAGACCGAGCTGACCGCGCGGGAAGAGGAGATCTGCGCGGTGCTCGGCCCCGAGCTTAAGCGGCGCGGGCTCATCTTCGTCGGCATCGACGTGATCGGCGGCGAATGGCTGACCGAAATCAACGTTACCTCGCCCACCGGCATCGTCGCGATCGACCGGTTCAACGGCACGGACACGGCGGCCAGAATTTGGGACGCCTGCGAGACGCGGATTGAACATTAAAAAAAGGGCCGGTGTCGCCACCGGCCCCCTCTTCCGCCAAAACCGAAGCTCAGGCGTAGGTGACACGCACCGAATGACGCCGGCGGCGCGCGGCAAGGCCGGCGAAACCGAAGCCGGCGATCATCAGCGCCCACTCGGCGGGCTCGGGCACGGCCAGCGCATTGCCCGACAGGCCACTGACGAGCAACGCCGACGGCGGACCGCCATCGGTGACTGTGAAGGTCAGCGTGTTGAGACCCGCGTTAAACCCGCTGCTGGCCGAAAAATTGGTCAGCTGCTGGAAATTCTCGAAGATGATCTGCGCCGGCTGCGACGCGAGCGTCACGCCGTTCAGCGCGACCGAGGCATAATTGTCCGAAGCGAACTTGCCCGAGAGCGACGCCGTCTTGGTCTGCAGCCCGGTCAGGTCGAACGTCAGCGTATAGATGTTCGGATTGACGACCACGCCGCCGTTCGGCGCCGCGCCGATGAACACGGCGTCGGTCGCGGACAGATAGGCCGGATTGGTATAGGTCGACGCCGTCGGCGCGCCGTTGACCAGATAGTGGATCTCGGCCGCGCCGTTGTCCGCCAGCTTCGCGCCATTGGCATCGACGCCGGTGTTGAAGAGCCCCGCGATGGTAACGGCCTGCGCGGGGACGGCGATGGCGGCGAGCAGCGCGGCGGAAAGAACGAGACGCATGTGTTGTGACCCTTTTTATGTCCGTGCCGCCGTAGCAGGAAGTTACTGAAACGATAACGATTTTTCGTCCCGATACGGGACGGTCACGCACGGGGATGGGCGTGGCGGTAAATGTCGAGCAGATGCGCCGCATCGACCGCGGTGTAGACCTGCGTCGAACTGAGGCTGGCATGGCCGAGCAATTCCTGCAACGCGCGCAGATCCGCCCCGCGCGCGAGCAGGTGGCTGGCGAAACTGTGGCGCAGGGCATGCGGCGTGGCGCGGTCGCCCAGCCCCAGCACCGCGCGCGCCGATCGCACCGCCGCGCGCACGCCCGACGGCTCGAGCCGCCCGCCCCGCATGCCGTAGAACAGGGGCGCGCCCTTCCTTGCCGGCCACGGGCAACCCTGGACATAAGCCTCCACCGCGGCGCGCACGTCGGGCAGCAGCGGCACGATCCGCACCTTGTCACGCTTTCCCCGCACCGCCAGCCGGTCACCCAGCGGCAGCACGTCGCGGTCGAGGCCCAGCGCCTCGCCGATGCGCAGCCCCGCGCCATATAGCAGCAGCAACAGCGCCCAGTCGCGCGCCGCGACCCACGGCTCGGCACGCTGCCCGGCGACGTCCTCCGCCAGCGCGAGCGCGTCGCCTGGCGCCACCGGGCGCGGCACCCCGCGCTTGACCCGTGCCCCGCGCACGTTGGGCATCGCCCCATCACCGCCGATAAAGCCGATGAACGCACGCACCGCCGACAGCTCGCGCGCCGCGCTGGCGTTGCTCAGTCCCTCCGCCCGCCGCGCGCCGAGAAATGCGCGCAATTCAGCCTTGCCGGGCACCCGCGCGCCGCCCAGATGCGCCGCCAGCCGCTCTGCCGCCGCGCGATAGGCGCGCACCGTATGCGCCGATCGCCGCCGGTCGCGGTCGAGATGGTCGGCAAAGGCCTGGATCAGCGGGTCCACGCCGCCGTGATGCCACGCCGCCGGCGAATGACAATGGTGTTACGCGTCTTCACCAGGTGCCGGGTGCAGGATCAGAACAACAGCTTGCGAACGGTAATCCGCACCGTCCGCCCCAGCGGATCGATGAAGCCCGGCTGGTAAGCGATCGGCGTGATGCCCGTGCCGTCGGTGACGCGCTGGCGCTGGTTGAAGACATTGTCGACCATCAGCTGCACCCGCGTGCCCCGCAGCCACTTGCGCTGTAGCGTCATCGCCGGAGTCGGGCTGAGGAACGCGCGCAGGTTGACCGTCGTCAGGCTGCCGAAATTGAGATTGTCCCCGGCCAGCCCGCTGGCGCCGGACACGCCGCTCGAGCTTTGCCAATTGGCCGTGGCGCGAAAGCCGACCGGACCCTTGTTATAGCCCGCCTGCACCTCGACCTCGTGGCGCGGTTGCCCGCCGCTGCCCAGCGTTCCGCCGCGCAGCAGATCGATCGGCGCCTGTCCCGCCGCCAAAGTTGCGCGGTCGGTCAGATGAATGGTGTGATAGAGGGAAAAGCTGAGGCGTCCGGCACCGGGGCCATTGGGTCCGCCAAAGCCGCCCCGGCCACCGCCGCCGCCTGGTCCGCCAGCCCTGGCACCCCGCGGTCCACCGCCCTCACCCGGCGGCGGACCGCCGGGGCCGCCGGGACCGCCCGGCGCGCCGCCGAACACGCTGCCGCCGAACGGATTCTGGCCATCGGCCCGCGCCCGTTGAAACGCGGCGCGGATCGCATCCTGCGAGGCTTGCGACGCCTTCAAGGCCTTCGAGAAGTTAAAGCCCCAGCGGATCTGCGACCGCTCGGTTGCCGCCAGGTTGACGGTGCGGGTGTCGATGCGGAACAGGTTGCCGCCGGCATCGCGTTGATACCGGCCGGGAAACGCCAGCTGGCTTGCCAGCGTCACGGGCGGCAGGCCAGTGATCGGGTCCGTCACGCGTTCGCGTGTATAATCGGCCGACAGGCGCAGATCGAAATCGTCCGAAGGCACCTGCCAATTCGCGCCGAGCCGGTCCGACCGCCGATTGCTCGCGCGCAGATTGGGATTGCCGCCGATAATCTGCGTCACCGTCACCTGGTTGCCCGTGACGAAATCGAAGGTCCGCACATTGTCGATGTTGATGATCGGATTGCCCAGCTGCTGCGGGGTCGGCGCACCATCGTCATCGACATGGCTGGCGACGAAGGACAGCCGGGGCGCCGGAGACCAGGTGAAGCCATAGCCATAAGTCCGCTGCCAGCCGAAATCGCTCAACCGCCTGACCGTTGCATTGGCGTTGATCGAAAAGTCGCCGACCGCGTCCAGCACGCCGCTGCGGCGGCTGGTGACCGGCAGGTCTATATTGACCTGCGCATCGCCGATCTGCCGCAATACGTTGCTGCCCGCAGCCACGCCGCTGCGCAGTGAGGAGCTCGCAAAGCCGCTGAACTGCGCGCCGATCCGGCCCGTCACGTTTGCTTCGCCCGCCGGCAGGCGCAGCGGCGATCCGCTGATCGTATAGTCGAGCTTGCCGACATCCGATCTGCTGTTGCCGCGATCCGCCGGGTTCTGGGTGAAATAGCTGAGGGGAATGGCACCGCGGGGGTCGAGGCCCGCCGTGCCCGCCGCGATTGCCGCCTGCAACGCGGCGGGATTGAAACCGCGCCCGGTCAGCGTCTCGGCTTCGTCATGATCATACGTGCCTGTAAAGGTCCATTGCCATCGGTCTACCGCGCCCGACAGCGTCAGCCCCGCCGATGCCGACCGCGTCGAGCTATCGGCTTCGAGCGGGGAGAGGCTGTTTTCGAACGTCCGGATGATCGTTACCGGAACTGGGCTGGCGTTGAACGCGCTGCTCGCCGGAACGGTCAGCGTGGCGCTCTGCTGGCCGAACTGACGCGTCGACTTGGAAGTATCGAGCTGGCCGCTCAAGGTCAGCTGAACATTATCGGGCAAATTCTTCGCCAGCAGCGTCTTGGTGGTGAACGTCTGCCCGGCCCCGGCCAAAGTGCGGAAATTGCCGCTATTGTCGGCCAGCCCGATACCGCGTTGCCTTTCCGTGATGGGATCAGTGGTGCGGATCGCGGTGTGGACGTTGAAGCGCCCGCCGCGGCTGATGCGCAGCAAATCGGCGTCGAATTCGGTGCGGTTGCCGCCGCCATCGGTCACGAAGCGATCGCCCAGTTCGAACGTGATCGCGCGAAACCGCTGGCGCAGAACGATGTTCATCACCTTCTGATCCGCCGAATAGCCATATTTCAGCGCCACTTCTTCGGGCAGGATGTCGACGCGCTGGATCGCTTCGGACGGGATCGTGGCGATCTCGCGAAAGCCGGCGATGCGGCGGCCCTCCAGCAGCACCACCGGTTGCCCACCGCGGCCGCTTTGCAATTGCGGCGCGAGTTCGGTGAGCAGATCCTGAATGCTCGAGACGCCCAGCGCGCGGACATCCGCCGCGTTCAACTGCAATTCGGGCTTAATGTCGCCAGCCACCGCGCCGCGCTGGCGCTGGCCGGTGACGACGATCTCTTCCGCCTCGTCTTCGGTTATCGCCGTCGCTCCCGCCCCGCTCGGCGGCGGCGCGGTCTGGGCAAGTGTATAGGCTGGCACCAACGACAGGGCGGTGGCGGCGAGAACATGCTGTTTCATTGCAGCGCCCCATTGCGGTGAAGCGATGAACGCACAATGACAGGCCCGTGTCTCGCGCTCGCGTCCTTCTGCTCAACGCCGCATTAGGCCCGCTCGACTACCGCGTGCCGCACGGCATGCAGGTCGAACCCGGCAGCATCGTCCAGGTCCCTCTCGGTCCGCGTCTGCTGCCCGCAGTGGTGTGGGAGCCGGAGCAGATGCCCTCGGATGCCGAAGTCGGTGACAACAGGCTTCGCAATATCGTCGCGGCCTATAAGCTTCCGCCACTTGGCGCCCCGCTTCGTCGCCTGATCGAATGGACTGCAAGCTATTACCTCGCGCCGCCCGCCGCCGTGTTGCGAATGGCGCTGGCCAGCGCCTCCGCGCTCGACGACGAACGGACCATCGTCGAATACCGCATCCTGGATGAGGTTCGGGCTCCGCTTGGCGACGGCCTCCTTGCTCTCCGCCTTACCGCCCTCCGGCGACAGGCCCTCGAACGGATCGGTGAGCGGCAAGGGTTGGTGCGTGAGCTGGCGACCATCGCTGGCGTCAAAGACGGGGTGATCCGCGGGCTGGTCAAGGCCGGCGTGATCGAACCGGTGGTGGTGCATGTCGACGATCCCTTCCCGGCGCCCGCCCCCGATCATTCCTCGCCGGCGCTGACCGCCGACCAACAGGCGGCCGCCGCGCAACTGGTCCGCGATGTCGAGACTCAGGCTTTCATTCCGACCTTGCTTGACGGCGTGACGGGCTCGGGCAAGACCGAAGTCTATTTCGAGGCCATCGCCGCCAGTTTGCGCATGGGCCGGCAGACGCTCGTCCTGCTGCCCGAAATCGCCCTGACCGAACCGTTCCTGCGTCGCTTCGAGGCGCGCTTCGGCCACTTTCCCGTACCGTGGCACTCGGGCCTGCGCCAATCGCAGCGCCGCCGCGCCTGGCGCGCCATCGCCAGTGGTGAGGCGCTGGTCACCGTCGGGGCGCGGTCGGCGCTGTTCCTGCCCTATGCCGACCTCGGGCTGATCGTGGTGGACGAAGCGCACGAGACCAGCTTCAAGCAGGAAGACGGCGTTCACTATCATGCGCGCGATGTCGCGGTGATGCGCGGACGGTTTGAAGATTGTCCGGTGATCCTCGCTTCCGCCACGCCGGCGATCGAAACCCGCCAGCAGGTCGCGCTCGGCAATTACGCCGAACTCAGGCTGCCGGGCCGCTATGGAGCCGCGGAGCTCCCTGAGATCGTGGCGATCAACCTGCTGCAAGACCCGCCGCCGCGGGGACATTGGCTCGCGCCGACATTGGTGCAGGCGATGACTGAAACGCTCGCGCGCAAGGAGCAGATCCTGCTGTTCCTCAATCGCCGCGGTTACGCGCCCCTTACCCTTTGCCGCCATTGCGGCCATCGCTTCCAATGCCCCAATTGCACCGCCTGGATGGTCGAACACCGGCTCGCCGCCCGCCTGCAATGCCATCATTGCGGCCACACCACGGCCCCGCCCAAGGCCTGTCCCGAATGCGGCGAGGCGGACTCGCTCGTCGCCGTCGGTCCCGGCGTTGAGCGCATCGCCGATGAAGCGCGCGAACTGTTCCCGGAGGCCAACGTCGCCATCGTTACCTCGGACACGCTGTGGTCGCCCGCCAAGGCCGCCGAATTCGTCGCCCAGATGGAGGGGGGCGAGATCGATATCGTCGTCGGCACGCAGCTGATCACCAAGGGCTATCATTTCCCCAATCTGACCTTGGTCGGCGTGGTTGATGCCGATCTCGGCCTGCAGGGCGGGGATCTCCGCGCCGCCGAGCGCAGTTTTCAGCAGATCGCCCAGGTCGCCGGCCGCGCGGGCCGCGGTGAAAAGCCGGGCCGCGTTTTTGTTCAGACCCATGACCCCGGCGCGCCGGTGATCGAGGCGCTCGTTTCCGGCGATGCCGATGCCTTCTACGCCGCGGAAACCGGCGCGCGCGCCGAAGCCAATGCGCCGCCTTTCGGCCGCCTCGCCGCGATCATCGTCTCCTCGGAGGATCAGCGCGAGGCGCAATCGGTGGCGAAGGCGATTGGCGACGCCGCCCCCCGCGTTACGCTGCGCTTCACGCGGGGCTACAGGATCGGGTCCACCCCTCCGGGGTTCGGGGTGCCTGCCCTGACCCCCGCACAGGTACAAACCTCTGGGGGAGGTGGTCGCATGCCGGCTGAAACCCGGAGGGGTGGGCAGT
>CAXTPT010000046.1:0-17498 GCA_964246315.1 uncultured Sphingomonadaceae bacterium | reverse complement strand
CTGGTGGCGCCGGCGATCCACCTCGTCCTCGACCTGATCAGGTTGCCGCCGATGATCGTGGTCCGACCTGGAATGACCAGGTTGGTTTTGAGCCACGTCATGCAGTTCTTGGTCGCCAGCACCCAATCGGCGTTGTCCCACTCCTCGCCCACGCCGTTAAACACGCGGTCGGTCACGCTCGAGCGCACAATATTGAAGTTGCTCGACGGAATGTTATCGATATAGATGATCTCGAACGGGTCGCGCGCCGCCAGGCGGTCGCGCATATCAGCGTCGAAGCCGGCCTTCATGAAGTTGCGCGCGGCCGTGCTCGACAGGTCCAGGTACACCCGATTGAGCGTCGTGCGGATGCGGTTCGTGCCTATATTACGGGCAAGGGTATCTCGGATGGTGTCATCACCACCAAGGCGCTCGGCGAAACCAACCTGCGCGTTCAGACCGCCGACGGCGTTCGCGAACTGCAGAACCGTCGCGTCGAAATCATGTACGGCCCCAACGCCGGCATGTAATTTCGACCGAAAGGTTGGATTGAAAGAGGGCTCGGTCTGAAGACCGGGCCCTTTCTTTTTATACGCTGCTTCAAGCGTACCATTGCCTGACGCATACTTCCGATTTCGCATCGCCGCATGATCCTGCCGTGCCGCTGTTACCGATCGGACTAGGCCCCGGCTTTGCGCCCCTGCGCGGCTCATCCACGAGCGTGGTCCTGGGTTCATCGACAAGCGCCGGAGGCGTGCCAATCCTTTGTTCTTCGGTGCGCGTCATCAGGAACGTGACTGGCTGCGTTATCAGGAATGAACGCCGGGCGACGAATGACCGCATCAAGATGCATCTTGGTTAATCGGCGTTGGAGAGACATCCGCACCGTTTCGTCCAAGACGTGTTTTAGAACGCACGCAACGCAGTTTGGAACGCGGTTGCGGCCGGTGGGCGAATCTTCCTGTAGAGCAACGGACTCTTCATGGCGCCGGCGGTGAGCGACATGCGCGTAGCTTAGGGTATCCGCCGCGGCTCGCGGGGGGCGTGCACGATAAGGATCGCCTTGCAGCAGGCGAGTTCACCTGTTGACGCGCGAGAATGTCCCGACCGCCGATTGCCAGCGGCCAGGATTTCGCTAGCATCCTCCTCACGAGCCAGTTGAAACTGCGCCGGGAGAGAGAATGCAGCAGCTCAGCGGGCAGGACGCGTCGTTCGTCTATCTCGAAACGCCGTCGACGCCGATGCACATCGGCTCGGTTGGCATTTACGACCCTTCGACCGCACCCGGCGGCTTCATTCGCTTTAAAGACATTCTGCGCTTCATCGAAAGCCGGCTCGGCGGGGCGCGCTCATTTCGCCAGCGGCTGGTGCGGGTCCCGTTCGACCTCGATCATCCCTATTGGATCGAAGATCCGGACTTCGATATCGAATATCATGTTCGTCACATCGCACTACCCAAACCGGGCGACTGGCGGCAGCTGTGCATCCAAGTCGCGCGGCTGCACGCAAGGCCGATGGATTTGTCCAAGCCGCTCTGGGAATTCACGATCATCGAAGGGCTGGACAATATTCCTGGTCTGCCGACCGGATGTTTTGCCCTGCTTGCAAAAGTTCATCATGCGGCGATTGACGGTATGTCGGGAGTGGAAATGTCTGCGGCGATCCACGACGTCACACCCGACAAACCCGATCGCCTTTTCCCGGATGATTGGAAGGCGGACAGCAAGCCTGGCATCGCCGACCTGCTCGTCCAGGGTTATTTCAACGCGTTGCGCCAGCCTCAAAAATATCTGGAAACCGCGGCAAGAGCCGTGCCCGGTCTCGCCAAGCTGGCGTCGGCAGTGGGCAAGGGCGAATTGACCATTGCCGGCGCGCGAACTCCGCCAAGCACGCGCTTCAACAAGCCTGTCTCGCCGCACCGGGTGTTCGATGGCGTCCCGTTCAGCCTTGCCGAGATCCGCGCGATTAAGAACGCGTTGCCTGATGCGACCGTCAATGACGTGATCCTAACGATCATTGGCGGCGCCCTGCGGACTTATTTGATGGCGAAAGGCGAGCTCCCCGAAGCCAGCATGACGGCGATGGCGCCGATCAGCGTGCGGGGGGAGGGTGAAAAGTCCGCGCTCGGCAATCTCGTTTCGGCGATGGTCGTCAGCCTCGGCACGCATCTCTCTGATCCCAAAGAGCAACTCGAGCATGTTCATAAGGATGCGATTAACTCCAAGGGCCTGACCAACGCGGTCGGCGCCCGAACGCTGACGCAATTCAGCGAGCTGATCCCTTCGGGCCTCGCCGGGCTGGCGGCGCGGCTTTATACACGGATCGGTGCGGCGCAGGCGCATGCGCCCGCGTTCAACGTCGTCGCCACCAACGTACCGGGCAGCCGTGTTCCGCTCTATTTCGCTGGCGCGCAGATGGTGAAGATGTTCGGCACCGGACCGGTGTTCGACGGTATGGGACTGATCAACACGATCTATTCCTATGTCGACGAGATCGCGATCAGCTTTACCAGCGACCGCGAGATGATGCCCGATCCAGACGCTTATGCCGGGGCGCTGCGGCAATCGTTCGAAGATCTGAAGGCAGCAGTGCAAGTGGCCCCTCCCGCTGCCTCATCGGCGGCAAGACCCAAGAAAGCCAAGGAGAAGGCATGATGGCAAACGATACCAGTCAGAGCGATAGCAATGAGACAGCGAGCACGCTCGAGGGGGTGACCGACGCGGTCAAGCGCGCGGGTGAAAGCGTCCGCGAGGCTGCTTCGAGCGCAGCGCAAACGCGGCCTCGCTCAATGCCAAAGTCATCGACCATGCTGAGGAGAACGTCCGAGAGGCATTCAGGGCGCTACGGGCGGCAGCCGGCTCGACCTCGGTTCAAGACGTGGTCAAGGCGCAAACCGACTATGTCAAGGAACAAGGGGCACGGTCGATGACGCAGGCCCGCGAGATCGGTGAGATGATCGCGCAGTTCGGGCGCAACGCGATGGAAGCCTGGCGTCCGAAGGGTTAGTCTTCGATCAGGCTCGATTTTGCGCTGTCCGGCAACAGGGCAAAGGCAAGCGCCATTAGCGCGCAGAAAGCCGCGACATACCAGTAGAATGCAGCTTCAATTCCCGCCTGTTTGAACCATAGCGCGGCATATTCCGCCGTGCCGCCAAACATTGCATTGCCGATCGCGTAGGGAAAAGCCACGCCCAGCGTGCGGATATGCGCCGGGAACAATTCGGCTTTATAGACCGCGCCGATCGAGGTGTAGGCGGCAAGCAGTGTTAACGGCACGAGCACCAAGGCCAGTGCGGTGCCGGGTGACTGAACGGTAGCCAGCGCGGTGAAGGTAGGCACAGCGAGGAGGGCGCCGCTAATACCGTAGCCGACTAGCAAAGGCTTGCGGCCAACCTTGTCGCTGATCAGGCCCCAGACCGGCTGAAGCAGCGCAAAGACGATTAGCGCGGCGGTCATCACCTGCGACGACGCAGCCTTGGTCAGCCCAGAGGTGTTGACCAGGAATTTCTGCATATAGGTCGTATACGCGTAGAAACTGAGGCTGCCGCCCGCACTAATGATCGCGATCAGCACAAACTCGCGCGGATGCCGGCGCCATAGATTGCCGATGGTCGAGGCGGGGCGCTCTGCCGACTGTGCGGCGAAGCTGGCCGTCTCGGCAAGCCGGCGGCGAAGACGATAGACCGCGACCGCAAGCACCGCGCCGATCACGAAGGGGATGCGCCATCCCCAAGCATCAAGCTCCGCTTCGCTGAGCGTCGCCTGCAGCAACAACAGCACGGCCAGGCTGACCAATTGTCCGCCGATCAATGTGACATATTGAAAGCTCGACCAGAAACCACGGCGCTCCCGGCTGGCCATTTCGGACAAATAGGTCGCGCTGGTGCCGTATTCGCCGCCGACGCTGAGTCCCTGGATCATCCGCGCCACCGTCAGCCAGATCGGCGCCGCCACGCCAGCCGCAGAATAGGATGGCGCGCAAGCGATCATCAGCGATCCCGCGGCCATCAACGCGACCGACAACGCCAACCCCGCCTTGCGTCCGTGACGATCACCGTACACGCCCATCAGCCACGCCCCGACCGGCCGCATCAAGAAGCCGACAGCGAAGATCGCCGCAGTCGCAAGCAATTGCGCGGTCTTGTCGCCTCGGGGGAAAAAGGACGCGGCGAAATACAGGCTTAGCGAGGTATAGGCGTACCAATCATACCATTCGACAAGATTGCCCGCCGATCCACCGACGATTGATTTCAAGCGTCTGCCGTCCATATCCTCCCTCCTCCCGCATGATGGGTAGCGAGCACGGCGCACGCGGGCTAGTGCGGGAGGGTGAAACCAACACTCATCCTACTGCTTGCGCTTGGAGCTTGCGTCAGCGCGCCAAAGCGCATCGCGGCGCCTGTGGTACGACCTGTCCCTGCATCTCCGGCTTTACCGTCTCTACCGCCGGTTGCGTGGGAAGACCGCGCCCGGACGCCGGGCAACTGGGTCTATCGGCGAGACGGAACAGCGTCATATGCCGATTTCGGCGGCGGCGGTGTGGCGCTTTTTTCGATGTATTGCTCGGCGGGCAATGTGTCCTTCCTTCGCCCCGGCCCGGAAGTGTTGATGATGACCATTATTACGACGACGATGAGCGAGAAATTACTCGGGTCGCCAGATTCGCCGACTCATGGAGCGCTGGGTACGGTCGGCGCGCAAAGTCCGCTGCTCGACGCGATAATCTATTCGCGCGGGCGGTTCTTGGTGTCGGTAGCAGGCCAGCCAGATCTCATATTGCCGTCCTGGCCGGAGATCGCGCGAGTCGTAGAAGATTGCCGACGCTGACACAGCGGAAGCGCTAATGGTGAGGCGCAAAAATATTTTACACAAGACCTTGATCGCCGCGTCGCAACGTCGCAGATTCCGGGCGTGCCCGATTAGCGGCATGCGCAAGCGAAAGGAGGTGATCCGATGTCTCATGGTTCAGCACAGAGGTCGGAGAGTTTCGTTCGGGAGCATAGCTTCTAATCGAGCTATCGAAGGTCTCCCGGGCTTGAGGCAAACCTCCGGCCGCTGACCATGCTAAGGGTCGCCGGGCTAGCGCCCGGCGGCCTTTTCATTGACTTGATACCGCAAAATCGCTGCGACTTCGGCTGATGCCGCTTGCCGACCCGGATTGCCGTGGCGAGCAGCGGCGCGCGCATCGGGCTTGAAGCATTCAACTCCAATCAAAAAGCTCTTCCACCCGGCTAATTTTTGCGAGAGGGCCAAAGCGGTAAGGGTGGAAACAACCGCCCAACTATTACCAGTTTTTAACTTCTGCCAGCCTAGGAACGACAAAGGGGGATTTGCATCCGCATGCGTTTGTTGTGGTGGTTGCTGGCTGCATTGGCGCTCGCGGGTGGTGTAACTCCCGCTGCGGCGCAATCATTGATCCGCGCGCCCTTCGTTCGTTGTCCCGAGAATGCCGATCCGCGCTGCCCCGCCCCACTGCCCAACCATGGCTGGGTGGTACTGACCAAGCCGCAAGAGCTCGCCGCCCTGAAGCCCGGCTGGCAGTTGTTGGTGGATCAAACGCGTTTCTCAGCGATTACGGTCGAGGTCGCGACCGATACTGACATTTACCGGATCAAGCGCGCGCAGGGCGAACTCGGCGAAAACTGGTCGCTCGGCGGCAACCTTCGTTTCGAAATTCCCATCGCTGGGCGTGACGTACGCGCGGTGCGTCTCGACTATGAGTCGCCCGGCGACCTCGGCCTGATGCGTTCGATCAAGGCGCTGTCGCCCGCGGCGCTCGGCGACTATGAAAACAGCTGGCAAGTCACAGTCGCCCTCGTCGCCGGATTGATGGGCTGTGCCCTGGTCTACAGTCTGTTCCTGTTCAATTGGTTGCGCACGTCGTTTCAGCGCTGGTACATGCTGTGGGTCGCCGGCGCGCTGACCTATATGCTGCTGTGGACGGGCATCGCCTTTTATGTGTTCCCCGGTCTCGTCGGCAATATCGCGGTTCGTATCGATGCATTTCTCGCCGGAACGCTGGTCGGCGTCGGCCTGTTGTTCTTTCTTTCCCTGATCGAGAAAAGCGCGCGCGATCTGCGCTTGGTGCGGTTCGGCCGCTGGGCCGCGCTGGCCGGCCTTGGCACCGGCATTCTGGCCGCATCTGATCAGCTGGTGCCAATTTGGTTGAGCGACAAGTTGCTCAACCTTGCCTTCATTGCCTGCAATCTGGTGATTGTCGCCAGCATCGTTGTCGCCCTTCGCCGCCGCAGTCGGATGGTATGGTATTATCTCGCGGCCTGGTTGCCGGTGTTGATGGTGTTCAATCTGCGGATCGGGCGCAATTTGGGCATGGTGCCGCAATCCGACGCGGTCGATCTTGCCAGCTTCATCGCCATCGGATTCGAAGTTGTGTTGCTGTCGCTGGCGATCGCCGACCGGGTGCGGATGCTCAATCGCGAATATGCCGCCGCTGATATCGAGCGGACCGCCTTGCGGAGCGAAGCGCAGAGCGACGCGCTGACCGGAGTGCGCAACCGCGCCTATTTCCAGCACCGTATCGACGGCATCGAAGCCGCAGGAGAGCCGGTCGATCTGATCCTCGTCGATATCGACTATCTGAAGGACACCAATGACTTCGCGGGCCACGATGCTGGCGATCAGTTGCTTCGTGCCGCTGCCGACCAGTTGTTGCTGGCGTCCGATTGCATCGATTGCGTCGCGCGCGTTGGTGGCGACGAATTTGCCGTGCTGCTCGTCGGCGAGCAGCGGGCAAGGCTGGCATCGGTGCTGGACTCGGTGCGCGAAATAGGTGCCGTGACTTCCCCGAGCGGCCAGATGCTGCCGCTGTCGATGAGCGCGGGTCATGCCACCTGGGAACCCGAACAGGGCTTCCCGGGCCGATTGTTTAAGGAAGCCGATCTCGCATTGTATCAGGCCAAAGCGGGAGGCCGCGCTGGCTGGCGGACCTATGACCATCACATGCGCGACGAGGAGGATGCCTGCCGCCGCATGATCATGGAGGCGCGCACTGCCCTGATCCGAGGCGAATTCTTCCTCGCATTCCAGCCGGTGTTTTCACTCAAGGGTGAGGAGTTGCTTGCCAACGAAGTACTGCTGCGCTGGCGGCATCCGGCACAGGGCGTGTTGACTCCTGCGCAGTTCCAGCCTGTACTCGAAGAGCCTGCGCTGCTCGCGCAACTGCAAGAGCTCGTACTCGACAAGGCGCTCGATGCGATCCGTGTCGATCCCGCGCTGAGCCGCGTGAGCGTCAACTTTGTCGCCGGTCAGCTGCAGGGCGTTGCCTCGGCCGAACGCATCTTCGACAAGATGGCGTCGCGGGGACTTCCCGCGGATCGGCTGATCGTGGAGGTGCGGGAGTCGGTGATGCTCGGACGAGTCGTGCAGGGCAGCCCGATCGAGCAATGTCTTCAGCGCTTGCGCTGGGCGGGCGTGTCGGTGGCGCTCGACGATTTCGGCACCGGCGGCGCGTCGCTGGTGCACCTTCAGGCGTTGCCGATCGATGTCCTGAAAATCGACGTTAGCCTGATCGCCGCCATCAGCGGAGATAGGTCGACCACGCGCGTGGTCAGCTCAATCATCGAGCTCGCTCATGGATTCGGCCGCACGGTCGTCGCCGAGGGTATCGAGACCGAGCAGCAACTCGCCGCTTTAAAGCGTGCGGGCTGCGATGCGGGGCAGGGGCATTTGCTTGGCCGCCCGATCGACGGCAAGGTTACCGGGCGCTTGTCGCTCGTGGCGTCTTAGCTGCGTGCTCTCGCAAACACCTCTTTGAGCAGCGCCGTGTAGCGGTCGAGCCGGGCATCAACGCCTTCATTCGCCCGCGCGACCTCGACTGCAAGCGCCTCTCGCATCCGATATTTGTCGAGAGTGTAGGCCAGCGCCTGCTCGGTGCTGAGCCCCTTCACCGGTACGCGATGCTCGTAACCAAGCACCCCCTCGAACAGCCCCGAAAACTTCCGGCTATACGCCACCGGCACGACCGGAACGCCGCTTGAAAAAGCTGCAATACAGGCGTGCATCCGCCCGGCAACGAGGAAATCGAGCCCCGAAATGTGGCTTTTCGCTGCCGACGGCGAGCCGAAGTCAGGCACGCGGATCACGCCCGGAAACTCCTGCGCGAGCATGTCCGCCACGGCGCCGTCATCATCGCGCGGGATATGCGGCGCGTTGACGTGGGTGACCAACTCGACCGTCGCGCCTTCGGCCTGAAACGCGGTGATCATCGCGCGAGTCAGCGGGGCATAATCGACGTCCAGTCCGTAATCGTTACCACCACCATAGCCGCCGTTGAACAACAGTCCGGAGGCATTGATTCCGACGCGCGGCGCTCCCCCGGTGCGAACCGGGGCGCGATCGAAAGGCAACGCGAAGGCGACATCGACCGCTTCGATGACCCGGGAATTGGGAGTCATGTTCTTCGCCACGGCGAAGGATTGCGGATCGCGGGCGACAATGGCCGCTGCGCCGCGTTGCGCCATCGCAGCAAGCGATTTGAGCGGGCCGGGTGAAAAAGGACCGATCGTTTGCGGCGAAAAGATAAGCGGTTTGTGCCGCGCGATCGCCGCCATCTTGGTCGCCCACAAATAGGCGAAGCGCTTTTTGCCGTAGATATCGGCCCAGCTGTCGCCTGCGCCGATGTCGAGCACGACATCGGCCTGACCGATGGCGCGCCAATAGCCGCCGGGTGAGGCCATGGTTTTAGCGTCAAGCTCGATCGCGCTGATATCCGGTCCGGCGACATAAGCCGGCCCGACCTCGCCTGGCCCGATGACCATGAAGTGCGGCGTCAGGTCCACTGCCGCAGCAGCCCTGCGTGCCAGAGCCATATTGGCGACGGTCAATGCGCCCACGCCCAGATTCGCTGAGCGCGTCGAATGCCACAACAGCGCAATATTGATGATCGGCTTCAACTGGTCATCAGCCTTATCGCATCGCCGAGTCGCCACAAGCGGATGCGGGCCAAAACCTGCAACGCGGCGAGCCGCTCGTTCACGGTCAACCCCTTGCTCGCGAATACTCGCGGCGCGTGGCCGGCGATCGACAGCGGCAAGACAAGTTGTTTGGCAAACCACGGCCAGCGACCGCCACGAGACCTTGCGAGCAAATAGCTCTCCTCGCTGATCCGCGCCCATTTCTTGACAAGCGAAGGCCAGTCGGGCCGCGCCGGATGGCTGCAAACAGCGTCGGGTGCATAAGCAATGGAATAGCCCAGATCACGGGCGCGCCAGCACCATTCAGTGTCTTCGGACACGCCGACGCGAAACGGTCCGACCGCGTCGAACGTGGCCCGTGCGCAGAACAGATTGGCCGTCACCGTAAAGCCTTTGCGCATCACATAGTCTTCGTTGTCGAAGGCGAAGATGCTTTCGAACGCTTCGACGGCCGATTTGTGCGCGCCGGTCGACACGGTCATGCGCCCCCCGATCACCGGCGCATTTTCTAGGCCGGCGATTCCCGCAGCAAGCCAGCCCCGCTCGGGCACGCAATCGCAATCGGTAAAGGCGAGCACCTTGCCGCAGGATGCGGCCACGCCGCCATTGCGTGCAGGCCCAGCGCCCTTTTCAGTGACGATGGTCAAACGCGCGCGTTCTGCGATGACTTCGTTCACTGCTTCGATGCCGATCGGCGAGTTGTTGTCGGCGACAACGATCTCATAATCGCTCGATGGAAAAGTCTGCGCCGTCAGCGCCCGAAGGCACGCATCGAGGCTGGCCAGGTCCTGATAGTGCGGCACCACCACACTGGCGCGCAACTTCATGCGAACGCCTTGGCGAGTTTTTCGGGGGTCGGTTTGGTTACGGCATGATCGAATTCACGTTCGATCCGAGCGAGTTCGGCCAAGTCGCATTTCCACCAGCGGCTGGTTTCGAGCGCGGCAATCAATTCTGCGTCGAAACGGCTGCGCAGTGTTTTGGCCGGGTTACCCGCAACGATGCTATATGCTTCTACATTCTTGGTAACGATCGAGCCCGCACCGATGATCGCACCGCGGCCAACGAACTTGCAGCCGGGCAGGATCACGACGTTGTGGCCGACCCATACATCGTCCGCGATAATCAGCGGGTCGGGCGCCAGTGCATCGGCTGCGATGACCTCATGCGATGCTTCGTAGGTCAGCGGGTGCGTGGTAACTCCATCAATCGGATGATTGCTGTTGACAACGCGCACGCTGTTTCCAAACGAGCAATAGCGCCCGATCCGGAGCGGACCAGGCATCCGCCAGCGGTCGAAACAGCCATAGGAATAAAGGCCGACCTCGATGCCATAGCGCTCGGCAAAAAAGGCGCGGAGTGGCAGGCTGGTCATTTGTTGACGGCGCCAGCGGAACAGCCGCGCGCGATCGATAAGGCCCCCGAGCATGGGAGGCTAATGCAAGGGCGGGCGCAGGGAGTAAATCCCCGCGCCCACATCCCATTAACGCTTCGAGAACTGGAAGCTGCGACGCGCCTTGGCGCGGCCATACTTCTTGCGCTCGACGGTACGGCTGTCGCGGGTCAGGAACCCAGCAGCCTTGACCGGCGCACGCAGAATCGGCTCGTACTTGGTCAGCGCCTGGCTGATGCCGTGCTTCAGCGCACCGGCCTGGCCGGACAGACCGCCGCCCTTGACGGTGGCGACGACGTCGTAGCTGCCGACGCGATCGGCGACTTCGAACGCTTGGTTGATGACGAGGCGCAGCGTCGGGCGCGCGAAATAGGTTTCGCCGTCACGGCCGTTGACCGTGATCTTGCCCGAGCCGGGCTTGATCCACACGCGGGCAACCGCGTCCTTGCGGCGGCCGGTGGCATAGGCGCGGCCCTGCGTGTCGATGATCTGCTCACGCAGCGGCATTGTTGAAACCGGGGCGACAGGCGCTGCGGGCTGCTCGTCGGTGTCGATGGTAACGGCAGGCTGCGCCGCAGCGGCAGGCGCTTCCGCGCCGGTGAGGCTCGCGAGATCGGCGAGCGATTGACGGTTGTCGGCCATTATGCGCCCACCTTGTTCTTGCGGTTCATCGAAGCGACGTCGAGGGTTTGCGGGTCCTGCGCCGTGTGCGGGTGCTCGGTACCCTTGAAGATGCGCAGCGCGCGCATCTGGTCACGGCCAAGGGGTCCGCGCGGAATCATCCGCTCGATCGCCTTTTCCAGCACGCGCTCGGGAAACTTGCCATCGAGAATTTTTGCCGGCGTCGTTTCCTTGATGCCGCCCGGATGGCCGGTATGCTTGTAATAGATTTTGTCGGTGGTCTTCTTGCCGGTGAACTTCACCTTTTCCGCATTGATGATGATGACATTGTCACCACAATCGACGTGCGGAGTATAGCTCGGCTTATGCTTGCCGCGCAGGATGTTGGCGACGAGCGACGCGACGCGGCCGACGACCAATCCGTCGGCATCGATCAGATGCCATTTCTTTTCGACCTCCGCCGGCTTGGCCGACTTGGTCGTCTTCATCAGCGCCTTCATGGCCTGAAACTCCCAAAATGAAAAGCCGCCCCGGTAAAAGGCGGCGTTGGCCTTCAGATACACAATTAGACGCAAAATCACAAGGGTATTATGATACCCGTTCGATCAGCCAATCGGCATAAGGGACGTGAGCATCGGCAATCGGCCACGATACGACCGCCGGTACGGAATAGCTGTGCAATGCGGCGATCCGCGCGATCAGGCGCCCGGCATCGTGCGTTTTGAACAGGGCAGGCACTTCCTCGCTCTCGGCCACCTTGTCTTCCCATCGATAGATCGAGCGGCACGGGCCGAGGATGTTGGCGCAGGCCGCGAGCCGTTCGTCGATCACAGCGCGCGCGACGCGATCGGCCTCGTCCGCATCGGCGAACACCGCATAAACGATCGACAGCATTAGCGCCGCCCAACGGCATGCGCCGCCCAAACGGTGGCGGAGACGATCAGCGCGCCGACCGCCTGATGCAGAATCGCGAGGGGGAGTGCGATGCCGCTCACTACCGTCCCGATGCCGAGCAGAATCTGCGTGCCGAACGCGCTATGGACCGCGATCGAAGCGCGGCGATAGCCCGCGCCTTTCGCCGCGCGCGATAGCAGGACAAGGGCAGCCACGGTGACCCAGGCCCACCAACGGTGCAGGAAATGGACGAGAAACGGGTCGGTCGCGAACGCGGCGAGGCCGCGCGACCAATCGACGCCGTCAGGGAACAGACGCCCCTGCATCAGCGGCCAGTCGCTCGCGACATGGCCCGCGCGCATTCCCGCGACCCAGGCGCCGAGCATAAGCTGGATACCGAAGACGATGCCCGCGATTGCCGCCAGCAAGGTCAGCGAGGATCGCTGGCCCTCGCGCAAATCGAGCGCGGTCCAGATCAAACCCGCCATCAGAAACAGCGCGAGCAGCAGATGGATCGACAGGCGGATATGGTTGACATGCTCGCCCTGAAACAAGCCCGAGGTCACCATCCACCAGCCGACCGCGCCCTGCAGGCCGACCAGCGCGACCAGCGCGACCAGCCTCGGCTTATAATCCGCCGGGATCGCGCCCTTCGCCCAATACCAGATCAGCGGCAGCAGCAGCGCCAGCCCGATCACGCGGCCGAGCAGCCGGTGCACCCACTCCCAAAAGAAGATGAACTTGAACTGCCCCAGCGTGATGCCGGCATGGACGGTCTGCGACTGCGGCACGCGCAGATAATCGCCATAAGCTTGTGTCCAGGCTCGCTCGGTCAGCGGCGGCAGCGCACCGGACACGGGCTGCCATTCGGTAATCGACAGGCCGCTTTCGGTCAGCCGGGTCAGCCCGCCGACCACAAGGATGGCGAACACCAGGCCCGCGACGACGAACAGCCAGCGGCTGAGCTTATAAGGGTCAGGCATGGCTTGCCCTATCGCGGGACAAGCATGGCCTCAATCGCCGCTTGCCAAGTTCTGTGCAGGTCGGGACAACCGAGTCCAGGCTGCGGTACAGCAGCGTAGGAGAATTGAATGCGTCGCGCATTGGCGGGCCTGGTCTTGCTTGTCGTCATCGCGCTGGTCGGGCTGACCGCGTGGGAGCCGATCATGGCGCCAAGCTTTGCTCCTCCGCCATCCGCGCGTTACGACGGTCGCATCGTCCGCGATGAGTGGGGCGTGCCGCATATTTACGGCAAGCGCGACGTGGATGTCGGCTTTGCCTTGGCTTACGCCCATGCCGAGGACGATTTTTCAACTCTGCAGGAAGTTCTCGCGATGACGCGGGGTCGCGCGGGCGCCATCATTGGCCCCGAAGGGATGAAGGTGAGCTATGTCCTTGCATTGCTTGATGCACGCGGCACGGTCGACCGCAGGTATGACGAGCTCAGCCCACAAGTCCGCACGCTGCTCGACGCTTATGCCAGCGGCCTGAACGCCTATGCGGCGAAACATGCGAGCGAGGTGCGGCTGACCAAGCTGTTTCCGGTCAACGGCAAGGATGTCGCGACCGGTTTCGTGCTGCGCTCGCCCTTCTTCTTCGGGCTCGACGGTGTCCTCGGCGCGCTGAGCGACGACAAGCCGCTGCCGGTAGAGATCGCCAAACCCTTGCTGCCGGACGTGATGAGCGGATCGAACGCCTTCGCGGTCGCGCCAGGCAAGTCCGGCGACGGCCACACGCGCTTGCTCAGCAACGCGCATCAGCCCTGGACGGGCGGTGTCGCGTGGTACGAAATGCATGTTCAATCGGGCGAGGGGTGGCATTTTTCGGGCGCCAATTTCCCCGGCATGCCGTTCCCGGCGCTCGGGCACAACGCGACGCTGGGCTGGACCAATACCGTCGACCGGCCCGATCTGATCGATGTCTACAAGCTGGTGCTCAATGAAGACGGCACCAAATACCGTTATGACGGCAAATGGCTTCCGCTCCAGAAGAAGCGGGTCTGGTTGCGTTACAAGCTCGGCCCGTTGCTCATCCCGGTTTTCAAATATGCCTATCGCTCGATTCACGGGCCGGTGATCGTCGATAAGTCCGGCGCTTGGGCCATCAACTATGGCGGCAAGGACACCATCGGGCAGATCGACCAATATTACCGCCTCAGCCACGCGCGGAATTGGGCGGAATGGTCGGCGACGATGGCGATGCATCAGATTCCCGCCACCAACTTCATTTACGCCGATGCCAGGGGGCGGATCGCCCTGATCTACAACGCGCAATTTCCCAACCGCAAACCAGGCTTCGATTACCGCGGGGTGTTGCCCGGCGATACGTCGCGGGCATTGGCGGGCGGGCAGGTGCCGTGGTCGATGGTGCCGCAGAACGTCGACCCGCGGTCGGGCTTCATCGAAAATTCCAACAACACGCCGTTCCTTGCTGCCGGGCCGGGGTCGGAACTCGATCCAAAAGGCTATTCGCCGCTGCTGGGAATCGAGACCGACGTGACCAATCGCGCGCTGCGCGGCGTCGGCCTGATGGCGGCAACGCCCAAGATCGGCGAGGCCGAGTTGTTGCGGATCAAATATGATACCGCGTACGACCGCAAAAGCTATGCCGGCTCCTGGTGGCGCGCCATTGCCGCGGTCGATCCGAAGGGCGACAAGACGCTGGCCTACGCCAAGGCGCTGCTGGCTACCTGGGACTGGACGCTCGATGGCCGGGGCGGGGCGGATGCGCTCGCCTGTCTGATGCTTCGCCCGGCGAACAAGGTGAATTACCAGCGTCTCGCCAAGCCCGCGGACGCGCGCGAGGAATTGGCCAAATGGTCCGCGCATCTGATCAAATATTTCGGGCGGCTCGATCCACCGTTGGGAAGTCTGCTGCGATTGCGCCGCGGCAAGGTCGATCTGCCGCTCGATGGCGGACCCGATACATTGCGCGCGATGGCATTGTGGGACGTGGACGAAGATGGCCGCTTGCGGGCCAAGCACGGCGACAGCTTTGTCATGCTGGTCGATTGGAGCCCCGACGGGCGGGTCCGGTCGCAGTCGATCCAGCCGTTCGGCGCCGCTACGACGCGGCCCGCGTCGCCGCATTATTCGGATCAGGCGCCGCTATTTGCCACGCACCGGATGAAGCCGGTATGGTTCTGGGCGCAGGACGTCGCAGCGCATGCCAAAAGCGCCCGACGTATCGTCGTCACGCCCTAGTTGCACGCGGCCCGCCAGTCCCTACAACACGCATCCGTTTCCAAGAGGTTCGCCATGTCTTTTCGCGCTGCTTTGCTTGCCTTGTCGTTGACCGCCGCACCCGCCTGGGCCGCCGAGCCCGCGCCGCTGTCCGAACTTGTCAAGTCGGTCGATATTCCTTTCCAGCAATTCCGCCTGCCCAATGGCCTGCGTGTGCTGGTGCACACCGACCGCAAGGCGCCGCTGGTTCATGTGGGCATCTGGTACCATATCGGATCGAAAGACGAACCGGCGGGCAAAACCGGCTTCGCGCATCTGTTCGAACACATCATGTTTTACGGCAGCGAACACGCGCCCGGCGATTTCTTCCAATATATGCAGGATATCGGTGCCACCGACATGAACGGCACAACCTGGTACGACCGCACAAACTATTTCCAGACGGTGCCGACGGGTGCGCTCGACCGCACGTTGTTCCTCGAAAGCGACCGCATGGGGTATCTAATCGGCGGGCTGACCCAGACGCGGCTCGATGCGCAGCGTGGCGTCGTCCAGAACGAAAAGCGGCAGGGCGACAACCAGCCGTTCGGCACGGTCGATTATCTGGTCAATGACGTGCTGTTTCCGGTCGGGCATCCCTACCGCCACCAGACGATCGGATCGATGGCGGACCTCAACGCGGCGAGCCTGGAAACGGTCAAGAACTGGTTCCGCGCGCATTACGGGCCGAACAATGCGGTGCTGGTGCTGGCGGGCGATATCGACCTGCCAACGGCACAGGCCAAGGCGGCCAAATGGTTCGGGGCGATCCCGGCCGGACCGACGACGACGCATCCCATAGTGTCGATCCCGACGCTGCCGGCCAATGTCGACAAGGTGATGCACGATCAGGTGCCTTATGCGCGCGTGCAGCGCAGCTGGGTGGTCGAGGGCGTCAACGGGCGCGACACCGCGGCACTCGATGCGGCGATGGCGGTGCTGGGTGGCTTGTCGTCCAGCCGGCTTGATAATGCGCTGGTGCGCAAGGACAGAGTGGCCGTCGGGGTCAGTGCCGCGCTCGAAGACCATGAAAATCTGTCGGTCGCGACGATCAGTGCGAACGTCAAGCCGGGGCAGGACCCCGCCGATGTGGCCAAACGGCTCGACGCGGTCGTCGCCGAATTCATCAATAACGGTCCAAGTGCGGACGAGGTGCGCCGCGTCGCGACGAAGGAGGTCGCCGAACGGATTGCGGGGTATGAGACGGTCGGCGGGTTCAGCGGCAAGGGGCCCGTGCTCGCAACCGGACTGCTTTATTCAAACGATCCGGCGAAATATAAGAAGGATCTGGCGGAAACCGCGGCGTTGACTCCCGCCCGCGTCCGTGAGGCTGCGGCGAAATGGCTTGGCCGCCCGGCGCTGCGCCTGACCGTGCTGCCTGGCGTACGCGAAGATACTCCAGAAATGCGCGCAATCCGGGGCGATGTGACGCCGCCGGCAGGGCGCGGCATGAGCTTTTTCCGCAAACCCGGCGAATTGCCGGCAGCTGCAGCGGCAGGGACGAGCGGCAGCGCGGCCCCGGCGACCCTCGACCGCAGCACCTTCCCGCCTGTCGGGCAGCTGGCGGCGTTGCGCTTTCCGGCGATCGAGCGTGCCACGCTCGCCAATGGTGTGCAGGTCTTTCTCGCCCGCCGTCCCGAGACACCAACGGTGCGGATATCGGTGAGCTTCAACGCCGGCACGTCGGCCGATCCCAAGGACGGTGTCGGCACGCAGACGCTGATGCTCGCGCTGATGGACGAGGGCACCAAGACGCTCGATTCGACGCAAATCGCCGAGGCGCAGGAGCGACTGGGCGCGACGATCTCGAGCGCCGCAACGCTCGACCGCTCCAGCATCGAGCTCTACGCGCTCAAGCCCAATCTGGCGCCGTCGCTCGATCTGCTCGCCGACATCGTCCGCAATCCGGCATTCGATCAGAGCGAGTTCGAGCGCAAGCGTGGCGAGCAGCAGGCAGCGATCGCTGCCGCGCTGGCCGATCCGATGAATGCCGCGCGTTATGTCGCCGGGCCGATCGCTTTTGGGACGGACCATCCGTACAACGTCTGGGGCCGCGCGACGGGTGATCCGCAATCCGTAGCGCACATGACGCGCGAAGACATCGTCCGTTTTTACCGGGACTGGGTCGTTCCTTCCAACGCGCAGATTTTCGTCGTCGGCGATACGACACTGGCAGAGATCGTGCCGCTGCTCGATGCACGCTTTGGCGACTGGCCGATGGACCGCCGCGCCCGCCCGACCAAGAACCTGTCGGCGCCGCTGCCGGTGCAGCCGCAACGCATCTATCTGGTCGACAAGCCTGGCGCGCCGCAATCGGTGCTGCGCGGGGTGATGGCGTTGCCGGTGTCGGGCAAGGACGATCTGGTCGCGTTTCAAAGCGCCAACGATATTCTCGGCGGCGGCGCGATCAATCGGCTCAATACCGATCTGCGCGAGGAAAGGGGCTGGTCGTATGGGG
>CAXTPT010000045.1:17453-17849 GCA_964246315.1 uncultured Sphingomonadaceae bacterium | reverse complement strand
GCGCTGGTCCCGGCCTGCTGGGCCGCCAGCATCGCCCTGCTGGCCGGCATGGCCTGGGCAGGCTACGCGTGGCGCGGGGAGGTCGTGCGCGCCTGGCCGCCCAGCGAGCGGCTGTACGCCCGGCTCGGCCTGCTGCCCGAGGGCGAGAACACCGTGCTCGACATGGCCGACCCAGATATTCCCCGCACTGTCGAACGCCACCGCCCCGTCGAGCGCCGCGCCATCGAATCCGATCGACGTGCCCCGCTCCCATGCCACCGCGCGTCCCGCCTTGCCGCCCCACGGCAGCCACCGCCCGGCGCGGCGTTCCTCGACGCGAAAGCCGCCGGCATCGGCCATGATCCGCACCGGCCGGCCGCTGACCCAGGTCGTCGAACGGCCGGTGCCGCAGGGCGC
>CAXTPT010000045.1:0-17443 GCA_964246315.1 uncultured Sphingomonadaceae bacterium | reverse complement strand
GGCCGCCGGGCGATCCTCAACTACGGCCACACCCTCGGCCATGCGGTGGAGACGGCGGGCGGCTACGACCTGCGCCACGGCGAGGCGGTGGCGATCGGGCTCGTCTACGCCGCCGAACTGGCCCACCGGCTCGGCCGGATCGGCGCCGACCATCGCCGACATGCCCATGTCCGCGACGTCGGCCCACGGGAAGCCCTCGGAGACGCTCGCGCTCAACACCCCGGGACGCGCCGCCACCGCGCGCGCGGCAAAGGCCGTCGCTTCCTGCCGCAGCCCCGCCGATCCCGACGGCAGCGATACCGCCACCGCCGCGCTCGCCAGCGCGACGATGACCAGCACGACCATCAGTTCGATCAGGGTGAAGCCATTTGCGTAAGCCCGGCGCACATGTTCCGTCGTCACCCCGGACGTGATCCGGGGTCGACCGTGCGGCGGTCGATGCCTCACTGACCGATGGAACCGTCCGTGCGGCACGGTGAACCCCGGCTCGGCGGCCGGGGTGACGAGCGCCTTTTGGACCAGGCTTTCGCTCACACCTGAATTACTGCCAGCTGCCGATATCGGCATTCTCGCCCGTCCCCCCCGGCTGCCCATCGGCGCCGAGGCTGGCAATGTCATACGCGCCATGCTGTCCCGGGAAGGTATAGATATAGGGCCGCCCCCACGGGTCGTCGGGCAGCTTTTTGATATAGCCGCCCTTCTCCGCCAGCACGCGCAGCCCCTGATCGGCGCTGGGATATTGGTTGGTGTCCAGCCGGTAATGCTCGACCGCCTGGTCCAGCGTCTGAAGGTCCGCGCGCGCCTTGGTGGCATTGGCCTTGCCCAGCGACGGCAGCACGTTGATCGCCACGATCGTCGCCAGCAGCCCGATGATGACGATCACCACCATCAGCTCGACAAGGGTGAAACCTTCTTCCCCTCCCGGATTACCGGGAGGGGCGACTCGCGCCCACTTGGGCGCGGCGGGGGTGGGCATCTCAATGTCAGTCACGTCGTTTACGCTCCCACCAAAGTCTCGAGCTGCAGGATCGGCAGCAAAATCGACAGCACGATCGTCGCCACCACGCCGCCCATGATCACGATGATCGCGGGTTCGAGCAGCGCCAGCGCGCTTTGCGTGAACGTATCGAACTCGCGCTCGAGATAATCCGCCGCGCGCGCCAGCATCGTGTCGAGCTGCCCCGACGCCTCGCCCGACGCGGCAAGATAGACGAGCAGCGGCGGAAACACCCCCGCGCGGCGCATCGCCCCCGACAGGCTGCCGCCGCCGCGCACCGCCTCGGCAATCCCTTCCGAAGCCAGCCGCAGCCGCCGGTTGTGCACCGTTTGCGCGGTCAGGTTGAGCCCTTCGAGCAGCGGCAGCCGGGCCGCGACCATTGTCGCCAGCGTCCGCGCCATCCGCGCCGCGTGCAGGTCACGCGCCAGCCGCCCGATCAGCGGCAGCCGCAACCAGAACGTGTCGAACCGCAAGCGGGTGTCGCTGTCCTGCAGCGCGCGCCAAGCGGTGAAACCGGCGATGCCGATCAGCAGCAGCATCGCCCACCAATAGCGCGCCAGCAGCCCCGATGTCGCCATCACGAAGCGCGTCAGCAGCGGCAATTGCTGCCCCATCGTGTCGAATTGCTCGACCACCTTGGGCACGACGAAGATCATCAGCAGAATGACGACCAGGCTGGCCACCGCGGCGAGCACGACCGGATAAGCCAGCGCGGTGGTGATCTTGGCGCGCATCGCCGCCTGGCGTTCGAGCAGGTCGGCGAGCCGCTCCAGGATCTGCGGCAGCGTCCCCGCCCCCTCGCCCGCCGCAACCATCGCGCGGAACAGCGGCGGGAAGCTTTTCGGCTCGCGCGCCATCGCCTCGCTCAGCCGCCGTCCCTCGACCACGCCGGCATGGACGCGCGACAGGATCGCCGCGGCGCCCTTATTCTCCTCCTGCCGCGAAATCGTCCGCAGCGCCTCCTCGAGCGGCGTGACCAGCGCCAGCGTCGCCAGCTGCCGCGTGAACAGGGTCAGCTGCTTGCCGGACAGCTTGCGCCCGCCAAGCGCATCGAAACTCAGTAAGGCCGATGTCGTGATATTGGTGTCCGCCGCCGCCTCGACCTTGACCACGTACAGCTTGCGCCCGGTTAGCCGCGTTCGCGCATCGTCCGCGTCGCTGGCCGCGACTTGCCCGCGCCGCTCGCGTCCCTGCGTGTCGAGCGCGAGATAGGCGAACTCAGCCATCGTCGCCGGTCCGCCGCGAAATCCGCACCGCTTCCTCGGGTGTGGTGACGCCATCGAGGACCAGCTGGCGCACCGCCTGGTTCAGCGTCGGCGCCTTGCGAAACGCATGCGCGGCGATCGCGTCCTCGCTGGCATCCTCATTGATCAGGCGCCGGATCGTCTCGTCGATCTTGACCGCCTCGTACACCGCGATCCGCCCGCGATAGCCCGTCCCGCTGCAAGCTTCGCACCCGCCCGGCTCATATATCTTGGTGCCGGCTGCCAGCCCGAGAATTTCGGCACCATTGGCGCCGACCGGCTCGGCCTTGCGGCAATCGGGGCACAGCCGCCGCACCAGCCGCTGGGCCATTACCGCCCGCAGCGTCGAGGCCAGCAGGAACGGCTCGACCTTCATGTCGCGCATCCGCGTCACTGCGCCGATCGCATCGTTGGTGTGTACCGTGGACAGCACGAGGTGGCCCGTCAGCGACGCCTGCACCGCGATATCCGCCGTCTCGCGGTCACGGATTTCGCCGACCATCACCACATCGGGATCCTGCCGCAGGATCGCGCGCAGGCCCGTCGCGAAACTCATCCCGACCTTCGCGTTGACCTGCGTCTGGCCAACCCCGTCGACCGCATATTCGACCGGGTCTTCGACGGTCAGGATGTTGCGCGACCCATCGTTCAGCAGGCGCAGCGCGGCATAAAGCGTCGTCGTCTTGCCGCTGCCCGTCGGGCCGGTCACCAGCAACACGCCATTGGGCTCGGCAATCGCCTCGCGCAGGACGTGCTCGGCATGGGGATCGAGCCCGAGCTCGATGAGCTCCAGCCCCGCATTGTCCTTGTCGAGGATGCGCAGCACCACGCGCTCGCCGCCGCGCGCGGGCAATGTTGACACGCGCACGTCGAGCGTCTTCCCCGCCAGCGTCAGCCCGATGCGGCCGTCCTGCGGCACGCGCCGCTCGGCGATATCGAGCCGCGCCATGACCTTGATCCGGCTGACGATGACCGGCGCGACATGCGGCGGCAGGCGCAGCGTCTCGCGCAGCACGCCGTCGATGCGCATCCGCACGACCAGGCCACTTTCATACGGTTCGATGTGGATGTCGCTGACGCCCTGCCGTACCGCTTCGGCGAGAATGCCGTTGATCAGGCGGATGACCGGCGCATCGTCGGCACTGTCGAGCAGGTCCTCGGCGCTCGGCAGCGAGCTGGCCAGCGCGTCGATCTCCTCGCGCCCCATTGCCAGCGCCGCCTCCGCGCCGTCCATGGCATAGGCATCGCCCAGCAATTGGTCGAATTCGGCCGCGGGCGCGCGCGTCACCGCGAACGGCCGCGCCAGCCAGCGCCGCACCTCGATCAGCACGCGGGGGTCGCTGCCTTCCCGCAAGGCAACGCCATCGCCGTTCAGGAGCACGCCGAACTTGCGCGCAAAGGCGTAAGGGATGGTCTGGGCGTTCAATTCGCCACGCCATCCGTTTGGGCTGAGCTTGTCGAAGCCCCGTCCTTCTTTCTCGCCCCACGGAGAAAAGGACGGCCCTTCGACAAGCTCAGGGCAAACGGATTTCCCGAGCGATAGCTCACTTTTTCTTCCGGGCCGGCGCTAAGGGCTGGATCACCGTCGATGACACACTCGGCACGATCTCGCGCAGTTCGTTCGACGCCGGCGGCGGCGCGACGACCGGCGGTTCGATCCCCATATAATCGCGCAGCAATTCGTCGATCGACGGCTCGGCGTTGGGGTCCGCCGCGATCTGCGCGCCGCGAATATAACCGTAGCGTTGCGCCGCCAGCGCGGCCGCGTCCGCTTGCGTCCGCAGGATCGTCGGGCGGATGAACACCATCAGATTGGTCTTGGCCCGCGATCGCGTGCGCGAGCGGAACAGCTCGCCGACCAGCGGAATGTCACCCAGCAGCGGCACCTTCTCCAGCGTCCGCCGCTCGTTATCGTCGAGCAGCCCGCCGATCGCCATGATCTGCCCGTCGTCGACGGTCATCGTTGTCTGGATTTCGCGCTTGTTGAGGATCAGGTCGGCCGAGTTGCTCGTCACCGGCCCCGCGATCGAGCTGACTTCCTGGCGCAGGAACAGCTTGATCGCGCCGCCCGCATTGATCTGCGGCTTGACCTCGAGCTGGATACCGACATTCTGCCGCTGCACGGTGCGGAACGCGTTGTCGAAATTGTTCGACAGCGCCTCGCCGGTGGTTACCGGAATCTCCTGCCCGACCAGGATCTTGGCTTCCTGATTGTCGAGCGTCACCACCGAGGGTGTCGATAGCAGGTTCGAATTATTGTCCTGCTGCACCGCGTTGAGGATCGCGCCGAGATAGGTGTTGCCGCCCAGCCGGATTGCCGCCCCGGCCGTGCCGCCGGTCGCGGTGTTGAGCGCGGACAGCGCGCCCGTGATCAGGTCGCTGCTGCCTGAATTGCCGGACGATGTCGTGGTCGTCGTGCCGTTGACGGTCGTGGTGGTGGTCGTGCCGCCCGACAGCCGGTTCGACAGCACGCCCGCCGCGATCGGCAGGATACCGGGCGTAACGTTCGAATAGGTCGTGAATCCGCCGCCACCCGGACCGCCAATGCCCAGCTGGATGCCCAGCTTGCGCGCCGCCGAATCCGAAATCTCGACGATGATCGCTTCGACCAGCACCTGTTCGCGGCGCGTATCGAGCTGGCGGATCACCTCACCCAGCGTCCGCTGGACATCGGCGGATGCGGAGATGATCACCGCGTTGACGCCTTCATACCGCGCGATCACCGCGCTCTTGCCGCTGCTCCCGGAGGAGGTGACGGTGGTGCCGGTGGTCTGCGCGGCGGTTGTTTCGGCGCTCGGCCGCGCCGAAGTGCCGGGCAGCTGCGGCGTCGCCGGATTGGTCGACACCACCTGCGGCGTGATCGACACCGACTGCCCGACCAGCTGCTGCAGCACGGGCAGCAGTTTTTCGGCATCGGCGTTCTGCAGGAACACCACGCGGATCTCGCTGCCCGCCGCCGCGCGCCGGTCGAGATCGGCGACGATCGCCGCCGTCCGCGCCAGCGAGCTCTGATCACCGCGCAGGATCACCGAGTTGGAACTGTCGATCGCCACCGCGGCGACCCCGCCGCCGCCCGCGTTCAGCCCCTGCAGCGCCTGGACGATCTCGCGCGCGCCGGCATTGCGCAGCGCGATCACCCGCGTGTCGCCCGCCCCACCGGCGTCGAGCCGCCCGAGCAGCGCGCGGATGCGGCGGATATTGTCGGCATAGTCCGCGACGACCAGGCTGTTCGCCGCCTTGTTGGCGCTGACCGAGCCCTCGCGGCTGATCAGCGGACGCACCGTCTCGATCATCGCCGTGGCGTCGGCGCCGCGCAGGCGGAAAATTTCGGTGACGAAGGCGTTGCGCGCCGCTCCGGCGCTGCCCACCCGCCCCGGTTGCGTCGCTGCGCCTTCAGCCGGCTGAATACGATAGGCGCCGCCGCCGATCGGCACCGCGATCAATCCATTGGCCCGCAACGTGGACAGGAACACTTCGAAATATTCAGATCGGCTCAGCGGCCGGTCGGTCACCACCGAGACCTTGCCCGTCACGCGCTGATCGATGACGAACGTCCGGCCGGTGACCTTTGACGCGTCCTGGATGAACGCGCGGATGTCCGCGTCACGCAGGTTCAGCACCTGCTGCGCGAGCGCCGGCGTCGCCAAAGCCAGCGCGATGGCCGCCCCCCAAAACCTCATTGCGTTGGCCCCTGCACATTAACCGTCAACGTCTGTCCCGCGCGTGTCACCGTCAATGCCGTGATTCCCGTTTCGCTGGGCGCCGCCAGCAATCGATCGATCTGCGTGCCCGCGCGCACCGGCGACCCGTTTACCGCGGTGACGACGTCCCCCGGTTGCAGCCCCGAGGCGCGGAAGGCCGGGTTTGCGGCATCGCCGCTGACGACGACGCCCTGCCCGGAAGGGGCCGATAACGTCACGCCCGGGATAGGCGAAGGCAGCGGCGGCGGCACGGCGGCAGCGCCTGCCGGCGTCGGTCCGCCCACCACCGCGCGCGGCGGCACCGATTGATCGAGAAACACCTGTTCCAGCGTCCCGCCCCGGTCGATCGTCACGCTATCGAATGCAACCGACCGAAGAATGACGCCCGGCATCACCGGTTCGCCTGGCGCGAAGCTCTGCTGCACCCCGTCAGGCCCCGCGATGATCGCCGAGCCCTGCCCCGTCGCCGCATCGAGCCGAACGCCGAACAGCTTGATCGGCAGGCTCGATGCCGCCACCGGCGCGTCGCTCACGCCCAAACGGCCGAACGGATCGAACCGCCCGAGCAGCGCCACATCGGCGGGTGGAACGATCGCGCCGCCTCGCCAGTGGCCGACCGGCCCGTAAGGCTCTGCCACCGCCCAGACCAGCCGCGCGCCTTGCACGCCGAGCGCGACGATCAGCGCGGCACGCAGGATCGCTGTTGGCGATCCAACGGGCAGGCGACGCAGCAATTGTCGGGCGCGCGGGTCGAGCGCAAACTGCATTGGCAAGGGCAATCTTGTTGATCGCCGTCACGTTACGGCCAATTTGCGTTGCCCGCATCCCCTAAAAATGCCGGGCAGTGCAAACTTATCCCCGTGTCATCATTCTGAAACAGCGGCGCAACGTGACTGTCATCGAACCGCCACTTGAGCGTCACACGCCGCTCCTAGGGGCGTCATCGGAGCGGCCGCATTCCCGATTCTCGCGGCCGTCAATCGAACCTATAAAGGGCGGAGATCATCAATGGCTAAGAAGTCACTGCAGCGCGCGCTGTTCGTGAATGTGTCGCTCCTCGCGCTGGCCGGCTGCGGCGCGAACGACGTGGCTTCGCCCGGATCGGGCGGCAACATCACGATCAACAATCCGGCACCGACCCCGGCACCGGCACCGACGACGCCCACTCCCGCTCCGACGGTCACGGCGGCTTCGGGCTGCCCGACCATCGCCGATCCGCAGGGCCTGGCCGATGGCGGCGTCATCTCCGGCCCGACCGGCAGCTACCGCATCTGCACACTGCCGCGCGTCATCAAGACCTCGATTACCCTGCCCAAGATCACCGGGCTTGCTTACCAGATGAACGGCCGCGTCGATGTCGGCTGCGATGGCGGCTTCACCGCCCCGACGACCGGCGCGCCCTATGCGTCGACCACGGCCACCTGCACCACGCCGCTGACGGCCGACACCAACGTCACGCTGACCATCGCGCCGGGCGCGCTGCTCTACGGCGGCACCGGTCAGTCGTTCCTGGCGGTCAACCGCGGCAACAGGATCAGCGCTATCGGCACCGCCACGGCGCCGATCATCTTCACCAGCCGCGATAACATTCTCGGGCTGAACGACGATACGTCGCAGGGCCAATGGGGCGGCGTCATCCTGCTGGGTCGCGGCGTCGTCACCGACTGCAACGTCGGCACCGTCGTGTCCAACACTTGCGAGCGCGACACCGAGGGCTCGGCCGATCTGGCGCGCTACGGCGGCACCGACAACGCGTATAATGCGGGCAGGATGAGCTTTGTGCAGATCCGCTATTCCGGCTATGTGCTTGGTTCCAATAAGGAATTGCAAGCGCTGACGACCGAGGGGACCGGCACCGGCACGATTCTCGACCATATCCAGTCGCACAACAGTTCGGACGACGGCGCCGAATTCTTCGGCGGCGCGGTGAACTTCAAATATTACATCGCCACCGGCGCCGACGACGACAATCTCGACGTCGACACCGGCGCGCAGGGCAACTTCCAATATGCGTTGCTGCTGCCCAAGGCGACCAAGGGCGACGCGCTGTTCGAAATCGACAGCAACGGCTTCGAGGCCGATACGCCGCGCACCAAGCTGAACGTGGCGAACTTCACGGCGATCCAGACCCAGACCAGCGCCGATAACGAGGCGAATGATCTGGCCGCCGCCCTGTTCCGCGGCAATTCGGACACGACCCTGGTCAACGGTATCATCGTCGCCCCGAACAACGAGTGCATCCGCATCAACGGGTCGGGCACCACCCCCGCCACGCTGACGGCCCGCTCGGTGGTCCTGCAGTGCAATGCCACCAAATATCTGGGCAGCGGGACGGTCACGGCGGCGCAGGTCGCGGCGGCTTTCGGCAGCGGTACCAACAACAATAACGATGCCTTCACGCCGACGCTGGTCAGCGTGTTCATCAACGGTGCCAACGAAACCGCCGTGACGGCGACCGATCCGAAGACGATCAACGCGTTCTTCGACACGACGACCTGGATCGGCGCGGTGCGCAACTCCACCGACACTTGGTATGCCGGTTGGACGTGCAACAGCGCGACGGTCAATTTCGGCACGACGTCGACATCGTGCACTTCGCTTCCGGTCACCTGAGCCTGGTCGCAGCGAACCCAGTTGGCGGGGCGGCGACGATGCCGCCCCGTCCTTTACCCGTATTTTCTTGGGGGCACCCGAAATGTCGATCTCGTCGCGCCTAGTCCAGGTCCTGCTGGTCTCCTCGGCGCTCGCCGCGCCCGGCTGCGCCATCGCTCAGTCGCAGGCCGATAGCAGCGCCGCACCGGCCGCCACCCCCACGACGGGCGAACAAGTCGCTCAGCCCGCGCCCGCGACGGCGGGCGATCCCGCCGCGGCGGCAACGCCCCAGGCCGCGCAGGAGGCCGTCGACGTTTCCGTGCCCGGCGATATCGTCGTCACCGGCCGCCGCGATCGCGACATCGGCCGCACTTCGGCGCAGGTCGTCTCGGTGCTCGGCGCCGCCGAAATCGCCCGCACCGGCGAAGGCAACATCGCGGGTGCCCTCAACCGCGTCACCGGCCTCAGCGTCGTCGGCAGCGGCTTCGTCTTCGTGCGCGGCCTGGGCGACCGCTATTCGCTGGCCTTGCTCAACGGCTCGCCCCTGCCCAGCCCCGAACCGCTGCGCCGCGTCGTCCCGCTCGACATCTTCCCCAGCGGCATCATCGCATCCTCGCTCGTCCAGAAAAGCTATTCGGTAAATTATCCGGGCGAATTCGGCGGCGGCGTGATCAATCTGACCACCCGTGCCGTGCCGCGCGAAAGCTTCCTGACGATCGGCGCGGGCATTTCGGGCGATACCGAAACCACCGGCCGGCTGGGCTACACCTATTATGGCAGCAAGACCGACGATACCGGTTTCGGCAACGGTCAACGCGACATACCGCCCGCTTTGGCAACGTTCTTCGCCAGCGGCGCGCGCACTTCCGACGGCACGGTCAACACGCAGGCGATTGCCGCGCAGCTCGTCAACGGCCGCAACGGCCTGGTGCAGCGCTGGGGCCATGTCGCGCCGAACGCCTCGGCCAACCTGACGGGCGGGACATCGTTCGATGTCGGTGCCGGCACGTTGGGGATCATCGTCGCCGGCGGCTACAGCAACAGGTACGTCACGCGCGAAGCGACGCAGCAAAGCTCGCTCAGCGCTGACGTCTCCACGCTCGAATCGAGCTTTCGCCAGGTCAACACTGATCAGCGCATCGTGGTCAACGGCCTGATCGGGCTCGGCTACGAATGGGACAACAACAAGATCCGTTGGACCAATTTGTTCGTGCGCGACACGATCAAGCAGGCTCGCCTCAGCATCGGCAACCGCCAGGAGACGCCGGTCGATTACCTGCAACAGCGCACGGCCTGGTTCGCTCGTCAGCTGTTCGATACGCAGCTGGTCAACGAATTGTCGCTCGCCGACACGCTCAAGCTCGATATTCGCGCGGGCTATGCCCGGTCGCAACGCGATGCGCCGTCCGAGCTGTTCCTTGAATATGTCCGCACCAATTCGGCCGCCGACCCGTACGGCCAGTTTTTCGTCAATCGCCTCAACAACGGCAATGGCGGCGATGCGCGGATCACCTATTCGAAACTGCAGGAAGATCTGTATTCGGCCGGCGCTGACCTGACCTGGCAGGCGCTCGACGATATCAGCGCCACGGTCGGTGGGGCCTGGTCGGACACCAAGCGCCGCAGCTCGCGCCGCGACTTTCAATTCTCGGCGCCAAGCAGCTTCCCGTCGGGCGTCGGGCTGTTCCGGCCCGATTATCTGCTCCAGCCGTCGGTGATCAATTTCTACAAGATCGCGCTGGTCGAAACCGACGAAGGCAATCCGGCTTTCTTCGCACGGCTTCGCACCTATGCCGGCTATGCCAAGGTCAACGCGAAGTTTTCGGACATCAGTGTCGACGCCGGCGTGCGCTACGAAGATGCGCTGCAATCGGTCGATCCGATCCGCGTGTTCACGGTGCCGGGCGCGAGCACCGCGGGCACCAATCTGAAGAAAAGCTACTGGCTGCCCGCCGCGACGATCACCTGGCAGCCGCGTAACGAGCTTCAGCTTCGCATCAACGCCTCGAAGACGATTGCGCGGCCGCAATTCCGCGAGCTGATCAATCAGCCGTTCTTCGATCCCGATTCGAACCGCACCTATCGCGGCAACCCGCTGCTGGTGGATTCGCAATTGTACAATGCCGAGTTGCGCGGCGAATATTATTTCGCGCCTGAGCAGCGCCTGTCGGTCTCGGCGTTCTTCAAGCGGATCAACAATCCGATCGAAGCCTTTATCAGCGGCGGCGACGTGGTCACCTCCTTCGCCAACGCACCAAAGGCGAACCTCTACGGCGCCGAATTCGAGCTGCAGAAATATTTCGATCTGTCGGGCCTCGCTGGCGGTGAATTTTGGAGCCAACGGCGCGCGGTCCTGATCGGCAACTATACCTACACCAAGTCCAAGCTGAAGGTTTCGGCGGGCGATACGGTGCGCGTGTTCGGTGCCTCGTCGTCAATCGCCACCGACTTTTTCCGCGACGGGCGCCCGCTTACCGGTCAGTCGGATCACATCGCCAATTTGCAGCTCGGCCTGGAACAGCAAGGCAGCCTGTCGCAACAGACCTTCCTGCTCAATTATGCCAGCAACCGCGTTGTCAGCCGGGGCCTCAACGGCTCGCCGCCCCAGCCCGACGTGATCGAAAAGCCCGGCTTCACGCTCGATTTCGTCGCGCGCCAGGGCGTCAGCCTGTTCGAAAAGGAAATCGAGCTGAAGTTCGAAGCGCGCAATATCACCGGACAGAAGCACCAGGAGTTTCAGAAATCCGGCAGCAACCGGATCGACGTGAACAGCTATAAGGTCGGCACGACGCTCGCGCTGTCGGCATCGATCAAGCTTTAGGCCAGCAGCAAAGCCGCTCCGAGGGAGAGCAGGAAAGACACGATCGTCGCCGCCACCACCGGGAGCGACGATCGCCAACCCTGTTCGAGCAGCAGATTTAGCGGCGAGCGAATGCCGGTCGAGGTCACTGCGACCAACAGCAAGGCCGTGGCCAGTTTGGGAACCGTAGTCAGCACCGCGGCGGGCAGCCCGACGAAGCTGTGCAACGCCGTAAGCGCGAGAAAGCCGAGCACGAACCATGGCACGGCGACACCCGACCCGCGCTTCTCGCCATCCTTGGGATAAGCCAACGCCACCAGCGCCAACGCCGGCGCGAGCAGCGCGACGCGCGTCAGCTTGACGACCGTCGCGGTCTGCCCCGCTTCCTGCGAATAGCTGTATCCCGCGCCCAGCGCCTGGGCGACGTCATGGATTGACGCGCCCATCAGGAATCCCGCCTGCCGGTCGGTCAGCCGCAGCATATGCGCCAGCGCCGGGTAGAAGGACATGGCAACCGCGCTCGCCGCGGAGACGGTGACGAGCACCAGCGTCAGTTGCGCCTGGCTGGTCCGCCGCTCGCCCAGGACCGACGACAGAGCCAGGGCCGCCGATGCGCCGCAAATGCCCACGGCGCCGCCGGCCAGCGTGCCGAACGCCGCGTCCATGCCAAAGAGGCGCGCGGTCAGCGTGCCGGTCATCAACACCAGGGCGATCAGCGCAGCGATGAACAGAAAGGCGGGCAAGCCGAGGCTGGCGATCTGCGCGAAGGTCACCTGCAGGCCGACCAGCACGATCCCCCAGCGCAGCAGCGTTTTCGAGGCGAACCCCAGCCCCGCATGCGTCCGCGCGTCGCCGTTCACGAAATTGAACGCAAGCCCGATGAGCAAGCCCATCAGCATGATCGGCGCGCCATAATGTTCGGACAAATAAGCGGCGGCGAGCGAGGCGACGGTGGCGATGCCCAATCCCGGAAGATAGGCGGTCCAACGCCTCTCTCTCGCGCGTTCGACCTCCAACAGATCGCCATACAGATCGGCGGCGAGCGGCATGGGGCGCATATCCATTGCGAGAAAGCGCTACGCGCGCGTTCAGGTGACGGCAAGCTGCGCGGGCGCTAGTGTCCAACGCATGACACGCGCACTCATGCTTCTGCCCCTGCTTGCCGCGACAGGCTGCGTCTCGACCGCCAAGACGATCGTCACTGCCCCGTTCAAGGCTGCCGGACAGGCGGCCGACTGGGCCACGACCAGCCAGGACGAAGCCGACCGCAATCGCGGCCGCGCGGTGCGCAAGGCCGAAGAGCGAGCGCGCAAGGACTGCAAGCGCGAAGCCGATGGCGACCTGGCGCGCGAAGATTGCGTGCGTCAAAAGCTGCGCGACGGGGGGTTCGACTAGGTCCTGGAAGATGGTGGGCGCGACAGGGATTGAACCTGTGACCCCTCCCGTGTGAAGGGAGTGCTCTACCGCTGAGCTACGCGCCCGCCGTTGCGGAGCCGCGCCAGTAAGGACGCGGCGTGCCCCTGTCTAGCCGTTGCAGCTGTCCTTCAGATTCTTGCCCGGGCGGAACTTGGGCTGGCTCGACGCGGCGATCGACATCGGTTCGCCGGTACGCGGGTTGCGCCCGATCGAGGCCTTGCGTTTCGACAGCGAGAAATTGCCGAAGCCGACCAGCCGCACCTCGTGCCCGCGCTTCAGCTGTTCGGTGATCGTCGCGAACACCGCCTCGACGGCGCGCGCAGCGTCACCGCGTGACAGGCTCGCCTGGTCCGCAACTGTGCCGATCAGTTCCTGCTTGTTCATCGCTCACCCCTGAGAGCGCAGAATCGCTTCCGCGCGGAAGCGGCCACTAGGCCGCGTCCGCCACGGTGAGTCAATGCCGCAACGGCTCCGCAGCGGGACGAACGCCGGCGGGCGGTTCGGCGGCGAGTTCGTCCGCCTCGGTCCACTCGATCGGCGTCAGCGCACCGGCCAGCGCCAGCGTCAAAACTTCGTCAACATGACGCACAGGAACGATGTTCAGCCCCTCGCGGATGTTGGCGGGGATTTCGGCCAGGTCCTTTTCGTTCTCGTGCGGGATCAGCACCGTGGTGATGCCCCCGCGCAGCGCCGCGAGCAGCTTTTCCTTCAGGCCCCCGATCGGCAGCACGCGGCCGCGCAGCGTCACTTCGCCGGTCATCGCCACTTCGCGGCGCACCGGGATGCCGGTCAGCGTCGAGATCATCGCCGTGACCATGCCGATGCCCGCCGAGGGCCCGTCCTTGGGCACCGCGCCTTCGGGCAGATGGACGTGGATGTCCTTGCGCCCGAACAGGCTCGGCTTGATGCCATACTGGGGCGCGCGCGCCTTGACGAAGCTCAGCGCCGCCTGGATCGATTCGCCCATCACCTCGCCCAGCTTGCCGGTCGACTTGACCTGGCCCTTGCCGGGCACGGTCACCGCCTCGATCGTCAGCAACTCGCCGCCGACCTCGGTCCAGGCGAGCCCGGTGACCGCGCCGATCGAGTTCTCCTCCTCGGACAAGCCGTGGCGGAATTTCTGCACGCCCGCGAACTCGTGAAGGTTGTCGGGCGTGATCGTCACGCTGGTCGCGGCGCCTTCGAGGATGCGGCGCAGCCCTTTGCGCGCCAGCTTGGCGATTTCGCGCTCCAACGTGCGGACGCCCGCCTCGCGCGTGTAACGCTGGATCAGCGCGCGCAGGCCCTCGGGCGTCAGCTCGAACTCATCGGCCCGAAGGCCATGGTCGCGCACCACCTTGGGCAGCAGATGCCGCGTGGCGATCTCGACCTTTTCGTCCTCGGTATAGCCTTCGAGGCGGATGATTTCCATGCGGTCGAGCAGCGGCTGCGGCAGGTTGAGCGTGTTCGCCGTCGTCACGAACATGATGTCGGACAGGTCGAGATCGACCTCGAGATAATGGTCCTGGAACTTAGCGTTCTGTTCGGGATCGAGCACTTCGAGCAGCGCCGAGGCCGGATCGCCGCGGAAATCCTGGCCCAATTTGTCGATCTCGTCGAGCAGGAACAGCGGATTGCTGGTCCCGGCCTTCTTCAGATTGGACACCACCTTGCCCGGCAGCGAGCCGATATAGGTCCGGCGATGCCCGCGGATTTCCGCCTCGTCGCGCACCCCGCCGAGCGATTGACGGACAAATTCGCGCCCCGTCGCCTTGGCGATCGACTGCCCCAGGCTGGTCTTGCCGACGCCCGGCGGTCCGACCAGGCACAGGATCGGTCCCTTTAGCTTGTTGGTCCGCGCCTGCACCGCGAGATACTCGACGATGCGGTCCTTGACCTTCTCCAGCCCGAAATGGTCGTTGTCGAGCACCGCCTGCGCCGCGGCGATGTCGCGCTTGAGCTTGGATTTCTTGCCCCACGGCAGGCCGAGCAGCACATCGAGATAGTTGCGGATGACCGTCGCCTCGGCGCTCATCGGCGCCATCGACTTGAGCTTCTTGAGCTCCGCCGTCGCCTTGGTCCGCGCTTCCTTCGACAGCTTGAGCGTCGCGATCTTCTGGGTCAGCTCGGCGATCTCGTCGCCATCGCCTTCCTCGCCCTCATTGCCCAGCTCGCGTTGGATCGCCTTCAACTGCTCGTTGAGGTAATATTCGCGCTGGGTCTTCTCCATCTGCCGCTTCACGCGGCTGCGGATCTTCTTCTCGACCTGCAACACGCCCAATTCGCCCTCCATGAAGGCGAACACCATCTCCAGCCGCTTGGCCGGATCGGCTTCGGTCAGCAGCGCCTGCTTGTCGGCGACCTTGATCGACAGCACCGCGGCGACCGCGTCGGCCAAGCGGTTGGCGTCCTCGATCTCGCCCAGCTGGGTCGGGCTGTCGGCCGGCAGCTTCTTGTTGAGCTTGGCGTAATTGTCGAACTGATCGACCACCGAACGCATCAGCGCGGGTACGTCCGGGCTGTCAGTCTCCTGCGGTTCGACATCGGCCACCTCGGCGGTGAGATGCGTCTCGTTTGCCTCCAGCGTGGTCAGCGCCGCGCGCCGCTGCCCTTCGACCAGCACGCGCACCGTGCCGTCGGGCAGCTTGAGCATCTGCATCACCGTTGCGATCACGCCGAGATCGTAGAGATCGTCGCGCGCCGGATCGTCCTGGCTGGGATCGAGCTGCGCGACGAGAAAGATGTCCTTGTCGGCATTCATCGCCGCTTCGAGCGCGGCAACCGATTTGTCGCGCCCGACGAACAGCGGCACGACCATTTGCGGAAACACGACAATGTCGCGGAGCGGGAGCACGGGGAGGGTCTGAGTCATCGCATCGCAATATGGTGCGGTGCCGGGGTGTCCGCAACGCCCGATCGCCCGACTTCAGAAGGGTACGCCAAACTAATCTGGAGCAACACGATTGTCCGGAACATGCGGACGGCACCGGCCGTTCAAGCCCTTGAAACTTTCGTAACAGTTTCAGCAATTTGAACGATCGGGATAGCTCCCGCTCGTCGCCGATACGCGCGCCGCCGCGGCGCCATAGGAGACGTCCCATGTTTATGCACAACAAGCGCCTGCAATATACCGTCCGGGTCGCCGAGCCGAACCCGCGTCTGGCGACGATGATGCTTGAGCAATTCGGCGGCGCCGATGGCGAGCTGGCCGCGGCCATGCGCTATTTCACGCAAGGGCTGGGTGAGGACGATGCGGGCCGGAAGGACTTGCTGCTCGACATCGCGACCGAGGAATTGAGCCATCTCGAAGTCATCGGCTCGATCGTCGCCATGCTGAACAAGGGCGTGAAGGCGAACATGGCCGAAGGCACGATGGAGGAAGCCGAGCTTTATCGCACCATCGGCGCCAGCGGCACCAGTGCCAAGGAAGCGCTGTTGTTCGGCGGCGGCCCCGCTTTGATCGACAGCGCCGGCGTCCCCTGGACCGCCGCCTATATCGACAGCCGCTCGGAGCCCACCGCGGATCTGCGGTCGAACATCGCCGCCGAAAGCCGGGCCAAGATCGTTTACGAACGTCTGATCAACATCACCGATGACCCAGGCATCAAGGAAGCGCTTGGCTTCCTGATGGTGCGCGAAGTCGCCCATCAGAAGTCGTTCGAGAAGGCCCTTTACGCGATCGAGGACAATTTCCCGCCGGGCAAGCTTCCCGGCGCGCAGAAGTTCGCCAATCTCTACGTCAACTCGTCACAAGGCGAAGGCGATATGGATGGGCCGTGGAATTCGGGCGAATTGTGGGACCGCGACGATGGTCCGACGGCGGCCCTGGATGGCGGCGATGGCACGGCCAGTGTCACGCTCGACAAGGCTGACCAGACCGTTGCCAAGGCGATGATGACGCGCACGATGTCCGATCCGGCGGTCGATGCCATCACCGGCGCGGACCTTGGCGCCGGCCCGAATGCGGGCCGCACCACCGTGCTGGCCGACTGATATGGCCGGGTGCAATCACAGCTTCAGTGCCGATCTGCTGAGCCTGAAGACCGCAAGCTATGCGGCGATGCACCTGATCGTTGCGATAACCGTCGCCTACGCCTTGACGCTCGATTGGCGCAAGGCGTTGGCGATCGGTGTCGTCGAACCTTTCGTCCAGACCTTCGCCTTTGCGCTTCATGACCGCTTCTGGCGCAGACGCGCGGCGAACAGCGCCCGACCGGCCGGTCCCGGCGTGACGGGCAAGCTTGTCTAAGAACACAGTAAGGCCTGCGAGATGCCTTGGGGTCTAGCCCTTCGGGCCCAGATGTTCACGCGCGGCGCGTGCCGCGTCGCCGATGAATGCGGCCCACACCCCACCCGGCTGCCACACCGAATCCATCATCCGGCGCGCTGCAACGGCGTCACCGCCCCGCTCGCGTGTCCAGCGGTCGAGGAAGGCGGTGACACGCATATTCATGATGCAATGGACGTGAACCGTTTCACCCTGTGCCGCGGCCATCGCATCGGTGAACGCGGCATAATGCTCCTCGCCCGGCGCATCGAACGGTACGGGGATGTGGACGTAGCGCATCCCCGCTGCGGCGACGGTCGCCGCCTCGTCGGGCAACGCGCGTTCATGGCTATGCAGGCCGAGGTTGATGACGGTGGTGACGCCGTCCGCCGCGAGTTCGCGGATTTGGTCTCCCGAGGGCTGGCCGGACGTCGTTATCCGGTCGTC
>CAXTPT010000044.1:2391-17897 GCA_964246315.1 uncultured Sphingomonadaceae bacterium | reverse complement strand
TGCACCGCCCGCGTCGGGGAAATCCGCCCGCTGGCATTGGCCGATGGCGCGGCGAGCGGCTTGCCGGTCGCGGCCAGCAGCGCGCGCATCGCCGGGTGCGCGGGCACGCGGACCGCCAGCGTCGGCAGGCCAGCGGTGACCAACGCGGCGATGCCATTCCCCTCACGCGCAGGCAGCACCAGGGTCAGCGGCCCCGGCCAATGCGCTGCCGCCAGCCCGCGCGACACCTCGTCGAACACCGCCAGCCGTTCCGCCATCGCCAGGTCGGGCACATGCACGATCAGCGGGTTGAAGCTCGGCCGCCCCTTCGCCGCGTAAATCCGCGCAACCGCCGCGCCGTCCGTCGCGTCCGCCGCCAGTCCGTAGACCGTCTCGGTCGGCACGGCGACGATTTGCCCCTCAGCGATCAGCCGCGCAGCCTCGGCAATCGCCTCGTCATCAAAGGGCAGCACACGCGTTCGCATCACCGCGCGATTAGCCTTGCCAAATAGGCAATGGCTACCCAGCTAACATCTCAACACCTCGTCATTCCCGCGAAAGCGGGAATCCATCTCCTCAACCCACCACGCTTGCGGAGATGATTAGATGGATCCCGCCTTCGCGGGAATGACGAAAGAGCATGCATTTCCGCGAACACGTCCCGTCACCTTTGTTACCTTTGGAGACCAGCTCATGACCCTAGAGACCGCCACCCTCGCCGCCGGCTGCTTCTGGTGCGTCGAAGCGGTGTTCGACGATCTCGCCGGCATCGAATCGGTGGAAAGCGGCTATATCGGCGGCCACACCGCCAACCCGACTTACAGAGATATCTGCACCGGCCGCACCGGCCATGCCGAAGCGATTCGCCTGACCTACGACCCTTCAGTGGTCAGCTTCGGCGAAATCCTCGACATCTTCTTCGAAATTCACGATCCGACGCAGCTCAACCGCCAGGGCAACGACGTCGGCACGCAATACCGTTCGGCGATCTTCCCGCACTCGCCCGAACAGGAGGCCGAAGCGCGCGCCGCGATCGGGCGCGCCCAGGCCGATCGTTCGGCACCGGTTGTCACCACCATCGAACCCCTCGCCGACTGGTACGAAGCGGAGGATTATCACCAGGAATATTTCGCGCGCGAGGGCAATGCCAACCCCTATTGCCAGATCGTCGTCGCGCCCAAGCTGCAGAAGTTCCGCAAGAAGCACGCGGACCGGCTGAAGGGGGTCGCCGCCTAACAATCAACGTCACCCTGACGAAAGTCAGGGTCCATTTGCCCTCAATCTCTGTCAGAGTGCCAATGGGCCCCGGATCAAGTCCGGGGTGGCGGGATTGGATTAGAGCTGGTGATACGCCCGATACCACCGCACGAAATTGGGAATGCCGGCATCGATACTGGTGGTCGGCGCATAGCCCAGGTCGCCCGCGATCGCGTCGATATCGGCAAAGGTCTCCGGCACGTCGCCGGACTGGAGCGGCTGAAAGTCGCAGATCGCCTTCACGCCCAGCTCGCGCTCGATGATCCCGATCATGTCCATCAGCTCTTCGGAGCGGTGATTGCCGATATTGTACAGCCGGTGCGGCGCGACGCTGCCGCCCGCCTTGACCGCATTGTCGTCGGGCGGCGGATTGTCGATGCAGGCGACCACGCCGGCGACGATATCGTCGATATAGGTGAAGTCGCGGCGCATCTTGCCGTCATTGAACACCGGGATCGGCTCGCCCGCGAGGATCGCCCTGGTGAACAGCCACATCGCCATGTCGGGCCGCCCCCATGGCCCATAGACCGTGAAGAAGCGCAGGCCGGTGAGCGGGATGCGATAGAGATGGGCGTAGGTCTCGCTCATCAGCTCGTCGGCCTTCTTGGTCGCGGCGTAGAGCGACATCGGATGGTCGACGCGCTGGTCGACGCTGAACGGCATCACCTTGTTGCCGCCATAGACCGATGACGAAGAGGCGTAGACCATCGGCACCGTGGCATGGCGCGCGACCTCGAGCAGGTTGAGGTGGCCGACGAGGTTTGCCTGGACATAGGCACGCGGATTCTCGATCGAATAGCGCACCCCCGCCTGCGCGCCGAGGTGCAGTACGCCGTCGAACTTTTCGCCCGCCAGCGCCGCGTCGAGCGCGGCATGATCGGCGAAGTCGACGCGCTTGAAGTTGAAGGCGGGATGCTCGAGCGACTTGAGCCGGGCGTGCTTCAGGCTCGGATCGTAATAGTCGTTGATATTGTCGATCCCGAGCACGCTGTCCCCGCGCGCGATGAGCAGGCGGGCGACGCTCGACCCGATGAACCCGGCCGCGCCGGTGATGAGAATGCGCATGGGTGGTTATACCTCGGCGAGAATTGATGCAGGCTTGGCGATGACGGCAGCGCCGTGAATCAGCGCATCGGCGATCCGTTCGGCGGCCATGCCATCGCCATAGGGGCAAACACCGCCGGTCAGGCGCGGCGCGGCGAGCATGTCGCTGGCGGCAGCGACGATGGCGGCCGGATTGAGCGCAGTAAGGCGCGCGAGGCCGCATTCGACCCCCTCGGGCCGTTCGGTGGTTTCGCGCAGGACGAGCGCCGGCGTGCCAAGCGCCACCGCTTCCTCCTGAACGCCGCCGCTGTCGGTCAGCACCAAGGCGGCGCGGTCGAGCAGGGTGACGAACGCGGCATGATCGAGCGGGTCGGTGACGACGAGATTGGCGACGCCGAGCAGCCGCGCCACATCGTCCGACGCCAGGGCATTGGGATGCCGCACCATGACCACCATTGCCCCGCTGTCACGCGCGAGCTTCTTCAGCGCGGTGGCGATGGCATGCAGCGACGCGGCGTTCTCGCGCCGGTGCGCGGTGGCGAGGATCAGCGGGCGGCCATCGGCGGCGGCGAGGATCGGCTGCGCCGCCGCTGCCAGCGACGGGTCGAGCGCAACACGGGCGCGCACCGCCGCCAGCGCGTCGACGATCGTATTGCCGGTCATCACGATCGTTGCGGGGTGGATGCATTCCCGCTCCAGCGCCGCGGCAGCGGCGGAGGTCGGCGCGAAATGCAGATCGGCAAAGACGGCGATCGCGCGGCGATAGCTTTCTTCCGGCCAGGGATGCGCCTTGTTGCCGCTCCGCAAACCCGCCTCGACATGGGCGACAGGGATCTGCCGGTGCATCGCGGCATGCGCCCCGGCCAGGGCGCTTGCCGTGTCGCCCTGAACGACGATCATGTCAGGCTGGACGAGTTCCAGCGCGTCGCCGATCGACAGCATCAGCGACGCGTACAGCGTATCCAGCGAGTCATCGGCGCGCTGCAGGTCGAGCGCCAGATCGGGCCGCAACCCGTGCAACCCTAGAACCTGGTCGAGCAGCACGTCATGCTGCCCCGTCGCCAGCGTCTGGACGATCACCCCCGCGCGCGCCTGTAGCGCCCGCACCACGGGGATCAGCTTGATCGCCTCCGGCCGCGTGCCGAACACGACGAGGATGCGCTGGCTCACAGGCTCCAGCGATTGGCGAGCGGACGGTCCGCCCAGATGTTCTTGAGATCGGCGATAAGCCCGCCGGCATTGGTCAGCCCGGTGATCGCTGCCGTATCCATCGCCGCATATTGGTCGTGCCCGACCGCGCAGACCACCAGATCATAGCGCCCCGCAAGGGCGTCGGCCTGGAGCGAGGCGCCATATTCATGGGCAAACTCCGCGGGATCGGCGAGCGGATCGTGCAGCGTCACCTGATGGCCCAACCGCTTGAGCCGCGTCACCACGTCGATCACCTTCGAATTGCGGATGTCGGGAACGTTCTCCTTGAATGTCAGCCCCATGACCAGCGCCGTGCCGGCCCTGCCGCCGCATCTGTCGTGCAGCGTTTCGGCGACCCAGGCGCCCATGCCGTCATTGATCGCGCGGCCCGACAGGATGACGCGCGGCTCGATGTCATGCTCGGTCGCGACATGCGCGAGGTAATAGGGATCGACGCCGATGCAGTGCCCGCCGACGAGGCCGGGTTTGAAATCAAGGAAATTCCACTTGGTCCGGGCAGCGGCCAGGACATCCCACACCGACAGGTCGAGTTGCGCGAAGATCTGGGTGATTTCGTTGACGAAGGCGATGTTGATGTCGCGCTGGGCGTTCTCGATGACCTTGGCCGCCTCGGCCGCCTTGATCGACGCCGCGCGGAATGTGCCGCCGCTGGTCACCGCCGAATAGATCGCATCCACCCGATCGAGCGTTTCGGCGTCCTCGCCGCTGATCACCTTGGCGATGCGGTCGACCGTGTGTTCGCGATCGCCCGGATTGATGCGTTCGGGTGAATAGCCAAGCACGAAATCGGCGCCTCGCTGAAGTCCGCCGGCACGTTCCAGCTCGGGTCCGCACAGATCCTCGGTGACGCCCGGATAGACGGTCGACTCATAGACGATCAGCGCGCGCGAACCTTTGGCGATCAAGCCGGCAACGGTCCGCGTCGCCGACATGACCGGGCCGAGATCGGGGCGGCGCAGGCGATCGACCGGCGTCGGGACCGTGACGATATAGGCGTCGTGGCCCTTGCACGCCGCGGGGTCGGCGGTGAGCTTGAGCGTCGTGGCGTTCAACCGTCCCGCATCGATTTCGCCGGTGCGGTCATGCCCGTCCCGCAACTCGGCGATACGGCTCCGGTCGATATCGAGGCCGATGGTCTCGAACGATTTTGCCAGCGCCACGGCGAGCGGCAGGCCGACATAACCCAGTCCGACGACGCAGACGCGCGGCTTAGCTTCGGTCACGAATTCCCCCTTGATCCGAAACCGCCCTATGCCGCGCCCCTTACGACGGCGTAAACCCCGTTAAGTCGACAAAAACCACCGCTCCGCTCCTTCCAGGCCGATCGCGGTCAGCTTGCCGGTGGCGAAGGCTCCCGTGTCGATGCCGATGCGGTTGTGCCGTTCGACGACATCCTCCGTGATCGAATGACCATGGACGATCATCGCGCCATGATCGCGCTCGTCCTCCAGGAACTCCCGGCGGATCCAGCGCGTGTCGGCATGCGATTGGGCGTCATGCGCCACACCGGGGCGGATGCCGGCATGAACGAACAGATATTCCCCTTCGGCGATCATTTCCTCGAACCCCTGCACGAAACGGATATGCGCCTCGGGGATATGCTCGCGGGTCAGCGCCACGAGTTGAGGCAAGTCGGCGTCTTCATAATCCGCCTCGCTGACGCCATAGCTCAGCAATGTCTCGCGGCCGCCGATGCGCGCGAACAGGCTGGCGGTGCGCCGGTCGCCCTCCCAGGTTTTCAGCATCACTTCCTCGTGATTGCCCATCAGCACGCGGCAGTGGCGGGTGGCGCACAGCTCCATCGCGCGCTCGATCACCCCCGCCGAGTCCGGACCGCGGTCGACCAGATCGCCAAGCAGGATCAGGTGCGTTTCGGTTCGCCCCCGCGCCGCATCGTCCGCATCGATCGTGGCGAGCAATTGGTCGAATAGGTCGAGCCGGCCGTGAATGTCGCCCACCGCATAAATACGCTTCGGCTCGTGCAGCGCGTAGCTGCGCGGCTCGGAGCGCGAGAAAAATCGTTTGAAAACCATGCTCGGCGGCGCGCTTAGCGCAGTTTGTCTGAACCCGCGACTACGCCGCCTCGCGCGTCAGCAAGGTTTCGGGCCGGATGCCGAGCCGGACCATCTGCGCGCGGACGCGCGGCCAAGTTTCCTTGAGAAACTGTTCCCGCTGGTCGCCGCGCAGCCGGTCAAGCGCGCCATTGGCGACGAACATGCCGACGCCGCGCCGCACGCTGACATAGCCGTCGTCCTGCAGCGACTGATAGGCCTTGGCGACAGTCAGCGGATTGGCGCCATGTTCGGCAGCGAAAGCCCGCACCGAAGGCAATTGATCGCCTTCCGTGAATGCGCCGTCCAGAATTGCAGCCGCGAGGAGATTGCGCAGGCGCAGGTAAACGGGCTCGCCAGAGTCGAACGCTGTCATGCAATCCTAATACAGCAATACGGTACGCTTGTCACCCCCAGTGACGAACAATCGTCTGCAGCGAGGGGCGCGGGCGGTCTTCAAGAGCGGCAGCGGGCGAACCGATGAATAGAAAGCCGGCGATCCGCTCGCCCGGTTCACCAATCCCGGCGGCCACCGCCGGTGAAAACGCCGCCCATCCGGTGATCCACGAGGCGACGAAACCCGATGCGTGCGCGGCGTGAAGCAGGTTCATGCACGCCGCGCCTGCCGACAGTTCCTGCTCCCAGAGCGGCACGCGGCTGAGCGCGTCAGGCGCCGACATGACCACGACCAGCGTCGGCGCGTCGTGCGCGAAAGCGGTCAGCTTGCCGAGCTCGATGCCCTCGGCCGCGGCGCGTTCGGCGCGAAACGCCTCGGCCAGCAAGGCGGCGAACTTCTCGCGATCCTCGATCACGACAAAGCGCCACGGAACCAGTTTCTTGTGATCGGGGGTACGCGCCGCCACCGTCAGGATCGTTTCGAGCTGCGCGACGTCCGGTCCGGGCGCGATCATCTCACGCGGCTTGCCCGAGCGGCGGGTGGCAAGCAGGCTGAGCGGCGAGGATAAATCGTTTAGCATGGCACGCAGCTAGGCACGCACCCCCTTTTGCGCAACGCGGCGCGCGCTATGGGATTGTCATGCTGTCCCTCTTGCTCGCATTGGCTGCTGCCGCCCAGGACCCGCTGGCGATCGCCGATGCGCGCGTGGCGCAAGTGGCATGGCGGCTGCAGACCGCGAACATCGCCTTGTGCCCGAACCATGCGCCGCTGCCCGGCCTGTCGCTGCAGATGCGCGATCAATATGGCCCGGCGGATCGCGCCGGAACCGGGCTGGCCGCCTATCCGACGCTGAGCGCCGTGGTGACCGGCAGCGCCGCGGCCAAGGCCGGGTTGAAGGTTGGTGACGCCATCACGGCAATCGACGGTGCGGCAACACCGGTGGCTGGCAACGGCCGCGCCACCTTCGACAGCGTGGGCAGAGCCGAGGCCCAACTTGCGGCCGCCCTGGCCAAAGGCGCGATCACGCTGACCCTCACCAATGGCCGCAGCGTCACGCTGGCGCCCGACCAGGGCTGCGCGTCGGAGGTGCAATTGTTGCCGCAAAAGGGGCTCAACGCCGGGGCCGACGGCCAGGTCGTGCAAATCGGCGGCAAGCTCTACGATTTCGCCGCGAATGACGACGAATTGGCCGCGGTGGTCGCTCATGAACTGTCGCACAACTTCCTCGGCCACCGCGCGCGGATGGATGAACAGGGCGTCTCGACCGGGCTGTTCGCCGGGCTGGGCAGGAATGGCGCCAAGCTGCGCCAGATCGAGTTTGAGGCCGACCGGCTGTCGATCTGGCTGTTGGCGCGGGCCGGTTATGACGTGCAGGCGGTCGCGCCGTTCTGGGCGCGGCTGGGCCAGCGCGCGGGCATATTGATTTCCGACGGCACCCACCCCGGCTTCAAGGAGCGCGTCCGCCGCATCGAGGCGGCGGCGGCGGAAGTCTCGGCGCAACGAGCGTCAGGCCAGCCACTGGTGCCGCCCGCACGATAACCCCTTCCCTTCGCCCGATTCGCCGCTAACTCTCCTCGTCATCACAAGCGTGCCCAGCAGAGGCGCGCCCAACGGGAGTTTTGTTAGGGCATGGAAACGCCAACTGCGGACTCGCCGATCGAACCGGACGTCAGCCACATCAATCCGGCAGCATCGGAAACCTGGTTCGGCCATCCACGGCAACTCGCGCGCCTGTTCACCACCGAAGCGATGGAGCGCTTCGGCTATTACGGCATGCGCGCGCTGCTTACGCTCTATCTCGCGCAGCATTTCCTGTTTTCCGACACGACGACGACCGGCCTGTATGGCGGCTTCACCGCTTTGGTTTATCTGACCCCGCTGATCGGCGGGTTGATGGCCGACCGCTTCCTGGGCGCCAAGCGATCGGTGAAGTTCGGCGCGGTGCTGATGAGCCTCGGCTATCTGACGCTCTGTTTCGGCGGCCAGCCCGCCAAGCCGTTCGCGACGATCGACGGTGTACGTACCGAAATCACCGTGCAGGGCACGGGCGAAGCGCGGCAGCAATATGTCGCCGACCCGTCAGGCCAACCGCTGATGATCAAGGGCAATGACGACAAGACGGTCTCGCTGCTTCGCGCCGATGGCAGCGAGGCGCGACGCATCGCCGCTGGCGGTTTCAAGCCCGATGGCGAGCGCAATCCGCTGAGCGTGTTCCTGCTGCTCATCGGTTTGGCCCTGGTCGTGATCGGCAACGGCTTCTTCAAGCCGAACATCTCGACGATCGTCGGCACCCTCTACGCGCAGGGCGACCGGCGCCGCGATGCGGGCTTCACGATCTTCTACATGGGTATCAATTTGGGTTCGCTGTTCTCGCAGATTCTCTGTCCGCTGCTGGCGGTGGGCATGGGCAGCTGGGGCGGGCTCGGCTGGTGGGCGGGCTTCGCATTGGCCGCTGGCGGCATGATGGTGTCGTGGATGCTGATTCAGTTCGATGGCGGCAAGCTCGACGGGTTCGGCGACCGGCCAGCGGATGCGCCGCTCAACCGCGACATCGTCATCTATGTAGGCGCGTTGCTGGCGATCCCGGTGGTCTATTTCCTGTTCACGAACCTGATGAGCTACGTCCGCCCCGAAGCGGGCAGCGGCATCGTCGGTTACATCGCGACGCTGCCGATCATGGGCAAGATCATGTTCGGCACCTTCCTAGTGAGCGTCCCGGGCATCCTGATCTGGTCCTATCTCAAGGGCAGCAAGCAGGAGTTCCAGATGATGCTGGCGGCGATGGTGCTGATCACCTTCAACACCGTGTTCTGGACGCTGTTCGAGCAGGCCGGTTCGAGCCTGACGCTGTTCGCCGACCGCAACACCGATCTGAGCGTGTTCGGGCTGTTCTCGATCTCGGCGGGGCAGACCCAGTTCTTCAATGCGGCTTTCATCGTGCTGCTCGCGCCGCTCTTCTCGATGATGTGGAACGGCATGGCGCGGCGCGGCGTCGAGCCGACCATCCCGATCAAGTTCGCCATCGCCTTGATGGGCGTCGGCGCCGGCTTCCTGTTCCTCGTCTGGGGTGCCGGCTTTGCCGGCGACGACTTCAAGGTCGGCCTGTGGTGGCTCGCCGGGCTGTACTTTGTCCATTCGGCGGCGGAATTGTGCATCTCGCCGGTCGGGCTCAGCATGATCACCAAGCTCTCGATCGCGCGCATCGTCGGGCTGATGATGGGCGTGTGGTTCCTGTCGATCGCCGTCGCGCAATATGTTGCGGGTCTGGTCGCCCAGGTTGCCAGCGTCGAGACGGTCGGCGGGCAGGTAACCAACCTCAAGGTCAGCCTCGACACCTATGTGGGCGTGTTCACCACGATCGGCTGGGTATCCGTCGCCATCGGCGCGCTGCTGCTCGTTCTCGCCTTGCCGCTCAAGCGGCTCATGCACGGCGTAAAGTGAACGACTCATGGCGTGCGCGGTGACGGTCGACTGGGGTTCCGTCGCTGATTGGCTCATGCTGGCTGTCACCGGCGGAGGCGCCTGGATTGCCGTGCGCAACCTGCAGGTCGTGCGCCGGATCGAGCAGGGCAGTCAGCTCATGCAGATTGACGACAAATATGAAGTGACGTTCCAAAGTGCACGGAAGGCGCTGTTCGAATTGTACCGATGCGAAAAGCATCGATTAAAAGATCAGCCTGATTGCGAGACTCGTATGGCCCAAGCGATATCAACTAAGCTTGACCAACTTTTGGAAACAGGGTCAGTTGCCGGGGAAGCAGATGAGGCAAGGAAAAAGGAAGGCGCAAAAGCGTTGGCTGAATACCTCGAGCTTATGCGCCTGCCCAATTATCTCGAAACCGTAGGCGTTTTGCACCATCACGGCTTGGTCGAAGAAGCTGCACTGCTCGATCTCTATGATATCGTGATCTGCCGGACGATCGGTTGGGTTTTGCCGCATGTCCGGAAGCGCCGCATTGATGAGAGCAATCCGAAATACCTCCACTGGGCAGAAGTGTTGCACAACAAGGCGGCCGATCGCATCGAACGAAGCAACCTTGGTTACACCGATTGGGCGGAAGGTCTTTACGATCGCATTGAAGCCCGTCGACGGCGCCCAACGGCATCAAAGTAGCTCTAGAGAAGGTCTTTATTTCGCATCTATCGTCTCCGTTGAGGCGACCAGCTAGGTTTCGATCGCCATGATTGCAAGAGTGCCAAAGATGAACCGAACATTCTGTCACCTGATCGGCGTGAGCATGCCGTTGCTACTTGTCGCCTGTGCTTCGAACGCGGACCGGCCGAAGACCGCCTCGTCCAACACGCCCGCCAAGCCCTTCGACTGGAACCCCGATCCGTTCCCGTCGACCTACCGCCCCTATCCGTCGCGCCCCACGGTCGTCCGCAACGCAACGATCTATGACGGCGAGGGCGGCCGGATCGAGCGCGGCACGGTGGTCATGGCCGAGGGCAAGATCGTCGCCGTCGGCGGCGCCGATCTCGCCGTGCCCGCGGGCGCCGACGTGATCGACGGTACGGGCAAATGGGTCACGCCGGGCGTGATCGACATCCACTCGCACCTCGGCGACTATGCCTCTCCGGGCGTCCAGGCCAATTCGGACGGCAATGAGGCGACCAGCCCGGTGACCTCGCAGGTCTGGGCCGAACACAGCGTCTGGCCGCAGGACCCCGGCTTTTCGCGCGCGCTGGCCAATGGCGGCGTGACGACGCTGCAGATCCTCCCCGGTTCGGCCAACCTGTTCGGCGGGCGCTCGGTGGTGCTCAAGAACGTCTATGCCCGCACGCAGCAGGGGATGAAATTTCCCGGCGCACCTTACGGGCTGAAAATGGCCTGCGGCGAGAATCCCAAGCGTGTCTATGGCAGCCGCAATCAGCTGCCCTCGACGCGGATGGGCAACATCGCGGTCGACCGGCAGACCTGGGCCCGCGCGGCGGAGTATAAGCGCAAGCGCGAGAAGGACCCGGCGGGCACCCCACGCGACTTGCAGCTGGACACGCTGGCGGCGGTGCTCGACGGCAAGATCCTCGTCCAGAACCACTGCTACCGCGCCGACGAGATGGCCAATGTCATCGATATGTCGAAGGAATTCGGCTATCATGTCAGCGCGTTTCATCACGCGGTCGAGGCCTACAAGATCGCCGACCTGCTCAAGGCCAACGGCATCTGCGCGGCGTTGTGGTCCGACTGGTGGGGCTTCAAGATGGAGTCGTACGACGCGATCGACGAAAATCTGCCGCTCGTCCACGCGGCGGGCGCCTGTGCGATCACCCATTCGGATGATCCGAACGGCATTCAGCGGCTCAACCAGGAGACCGCCAAGGCACTGGCGCATGGCCGCGCGGCGGGCATCCAGATCAGCGACGAGGTCGCCTGGACCTGGCTGGCGATCAACCCGGCCAGGGCGCTGGGCATCGCCGACAAGACCGGCAGCCTGAAGCCCGGCAAGATGGCCGATGTCGTATTGTGGAACGGCAACCCGCTGAGCGTTTACACCCGCCCCGAGCGCGTGTGGATCGACGGCGCGATGATGTACGACGCGAACAACCCGCGGATGCGTCCGGTGAGTGATTTCGAACTGGGCCAGACCGGTGAAGGAGATACCAAGTGACGGACTTGAGGAATAAGAGCCGTCATCCCGGCGAAAGCCGGGATCCACGGTTCCGCAGGGCCAAATTCCTTGATCGAGGCCTTGCACTCGCGACGCGACGGACCCTGGCTTTCGCCGGGGTGACGGCCTTGTTATGCGCGGCGGTCCCCGCCGCTCCCCTCCACGCCGAAACGGTCGCGATCACCGGCGCGACCATCGCGACGGGCGAGGAGATCGCCCCGTCCCCGGGCAATGTCGTCATCCGTGACGGCCGCGTCGTCGGCGTCGGCAACGTGGCCGTGCCCGCGGGGGCGCGGGTCATTGACGGCGCGGGCAAATGGGTTTCGCCCGGCATTTTCGCCGGCTTCACCCGCCTCGGGCTGGTCGGCGTCGACGGGGTCGATGAAACCAACGACGCCTCGGCACGTACCACGCCGTTTTCGGCCAGCCTCGATGCCTCGACCGCGATCAACCCGCGTGTGCCCGCCATCGCGGTCAGCCGCGCGGCGGGGGTAACCCGCGCGATCGTCGCGCCCGAAACCTCGACCGCGATCTTCGCCGGACAAGGCGCGATCATCGACACGGCCGACAAGACCGACATCGTCGACAAACCGCGCGCGTTCCAGTTCGTCGAGTTTGGCGAGAACGGCGCCAGTCGCGCAGGCGGCAGCCGCCCGGCGGCGCAGGCTTGGTTCCGCAACGCGCTGGAACAGGCGCGGGCCTATGCGCGCAACCCGGCGAGCTATGACGGTAATTCGCGCGACGCGCTGCTCAACCGCAGCGATGCCGCGGCGCTGGTGCCGGTGGTCGAGGGGCGGCAGCCGCTTTACGTCCATGTCGAAAGCGGGCCGGACATCCTCCAGATGCTGGCGCTGCGGCGCGACTTTCCGGCATTGAAGCTGGTGCTGGTCGGGGTCAGCGAGGGCTGGACCGTGGCGCGACAGATTGCCGCGGCGGGCGTGCCGGTGATCGCCAGCCCGACCAACGACCTGCCCGCGAGCTTCGAATCGATCGCCGCGACCCAGTCCAATGTCGGCCGCCTGCGCGCCGCGGGCGTCCAGGTCGCGATCGGGATGATCGACGATGACGATGCCCGCCAGGCCCAGCAGTCGATGCAGCGCGCGGGCAATCTCGTCGCGCTGACCAGGGTGCCGGGCGCGACCGGGCTCAATTGGGGCCAGGCCTTCGCCGCGATCACCAGCGTGCCCGCGCGCATCGCCGGGATGCCCGACACGGGCACGCTCAAGGCGGGCGCGCGCGACGTGGTGATCTGGTCGGGCGATCCGCTCGAATTGTCGAGCTTGGTCGAACATGTCTGGATCGACGGCGTCGAGCAGTCACTCGAGACGCGGCAGAAAAGGCTGCTCAAACGCTACCTGACGCCGCAGGAAGGCGCGTTGCCCAAGGCTTACGATCGGTAAAAGGCCAAAATAATGTATCGCCAGCGCTCAACTGACTTTGTCGAGCCGCAAAGGAGAAGGTGGTGAATCGCCGCGACTTCGTCGTGCAGGCGCTGGCCGCTGGGGCAATGGCGTCCGGCTCGCCCGCCAGGGCGCAGGCGAATGGACGTTACACCGGATATCTGGACCTAAGGCCACTCAGCGTTGACGGGCGCTTTAGGCGCGTCCTGCACGCATATGGTTATGTCGATCCGCGCGGACGACGTTGGCCGGTTCCGGCAGGAACCGAAACCGATGGGGCCTCCATTCCACCACTATTCTGGCCAATAATCGGCAAGCCATTCGATGGACCTTATCGCAATGCTGCGGTCATTCACGACTGGTACTGCATGGTTCGGGCAAGGACTTGGCAGGACACTCACCGAGTCTTTCATGACGCGATGCTGACGTCCGGGGTTGACCGTATCAGGGCGAGCACCATGTTTATGGCCGTCTGGTATCGCGGTCCTAGTTGGGATGAGATGACCCGCCGGACGATGGCGCGCTTGACGAACGACGGGAAGCTGTCTCTGCCGCCGCAACCGCCGCCTCCACCGCCGCCGCCAATGACCGAGCAGGAGGCCCGTGAGCAGGCTGCGCGCGATACGGAGTCTAAAGCGCAGTTCCTTGCCTTGAAGGCTCAAATCGAACGCGACCAGTTGACCAGCCCCGCGCAAATCGAAAATTTGGTCGAGCGTGTAGGAGGTGCCGAGCCCGCACAGTAAGTCTTACCGCCTGACCATCGCCATGCCGCGCGCATTGTAGCGGTCGCCCGCCGTCGCGCCGCGCGGCGACGCCTGATCGAGCGAGGCCAGATCGTCCTCGGTCAGTCGCACATCCGCCGCCCCGACCGAATCCTCCATCGTCGCGCGGCGCTTGACCCCGGGGATCGGCACGACGTTTTGACCCTGGGCGAGCAGCCAGGCCAGCGCGACCTGCGCTTTGGAGGCGCGATGCCGGTCGGCGACCTCGCCAATGGCATCGACGACCTTCAGGTTCTTCGGCAAATTCTCGTCCGAATAGCGCGGATCGTTGCGCCGCCAGTCGTCGGCGGGGAGGTCGTCGAGGCTGGCGATCCCGCCCGCCAGGAAGCCGCGCCCAAGCGGCGAATAGGGCACGAAGCCGATGCCGTGTTCGCGGCAGATATCGAGGATCTCGTCCTCCACGTCGCGTTCCCACAGCGAATATTCGCTCTGCAGCGCGGTGATCGGTCCGGCCGCCGCCGCCCGTCGCAATGTCTCCGGCCCCGCCTCGGACAGCGCGATATGGCGAACCTTGCCTTCCTCGACGAGCTTCATCATCCCGCCGACGGTTTCCTCGATCGGCACATTCGGATCGACGCGGTGCTGGTAGAACAGGTCGATCGTATCGATACCTAGGCGCTGGAGTGAACCCTCGCACGCGCGCCGCGCATTTTCGGGGCTTCCATCGATGCCCACCATCTGGTTGCCGTCCCATTTCATCGCGAACTTGGTGGCGATGACCAGCCCGTCGCGCTTGCCCTTGATCGCGCGGCCGACCAGCTCCTCGTTACGGAACGGGCCGTACATCTCGGCGGTGTCGAAGAAGGTGACGCCCAGGTCGATCGCACGGTGGATCGTCGCGGTCGCCTCGCCCGGATCGGCATGCTGGCCATAGGTGATGTTGCCGCCCGCCTCGATCATCGGCATGCAGCCGATGCCGATGGCGGAAACCTTCAGGCCGTGGCCGAGCTCGCGATATTTCATGCCGCTTCTCCCATCGTCCGGGTCTGCCGGGCGACCGCACCGGTAACGGACACATCCCACATCGCGTTGCCGAGCGTGCGAAATATATCGGGCAGCGTCTCCACCGCGATAAGCAGCGCCAGCGGCTCCACCGGCACGCCGAGGATCAGGCACAACGGCCCGATCGATGTCACGAAGCTGACCTGGCCTGGCAGGCTGACCGCGCCCATCGAGGTCAGCACCGCGGCGAATATGGCCACCGCATATTGCCCCGCGGTCAGATCGGCGCCGTACCAGTTCGCCACGTACAGCGCGACCGCCAGGTTCATCGCCGGCCCTGTCGCGCGCATCAGCGCCACCGCCATCGGCAAGGTGATCTCGGCGGTTGCCGGCTGGACACCCAGCTCCTGCGACTTCCGGAGCATGATCGGCAGGCAGGCGAGCGAACTCTGCGTCGATATCGCCAGCGCCTGCACCGGCGCGACGCTCCGCGCGTAATCGCCGAACCGCCAGCGCGCGGCCAGCACTGCGGCGACATAGGCCAGCAGGCCGATGACGATGCCCACGCTCGCGACCGTGGCGACATAATGGAACAATGCTCCGAGCGCCGCAAAGCCGCTGCGCGCGCCGACGACGAAGGCCAGCGCGAACACGCCGATCGGGGCGAGCCGCAACACCCAGTCGATGACGATGACCATCGCGTCGGCAATCGCCGAAAAGAAGCGCGTGAGGATGCCGCGCGGCTCGGGCGGCAGGCGCGTGATCGCGAAGGCGAACACCAGGGCGAAGATCAGCAGCGGCAGGATCGCGTCGCTGGCCGCCGAGGCGACGAC
>CAXTPT010000044.1:641-2381 GCA_964246315.1 uncultured Sphingomonadaceae bacterium | reverse complement strand
ACGACGTTGGTCGGGATGACCGATTTGACGAAATCGGCGAACGGCGGCGGGGCGGTGACCGTGCCGGTGGTGGTCAGCGCGCCCTTCAATGCCTCGGCCGCGGCAACCGGCATCGGCACGAGCGCGAGGAAGTTCGGCATCAGGACCGCACCGAGCAGCGCGCTGCTGCACATCACGCCGATGATCCAGATCATCGCGCGGCCCGCCACCGCCCCGGCACGCGCCGCCTCGGCGGTCCGGGCGATGCCGGTGATCAGCAGCGCCACGACCAGCGGCACGATCGTCATGCGCAGCCCGTTCAGCCACAATGCGCCGACCGGATCGGCGACATCCGCGGCACCCTTGGCCAGGCCCGGCGTGAAGGAACTGGCGGCAAGGCCGAGCGCGAGGCCGACGATGAGGGCGATGAGGATGCGGGTGGCGTTGGACATGGTCGCTTTGCTAAGCTTCTGATCATTCCCGTGGAAGCGGCAAATGCCCCCTCCGCGCGAAGGACGATGAGGAGCACAGCTTGGGCCAGCGCAAATATTTCGGCACCGACGGTATTCGCGGGCGCACCAACGCCAGCCCGATGACTCCCGAAATCGCCATGCGGGTCGGCCAGGCGGCGGGTGCCTATTTCCTGCGCGGCGACCATCGCCACCGCGTCGTCATCGGCAAGGACACGCGCTTGTCGGGCTATATGGTCGAAAACGCGCTGGTCGCGGGCTTCACCAGCGTCGGCATGGACGTCGAGCAGTTCGGCCCGATGCCCACGCCCGGCGTCGCGATGCTCACCGCGTCGATGCGCGCCGATCTGGGGGTGATGATTTCCGCCAGTCACAATCCCTATCAGGACAATGGCATCAAGCTGTTCGGTCCCGACGGCTACAAGCTGAGCGACGAGGCCGAAGCGGAGATCGAGGCGCTGATCGATTCACCGCCGCGCCTTGCCGCCGCGCAGGATATCGGCCGCGCGCACCGCATCGATGATGCCAAGGGCCGCTACATTCACCACGCCAAGGCCACCTTTCCCCAGCATCTCCGCCTCGACGGGATCAAGGTCGCGCTCGATTGCGCCAATGGCGCGGCCTACAGGATCGCGCCCACCGCGCTCGCCGAACTGGGCGCGGACCTCGTCACCATCGGCGTCGCGCCCAACGGCCGCAACATCAATGACCATTGCGGGTCCACGGCGCCGCAGACCTTGCAGGAAACCGTCGTCGCCTCGGGTGCGCAGATCGGCATCGCGCTTGATGGCGACGCCGACCGGCTGATCGTCGTCGACGAACGCGGACAGATCGTCGATGGCGATCAATTGATGGCGCTGATCGCGGGCAATTGGGCGCGCGACGGGCGGCTCAAGGGTGGCGGACTGGTCGCGACCGTGATGTCCAATCTCGGGCTCGAACGCTATTTGCAGGGGCAGGGGCTTGGTCTCGAGCGAACCGGCGTGGGCGACCGCTACGTCCTCGAACGCATGCGCGTCGGCGATTTCAACGTCGGCGGCGAGCAATCGGGCCACATCATCCTCAGCGATTTCGGCACGACCGGCGACGGGCTGGTCGCGGCGCTGCAAATCCTCGCGGCGCTGGTCGAGGCGGGCAAACCGGCGAGTGAAACGCTGCACCTGTTCGATCCGGTGCCCCAGCTCCTCAAAAATGTCCGTTACGAGCCCGGCACCAGGCCGCTGGAACTGGCGCATGTGCAGCACGCCATTGCCGCCGCCTTCGAATTTGAGCTTGCCCGCAAGAAAGTCGC
>CAXTPT010000044.1:0-631 GCA_964246315.1 uncultured Sphingomonadaceae bacterium | reverse complement strand
CCGCCGAGGCTGATCTTGCGGGAAAGGGCCGCCTGCTCATCCGCGCTTCGGGTACCGAATCGCTGATGCGCGTGATGGCGGAAGGGGACGACGCGGCCGAAGTCCGGCGCGCCGTTGGCGCGGTTTGCGCGGCTCTGGAGCAGCCCAAGACTTGAAAAATGCGCCAAATAGCGTCTTTAGGGAACTTTCACCCATTGTGAACGATGTAGGTCCATAAGAACGGGAATAATTGGGGCTGGTTACCACCGGACCCCCAGTGGGATCGCAATTATGTTGAAGCAAATCGCAGCATCGCAAGCTGCGAAAACTCTCGCCCTGTGCGTCTGCCCGGTCGTTACGGCCGGTGTGGTTGCGACCAAGGAGCCGCATGTGCGCCGTATGGTGCACAAGGCCACCTCGCCCAAAACGGCCGCCAAGCCGGAACGCAAGCGGGCCGCTCTGGCCAATGTTTCGTTGCCGCCGTGCACGCCCGTCGCGCCCTTCGCCACTTTGCCGCGCGTCGCGGCGGCGCTGCCTTCGGGTATCGGTTTTCCCGCCGAACAGCCCGGTCTCATCCCGTCGGCGGCGGCAACGCCTGAGGCTCGCGGCGCGGCGTTCAATCCCGGCTTTGGTGCGCCCGGTGCTTTCATTC
>CAXTPT010000043.1:0-19473 GCA_964246315.1 uncultured Sphingomonadaceae bacterium | reverse complement strand
GGCGCCGCAGGGGACCGGCATCATCGCCGGCGGCCCGATGCGCGCGATCTTCGAATCGCTGGGCGTTCACGATGTGGTGACCAAGTCGGTCGGTACTTCGAACCCCTACAACATGATCCGGGCGACGTTCGAGGCGCTGGGCGAGCAGACCTCGCCCAAGAGCGTCGCGCAGCGCCGCGGCAAGAAGATCGCCGACCTGCTTGGCCGCGGTGGCTCGAAGACCGCCGAGGCGGACGCCGAAGCGATCACGGAGTAATCGGCATGGCGACGATCAAGATCAAGCAGACCGGCTCGCCGATCCGCCGCACCAAGGATCAGCGCGCGACCCTCACCGGTCTCGGGCTGAACAAGATGCACAAGGTTTCGGAGCTGCAGGACAGCCCCGAAGTCCAGGGCATGATCCGCAAGGTGCGGCACATGGTTGAGGTGGTGGACTAGATAATACCCTCTCCTCAAAGTGGAGAGGGACAGGCGCGTAGCGCCAGGGAGCGGTCGGTGCGCGCACTCACCTATCCCTGCGTGCTTCGCAAGCTGTCCCTACCCGCTTCGCAGGGAGGGTTTGGCGCGACAAAAGCGAAAGCGAGTGCAAGACATGAAACTGAATGAAATCTCCGACAACGCCGGCGCGCGCAAGAGCCGCATGCGCGTGGCCCGCGGCATCGGCTCGGGCAAGGGCAAGACCGCGGGCCGCGGCCAGAAGGGCCAGACCAGCCGCTCGGGCGTCGCCATCAAGGGCTTCGAGGGTGGCCAGATGCCGTTGCACATGCGGTTGCCGAAGCGTGGCTTCAACAACATCTTCGCCAAGGATTATGCCGAGGTGAATCTCGGTGCGATCCAGAAGCTGGTCGATGCCGGCACGCTGGCGACCGACGGTACGATCGACCACGCGGCGCTGAAAGCCGCGGGCGTCGCGCGCGGCGGCAAGGACGGCGTGCGCGTGCTCGGCAAGGGCGCGTTCTCGTCGAAGCTCAGCTTCAAGGTTGCCGGCATCTCCAAGGGTGCGCGCGAGGCGATCGAAGCGGCGGGCGGCTCGGTCGAGGTGATCGAGGTCGTCGCGGCTGCCGACAAGCATGCGGCGAAGCACCGCACCGTGCAGAAAGCCAAGGCTGCCGAGAAGGACGCCAAGAAGGCGGCGGCGCGCGGCTAATTTCTGTTCCGTTTGTGTCGAGCGAAGTCGAGGCAACTTTCCGCGGCGAGAGAGCGTCCCTCGACTTCGCTTGGGACGAACGGACTTGGGGTTACCATCCGGTTCCGCATGCCTATATGAGCCGTCGGGCAAAAGGACTTAAGTAGCGACCATGGCCACCGCCGCCGACCGTATGGCATCCAGTATCAGCCTGGCGAATTTTGCCCAGGCGAGCGACCTCAAGAAGCGGCTGTGGTTCACCATCGGCGCGCTGATCGTGTTCCGCTTCCTCAGCCACGTGCCACTGCCGGGAGTCGACCCGCGCGCGCTGGCGACCCTGTATGCGGGCACCAAGGGCGGCGTGCTCGACTTCTTTAACAATTTCTCGGGCGGCGCTCTCGAGCGCATGTCGGTGATCGCGCTGGGTATCATGCCGTACATCACCGCGTCGATCGTCGTGCAGCTGGCGACCTCGCTCAGTCCCAAGCTCAACGCCATCAAGAAGGAAGGCGAGAGCGGGCGCAAGAAGCTCAACCAGTACACACGCTACGGCACGGTGTTCCTCACCGCGATCCAGGGTTATTTCATCGCGGTGGGACTGGAAAACTGGGGCGCGACCTCGGGCATTTCCGCGGTGGTCGAGCCCGGCCTACTGTTCCGCGTCACCTGCGTCGTCAGCCTGGTCGGCGGGACGATGTTCCTGATGTGGCTGGGCGAGCAGATCACCAGCCGCGGTATTGGCAATGGCGCTTCGCTGATCATCATGGCGGGCATCGTCAGCCGCCTGCCGGTCGAACTGGTCAATCTGTTCGAGAGCGGACGTACCGGCTCGGTCAGCCCGATCGTCATCATCATTTCAGCGGCGGCGATCCTCGCGCTGATCGCCGCGATCTGCTTCATGGAACGTGCGCAGCGCCGCGTGCTGATTCAGTATCCCAAGCGCCAGACCGCGCGCGGCATGCAGCAGGGCGACAAGAGCTTCCTGCCGCTGAAGATCAACACCTCGGGCGTGATCCCGCCGATCTTCGCCTCGTCGCTGCTGCTGATGCCGCTGACCATCGCGCAGTTCGCGGGCAACCGCGTCGCGGGCGAGAGTCAGTGGGGCGATTTCGTGCTGGGCGTGACGACCTCGTTGCAGCACGGCTCGCCACTGTATATCGCGCTGTACGGCGCGGGCATCATCTTCTTCTCGTTCTTCTACACCGCCGTGGTGTTCAACCCGGAAGAGACTGCGGACAATCTGAAGCGGCATGGCGGGTTCATTCCCGGCATCCGTCCGGGCAAGGCGACCGAGACCTATCTCGATTACGTGCTGACGCGGATCACCGTGATCGGTGCGATCTATCTCGCGGTGATCTGCCTCGTTCCCGAATTCGCCGCGGCGCGGATGGGCCTGTCGATGGCCATCGGCGGCACCAGCCTGCTGATCGTCGTCAACGTGACGATGGATACGGTGACGCAGATCCAGAGCCATTTGCTGGCGCATCAATATGGCGACCTGATCAAGCGGTCGAAGCTGAAGGGCGCGCGAGCGCGCTAAGCGGGAGAACGGGGCCGTGAATATCATTCTTCTCGGCCCGCCGGGCGCAGGCAAGGGCACGCAGGCGCAGCGCCTGGTTGAAGGACGCGGCATGGCGCAACTTTCGACCGGTGACATGCTCCGTGCGGCGCGGACGTCAGGCACAGAGCTCGGCGCGCGCGTGGCGGCGGTGATGGACGCGGGCGAGCTGGTCAGTGACGACATCGTCGATGCACTGATCGGCGAGAAGCTCGACACCATGCCCGCAGACCAGGGCGCGATCTTCGACGGCTATCCGCGTACCGCGGCGCAGGCCGCGTCGCTCGACCTGATCCTCGACGCGCGCGACCGCCGGCTCGATCACGTCATCGAGCTCGAGGTGAATGAGGACGCGCTCGTCGATCGTATCACCGGCCGCTACACCTGTGCGAAATGCAGCGCGGGCTATCACGACCGCCATCACCAGCCCAAGGTCGCCGGCGTGTGCGATGTGTGCGGATCGACCGAGTTCAAGCGCCGCCCCGACGACAATGCCGAAACGGTGCGCACGCGCATGGCCGAATACCGCGCCAAGACCGCGCCGATCCTGCCGATCTATGACGCGCGCGGCATCGTCACCCGCGTCGACGGCATGGCCGAAATCGATACGGTGAGCACGCAGATCGCGGATATCCTCGGAGCTTGACGCGGGGCCGATCGGTGACAGGCTGCGGCGATGCCGAGCGATCTCGCCAACCTCACCGAACGCCAGAAAAAGTGGTTCGCAAGTGTTTGCGATTCGCTTGAGACGCGAACCGGTAAATCGCTCGTCGAGTGGGTCGCGATCGCCAAAACCTGCCCGCACGACAAGCCGCATGCGCGGCGCGACTGGCTGAAGGTTGAACATGGCTTGCTGCAGAATTCGGCGGCTCTAGTGTTGTCGGAAGCGTTTCCCCAAGCGGGTGGCTGGAGCGATGCCGATGCCCTGCGTGACGCGCTCTGGAGCGATCCTGCGACACGGGCGACGCTCGACCGCGTGATGCAATTGGCTCGTACGATCGATACTATCGTCATCGGTCAGCGGAAATCCTTCACGGCCTTTTCGCGTGACGTGCAGTTTGCGGCGATGCGGCCGGTGAAGAACAACAGCTCGCTGCTAGGGCTGAAGCTTGATGCGGCAATGTCACCGCGCCTGTCACCGCCCGCGCGTGCCGCGAACTGGTCCGAGCGATTGAGCGCGACGATCCTGTTGCCCGACGCGACCGCCTTCGATGCCGAGGTCGCTCATTTATTCCGGCAGGCGAGCTTCAACGGCTGAGCCCATACGCATCGGCCAGCTGATCGAGCGCCAAGGTCAGCACCAGTCGTCCCGAGCGCGTCGGCCAGCCCAGCGCGCGTTCCGCAGCCGGGAGCGGCTCGCCGGCACAGACCACGCGCCAGAGAATGTCGTTGAGGCCCCGTCCAACCGCCGCCAGCGCGCGATCGAAGCGGCGACGCGCATCGATCTGCGCGGCGGTCGGGTCAATGCCGGCGGTCGATTTGGCGCGTGCCGGGTCCCAGCGCATCGTCACGCCCGGCGCGAGTGCGGCGCGTTCATAGTCGGTGCGGAGGCGTTCGCCCGCTTCATAAGCACGGGCATCGATCAGCTTGCGCGCGCGCAGCCACGATAATGGCGATTCACACCGATTTACATTTACCCGGCGTCCGCGCGGCGTGCCTTTCGATCCGCGCAGGGCGACGATCATTGCCGGTGGGCCATTCGTGTCAATTCCGACTTCGACCAGGTCGCGCATCGTTGCCATACCTCCTCATTTGCGAATCGGTACTTGCCAGAGTCGGCAAGGTGTAGGACAGATAAAAAGCACCAAAGAGGTTCGTGGAACATGATCACGCGCATTCGTGAAGTTCGCCGCGCCAAGGGCATGACGCTCGCCGATGTCGCGGCGTCCTGCGCGCCGCCAACGACCGCGCAGACGATCGGGCGGCTGGAGACGGGCACACGCACGGTATCGGTCGGCTGGCTCAATCGCATTGCGGCGGCGCTGGGCACGACAGCTAAGGATTTGGTGCAACTGCCCGATGCGGCAGACCTGCCGGTGGCGGCAATCCTCGGTCATGACGGCGCGCACGCGCCACGCCACGCGATCGTTGCCCCGGCGCCGCAGCCGGGGGCGGGGATGGTCGCGGTCCAGGTGGATACCGGAATCGGCGATTATCGCAGTGGCGACACTTTGTGGTGTGATCGCGTTTCTCCGGAGGGGTTCGCGACGGCGCTCAATCGTGACGTGCTGCTGCCGCGTCCGGGCGGGCGCTTCATCTTTGGCCGGCTGATCGGGCGCGAGGGCGACCGGCTGCTGGTCCTGCCCCCCGGCGCGGGCGCCCGGCAACAAGTGGTCAGCGATCCGGCCTGGGCGGCGGTGGCGCGGGTTGTGGTGCGCGCGCTCTAATCAGTCGCCCGAGCACCGGCAGACCTAGACGGCGTCTGAGGGCAGCAGTCAGTCCGACAGGGCGAGCGTCGATCCGGCGCCCTGCCGGCAGAGGGGCGACATATCGGATTTGGGCTGCTATCGGGCCGTGGGCGTGGGCGATTAGCTCAGTTGGTAGAGCGCCTCCTTTACACGGAGGATGTCGGCGGTTCGAGCCCGTCATCGCCCACCACGTCGCCCCAACCGCCATTGCCAGCGCTACCCGCCAGCCCTAGGCGGTTCAGCCGATTGACAGCGTGCGCGCGGCACAGGGCCGCGGGCAAGCGGGTGGAGCCTTACGAATGAAATTGATGGTGGCGGCGATGGCGCTGGTGGCGCTTTCCGGAACGGCGGAAGCGAAGAAGAAACCGGCGCCGATCCCCGCGCCAACCTATGTCGTCCCGCCTGCGACGCCTGACAATTTATGGCATCTGACGCTGTCAACCGGCGGTGACGTGGTGATCCAGCTACGGCCGGACAAAGCGGCGAACCATGTTGCGCGGATCAAGCAGCTGACACGCGCGGGCTTTTACGACGGGCTCAAATTCCACCGCGTGATCGACGGTTTCATGGCGCAGACCGGCGACCCGCTGGGCACCGGCGAAGGGGGTTCGCCGCTTCCCGACCTCAAGGCCGAATTCAACGATCTGCCACACGTCCGCGGGGCCGCGTCGATGGCACGCGCGCAAGGCGAAAACAGCGCCAACAGCCAATTTTTCATCGTGCTGCTGCCGACGATGCGCCTCGACACCAAATATACGGTGTTCGGGCGCGTGACGCAGGGCATGAATTTCGTCGACGCGGTGGCCAAGGGCGAGCCGCCCGCGGCGCCATCGACGATCGTCCGTGCCTGGATCGAGAGCGACGGCGCGAATGCCGCGCGGATACCGCTGCCCGTAGCTGTCCCGGCTGCTTCGGCGCCTACGCCTGCCCCGGCCGAGCCCGCGCTGACGCCGGCACCCGCACCCACCGGGAATTAATGCGCACCGAACTCTTCGATTTTCATTTGCCGGAAGACCGGATCGCGCTGAGGCCGGCGAGCCCGCGTGACAGCGCGCGGCTGCTGGTCGTTGACACAGGTTTAGAAGACCGGGTCGTCAGCGAGCTGCCGTCGCTGCTGCGCGCGGGTGATTGCCTGGTCTTCAACGATACACGCGTCATTTCCGCGCAACTGAACGGCACGCGCGGCAAGGCGCGGATCGGCGCAACGCTGCACAAGCGCGAGGGGGTGCGCGATTGGCGCGCCTTCATCCGCAATGCCAAGCGGCTGCATGATGGCGATGTCGTCGATTTCGGGGCAGGCGTTACCGCCACGGCGTCCGCACGCGGCGAGGATGGCAGCTGGCTACTGACGTTTCGCGGCGACGATCCGGTCGAATTACTGCTCGAGCGTGCGGGACGGATGCCGCTGCCGCCCTATATCGCCGGCAAGCGCCCGACCGATGCGCGCGATCTCCACGACTATCAAACGATGTTCGCGGCCGAGTCCGGCGCGGTCGCGGCGCCGACCGCGGCACTGCACTTTACACCCGAATTGATGACGGCGCTGGCGGCGGTGGGAATCGGTCATGAATTGCTGACGCTCCACGTTGGCGCAGGCACGTTCCTGCCGGTCAAGGCCGGGGACATTGCGGAGCACCGCATGCATGCCGAGTGGGGGCGCCTGGATGCGGCCACCGCCGCGCGGCTCAACGCCGTCCGCGCAAATGGCGGGCGCGTGATCGCGGTGGGGACAACAGTGCTGCGTTTGCTTGAAAGCGCGACGCACGATTCACGGATTCAGCCGTTCGAAGGCGATACCGCGATTTTCATCACGCCCGGTTACCGCTTCAAGGCGGTCGATGGGCTGCTGACCAATTTCCACTTGCCCAAATCGACGCTGTTCATGCTGGTTTCCGCGTTGATGGGGCTGGAGCGCATGCAGGCAGCCTATGCGCATGCAATCACGCACCATTATCGCTTTTATTCTTATGGAGACGCCTCGCTATTGCTGCCAGGGTGACCAGTATAATTCGGCAAGTGCCGAGCGTGAAACGTCGGCGATGGATAGTCGGTGCTAATTGGCGAAAGCGTCAGTCAAAAACGGAGAACAGTGCAGCGGCGCGCTGACCAATAGCAGCAAAACGGACACTGTCGTCGCCCAGCGCAACACCTTACCGCTTGGGTCGATATGATATGTTGTCACTTCAAGATTGCTGCGCTACGGCAGCGTGGAGGCGAAGGACGCCGACACGGTATTCTGGAGTATCACGATGAACCCCCGTAAATTCCGCTCCGCAACGCGCATGGCTCTTCTCGCCAGCACGCTGGCGCCCGCCGCTGCTCAGGCGCAGGCTGGCTCGGCCAGCACGCGCGATCGATACCACGACGCTGCTTCCTCTACTATCGTGGTTACGGCGCCCTTGCGCACGGATCGGGCCGATGTGCTGTCGGGCGTATCGATCCTGTCAGGTGCCGAATTGACGCAAGCCACCCGGCCGACGATCGGCGAAACGCTTGCCCGGACGCCGGGCGTTTCCGCGACGTCCTTCGGCCCCAACGCGTCGCGGCCAATCCTGCGCGGGCTTGAGGGGGAACGCGTTCGTGTACTGACCGACGGGATCGGCTCGATCGACGTATCGAATACGTCGGTCGATCATGCGGTTGTCGTAAATCCGCTGCTGGCCGAGCGGATCGAGGTGTTGCGCGGGCCTGAGGCACTTCTCTACGGCTCGGCCGCGATCGGCGGCGTGGTCAATGTCCTGGACAAGCGAATTCCACGCGCGGTTCCACCCGACGGCGTGCATGTCGATGCGCTTGCCACTTACGGGTCAGCGGCCCGTGAGCGGTCAGCCGGAGGCGCGGTCGATATCGCACTTGGCGACAAGTTCGTCGTCCACGCGGACGGCAGCTACCTGAAAACACGGGACCTTCGGATCGGCGGCTACGTCCTGTCACCGCAGGCGCGCGCCGAGGCGCTGGCGAACGCCGGTACGGAAGACACAGATCAAATTGCCGAGGGCATCGATTTCGCCGACAATGCGGCATTGCGCGACCGGCTGCCCAATTCGGCGAGCCGGACTTGGACGGCAGGCGTTGGTGGCGCGCTGATTACCGAGACGGGCAGCCTGGGTATTTCATACAGCCGCTACGACAGCCTGTACGGCGTTCCGGTGCGTTATGCGACGGCGCCGGGCGAAGAGCAGGAGGCGCCGCGGCTTGACCTCAAGCAGGATCGGGTCGACGCGCGCGTCGAGATCAACACCGGCGGCGGTTTCCTGCAAAGCATCCGCGGGCGTGCGGGCTTCGCCAGCTACCGCCACTTCGAGCTCGAAGAAGACGGGTCGGTCGGCACGGCTTTCTATAACAAGGGGATCGAGGGACGGCTCGAGGCCATTCAGGCCGACCGCGGTGGCTGGACGGGGGCGACCGGCGTTCAATATTTCTCACGCGATTTTAATGTGGTCGGCGAAGAAGCATTTCTACCCAAGAATACCACGCAGCAATTTGGCGTATTCACCCTGCAACGGGTTGATCTTGACGCGTTGCAGATCGACGTTGGCGGGCGTTACGAACACACCCGCCTGACCGCCCAGCCCGCGCTTGATCAGCCGCAATTTTTTGACGGCGAGCGCACGTTCAATTCGCTATCCGGCTCGATCGGGGCGGCGGCCAAGCTCGGCGGCACATGGAAGCTCGGCGCAAACCTGTCCTATACGCAGCGGACGCCCGCTGCCGAAGAACTCTTCGCCAATGGCCCGCACGCGGGGACCGAGGCGTTCGAGATCGGCAATCCGTTCTTTCGCAAGGAACGTGCGGTCGGGATCGAGGCGATTTTGCGCGGCAGTGGTCCGGGCTACAGCTTTGAAGCCTCAGTCTATCATAACTGGTTTCGCAATTTCATTTACCAGGATCAGACCGGCGCGGTCGAGGATGGCCTGCCGGTCTACCAATTCAATCAGGGCAAGGCGCGCTTCTATGGCTTCGAGGCGCAGGCTAGCGTCACGCTGGCCAAGGTTGGTGCTGCCAAATTGGTCGCGGATGGCGTCGCCGATTACACGCATGCACAGATCGTCGGGATCGGGCCAGCCCCGCGCATTCCGCCGTTGCGCCTGCTCGGCGGCCTGGGCGTGACAAGTCCGATTTTCGACGTGCGCGGCGAGGTTGAATGGGTGGACGATCAGCGGCGCATTACGGCGTTCGAAACCCCGACGGACGGCTTCACGCTGGTCAACGCGCAGATTAACGTCCGGCCTTGGGGCCGCGAACGCCCGCTGAGCTTCGCGCTGTCGGCGAACAACATCTTCGATATCGACGCGCGGCGGCACAGCAGCTTCCTGAAAGATTTTGCACCGCTCGCGGGGCGCGACTTCCGCATCAGCGCGCGGCTTGCGCTGTAAAAGGGGGGGAGGGTGTCCCGGCGTCGGCTACCGCTGGGGCACCCGGGCGGTGCATTAGGTTGATAGAGCCGTTGCTAGCTTCGACCTCAGAGCGCCCGGAGAGCCGGCAGGTCGAGATCAAGTATCTCGCGGGCGGGCGGGGCCGATTTGCCAAGGATCGGCGCAGCGGGCCATTTCTGGAAGAAGAAGTATATCCAGGCCCAGATCGCGTCAGTGCCCGTCGACATGCTTGTCCGGATCGCCGTCGTTGCGACGGCCGGCAGGCCTAGCGACTTCATAGCGCTTTCCAGTGGCGCCGTCGGATCGGCCGTCATGCTGACGGCGTAACCGGCGCCGTGATGCATCACGACCATCCAGTCGTTGGCTGGGTGGCGGGCGGCGGAAGCGCGGTAGTCAAATCCGGGCACCCCCTTAGTGGTCGCCAGCCTAACGGTCTGGTTGGGATGGACCATCGGCGCGCCCGCCAGGCTGTAGGGTCCGGCCGGACCCCAGCCGAGTTGCGGCTGGCGCGTAAACTGGCGCGACCAGCGCCAATGGACATGGAAACAGTCGTGGACGCACGCAGGCGCCATCGATACCGGGGTCGCCGGAATGAGGGCCTGCGATGGCAAAGCGCCTATCGCAGGCGTCGCCAATGGGCCGGCGAGCATCGGTGGCGAAAGGTGAATGTTATCGAACTCGCCTTGTCTCGGCTCCTTGCTCGCCGTCGTCGCCAAGTAGGTTCCGGTCTTGCGGTCGAGCACCTTGCGCGCGGTCCCGCTCGTTCGAGTGCCGGTCTTGGTCGGATCGACCATCGTTAGCGTCTGGGAGGTGGCGGCCCCGTTCCTGTCAACGTACTCGAAGAGGACATCCCAGCTAGGGAATGTGGGATTGGGCCGACCCAGGAAGAAGTCCAGCAAAGCGGCGCCCATCCCAAGGCTCTCGTTACGGTCCGCATAGAAGCCGACCAGATGCTCACCGCCGTTGGCCCATCCGTGGCTCATTGGACTCTTTGTCGGCCGGATGAGCTCGACGGCGCCCTCGATGGTCGTGGTGGCGTCGCTGCTCAGCACCTCGATGAGCGGATAGATGCGGGCGAAGTCGAGCAGGGTCGTCGTCTCGAAGTCGCCGAGCGCGCGATTGCAGACGAGCTCGCAGACGACGATGGCCCAGGGTGGTCGGGACGCTCCGGCGCCCCCCGGTCCACCGAACTGTGCGGGCGCCTCTACCTTGCCAGGCGCACTGGGATCACGGAGGTCAAAGGCGAAGACGGCACAGGTGCCGACGTCCAGCGTTGCGGGTAGTCTCCAAAGGGAATGGCCTGCGATTGACCCCTTGGCGCTGCTGAAGCTACCCAGCAGGAAGTCGGCGGTAAGCGGCAGGCGCGCCGTCACCCCGGTCGCGAGCGTTAAAGTCACATCGTGCCAGCGGGCGGATCGCAGGACGGGCATGCGCATCATGTGCGCACCGTGAGCCACCTTGGCTCCGACGCCCTTGGCCACCATCGCCTGCCCGTCGAGCTCGAGCTCGTAGTCCCACAGCGTGCCGCTCTGCTTACCCGGCGGCAGACTGCCGGACGTAAAGGACGCCAAAGGATCTGCTGCGAGCAGCATCGACGCCGTCAGCATCCGTCGAAGTGTCGCTTCCATCGTGGCGCCCGGGACGGGCGCTGGAGCGTTGTACGTGACCACCACTCGGCGGTTGCCGGGGCTGTCCGCTCCCGCCAGCTGGCGCTCCCCACGGGAGCTGGGCATCAAGGCTGGGACCGCGCCACCGCGCGCATGCCGTTCGCATTCGGCTCCGAGGATCCTGACCACCGCCTCGGCCCGTCGTTGGCCGAGCGCGTCGTTGTAGCCATCGTCGCCTTCGCTGCTGGTGTGGCCGACGACGTCGACCGTGGCCACCTTCCCGTCGACGAGTTCGCGCGCGAGTTCGCCGAGGGGGCCAACATGCTCGCTGGGAACGTCCGCGCTGTCGTTGGCGAAATTCGCGAACGTCTTGGTCCGCGTCTCGTAGCCGCCCCCGCCCCCCTGCCGATCGGGTTCGCGTAACGCGCGTGCGAGATGGGTCTTGGTCCTCGGCCCCACAACGCCGTCCGGGGCGAGGCCATGGCGGGACTGGAACGAGCGCACGGCGCGATCAGTGTTCTGCCCGAACGCGCCGTCGACGGCGATGTCTCCACCAAGCAAGGAGAGGGCGCGTTGCAGGGCTGTGACGGCCGGGCCCATGCTCCCGCGCCGCAGGACGGGACCGATGGCGAGCGCAAGAGCTGCCTTGGCGCGGCCAGCAGCTGCTGTCCCACGCCCGATCTCGCTTTCGATTAGGGCCTCAAGGGTGGCGAGCGTGGATGCCTCGTCCTCGACCGCGTGTCCGGACGGTTGCTCATCGGGTTCGCCGTTCCGCCCGGGCATCACGTGCCAAGCGACCTCCTCCGCCGGCATCTCGTGCCAGTTATCCTCGCTGTTGGAGGCCGTTTCGTAGTCGAGCCAGGCGAGCCTCTCCTCGGTAGGCGCCTCGTGCGTGGCGCCCGCCGAGGGAGCCGCCAGATCGAGATGGAAGTGCAGGATCAGGGGCGCCGGACCGTGCCAGTTTAGGCCAAGGACCTGCTTGGCGGCGTTACGACGCGCCGACCCCACGAATATTACGTTGGCGTGGCCGGTCTCGCGGTTGATCGCGTTTGCCACGTCGAAGTCGTTGTAGATGACGCGCCAGCGCGCGCCGACCTCGCTTGCCGCCGCAGCTACCGCGCGCAGGAAGCTCTTCGCTTCCTCCGGCTTGTAGAAGCCCCTTGAGTCGAGCGCGCCGAGGAAAAGGTCCAGCGAGTGGCCGCGATTGAGGAAGGCGCCACCCCCATGTCCGCGGTAGTTGGTCGCGCGGAAGCCACTCGCGTATCGAGCACGGAGGGCGCGCACGAAGTCGACCATCAGTGGGGCGACGGGTGCCTTGTCGCTACCGTCGATGCTCGGATGGGTGACCAGCTGCTCGGGTTGGGTCGGTGGGGCGAACCGTCCGAGCGGCTTGACGCGCGCACCCTCCGTCCTGAAGCGCATCTGGCTCTCGCGGCTCAGCATCCATGCCCGGGTGATCGCGCCGGCGGTGAAGCCACCCTTCCCGTACTTGCTTCCCCACCGCTGGCGGGCGCCGGCCTGGGTGTCGTCGTGGTCGGTTCGCAGCCAAGCGCGCATGGCCGAGGGTGTCGGGGTGCCGTTGAGGCGGCGCGACCAGTCGTCGCCGAGACGCTCGACGAAGGCGTCGAGAGTCTCGGTGACGAGCGCTGCCGCCTCTCCTTCCGCCTCCGATTGCTCGCCTTGATCGCCGTCCAATGCCTCTTCGGAGTGCTCCGAGGCGCATGAAGCCTCGTCCTCCCCGTGCTCTTTAAAGAACGACTGCCCGGCATCGCCGGCTTCCTCGAAGGAACTGAACGGCGAGTCGAAAAGCGTGGGAGGGGCGGCCTCGGGCTGCTCGTAGTCTGCGAACGGAACCTCGAGGCCGATCGGGTCAAAGCCCGCAAAGGGCGTGTCATCGCTACGGTAGGTCACGGGCAGCTCCTATTGCGTTGGACTAGCGCACCGCGGTCAGGCGCGGCCTAACCGCCTCAATCGGCTTGCCGCGGACCTTCAGGTCCTTGCCTGTCGCAGCGGCCCATTCGGTGATCACCCGCCTTGCCTCGGCGCCCAGCGGCTTCGGCGAGTTGGCGGGCATGCTCTGCGGCATTTGCTCGAGGTAGAGTACCCATGCGAATTCCGGTCCCGAGACGACCCCAGCCTCGAGCGTGCGCAAGAAGAGGGACAGCTCGGACGACATCGAAAAGAAGGATGCGGCCTTGCTGTGCGGCGCCAGTCCGATGCGTTCGCCGATCAGGCGCAGGCGGTCGGCCGGGTTGGTGGCGGTCGCCTTGAGGTCGAGGATGATTGGGGTGTCGCTGCTCAGTGTCAGCTCGACCCAGCCGAGGACCGTCGCCGCAGCCAGCTCCTCGCGCGCGAGCATCTGGAATTGCCGTCTTGAACGGAGGATGAGTTGGATCGCCTCGGCGAGGCGGAAAATGCGGTCGTCGTCGGAGGCGTTCGCGCCCGACGTGTTGCGCACGTTGCTCATCGCCTGCCAGAGCTCGAACAGCAGCTCCTCGAATAGTTGCACGAAGTTGGCGTTGGCGCTGTGCGCCTTATCGTAGACGGGGGGCTTGTTCTCGTCGGTGCCGAAGGCGAGGTCGAGCCCGAAGAAGCGCCAGTACGCATTGCGTCGGACGGCCTCGGGATCCTGCCGCACCGCGCTCGTCGAGAGCCAAGTCGAGGCCGGGTTCGCGGCGCCGAACAACAGGGCCTCGGTCGCGTCCAGCCACTGCTGACCTCGGAACGACGGGATGCCGAGACCCTCGCCGGAGCGGTATTCGTGGACGACGCGCCGGATGATCTGCACCGCGCGCGTGTTCTCGAGGACATAGCTGTAGCCAAGGTGCTCCCATGACGGGTGAGCCTTCGGGACGTACATCGCGAACTCGCCGGTCTGCCACAGCTGCTTGCGAGCCGCGCCCGCTGAGGGTTCACCGGGTCCCCAGGGCGTTGCGGCGTCCCAGACCTGCTCCATGTGGAGCATGAGGTCAAAGGGGTCGGCCGCCAGGACGCGGTTGACCGCATCCTCGCGCGATACCGGTCCCGGCGGTGTCGCGTTGGGATTGCCATCCATGATGCGTTGGACGAGTTGGGGAATCATGATGCGGTGCTCCCGTACTGATCGACATTGAAGGATGAAGTGGGACGCTGTGGCTCAGGCGGCAGGAGTTGCGTGAGGTTGGGTCGCGCCAAGGCGAGCCGGACATTCTGTAATGCTGCGAATTCCGCGTCGCCGAGAGGCTCACGCGCGGCGGCGAGAGTCCTCAGGTCGCGTAGCTCGGTCAGTGGCTCAAGTTTCACCGACAGTTCTTCGAGACCTCGCTCCAGCACGTTCTGGAACGAGCTCGCGTCGGCGAGTTGGTGCACCATCCGTTGCAGGCTCGTTACCTGATCGCGCAGTTGGCGGATGTCAGCGGACTCGAGGCGCTGCGTTGATTCCGGAGTCTTGGGCATCTCGTTCTCCTTCAGGCGGCCAGCGGCCGGTAGGTGAGCCAGGCGCGTGCCCGCTCGATCCATTGTTTCGCCGTCTCTGGCCGCTCCGCTTCGCGCAGCCCGGCAAGGGCAACGATGCGGATGCCCTCAGCTTGGCGCCAATGCGCCGACGTCCAGAGCGCTGGTCCGGCGGCGCGCTCGAAATCGGCGAGCGCGCGCGGTGAGACGCGCGCCGGATCCAACACGCTGGTCATCGGGGCGCTGCCGAGGGCGGGAACGGGCGCCGCGATGCAGGCCGCTGCGATCGCGTCCATACGCTCAACGGACCGCTCAAGGAGCGGCTGAACCGTCGGCTCGGCCAGAGTCGATGGGAAGCGCGTCATCATGGCGCGCTTGAGGTTGTCCCACGGACCATCCGTGCCGAACGCCATGGCCGCCATGGCACAACCGAGCAGCGTTCTCAGCCACCCGATCGGATGTGGGTCACCGATCGGCCAGCGCAAGATGGTGGCCGCGTCGCCGACCACGTCGTACAGCGCGGACACCGAGGCATAGCCAGTGTGCAGGAAGGCGAATACGTCGGCGGCGATCTCTGACGCCCAAGGCGACCACATGGCGGCAAGCTCGGCGTCCCCGGCGAGGCTGGCCGTCAGCGCCCGCTCGACCGACGGCACCCAGTCGGTTAGATAGCCGACCTGGTGCCCAGTCTCGTGGAAGAGCGAGGTCGGACGATAGAGGTTATGGCGGACGATCTTGATTGCCGCCACCGGCATGATCGCTCCGGGTGCCCAGAGCCTGACGCCCGCGCGCAGTATCGAGGCTCCCGTGCCCTTGTCCTGGTAGACGAGCACGCGCGGTAAGGGCTTGTTCGCCGCGGCCAGCACGGGCGCCATGCTCGCGACGGCGAGGTCGTCGAGGGTTGAAAGCGCCGTGCACAACGTCGGGCTGGTCCGGGAGTTGACGGCGTCGCCCAGGAAATCGAGCGTCGTGTCGACTTGCGTGTATCGCCGCCGGAACCGCTGGACCTCACGGGCCGCGTCCGCGATGCTTCCATCGCCGCTTCGGGCCCGGTCGATGGCCGCGGCTGCGTCGTCGCCCAAATGGAGAAGATCCAGCACCACGCGGTGCACGTGCTGCCGAAGCGGGGAGCCTGTCTCACGTTCGATCGAGTGCCACGCCGCGAGGGAGGCGAATTCCTCGGCGTCCCGGAAAGTCTCGGCGGCCGCGCGCCAGTGCGCGACCTGGCGTGTCAAGTCGTCGAGCAGCAGGTCGTGGTCGCGCGTCATCGCCCGCGTCACCGGCGGTGCATTCCGGGGATGACCTCGATGGAGATCGATGGCGTGCCTCGGAAGGCTAGATCCGGGGAAGCGATGCCGGAAGATGGCGCTGTCATGCCCGGTATGCCAGCCAGCGAGATGCGGACCGTAACGCCGGGTCTGGGATCCGCGGCCGCTCGGGCGAAGGCTTCGCCATGGTCTCGTGCCCAGCGCGCGAGCATGGGGATCACCCATGCGCGGAGGCGCCTGCGGAACGCAGGCGCGATACCCGAGGGGAGTCCTCGAAATGCTGCGAAGGCTTCGCCTTCCGTTTCGGACTCGCGTTGAGGACCAAGGGCCGACGTCCGTCCGTCGAGCCGGGCGTACGCGTCCATCATGGCGCGAAGCAGAGGTGCCGTACCGCGACCCTGCCGGATCGCCTCGCTCACCCGCTGTGCAGTCGCCTCATCCAGGCCCAGTGTGACCACCGCCCGTCCCCGGGCCCGGTCGATCGCCACCCCGGCACGGGGCGGTGCGAGACGATACGCGGCCGCGCGGCTGGAGGCGCCCGTGCCGCGATCGGCCCCCGAGATGGGTTCGATGCGGAAGAGGCGCTGCCCGACGGCCACGCGCTTCCGGGTCTTGAGGTAGCGCGCTGGCACCTCGGCGCCAAGCGCCGGTTCCTGAAGCAGCATCCCCGCCGTGCGCGATGTCAGGGGGTGGACGTCGGCCGTGCTGACGTAGCCGCGGCCGGCCACCGTTGGACCTATGTCGTCGCGCAAGATGCGCGCCACGCTGCTGCCGGGTGCGGCCTGGTACACGTGCACGCGTGCCTTGAGTGGGAAGCGCGTACCGGACGCGCGCAGCGCGGCGCCGAGCGTCGTTCCGCCGAAGCTCGGCAGTCTGTCGGCCATTTGCGAGGACAACGTGATCTCCGGCACGCGTGAATACTTGGCGTAGGGGCGCAGACCGCGGAGGCGGCGTCCAACGAACGCTCCACCGAGGCTCGGAGCTTGCTGAAGGTCGGTGCGCACGAAGCGGGGCGGGAAGAAAGTCGCGACGGCGTTCTCGAACGCCTCCGCGACGGCGAGTTCGGTCAGAGCCTCGTCCTCGAAAACGTACTCCTCGTTTTCGCTGACGCGCCTAACCGTGTCCTCGATGACGCTCGCGATGGCGCCAGCGCCCGCGTGCTCGTTGCCAAACCCAGCCTGCTCGGCCTCGAGCGACACGAGACGGAGGCCGGTGTCGACGATTGCCTGCGACAGCGGAGTAGCGAGCTTAGGTCCGACCCAGCGGCTTATCAGCTTGCTGACGTAGCGGGCGAGGAAATTGACGACCTTCGGCCTTCCCACGAGGTTAACGCCGATGCGCAGCGCGCCAAGCAGCGCGGGCACGAACTGCTCGACCGCCGGTCCTAGCTCCTCGTTATCGCCTCCCGCGACGATACGGTCCATCAATGTGGCGCGGGCCTCGGCGAGGGACTCAAGCGCCCGACCGTCAGCCTCGTGCCGCTCATCGGCCTCGAAAGTTTCTCCGGTCTCCTCCAGATCGACCTCGCCGTACACGCTCTCCGCGAGCGCCGCGTCGAACGCTTCGGCGAGGGCTGGCGTGTCGGTTTCCAGCGTCGGCGACATGACCCCGCCCTCCGGTGTGTCGAGATCCTCCGCCTCAAGTTTGATCTTGGAGGCGAGCAGTCGGGCACCGGGCCGCAGCGGTGCCGGCAGGCGACCGATCGCGAATGAGAGGACGCGCCGGAGCAATGGGGCGACGAGCTTGCGCAGACGCTGGAGCACGGGCCCGACGACCACGCCGGCCACCTTGCCCGCGACCCTTACCGCACTCTTGACGACCTTCTTGGCCTTGCGGATTAGCCCGCCTATGAATTCCTCGCCCGCCGGTGACAGTTCGCCGGGCGTTGGGTCGAAGCGGTCTAGCAGGGCGTTGAGCTGCTCCTCGTTCAACGACTGCACGTCCATCGCACCGATGCCGGTCTCGAGGGCTTGCAGATATTGCTCGGCCTCGAAGCGCACTGGCGACAGCTGCGCCTCGCCAAATCGCAGCCGCTCGCTCATCTGGAGCGGCGCTTCGCCACTAAACCGATCGCTGACCGCTTGCTCGGTTTCCTCGGCAAGGAAGGCTAGCGCCTCATCGAAGGCCTCGTCACGAAGTTCGTTAAACACTTCGGCAAGGGCGGAGTCGCGCACGTCCTCGTTGGCGAAGGATTCGGCCTCGGCAAACGGGGAGGTAAAACCGGTCGAGCGGTCGGCCACCGGCTCGCTGCTCTCCTGCATCGAGCCTTGAGCCTCCAGAAAGGGGCTCTCGAGCACGGTCGTCTCGGACCATCCCGCTTCGTCGCGTTCGTCCCTGTCGCGCATGCCTTGCTCCTATACTCGCTTGAGTCGCCGGGCACGTTAGGAGCCGCTGCGTCCGTAGACGTGTGCTGGTACATCGCTCCCGCGTGCGGGCGACGTCGATAGGGCGTGCGCGTGCGCGTCGGGACACCGTCTACGCCGCGTCCGTCGATCGTCCTATCCCGCTTGCGCTCCTGATCGCTGATCCGCGCCCATTGTGCCGATGGCCGCTACGAGCGTCGGATCGGGCGTCACGCCGAGCTCCGAGTGCAGGCGGTTGCTGAGCGCACGGAAGCAGGCGAGCGCCTGTCCGCGGTTGCCCTGCGCCAAATGCGCGCGAATGAGGGCGTCGGCGGCCGATTCGCACAGGTCATCGGCTGAGAGCGCCGCACTGCCAGCCTGCACGGCGTAGGCGTATAGGCCGCCCGCCGTCATAGACCGGCATGCCGCCTCGAGAGCCTGTAGGCGCAGGAGCCTGAACGCATCCTGCTCCGCAAGCAGCCAGTCGTCGTGCCAGCCCGGCAGGATGTCATCCGACAGCAGGCGGATGGCGTCGAATGGCAGGGATGCGCCGTCCAGCGCACGCGCGGCGAGCCCCCGCGCGGTCTGGAGATCGCAGTCCGCGTCGAGGACCACCAGGTCATTGGTGCTGGTGATCCATCCGCGCGGGACGTGCCACAGTGCCCGGCGCAGGTTGCTGCGCGCGTCCTCATCCCCGACGTCGGGCCAAAGATCTGCGGCCACTTGCGCGCGCTCGACGGGCTCGGACCGCAGCGCCAGGTAGGCCACAAGGCGTCGCCCGGCGAGGGACAGTTTTACGAGGGGAGATACGGCGAGGCGGCCAACGATCGAAACACGGCGCACCGGATCCTTGTCGTCAGACTCAACCATGCACCCTGCTCAGCTCCGCTGATCGGCCCCAGTGGTCGAATAGCCTTCCACCGCGCATCCCGATAATTTCGCGGCGACCTAGATGCCCGAATTCTTGCACGCTCAATCAAGCGCCGCCCGGGCCTTCAAAAGGATCATAATGCTTGCGCCGGGTCGGGGCAATGGAGTGTATTCAAAGGTTTAAAGTTCGGGGTAACCTTGGCAAGCTCCCACTTGAATTTGAGACCGAGCGACGACGACGTATGGTGTGCGTATCCGCCAAGGCGCGCCATATACGGATCCCGCCGCATGACTTAGACGTTTCCGCCGAACCTTCGGCCCGTCTTTGAAGGATCCGAATTGGCTTCTTCTCGACGAGCAAGTTGTCAGGTCCGATGGTCTAACACGGCATTCCAAGCATCCGGTCGAGTGGGGTCATTCGTCAGCCGATCCTGTCAGTCTAATGCGAACTCGTCTCCACACGATGCAATTCGGTCTCTGAGCGCA
>CAXTPT010000042.1:0-19595 GCA_964246315.1 uncultured Sphingomonadaceae bacterium | reverse complement strand
ATCCGGAGGCCGCCCAACCCGCCGCGATGCCTGCTCCCCCCGCCAGGCATTGCCGACGAGATGACAAGATGCTTTCGCCCGTGTCGGTCGGTCGAACCGTCATGGATGCGCCGGCCACAGCCAGGAGCCCGACGCGCTCACCCCTCCATCATCTCGAGCTCGCGGCCTCGCGTCTCGCGTACCATCGCGCGCACGAAGAAGAACGAGACGAACGCCGCCGCGGCGTAGCAGCCATAGGTGACAGGCAGCCCGATCCCCGCCGCGAGCGCGGGAAAGCTGACGCTGATCGCGAAGTTGGTGCCCCATTGCACCGCGCCGGCAACCGCGAGGCCCGAGCCGCGAATCCGGTTGGGGAACATCTCGCCCAGCATCACCCACATCACCGGGCCCCAGCTCAGATTGAAGAACACGACGTAGAGATTGGCCGCGATCAGCGCGATCGGGCCGATCCCGGGCGCGAGGCTGAGCTTGCCGGCCGCGTCAACCCCGCCGGTCGAGAAGCACCAGGCAAGAGTCGCCAGCGTCGCCGTCATGCCGGCCGAGCCCAAGAGGAGCAGTGGCTTGCGCCCGGTCCGGTCGATCAACGCGACCGTCGCCAGGCAGGCGATGATCGACAGCGCGCCGGACAGGATGTTGATCTTCAGCGCGTCGTCTTCGCTGAAGCCGACCGACTGCCATAGCACCGCGCCGTAATAGAAGACGATGTTGATCCCGACGAGCTGCTGAAAGGCAGCCAGGCCGATGCCGGTCCAGACGATCGGGCGGATGCGGCCGTTCTCCGACAGATCGGCCAGGCGGGGCCGGTGACGGTCGCCGCTCAGCGACGCGCCGATCTCGGCGGTCTTGCGCGCGGCCTCGTCCGCGCCGAACAGCCGGGTGAGCACGCGCGTCGCTTCGGCCTCGCGCCCCACCGCCGACAGGAATCGCGGGCTTTCGGGGATCGACAGCAGCGCGAGCAGGTAGATCGAGGCGGGAAACGTCTGCAGCCAGAACATCCAGCGCCACGCCGGATAGCCCAGCCAGAGCGCGCCGAGCGACCCGCCCGCGCTGTGCGCCAGCGCGTAATTGGCGACGAACGCCCCGGTCAGCCCGGTGATGATCATGATCTGCTGGATGCTCGATAGCCGGCCGCGGATCGCCGCGGGCGTCACTTCGCTGATATAGATCGGCGACAGCACGCTCGCCGCGCCGACGCCCAGCCCGCCGACGATGCGGGCGAGGATGAATATCGCCGAGCTGCCCGCCGCGCCGCTGCCGAGCGCGCTCAAGATGAACAGCGTCGCGGCGATCATCATCACGCTGCGCCGCCCGAAGCGGTCGGCCAGCCGCCCGGCGGCAAACGCGCCGATCGCGCAGCCGATCAGGATCGCACCGACATTGATCCCCGTGCCGAGCTTCGACAGCCCAAACGCACGCTCCAGCCCCTCCTGGGTGCCGTTGATCACCCCGCTGTCATAACCGAACATGAAGCCGCCAATGGTCGCGACGGCGACGATCGCGGCGATATAGCCGAGGTTCATTTCGTTGGCGGCGCGATCAGGCATCTCAATCTCCGATGACGATGGACGGGCAGGGCGGGCCGACGATCTGTGGCGCAGTCCGGTTCGCCAGAGTTGCTCCAAGCGCATGGATGGTCCCGGTCATCGCCACCTCAACGCCATCCGGCATCGACGAAATAGGCGTGGCCGGTGCACATCCGCGCGTCGTCGGAAGCGAGGAACAGCGCCAGCGCGGCGACGTCGGCGGGGGTCACCCGCTCCTTGAGGCACTGCGCGTCGAGCAGCTTGGCGAGCGCGTCGTCATCGATCCACAAGGCGTCCTGACGCGGGGTCCGGACGTTGCCGGGAACGATGGTGTTGACGCGGATGCCGTGGCCGCCGAGGTCGCGCGCCAGCGCCCGCGACAGGCCCTCGATCCCCGCCTTGGCGGTCTGGTACAGCACCAGGTCGGGCAGGCCGAGATGCCAGCTGATCGATCCCAGGTTGAGGATCGCCCCGCCGCCCAACCGGGCCATGCCGGGGACCACCGCCTGCGCGGCGAAGAATAGGTGCTTGAGATTCACCGCCATCCGCTCGTCCCAATAAGCCGGGGTCACGTCGGCGGGGGCGTGGCGATCGTCATTGGCGGCGTTGTTGACCAGCACCGCGATGTCGCCATCGCGCGCCGCGGCCCCGGCGATCACAGCTTGCAGCGCCACGATGTCGGTCAGGTTGCACCGTGTGAAAGCGGGCATGTGCCTGGCCGCCGGCGCCAGCCGCTCGACTAGCGCGCGCGAAGCATCCTCGGCGATGTCGACGAAGCTGACCCGCGCGCCCTGCGCCACGAACGCCTCGACGATCCCCTCGCCGATTCCCGACCCGCCGCCGCTGACGAAGACGTGCCGGTCGGCGAGGCTGGGGTAATGCGCACGCCCGCTCACGCCGCTGCCCCGCCCAGCAGCCCGCGGCCGGCGAGGTTGCGCATCAGCCCGGCGATCCCCAGCGTCCAGGGGGGTGCGGCCTTCGACGTCGTCACCCGGTTGGCGAGCGCGCCCAGCCGCTCGGTCGCGATCGTCACCACATCGCCCTCGCAATGAGTGAAGCCGCGGCCCGGATCGCCGCGATCCTGGGTCGGGGCGAACATCGTGCCCAGGAACAGCGCGAGCCCGTCGGGATAATGATGTTCGCTCCGCGCTTGGACAAGAAGTTCAAGCGGGTCGCGGCTAATCTTCGCCATCGAGCTGCTGCCGGTCAGGCGGTAGCCCTCCGGTCCGTCGATCGTCAGCTCGACCGTCGCCGCGCGGACGTCGTCCATCGTGAAATCATCGCCGAACAGCCGCACGAACGGACCGATCGCGCACGAGGCGTTGTTGTCCTTGGCCTTGCCGAGCAGCAGCGCCGAGCGCCCCTCGAAATCGCGCAGGTTGACGTCGTTGCCCAGCGTCGCGCCGACCGCGCGGCCGCGACTATCGGCCAGCAAGACGATCTCGGGTTCGGGATTGTTCCAGCTCGAATCGGAGCGGACACCCACCGCCGCCCCCCAGCCGACCGACGCCAGCACGGGGCATTTGGTGAAGATCTCGGCATCGGGACCGATCGCGACCTCGAGATATTGCGACCACAGGCCGTCGGCGATCAGCACCTCTTTGAGCGTCACCGCCTCGTCCGAGCCCGGACGGACGCCGCCGATGCTCGATCCGATCACCGCCTCCAGCCGTGCGCGCACCGCCGCCGCCGCCGCGGCGTCGCCGCGCGCGCTTTCCTCGATCACGCGCTCGAGCGCCGACACCGCGAAGGTGACGCCCGACGCCTTGACGCATTGCAGGTCGACCGGGCTCAGAAGTGCGTCGGTCGAGAGCGCCGTCAACGGGCCGAGCGCCCGCCCGCCCGCCGGATCGAGCGCGTCCGGTTCGACCAGCATCGCGACGGTCGGCGCCACCGGCGTCATGTCATAGGCGATGCCATCCGCCACCAGCACCGGCGTCGGTCCTTCGCCGAGGTCGATCCGCCCGAGCAGCCGCGCCGTCCGCCAATCCGCGGGCAGCATGCCGGACCAAGCGGAGCCGACGTCGGCGATCACCCTTGCCTCCGGGCCGCGCATGTCATCGCCGAAGCCGATGGCAATAGCATTGGAGCGAGCCAAATGCGCAACCGTCTTTCCTCCCCGGATCGCATCGTCCGTGAACAGCACATGCCGATTTGACAAGTTTTTCCTGATTTGTGACGCCAACCGCGGCAAGGAGACGTCGAGTGGCCCGAACACGCGCGATCCCGGGAAGCGATGTCACCGAACGCGCCGGTGTCGGCGTGGCTTGGACGGGCCGGTCCGCGCGGCTGTCCCGGCGCGAGCTGGCGACCATGCTGGCGGCCAGTGCCTCAACCGCTGCGCTGGCGACGTCACCGCTGCGGGCGCAGGGGGTTGCGCCACACCGCAACCGCTCGGCCGCGATCGACGCCCGGGCCGACGACCTGCTCGCGCGGATGACCGTCGAGGAGAAGGCGGCGCAGCTCCAGGGCATATGGCACGCCAAGTCGGCGGTGATGGATGCGGCCGGCATGTTTTCCCCTGCGGCGGCCGCGCGCGCCTATCCCGCCGGCATCGGCCACATCTGCCGGCCTTGCGACCGGATCGGAGCCCAGGCGCAGGCCGGGCCGGTGGTGGCCGGCGCGGCGGCGGGGGCGGTCAACCGCGACGCGCGCGAAGCGGCGCTATGGACGTCGCGCGCGCAGCAATGGGCGCGCGACCATACGCGCCTGGGCATCCCGCTGCTGCTGCACGAGGAGGCGCTGCACGGCCTCGCCGCGCGCGACGCGACCAGCTTCCCCCAGGCGATCGCGCTGGCCTCGACCTGGGATCCGGTGCTGGTCGAGCGCTGCTTCGCGGTGGCCGCCGCCGAGATGCGCGCGCGCGGCGTCAACATGGCGCTGGCGCCGGTGGTCGACGTCGCGCGCGACCCGCGCTGGGGGCGCAGCGAGGAGACGTTCGGCGAAGACCCGTATCTCGTCGGCGAGATGGGCATGGCGGCGGTGCGCGGGCTGCAGGGCGACACCCTGCCGCTGGCGCCGGGCAAGGTGTTCGCGACGCTGAAGCATATGGCCGGTCACGGCATGCCCGAGAACGGCACGAACACCGGCCCCGCCGAGATGGGCGAGCGGACGCTGCGCGACGTTTTCCTGGCGCCGTTCGAGCGGATCGTCAAAAGCCTGCCGGTCCGCGCGATCATGCCGTCGTACAACGAGATCGACGGCGTTCCCAGCCATGCCAACCATTGGCTGCTGGAGACGGTGCTGCGCGACGAATGGGGCTATCAGGGCATCACCGTGTCGGATTACTTCGCGATTCGTCAGCTGGTGGAGCGGCACCATGTCGCGGCCGACCTGGCCGCCGCCGCGCGCCTCGCGCTCGCATCCGGGGTCGATGTCGAGCTGCCCGATCCGATCGGCTACGCCAAGCTGCCCGAGCTCGTGCGTGGCGGCGCGGTGCCGCCGGCGCTGCTCGATCGCGCGGTGCGCCGCGTGCTGCGGATGAAGCTGGAGGGCGGGCTGTTCGACATGGCCCCGCCCGACGCGCGCCGCGCGGCGGACACGCCCGCCGCCGCCGCCGCGTCGGCACTGGCGCGCACGGCGGCGGCGCGCGCGATGGTGCTGCTCAAGAATGACGGCGTGCTGCCGCTCGATCCCGCGCGGCACCGCCGCCTGCTCGTCGTCGGCACGCACGCGCGCGACACCCCGATCGGCGGGTATAGCGATACGCCGCGTCACGTGGTCAGCGTCCTCGATGGCCTGCGCGCCGAGCGGGGCTTCGCGGTGCGCTATGCCGAGGGCGTCCGCGTCACCCGCTCACGGATCTGGCAGCAGGACGCCGTCGAGCTGGTGCCGCTCGCCGAAAATCTGCCGCTGATCGACGAGGCGGTGCGGGCGGCGGCGGATGCGGACGCGATCGTCGTCGTGCTCGGCGAGAATGAGGAATTGAGCCGCGAGGCGTGGTCGGACGCGCATCTGGGCGATCGCGACGCGCTCGACCTGGTCGGCGCGCAGGACCGGCTGGCGGCGGCATTGTTCGACACCGGCAAGCCGGTGGTCGTGCTGCTGCTCAACGGCCGGCCGCTGTCGGTCAACCTGTTGGCGGAACGCGCCAATGCGCTGATCGAGGGCTGGTATCTGGGCCAGGAGACCGGGGGCGGCGTGGCCGACGTGCTGACCGGGCGAATCGCGCCGGGAGGCAAGCTGCCCGTGACCATCCCGCGCTCGGTCGGGCAATTGCCCGTCCACTACGACCGCAAGCCGAGCGCGCGGCGCGGCTATCTGTTCGGCGAGACCAGGCCGCTGTTCCCGTTCGGACACGGCCTGTCCTATACCAGCTTCACGGTGTCCGCCCCGCGCCTTGCCCGGTCCCAACTGCCGCTCGGCGAGCCGGTGGAGGTCGCGGTGGACGTGGCCAACACCGGCGCGCGGACGGGGGACGAGACGGTGCAGCTCTACCTGCGCGACGAAGTGGCGAGCGTGACGCGGCCGATCCTGCAATTGAAGCGGTTCGAGCGCGTGACGCTGCGGCCCGGCGAGCGGCGCATGGTCCGCTTCCGGCTGGAGGAGGACGATTTCGCCTTTGCCGGCCTCGACGGCAGGCGGCGGGCGGAGCCGGGCCGGTTCACCCTGCTCGCGGGACCGAATTCGGTCGAGCTGACGGCCGCTGCCTTGACCATCGTCGAGCGGACAGCGGCCTAGTTGCTGCCGCGTCCTCCCCCGGTTGTCGCCCGCGCCCCCGCGGGATAAGGCGAGCATAAGTCTGACAACAGAAAGCAGCCACGGGGCATGGCCGACCTACAGCACATCTACGGAATTGACGCGGCGACCGGCGGGCGGCTCGACCCCGCTTTTCCGGTCAGCACGCTGGCCGACGTTGCGGCGGCCTGCGCGGCCGCCGAGGCGGCGTTCGACGCCTATCGCGAAACCGACGCGGAGGCGCGCGCAGGTTTCCTCGAGGCAATCGCCGACGAGATCGCCGCGCTCGGCGACGCGCTGATCGCGCGCGCGGCGGCGGAGAGCGGGCTGCCCGAGGCGCGGCTGACCGGCGAGCGCGGGCGCACGATCGGCCAGCTGCGGCTGTTCGCGCAGGTGGTACGCGACGGACATTGGCGGGGGGTGCGGATCGACCCCGCGCTGCCCGACCGTGCGCCGCTGCCGCGCCCCGACCTCAGATTGCGGATGGTGCCGCTGGGGCCGGTCGCGGTGTTCGGCGCGTCCAACTTCCCGCTCGCCTTCTCGACCGCGGGCGGCGACACCGCCGCAGCGCTGGCGGCGGGCTGCCCGGTGGTGGTCAAGGGCCATCCCGCGCATCCCGGCACCGATGCGATGGTCGCCGACGCGGTCCGCCGCGCGGTCGCGCGCACCGGCCTGCCAGAGGGCATTTTCGGCCATGTCCGCGGGGCGGCCAACGAGCTCGGCGCGGCTTTGGTGAGCGATCCGCGCATCGCGGCGGTCGGCTTCACCGGCTCGCGCGCCGGCGGGCTGGCGCTGGTCCGGCTGGCGCAGGCGCGGCCCGTGCCGATCCCGGTCTATGCCGAGATGTCGAGCATCAACCCGGTGGTGCTGATGCCCGCCGCGCTTGCCGCGCGCGGCGAGGCACTGGGCCGCGAGTTCGTCGCTTCGCTGACGATGGGCGCGGGGCAGTTCTGCACCAATCCCGGGCTGATCGTGGCGGTCGCGGGTGATGGCCTGGCGGCGTTCGAGGCCGCGGCCGCCGCCGCACTGGCCGAACATGCCCCGCAGCCGATGCTGACCGGCGGCATCCGCGCCGCTTTCGCGCAAAGGACCGGAGCCCTGGCCGCCAACCCGGCAGTGACCGAGCTCGCCTGCGGCTGCGAGGGCGACGGCGTGGCGCGCGAGATGGCGCGGCTGTTCGCGACCGACGCCACCGCGTTCCTCGCCGACACGACGCTCGCGGAGGAGGTGTTCGGCGCCTCGTCGCTGGTGGTGCGCTGCCGCGACCTGGACGAGGTGCGGCGGGTATTGGCCGGTCTGGAGGGTCAATTGACCGCCACGCTGCAGCTCGACCCGGCAGACGAGGACGCCGCCGCTGCGCTCGTGTCCGTGCTCGAACGTCGCGCGGGCCGGGTGCTGGTCAATGGCTGGCCGACCGGGGTGGAAGTGGCGCATGCGATGGTCCATGGCGGGCCGTTCCCGGCGACCGCCGACGGCCGCTCGACCTCGGTCGGCAGCCTGGCCATCGACCGGTTCCTGCGTCCGGTCTGTTACCAGAACCTGCCCGCCGCCCTGCTGCCGCCGGAGCTGCGCGACGAGGCCGGCGGCGCGCGGCTGCTTGACGGCCAGCGCGTTTGAGCGGTTCCCGCGGCTGGATCGCGGTCGATTGGGGAACGACCAATCGGCGCGCCTATCTGATCGGCGCGGACGGCGCGGTCGAGGATGAGCTGAGCGACGCAGGCGGTATCCTGGCGGTGCCGCCGGGCGGCTATCCCGACGCGATCGCCGCGCTGCGCGAACGGTTCGGCACGCGCGCGATCGTGGCGGCGGGGATGATCGGTTCCGACTCCGGCCTGGTGGCCGTGCCCTATGTCGATGCGCCCGCCGACCTCACCGCCATCGCCGCGGCGGCGGTGGAGGCCGCCCCCGACATGCACATCGTCCCCGGCGTGGCGCTGCGCGACGGCGGCCGCGCCGACGTGATGCGCGGGGAAGAGGTGCAGGTCTTGGGCGCGGCGGCCGGGGGACTGGCCGGGCCCGACGCCTTTTTCTGCCAGCCCGGCACGCATTGCAAATGGATCACGGTGGAGGGGGCGCGGATCGTCGCGTTCCGGACCGCGCTCACGGGCGAGCTGTTCGCGTCCTTGCGGAAACAGGGCACGCTGGCCGCGATGCTCGACGGCGATGTCGCCGACGGGCCGGCGTTCCGCAGCGGGGTCGCGCGCGGGTCGGCGGCGGCGGACTTGCTGACGGCGCTGTTCGAAGTGCGCGCCGGCGTGCTGCTGGGCGTGCGCGACCGGGCGGACGCGGCGAGCTACGCCAGCGGCGTGCTGATCGGAAACGATGTCGGCGCCCGCGATCTGGCGGGACGCGAGGTGACGCTGCTGGCCGACGGGCCGCTGGCCGAACTTTATGCGGCGGCTATCACGCTCGCGGGCGGCACGGTGCGACGGCTCGACAGCCGCGCCGGTTTCCTTGAAGGGATCACCATGATCGCCCGGCTGCTGGGGATAGCTCCATGAATTTCGACGACGCCTTCGCCGCTTGCCCGCTCGCCGCGATCCTGCGCGGCCTGACTCCAGAAGAGGCGCCGGCGGTGGGCGACGCGCTGGTGGCTGCCGGCTTCACGCTTGTCGAGGTGCCGCTGAACTCGCCCGACCCGTTCGCCAGCATCGCGCTGCTCGCCGAGCGGCTGCGCGGGCGGGCGCTGGTCGGCGCGGGCACGGTGCTCGACACCGATCAGGTCGCGCGGGTCGCGGCGGCGGGGGGCGCGCTGATCGTATCACCCAACACCGACGCGGCGGTGATCGGCGCGACCGTCGCGGCGGGGATGGCGTCGCTCCCCGGCTATTACACGCCGAGCGAGGCGTTCGCGGCGCTGGCGGCGGGCGCGACCGCGCTGAAGCTGTTCCCCGCCGACGGCGCCGCGCCCGCGCTGCTCAAGGCGCAACGCGCGGTGCTGCCCCGGGCGACGCGCGTGCTGGTGGTCGGCGGGATCGCGCCTGACACGATGGCCCCGTGGCGCGCGGCCGGCGCGGACGGTTTCGGCCTCGGCTCGGCGCTTTACCGGCCGGGCAAGTCCGCCGCCGACGTCGCGCGTGACGCCCGCAGCTTTGTCGCCGCCTGGAACGGATGAAGGACAGGCCGGCCGCCTGCTCGGCAACCGCCGCCTTTGCGCCGGCCAGGCGTCCGCGCTTGACTAAACAGAACTGCCGGGGAAAGCTGTAAGACAACAATAAGAGAGAGGACGGGCGGTTGCAGACTGGCGAGCCAATGCGGAAGCCGGCACGCGCGGGCGTTTCGGCCATGTCCTGGTGGATCCTGACGTTGATGACGCTCGATTATGCGCTCGGCATGATCGACCGCAACGTGGTGTCGGTGCTGAAGACGACGCTGAAGGGCGTGCTGCGCATCGACGACGCACAATATGGGCTGCTGGTCACCGCGTTCCTGGTGCCCTATGCCGCCTGCTACTTTCTTGCCGGCATGCTCGTCGACCGGATCGGCAGCCGCCGGTCGTTCACCCTGTTTGTCGCGCTGTGGTCGGCGGCGACGATCGGGGCCGGGCTCGCCTCGAGCTTCGGGGAGATGATTGCCTGGCGCGTGGTGCTGGGCGCGGCGGAAGCCGGGCTGCTGCCGGCCACCATCGTTGCGCTGACCGCCTGGTTCCCGCGCGACAAGCTCGCCACCGCTTATGCGGTCAAGACGCCGCTGCAGTTCCTGGGGCCGATCGTGTCACCGCCGCTGATCGTGTGGCTGACGACCGCGCATGGCTGGCGCGCGGCCTTCATCGTGCCCGGGCTGGTCGGCCTGGCGTTCGCCGCGGCGTGGTGGGTGTCCGACCGCAACCAGCCGAATTTCGACCAGCCGGCGGCATCGGCCGGGGCGCCGGCGGCGGTCCCCCGGATGGGCCTCCGCGCGCTGCTGTCCAACCGCATGATGCTCACGCTGCTGGTCGCCCGGCTCGTCAGCGATCCGGTGTGGTTCTTTTTCCAGGCCTGGCAGGCGGGCTATCTGCAGGAGCGGCTGGGCGTGTCGTTCGCCGATGTCGGCCGGCTGCTCTGGATACCCCCGGCGATCACCGCGCTGCTGACCTTCGCGACGGCCTTCTGGTCCGACCGCATGATCCGCCGCGGGCGGGCGCCGGTGATGAGCCGGCTGACCGTGCTCGCGAGCACCACCGTCTGCGCGCCGCTGCTGTTGCTGCTGCTGGGGCAGCCATCGGTGGGGCTGGCCATCGCGGTGCTGACGACGACCTATTTCATGACCTATAGCTGGCTCTACCTGACCAATCTGATCATGGCGGACCTCTTTCCGCGCGGGTCGCTGGGGGCGGCGGTGGGACTGATCGGCACTGTTGGCACGATCGGCGCCGCCATCTTCAACTGGGGGGTCGGCTATGTCGTCCGCGACTATGGCTATGCCCCGGTCTTCGTCGTGTGCGCGCTATTGCACCCGGCCGCGCTGATGATCCTGTGGAAGCGCCTCAGGACGACGGGGCGCGACGGAGCGGCGGTCAGCGCGGCGGCATAGGCTGCGGCACGGCGACCGGCCCGCCCAGCCGCGGCCATTCGGAGACCGCGTCGACGTCCACCCCCGCCGCGCGCAGGGCCGGCACGAAGCGTTCGGCGTCGTCCTGCGGCGCATATCCGATCCGCGCCCACGCCTCCCGGGCATGCGCTGCCCGGCTGTTGCCCGATATGCCCCAGACGGTCTCGACCCCGACGATCGGCGCGTCCAGTGCCGCCGTGACGAGCGCGGCGATGTCGCGCGGACTGATCCACAGCCGCAGCTCGCGCGCGTTGGTCGGTTCCGGCCGGAACGCGCAGATGCGCAGCGCCGCGCCCGTCATGCCGTATTGCGCGCAGAAATAATGGAGCATCGCCTCGCCGGTGACCTTGGAGACGCCATAGGGACTGTCGGCGCACGGCGGCTCGTGGTCGCGCACATGGGCGTCCGCGGGCAGCAGCCCGATGGCATGGACCGAGCTGGCGTAGAGGATCCGGCGCGCCCCGGCCTGACCGCAGGCGTCGAGCAGCGCCCGCGTCGCCTGGGTATTGACGGCGTCGAGCACCGCCCAGTCGCGCGAATTGGGATGGCCGGCGAGGTGGACCGCCGCGTCGATCCCCGCGACGCAATCGCGTACGCAGCCCGGATCGAGCAGGTCGCCGACGATGTCGATGCCCTCGCCCGCGAGCCGATCGGTCGCGCGGACGGCCTGGCCCCGGGCGCGCAGGTCCCTGACCACGACCGATCCGATCCGGCCGGCCGCGCCCGTCACCAGCACGGTCACGGCCGCCGCCGCCGGCTGGAGAGGCTTTGCACGTACGGGACGCGTGCGTATGGTGTCGGACGACGATGTTCGATCCGATGATCCAAACCGAGCCGCTGTCGGGCAAGCTGAGCGAAATCGCCTATGCCAAGATCGTCGAATTGATCGGCAGCGGCACCTACCCCGTAAACGCCAGACTGCCGACGGAGAACGCGCTGTCGGCGCAGCTGGCGGTGTCGCGCCCGATCGTGCGCGAGGCGCTGGCCCGGCTGCGTGAGGACGGGGTGGTGGTGTCGCGCCGTGGTTCCGGCACCTATGTCCGCGCGATCCAGGGCGCGCGAAGCAGGCAGCTGGGCCCGGTCAGCTCGATCGAGGACATGCGCCACTGCCTGATCTTCCGGCGCGGGCTGGAGGCGGAAAGCGCCTATTTCGCGGCGCTCGGCGCGCCTGGCGACGACCGGCTCGACATCGCCTTCGCGCGGCTCGAAGCCAGTATCGGCAACAGCATCATCCCGCTCGACGAGGATTTCGCGTTCCACCTCGCCATCGCGCAGCGGACCGGGAACCGCTATTACGAGAGCACTATAAATGCGCTCAAGGAAAGCGTCGCGAGCAGCATGAACATCTCGCGCAGCTTTCTGATGCCGCAGGGTGCCGCGCGCGTGCGGGACGTGCACGGCGAACATGTCGCGGTCTATCGGGCGATCAAGGCCGGCGACGCGCCGGGCGCGCGCGATGCGATGTGCCGGCATATCGACAATGTGATCGCGCGGGCCTTCGGATCGTCCGGCCGATAGGGGGCATGACCATGCCGGTCGCCACGTCCCCGCCGGGGGAGGCGCCTGCCATCGCACGCGCCACACGTCAGGCCGAACCCGCCCGTTCGCGCCGATGCGCCTCGTACCGCGCGCGCGTCTCCTCGTTGGCGGGATAGGTGCCGATCACGGGCGCGCCGGCGCGGACCTCGGCCAGGACCCAGTCCTCGAACTGCTCCATCGCGCCGGCTTCCTCGGCCACTTCGGCGGCGATCCCGGCCGGCACGACGATGACGCCATCGCCGTCGCCCACCATGATGTCACCGGGATAGACCGGGGCTCCCCCGCAGCCGACGGGCACGTTCAGGTCGACCGCGTGATGCTTGGACAGGTTGGTCGGGGCCACCGCGCCCGCGCAGAAGCAGGGCATGTCCAGCGCGGCGATCGTCGTGGCGTCGCGGACGCCGGCGTCGGTCACCACCCCGGCGCAGCCGCGCACTTCCAGCCGCGTGAAGAGGATCGACCCGCCCGACGCCGCAGTCGCGTCGCGGCGGCAGTCCATGACCAGCACATGTCCGGGCGGCACGCTCTCGACTGCCAGGCGCTGCGGGTGCTGGGTGTCCCTGAACGCTTCGACGACGTCCAGGTCCTCGCGCGCGGGGATGTAGCGCAGGGTGTAGGCAGGGCCGGCCATCCGTTTGTCGCCGCCGCCGAGCAGCGCCGCACCCAGCACATATTGGTTCCGCAGCCCGCGCTTGTGCAGGATGGTGGCCAGCGACGGCGTCGACGCGTTGCGCAGCTTCTCGATCACTTCGGCCGACACGGCCACGGGGCTAGTCATCATTCCTCCAATTCGCTGGCTGCGGTGGGATTGAAGAAGGCGGCGCGGCGCCTTCGGGGCTGCTGATAGAGATGCTCGTCCGCCGTGCCGTCCTCATAGGCCATGCCGGTGTGCGCGGACGGCGCGTTGACGTTGGTGCCCGGCGGATGACGCGCGACTTCCTCGAGGATCAGGTCGACGCCCAGGCCCGGGCGGTCCGGGACCACCGCCTGGCCGTCGTCGATCTCGACCGGCGCGGTGACGATCGCCGCCCGCCCCGGCCAGTCGACGCGGAAGCGTTCGAGCGGGCCGGCATTGGGAATCGCCGCGAGCAGGTGGATCGCCGCGAATTCCGCGACCGGTCCCAGCGTTCCGGCATGGGGGGCGACGTGCGCGAAATGCGCCTCGGCGAGCGCCGCCATCTTCCTGAGCTGGGTCAGGCCGACGCGGCCGGTGTCGGGCTGGACGATGTCGACCAGCCCCTCGCTGAGCAGCGTGCGAAGCTGCCACAGATTCGCCCAGCGCTCGCCCGCGGCAAGCGGCAGGTCGGTCCCCTGGCGCACCCGCCGCCAGCCGTCGATGTCCTCGGGGGCGACGGGGTCTTCCAGGAACAGGATGTCGTAAGGCTCCAGCGCGCGCGCCAAGCGAAGCGCGTCGGCGGCACCGAGCCAGGGCGGGCCGTGCAGGTCGACCGCGATGTCGATCTCGGGCCCGACCGCCTCGCGCAGGCGGGCGACCTTGTCGACCGTGCCGCGGACATTGCCCGCCTTCACGATGCGATAGCCCTCGGAAACCGCCGTCCTGGCCGATTCGGCCGAACCCGCATGGACATAAGCGGGGATGCGGTCACGGAAACGCCCGCCGAGCAGGCGCCAGACCGGAACGCCGAGCGCCTTGCCGTTCAAATCCCACAGCGCCATGTCGATCGCGGCCAGCGCGCCCGCGCCCGGCGTGCCGGTCATCCCATGGCCCATCTGCGCCACGAACAGCTTGTGCCACAGCCGATCGATATGCCGGGGATCCTCGCCGGCCAGCAGCGGCGCGAAATCGGTCAGCGCGGCATGAACCAGCTTCGGCCAGCCGCTGCCTTCGCCGATGCCGTGCAGCCCTTCGTCGGTATCGATCCGCACGAAGCACCAGTGCCTGCTGCCCTTCGCGCTCATGCCTTGCGCGGACCATGCGGTCTCGCTCGGCGCGCCGGCCTGCATCAAATACGGCGTGACTTTCGTTATGCGCACCGCATTCTCCCTTACAACTCTTTACCTTTACGGATCACTTTTACAAGCGCCGGCGACTGTGTGGGGCCACGTCAATTGGGTCGTGCGCTGAAGTTGTCTAACTTGTTTGGCTGGATTAGCACGACGGCATGGATGAATTGATCGCTGCGCTCCGCCGGATCGTCGGGCGCGGCCATGTGCTGACGGGGGCGGGGCCGACGCGGCGCTTCACGCAAGGCTATCGCTTCGGCGGCGGCGGGGCGATCGCCGTCGTGCGTCCGGGCACGCTGATCGAGCAATGGCGCGCGCTCGCCGCCTGCCTGGCGGCCGATGTCAGCGTCGTCCATCAGGCGGCGAACACCGGGCTGACCGGCGGGTCGACCCCGAACGGCGACGACTATCCGGGAGGGGTGGTGGTCATCAGCCTCACGCGCATCACCGGCATCCACCTGATCGACGGCGGGCGGCAGGTGGTCTGCCTGCCCGGCGCCACTTTGTACGATCTCGAACGGCGGCTGGCGCCGCTGGGGCGCGAACCGCACTCGGTGATCGGGTCGTCGTGCCTGGGCGCCTCGGTGCTTGGCGGCGTCTGCAACAATTCGGGCGGCGCGTTGGTCCGGCGCGGCAGCGCCTTCACGACGCTGGCGCTGTTCGCCCGCGTCGACGGCGACGGACAGCTCGCGCTCGTCAATCATCTCGGCATCCGCCTAGGCGGTGACGCCGAAGCGGTGCTCGCGTGCGTCGAGGCGGGCGACTGGACGGACGCGGATGTCGTGCACGACCCCGCGCGCGCCGCGTCCGACCGTCACTATGCCGGGCACGTCCGGGAGATCGATGCGGACAGTCCGGCCCGCTACAACGCCGATCCGCGCTGCCATTTCGAATGCTCGGGATCGGCGGGCAAGGTCTCGGTGTTCGCGGTGCGCCTCGATACCTTCGCGGCGGAAGCCGAGACGGCGACCTTCTATATCGGCACGAACGACCCCGACCGCCTGACCGATATCCGGCGCACGATGCTGCGCGACTTCGCGGCGCTGCCGATCGCGGCCGAATATGTCCACCGCACCGCGTTCGATATCGCCGCGCGCTACGGCAAGGACACGTATCTCGCCATCAAGCGCCTGGGCACCGGCCGGCTGCCCGCTATGTTCGCGCTCAAGGCGCGGGTGGACGCGCTGGCCGCGCGCCTGCGCGTGTTCGGCGCGGCGCCGAGCGACCGCCTGATGCAGGCCGCCAGCCGCCTGTTCCCGTCGCATTTGCCGCCGCGGCTGATCGAATGGCGCGACCGCTTCGAGCATCACCTGCTGCTGAAGGTCGCGGCGGAGGACGCCGCCGACACCCGCCGCCTGCTCGACGACGTGTTGCGGGGCGCTGGCGGCGATGCCTTCGAATGCACGCCGGACGAGGCCGAGGCGGCGTTCCTGCACCGCTTCGCGGTGGCGGGGGCGGCGGTGCGGTACCGCGCCGTCCACCGCGCGCAGGTGGAAGACATCGTCGCGCTCGACATCGCGCTGCCGCGCAACGCCCGCGATTGGCGCGAACGGCTGACGCCCGACGCGGCGCGCGATATCGTCCATGTGCTCTATTACGGCCATTTCTTCTGCCATGTGTTCCATCAGGACTATATCGTCCGCAAGGGCGCCGACCCCGAGGACCTGGAGCACCGGCTGCTCGCCGCGCTCGCCGCGCGCGGGGCGCGCTACCCCGCCGAGCACAATGTCGGCCACCTCTATCACGCCGAACCGGCGCTGGAGCGGCATTACCGCGCGCTCGATCCGCGCAACCAGCTGAACCCGGGGATCGGGCGGACGAGCCGGCAGCGCTTCTGGGGCGACGCCGCGCCGCTCGCGGTCTTGGAGGACGCGGCCGTTGGCGACTGAGGCGAGCCTCCTCGGCACGACGCGCGCGAAGGTCGGCGAGAGTCCGTGGTGGGACGCGGCCCGTCATCGCCTGTGGTGGGTCGATATCCAGGCGCCGGCGGTGATGCTGACGGAGATCGACAGCGGCGCGACCTGGTCGCTCGCCACGCCCGAGCAGGCGGGCGGCGTCGTCGGCACGGCGAATGGCGACGTGATCGTGGCGATGGAGACGGGGCTGTTCCTCTATCGGCCCGGCGACGACGGGCCGCTGCGCAAGGTCTCCGCCCCGGCCGGCCTGCCGCGCACCCACCGCTTCAACGACCTGACCGTCGATCCGCGCGGGCGGCTGATCATCGGCACGATGCGGATGAGCCATCTCGGGCCGCTGGAGCCGACCGGCACGCTATACGGCTTTGACGGCCATCGCTGGACGACGCTGGTCGAGGGCCTGTACACCGTCAACGGCCTCGCCTTCTCGCCGGCGGGCGACCGGCTTTACTGGTCGGACTCGTTCCCGGCGGTCAACCGGATCTGGCGCGCCGGCTATGACGTGGCGACCGGCACGCTGGGCGAGGCACAGCCGTTCGTCGATATGCGCGCGTATCGCGGGCGGCCCGACGGCGCGGCGACCGATGCGGCGGGCGGTTACTGGATCGCGGGGGTCGGCGGCGGCTGCCTGCACCGCTTCCGCCCCGATGGCACGCTCGACCGCTCGATCGATTTGCCCGTCGACCATCCGACCAAGCCCGTTTTCGTCGGCCCCGGCCTCGACCGGCTGATCGTCACGTCGCTGTCCGTCCGGCCCAGCCTGCGCGATCCGGCGGCGGCGGGCGCGCTCGTCGCGCTGCCCGCCCCGGTGCGCGGCCACCCCGTCCCGGCGGCGCGGTTGGCGGCCGCTTAGGCGGTCATTCGTGCCGGACGAAGCCCGCGTCGGCGATCAGCACCGGGCTGTCGGTCACGGGCAGTTCGGGCCAGACGAACGCGGCACCTTCGCGCCGGGCCAGCGCGATCGGCGTGACGACGCGGTAGACGCTGGAGGTGAGCAGGTTGGCGAGCTCCAGCTTCGCCGGCATCCCCGCCGCGTCGGGGATGCCGAGCGGCAGCCGGTCACAGCGCAGCCGCACCGGCACCGCCTTGGCGAAATCGCCCGGCCGGTCCGCCGCGCGCCATACCGCCACCGCGCGCAGCGGCGCCGCACCGTTCGCGCCGGGACGGACGAAGGCGACCGCGCGATAGCCCTCCGGCACCGTGCACCCGGCCGCCGGATCGGCTCGCACACTGTCATCGAAGACCGAGGCGACGTTCTGCATCGCGCGGTACGCGACCTTGGTCCGCACCACGCGCTTGTCGCCGTAATCGGGGGCGATCCCGGTATAGCGCCCGGTCTGCAGCAGCCCCTTCATGTTCTTGGAATAGCTGCCGGCGTTGGTCGGGTAATGGATGTCGGCCATCGTGAAATAGCCGGTCTCGATGCCCAGCGCGAGGTCGCCGATCACGCGGCGCAGCGCGTATTTGGCCTGGCCGTCCTCGGTCCAGTCCGCGTTGCGCAGTGCCAGCACCTGCTGGCTGGCCGAGGGCGCGCCGTTTTCGCCGTTGCGCAGGCCGTAGCCGTAAGAGTCGACGAGCTTGCGAAAGGCGTCGAAGCGGGCGTCGTACCAGCTGTCCGGGTTGACGGTATAGGGGTGGTAGCTGACCTTCACTTGGGCGGGCGGCACCTTTACCCCCGCCTTGAACGCCTTCAGCGTGGCCTCGACATAGGGCATGCCCTTGTCGCCGGGCGCGGTCGTGGGGATGAGAAACGCGCCCAGGTCGAGGGTCGCCCCGGGCTGGGCCGCGAGCACCGCATTGGCGGTCTGCACCGCGAACGGCGCGTAGACCTCGGCCGGTATGCTGTAATTGGGCTCGTTCCAGATCTCCCACTCGGTCACCCCGTCGCGCCCCAGCTCGGTGACGAGCGCGCGCACGAAGCGCAGCCATGCGGCGCGGCTCTCCGGCGTGACCGGCGGATGCCCGCCGAGCGTGGCGCCGCTGCGGTCCTGATAGACGTCGGGATTGCCGTAGGTCAGCCCGACCCAGGGCTGGATGCCCTTGGCCCGCAGGTCGCGCACAATCGCCTTGATCTCGCTGAAATCGTAGACGCCCTTGGTCTTTTCGATGTTCGACCAGCCCGCCATCAGGCGCGCCTGGCGGAACCCGAGCGGCACCAGATAGGGCTCGACCGCGGCATAGCTGACATAGTCGCGCTCGATCGTCTCCAGTCCGATCGACAGGCCCCGCGCGCCCTGCGGCGCGGGCATCGTCGTCGGACGCGGCATGATCTCGCCTATCTGGAGCAAAGGGTAGGTTTTGGGGTCGTCGCTGCTGGGCGCGAGCTGCGCGGAGGCGGACGTAGCCCCCGCTAGCGCCAAGAAGCCGGCGAGCATTCGCATTATCGGTCCTCCATTTGTATTCGGTTTCACCGCAGCAAGGCGGCGTCGGCCCAGGCCGTCGATGCCGGAATGGCGCCGCCCGCCGCCTGGCGGACGACCAGCTCGACGAGCCGCGCCCCCGCCACCGGTGCGGTCAACAGGCGAGCGGGCTGGCCGAACCGGATCGGCGCCGAGCGCGCGACCAGCCGCCCGTCGGCATAGACCAGGAAAGTCACCGGCGCGGCGGTGTTGGGCGTGTTGTCATCGACGCCCACCTGCGCCGTGAAGGTGCGGAAGCCGCGGTCGGCCCGCACCTCCAGCCGCGAATTGGCGAGGATGCCGATCCCCGTGGCGAACGGCCGCCCGGCGATCGCGATGCTCTGCGCATAGGGCGTCTCGTCCGCCGCCGCGCCGCCCCAGCCGGCATAGACCGGCCGCGAGCTGCCGCCGCGATTGCCCTCCCACGGGTTGGTCATGCGGTGGATCATCGGGTCGGCGGTCGGATGGACCACGCCGTCCACCGCGGGATTCACGCGTCCCGGCATCTCCGACAGGTACAGCCCGCCGGCCAGCGCGCGCGTCCCCGTCGCCTCGAACACCAGCGTCTCGCGCGGCGCCACCTTCAGCGCGGTCTCACCGGTGAACGGTGCGAGCGTGCGCCCGCTCCACAAGTCGCGCAGCACCACCGGCGCGGTGGCGGCGAACTTCAGGTAGGAGGCAAGCAGGGTCACGTCGGCCGGCGCGGTGCCGCGGTTGAACACCGCGACCACCTTGCGGTCGCCATCGCCCAGCGTCTTGACCAGGATATCGAGGTCGTCGGAGGTGAAGGCGAGGACCGCCTGGTTGCCCGCGGGATCCTGGTTGGCGCGGACGAGATCGGCGTTGCCGACGATATCCATCAGCGGCTTGGGCGCGCCGCGCAAGTCATAGCCGATCAGCATTGGGGCGTTGACCATCGCCCACAAGGCGAAGTGCGACCGCGCTTCGGCCAGGTGGCGCGCGTCGAAATCGCCATGCCCGATGAACAGCATGTCGGGGTCGTTCCAGCTCCCCGGATGCGCGTAGAGCGCGCGGCGCGAGACGCT
>CAXTPT010000041.1:0-21107 GCA_964246315.1 uncultured Sphingomonadaceae bacterium | reverse complement strand
CCCTCGGGCCGCCCGGTCCTGATTTCGCTCGGCGGCGGTGGCGGCGGCGGAGCGGCAGGCGGGACGATGTCGAACGTCTTGAGCGTGTCCTGGATCACTGCCGCACCCGGCACGCCGAACCCCAGCCCGGCGATCAGCGCGTAGAGCAGCCCGGCTTCGAGCACGCCCGCGATGATCGCGGGTTTCGGGGCGATGCGCGTCTGCATGGTGCGAAAGGGAAACGACCCCGGCGCTCCACGGTTTCGCGGGGATCATTGACAAGCCGCGCCGCCGCGCGCGGATAAGGCAAGCCCATCACCGGAGTCGCTTATGCCCTTCAAGCGCGCCTTGCTCTCGACCGTCCTGCTCGCCACGCCCCTGTTCGCGCAAAGCGGCCCGATCGATCCGCAACGGATGTCGGACATGGTCAAGGTCCTCGCCGCTGACGATTTCGAAGGCCGCGCCCCCGGCACCGCAGGTGAGGACAAGACCATTGCCTATCTCGCCGATCAATTCGCCAGGGCCGGTCTCGCGCCGGCGGGCGACAACGGCACGTTCGTCCAGACCGTGCCGCTGGTCCGTACGCGCATTGCCGCCAATCCCGGCGTTTCAGTCACCACCAGCGGCGGCGCCGTGGCACTTACTCAGCTGAAGGACGTCTATTTCAGCACCGTCCGCGATACGCGGCGCGTCTCCATCGCCAACGCCCCATTGGTCTTTGTCGGCTTCGGCACCAAGGCACCCGAACGCGATTGGGATGATTTCAAGGGCGTCGACTTGCACGGCAAGATCGCCGTCTTCCTTGTCAACGATCCCGATTTCACCGCCGTCGCGGGTGAGCCAGTGGCGGGCAAGTTCGGCGGGCGGCGGATGACCTATTACGGCCGCTGGACCTATAAATATGAAGAGGCCGCGCGGCAGGGCGCGCTCGGTGCGCTGATCGTCCACGACACCGCGGGCGCCGGCTATGGCTGGAACACGGTCATCGCGCCCGGGGGTGAGAATTACGACGTCGTCCGCGCGCCCGGCGACTACCGCGTGCTGATGCAGGGCTGGATCGAGGGCGAAGCCGCCAGAAGCCTGTTCGCCCGGGCCGGCTTGGACCTGGCCAAGCTCAGCATCGCCGCGCGCCGCGCCGATTTTCGGCCCGTGCCGCTGAACGCGACGCTGACGGTCGATGCCCCGGTCGCCGCCGACCATGTCCAGAGCCGCAACCTGATCGGCAAGATCGTCGGCACCGCCCATGCCGATGAGACGATCATGTACGGCGCGCATTGGGATGCTTATGGCGTCGGCACGCCCGATGCCGCCGGGCGCACCGTCCGCGCCGGCGCCGCCGACGATGCCATCGGCGTGGCGGGGATGCTCGAAATCGCCCGCGCGTTCGCCAGTGGGCCGAAGCCGCAGCGGACGATCCTGTTTGCCGCCTGGACCGGGGAGGAGCGCGGCCTGCTCGGCTCCGAACATTACGCTGCGCATCCGCTCTACCCGCTCGACAAGACCGTCGCCAACCTGACGATGGACGTCCTGCAGACGGCGGGCCCCGCGCGTGATGTCGTCCTCGTCGGCGATGGCCAGTCGGACCTGGAAGACCGTCTTGCCACCGCCGCCGGGACGCAGGGCCGCACGATCACGCCCGAGGCACTGCCCGAGCGCGGCCTGTTCTTTCGCGCCGACCATTTCTCCTTCGCGCGCCGCGGTGTCCCGTCGCTGCTGCTAATGGGGATGAGCGGCGGGCATGATCTCGTCGCCGGCGGCCGCGCGGCGGGCGATGCATGGCTTACCGGCTATATGAAATGCTACCACCAGGCCTGCGACATATGGCAGCCCGGCTGGGACCTGCGCGGCGCTGCTCAGGATGCCGCGTTGCTTTTCGATATCGGCCGCGGCTTGGCGGATAGCCGCGCATGGCCGGATTGGCGCGCCGGCACTGAGTTCAAGGCGTTGCGCGCGAACAGCGCCGGCGCGCGTGATTAGCCTGAATTAAACGCCCGCCGCCTGCGTCGCAGGCGACCGTCCGCTGCGCCAGTTTGCCAATTGCTGATAGACGAACAGTCGCGCCCGCATCACCTGCCCCAGCGGGCGATGCGCGCTGAGGCTGTTCGCCGGGCGAAAGGACATTGCCTCGAAGGCCTTGTCGCGATCTTCGGTCCAGGCGGGCTGGGGCGGCAGGGTCAGCAGCCCGACGGGGCGGTACGGCGTCACGTCCTGCGGCCATTCGACGGCGGCGTCCTCGATCGGCGTGGTGTCGGGATCGGTCGCGAGTTGCACGCGCAGTTCGAACGTCGCACCTTGCTCGGCGAAATGCGCGATCATCGCATCGCGAAAGGCGTTCCAGTCAGCGCTGTTATCGATCTTCGCGGTGGCCAGGCTGTCGAGCGTCGCCTGCGTCGGGAAGAAGCCGACCTTGGCGACGAAATCGCCCCAGCGCATCGGCACCTGGCTGAAATAGGGTTCGGCCAGCGGGTGAAGCGGCGGGTGACCGAAAAATGCGAGCGTCTTCGCCTCCAGGCCGACGGTCTCCAGCGCCGCCTCGGTCCCGCGCGCGATCTTCGACACGACATTCTTGACGCCTTCCGGCAGCGATGGCGCGTGCGACACGCCGCCGCGCAGATTGGCAAGGAAGGTCGTGGCGGTCGAATTGATGAAGGCGCGTCCGGTGCCTTCGAACACGAAATCCTGCGTTTGCAGCTCTGCGGCTTCCGGGATGCTGTCTCCGGGCAGGCCGGTGACCTTCACCGCCATGCCGCGATGCGTCGAGATGCTGTCGTCGAGCAGCTCGCCCGGCCCCTGGGCAAACCGGATTTGCGCCGGATAGCGGCCGGGTTGGCCGGCGAGGCCCTGCGCCAGTTCGGCCGGCAGGGTCGCGTCGATCGCCAATTCGCCGTCAAGCAAGGCGGTCGGTTTGGCATGGGACACGCGCAGACGCCGGCCTTCCTGTTCGGCCACCTTTTCGCCGGTGGCGGTGAACGTCTCGGCGATCTTGGCAAAGGTCGCGGCTTCGTCGGAGTCGATCGTTTCGACATCGGGCGAATAGCGCAAATAGGCAGCGGTGACAGGCATGAAACACTCCAGTGTGACGCAGGCATCAACCAACGGTATCGCCCGCATGTTCCAAACTGATCCATGTAAGGTGGCGAACGGCACGGAACGTTACGCAGGGTGGCCTGTTGAGATGTCTGAGCGGGGGCGCTCAAGACAGGGATGCCACTGCATGAAAGTTGCCGCTTTTCTTCTCGCCGCGACGGCTGCCACCGCCGCGCTGGCGCAATCGCCGATGTCGCCGAATTCCTCGCCCCCGCCGCGTCCCCGCCCCGAGGCAACCAATCCGGCAATGCCCGCGCCCGATATGGCGGCGGTGCTCGCGGCGCATGCCTCGTTGCTGCCCAAGCCGATCGAAGCGCTGACCCCCGTCCAGGCGCGCATCCAGCCGTCGGCGGCCGACGCGACGAAAAAGCGGATGCGCCAGCTTGGCCTGTCGACCGCGCCCGATCCGTCGGTGACCACCCGCGACCTGCCCTACGGACCCGATCCGATGCAGTTCGCGCGCGTCTATCGCCCGGCCAACGTGCCCGGCGGCCCGCTGCCCGTCATCGTCTATTATCATGGCGGCGGCTGGGTCATCGCCGACGTCAACACCTATGACGCCGTGCCGCGGCTCATGTCGCAGCAACTCAATGCGATCGTCGTGTCCGTCGAATACCGCAAGGCGCCCGAAGCGAAATTCCCCGCCCAGCATGACGACGCTGCGGCCGCCTATCGCTGGACGCTCGACAACGCCGCCAGCTGGGGCGGCGATGCCAGCCGCATGGCCATTGCCGGCGAGAGCGCCGGCGGCAATCTCGCCGTCGCCACGGCGATCTACGCCCGTGACAACCGCCTGCCGCTGCCGCGCGCGATCCTCGCGGTCTATCCGATCGCCGACAGCCGGATGAGCCTGCCGTCGCGGCGGGATTCGTTCAATGCCAAGCCGCTCAACACGCCGATGCTCAACTGGTTCGGCTATTATTATTCGACCAGCCCGGACGACAAGCGCGATCCGCGGCTCGATCTGGTCAACGCCAATCTGCGCGGCCTGCCGCCGGTCACGATCGTCAACGCGCAGATCGATCCGCTGCGGTCGGACGGCGAAAACCTCGCGTCCGCGCTTTCGGCAGCGGGCAATCGCGTCGATCAGCGTACCTTCCGCGGCGTGACGCACGAATTCTTCGGCATGGGTAAGGTCGTGCGTGGTGCGCACGACGCGAATATCTATGCGATCGAGCGTCTCCGCGCCGCCCTCACCCGTTAAACCCAAGGAACATGACCATGATCAAACTCACTCTCGCGCTGCTGGCCAGTGCCGTCGCCGCGCCCGTGCTCGCCGCGCCGATGTCACCCGGCGAATATGTCATGACGGCCGGCGCGTCCGACCTGTACGAGCGGACCTCGAGCCAGGTCGTGCTGCAAACCACGCGCGACCCGCGCGTGCGCGATTTCGCGAGCATGATGATCGCGCATCACAGCAAGAGCACCGCCGACGTCAAGGCTGCGGCGCTCAAGTCCGGCCTTCGTCCGGCGCCGCCCAAGCTGATGCCGGCACAGGCGGAAATGGTCGCGCAGCTGCGTGCCGAGACCGGCCCGGCGCGCGACGCGGCGTATATCGCCCAGCAGAAAGCCGCGCATAACCAGGCCCTCAACGTGCAGAAGGCCTATGCGATGGAGGGCACCGCTCCCGCATTGCGCAATGCTGCAGGCGGGATCGTCCCGGTGGTCGAGCGTCACATCGCGATGCTCATGACGATGTAAATACGAAAAGGCCGGGCTGATCGCTCAGCCCGGCCTTCCTGCTATCCAAATACAATAGCGGCTATTCGGTGCCGCTGCCCGGTTCCGCCATCTTGCGGTGCATCTCGGCCATCACCGCGGCCGGTGCGACACCCGACGCCGCGACCTGCAGCTTGTTCATCAGACCCGAAGTGATGCTGTCCTGGCCGTCCTGCATCGCGGTCCAGCCGTCCTTGGCGACCTTCGCCGGATCGGCTTTCTTGTCATCCTGTCCGACCTTGGTGTCGAGCATGTCGGCACGCGCGAAGAATTCGGTGTCCGTCGCGCCCGGCTTCAGCGTGGTCAGCGTCACGCCTTCATGATCGTGCAGTTCGTTGCGCAGCGCGTCGGTGAAGTTGTCGATGAACGCCTTGGTCGCATTGTAGACCGCATTGAACGGTCCCGGAACATGGCCGGCGATCGAACCGGTCACCAGGATCTTGCCCGAGTGGCGCGACACCATCTGCGCCAGCACTTTCTGCAGCAGATAGGTCGTGCCGGTAATGTTGGTGTCGATCGAATGGCGCACATCGGCGAAGTCGATGTCGAGAAACGCGCCGCCCCTGCTGATCCCGGCATTGGCGCACAGCACGTCGATCGGGCGGCCGTTGGTCGCGGCGAGGAGCTTGTCGACCCCGTCAATCGTCGACAGATCGGCTTCGACCGAAACGACGTCATTGCCGTTGCGGCGGAAATCCGCGGCGGCGGCGTCGATCAGCTGTTCGTCGGCGACGACGACCAGATCATAGCCGTCCTCGGCGGCGAGGCTGGCGAGTTCGAAACCGATGCCGGTCGAGGCGCCGGTAATCACTGCGAGTTTGTTAGCCATCATTCTTCTCCTGTCTCCCCTTCCCCAAGGGAAGGGCGGCGCACGGCGCCGGGGTGGGCAGTGAGCGGAAGGGCCGCACTCGGCCCATCCGCCCGCTTCGCGGGCTGCCCTCCCCGAAGGAAGGCAGACAACTCGTCACGCCGCTTTGGCGAAATCGGGCTTCAGCACGATCTTGGTGGTGGTGTTCTGCTCGTCATGGAACAGCTTGTAGCCCTTGGGCGCGTCCTCCAGCGCCATATGGTGCGAGATCAGGAAGGTCGTATCGATCTTCCCTTCCATGATCGCCGCGAGCAGGCCGGGCAGGTATTTCTGCACGTGCGTCTGGCCGGTCTTGAGCGTCAGGCCCTTCTCCATGAACGCGCCGAGCGGGAACTTGTCGACGAAGCCGCCATAGACCGCCGGCATCGACACGCGGCCGCCCTTGCGGCAGGCCATGATCGCCTGGCGAATCGAATGCGTCCGGTCGGTGCCGAGGAAGGTCGAGACCTTGATCTGGTCGACGATATTGTCGACGAACGCGCCGTGCGCCTCGAGGCCCACCGCGTCGATCACCGCATCGGGGCCGATCCCGCCGGTCATCTGCATCAGCGCCTCGTACGTCGCCGATTCCTCGAAATTGATCGTCTCCGCGCCGAATTTTGCCGCGAGCTCCAAGCGGTGCGGGAAATGGTCGATGGCGATGACCCGTGCGGCGCCCATCAGGAACGCCGACTGCACCGCGAACAGCCCTACCGGACCGCAGCCCCACACCGCAACGGTGTCGCCGGGTTCGATCTCGGCATATTCGGCGGCCTGCCAGCCCGTCGGCAGGATGTCCGACAGGAACAGCACCTGATCGTCTTCCAATCCGTCCGGAATGACGATCGGGCCGAAATCGCTGAACGGCACGCGGACATATTCGGCCTGGCCGCCGGCATGGCCGCCGGTCATGTGGCTATAGCCGAACAGGCCGGGCATGGTGTGGCCGTAGAGCTTCTCGCCGATGTCCTGATTGTCGGCGGGGTTGCCGTTGTCGCACGCCGAATATTGCTGCTTGCCGCAATGGTAGCAGCTGCCGCACGAAATGGTGAAGGGCACGACGACGCGCTGCCCCTTCTTCAGCGTCGATTTGGGGCCGGCGTCGACCACCTCGCCCATGAATTCGTGGCCGAGGATATCGCCCGCCATCATCGTCGGGATGAAGCCGTCGTACAGATGAAGGTCCGAGCCGCAGATCGCGGTCGAGGTGACCTTGAGGATCGCGTCGCGCGGATTGACGATCTCGGGATCGTCGACGGTGTCGACGCGGACGTCGTGCTTGCCATGCCAGGTGAGCGCGCGCATCAGTTATTCTCCTCGGCGAGCATTTGCCGGTTGCGCGCGTTCGTGGCGGTTTCCCCGGTTTCGAGCAGTTGCTTGAGACGGCGCAGGTTGCGCCGCGACTGAATCACGGGATCGGTCTGTTTCAGCTTGCCGATCACCTTGCCGATAATGCCGCCCGGCTGCTCATAGGCCATGGTCAGGGTGACCACGGTGCCACGGCCCTCGATCTCCTGAAACGCCGCGCGGCCCGAACTGCCCGGCCCTTCGCTGACGGTCTTCCACGTCAACTCCTTGCCGGGCACGTCGTTGATGATCTCCGCATCCCATTCCGCGTCCTTCGCCACCCAATGGGCATGGGTCCCGTTGACGTCGACGCGCTCGATATCCTCCATGTAGAGCGGCGCCTTGGTCAGGTCGCGGAAGAAGTCATAGACCTCCTGCGCCGGGCGGTTGATGGTGACCGCGCGGGCCGCAACCTCGCGGTCGCCATGGGCATGTTTCGAAGTGGCGTTGGGGGCATCGTCTTGAGGCAAGAGGTGGGCTCCTAGTTACCCCTCTTGAACAGCGCTGCGGCTATGATGTTCCGCAGCAAGCCCGTGAACTTCGACCAGCCGACCTGGAATGGCTATCGAAATGCGTCGGATGATCGAGGCGGGCCCGGCGGCCCTTGCGCAGGTTTCGGCGATCGTCGGGCACCAGGCCCGAAACGCGTTGGTCGGGGAAAGAGGATTCGAACCTCCGGCCCCTGCCTCCCGAAGACAGTGCTCTACCAGGCTGAGCTATTCCCCGACCGATCGCGTTAGGTGCGCGAGGCAGGCGGCGGCCACTAGCGAAGGCGGTGGCGCACGGCAAGCCTCAATGGCCACCGCCCATATTGGGGTTGGGCTTGGGCTTCGGCGCGATCCACACCAGGCATGCGGCGATGACGAACACGACCACCGAATACCAATAGACCTGGATCGCGCCGAGCGTCGCCGCCTGCGCCTCGACCAGCCGGTCGAGGCTGCCGCGCGCCTGTTCGTAACTCGCACCCAGCCCTTGCACGGTGGCGATCGCGCCGGCGGGATCGTTGAGCGTGCCGACCATGTCGTTGCGCGCGGCGCGGCCGGCATCCTCCCATGCCGTCGTCGCCAGCGCCGTGCCGACGGCGCCGGACAAAGTGCGGCAAAAGCTCATCAGCCCCGCCGCCGAAACCGTCTCGGCCGGCTTGACGTTGCCCAGCGCCAGCGCGGTCAGCCCGATGAAGAAGAACGGCATGCCGATCCCCTGCAGCAAATGCGGGATGGCCAGATCCCAATAATCCGATCCGGTCGTCCAATGCGTGCGCAGGACGGACATGACGGCCAGCCACAGGATGCCTGCGCTGATCGTGTAGCGCACGTCGATCCGTGTCATCAGCCGCGCGGCGAGCGGCGATCCGAGCACCGCGAAGACGCCGACCCAGGCGACGACATAGCCGGCATTGGTGGCGGTATAGCCGACCACCTGCTGCAGCCAGAGCGGCGTCAGCACCACCGAAGCGAAGAACGCCCCGAACCCCAGGCTGATCGCCAGCGTCGCCATCGCAAAGCCGCGATGCCTGAACACGCGCACATCGACGATCGGATGCTCGGCGGTAAGCTCCCAGATCAGGAAGGCGGCGAACGCCAGGATCGCGGTCAGCGCCAGCATGACGATCCATCCCGACGCGAACCAATCGTATTCGCGGCCGGTGTCCAGCATGATCTGGAACGCGCCCACGAATACCACCAGGAGGATCAGCCCGACGACGTCGATCGGCAGCTTGGCGATCGGCGTTTCGTACCGCGTGATCATCGACCGGACGAGGAAGACGCAGATCACCACGACCGGGATGTTGATGAAGAAAATCCACGGCCAGCTCCAATTGTCGCTGATCGTCCCGCCGAGGATCGGCCCGAGGATCGGCGCGGCGGTGGTCGTCGACGCCCAGATCGCCAGTCCAATCCCTGCCCGTTCCTTGGGAAAGATGCGCAGCAGCAGCGTCTGGCTGAGCGGCATCAGCGGCCCGCCGGCGAAACCCTGCAGCACGCGAAAAGCGACGAGCATGCCGAGCGATGTCGAAATGCCGCACATGAAGCTGAACACCGCAAAGCCCGTCAGCGAGATGAGGAACCAGCGGACACTGCCGAAGCGCGTGGAATACCAGCCGGTCAGCGGCACGCTGATCGCGTCGGCTACCGCATAACTGGTGATCGCCCAGGTGCCCTGCGTGGGCGACACCGCCAGTCCGCCGGCGATATGCGGGATGCTGACATTGGCGATCGTCGTGTCGAGCACGACGACGAAATTGGCCAAGGCCAGCGCGAATGCGCCGAAAATCAGCCGCCCGCCCGTCAGCGGCTCGACGACGGCGGCCGGCGCGGGGGCACTAGCCATTCTCCCCTCCCTTTACGAAGGGGTAGCGCGCAGCGCCGGGGTGGGCAGTGCGTGACGTTTCGGCGCACCCCGCTCGCTGCGCGAGCTGTCCCTCCCTGAAGGGAGGGGAAACTTTAGTTACGTGTATCAATGATCGCGTCCATGCTCAGCCCGACGCGCAACGGGTGATCGCGCACCTCGGCGGGTTCGAGCGCGACCCGCACGGGCAGGCGCTGGACGACCTTGATCCAGTTGCCGGTGGCGTTCTGCGCGGGGATCAGCGCGAAGGCGGCGCCGGTGCCGCCGGCCAGGCCGATGACCTTGCCGTGATACACCACGTCGCTGCCGTAAAAGTCGCTGGTCACTTCGACCGGCTGGCCGATGCGGATGCGCTTGAACTGGCTCTCCTTGAAGTTCGCGTCGACGAACACCGCCGTCGTCGGAACGATCGTCATGATCGGCGCGCCGGCCGCCAACCGCTGACCGACCTGGACCATCTTGTTCGTGACCACGCCGCCGATCGGCGCGCGGATCACCGTCCGGGCGAGGTTGAGCCTTGCCGCGTCGAGCCGCGCCTTGGCCGCCGCCACGTCGGGCGCCGTGTTGACCGTCGTTCCGCGCACCAGCGCCGTCTGCGCCTCGAGATCGCCGCGCGCCGAGGCACGGTTGGCCTGCGCCGTCCTTACCGCCGCCGCCGCCGTCGCCTGCATCGCCTGCGCCGCCTGATAGGCTGCCCGCGCCGACGCGGCCTCTTCGCCCGACACCGCGCCAGTGCCCTGCAGCGACTGCCGCCGCTGGAAATCGCCGCGCGCCCGGGCGGTCTCGGTCACCGCCTGATTGTACCGCGCCTGTGCCTGCGCGATATCGGCATCGCGCGCCTCGAGCTTGCCGCCCGCCGACGCCACCGTCGCGCTCGCCTGGCCGAACCGCTGCCGCGCCTGCGCCAGCGCCGCTTCGGCCGTCGCGACATCGACCCGCGCATCGCTATCGTCGAGCACCACGAGGATATCCCCCGCCTTGACGGTCTGCGTGTTGCTCACGCGCACCTGCGCCACCGGCCCGGCGACCAGCGGCGTGATCTGCGCGCTGTCCGCGCCGACATAGGCATTGTCGGTGTGCACCCGCCCGCGTTCGACCAGCAGGTAATAGACGCCGTAAAGCAGCGCGAGCGCCAGCACGACGATCCCGAAGATCGCGAACAGCCGCTTGCGCTTGCCGGCCGGTGCGGGCGCATCGGCCTCGTCCGCGACGGGAACATCCTGGGGATTGGCGTCGGCCATTAGCGGGCTCCGTTGAAACTATAGCCGCCGCCGAGCGCGCGGATCAGCGCGACCTGCGCGAGCAGGCGGCGGCCTTCGAGATCGGCCACCGCGCGGCGGCTGACGACAAGCGAGTCCTCGGCGGTCAGCTGGGTCAGCTGGTTGCTCAGTCCGCCGGTGTAGCGCAGCCGGGCGATGCGCGCCGCCTCGCCGTTGGCGGCCGCGCTGCGGCGCTGCGCGGCGAGCTGCGCCTCGGTGCTGTCGAGCTTCGCGACGGCATCGGCCGCTTGTCCCAGCGCCTGCAGCAGCGCGCGGTCGTAATTGGCCACCGCCAGGTCGAAATCGGCGCGGCTGCCGCGATAGCGCCCGGCGATCCGCCCGCCGTCGAACACCGGCAGGCTGAACGCCGGCCCGGCACTGCCGTAGACCGAGCCGCCGTCGAACAGCCTGGACAGCCCGAGCGACTGCAGCCCGACGATCGCGCCGAGATTGATATTGGGGTAGAAATCGGCCCTGGCGACCCTGATCCGCTCCGCCGCCGCCTCGGTCCGCAGCCGCGCCGCGGCGATGTCGGGCCGCCGCCCGACCAGGTCGATGCCGGCATTGGCCGGGATGCCGACCGCATAGGGCTTGAGCGCGGGCGCGGCGATGCGTTCCCCGCGATCGGGCCCGCGTCCCAGCAGCGCCGCCAGCCGGTGCCGCGTCAGCGCGGTCGCCGCTTCCGCCGCCTCCAGCTCGGCCTGCGCCGCGGGGGCGCGCGCCTCGGCCTGCCCGCCCGCGCCGCGGTTGTCCCGGCCGCCGCGCACGCGCAGTCCGGACAGGCGCGCGCTTTCCCGGCGCAGCGCCAGCGCCTCGCGCGCGCTCGCCGCGATCGCCAGGTCGCGCTGCAGTTTGGCATAGGCGTTGGCGACTTCGGTCGACAGGATCAGCCGCGCCTGATCGGCATCGAGCCGCGCCGCCGCCGCCTCGCCCCGTGCCGCGCGTACCGCCGCGCGCTGCCGGCCCCACAGATCGAGGTTGAAGCCGAAGGTCGCGGTCAGCCGTCCGGTCGAGATGATCCCGTCGGGGACGAATTGCGGCGGCGGTCCCAGATTCTGGCTCTGCTGCGTTCCCCCGGCCTGCCCGTCGACGCTGAGCGACGGCACGCCCGCCGCGCCGGTCTGCGCCAGCAGCGCCTCGGCCTGCGCGACCCGCGCCGCCGCCGCCGCCACGTCGGGCGAACCCGCCAGCGCCTCCGCGATCAGCGTGTCGAGCTGCGGATCGCCGAAGCCGCGCCACCAGTCGGCGGCGATCGCGGCGCCGGACCGCGCCGGCACCGTCAGCGCGGTCTCGCCGGGAGCCCGCCGGTTCAATTCGGGCCGCGGCCCCAGATCGGGGGCGCATGCCGACAGCGCGAGCAGCGAGACCAGAACGACACGACCCATCGCCCGGCCCATGCACCCGGGCAATTCAGTTTTCAATTGAAACCACCATGGGTCTCCGCATTGCCGCGTTGCCGCCTATAATCGCGCGCATGACGACTCGCCGCACGCTGCTCGCCGCCGCCCCGCTCCTGGCGGTGCCGCAACTCCTCCGCGCCGCCACGCCGCGTCCGCCGCTGGTCGGCCGCATCGCGCTCGATGGCAACCGGCTATTCACCTCGGCGCAGATCAATGGCGAGAAGCTGCTGTTCATCATCGACACCGGCACCACGCAGAACAAGATCCGCCCCGAAATCGCCGCGCGGTTGAAACTGGCGGCGGTCGGCAGTTCGCGGGGGCGCGGCCTCGGCGCCAAAGCGACCTTCATGAGCCAGCATGTCGCGCGCGACGTGATTGTCGGCGGCATCGCCCGCCAGCCGGTGATGACCTTCGAAAGCTATGATTTCGGCAAGGGTCTCCGTCCGGATGCCGCCGGACTGCTCGCCGCCGGCGTGCTCACCAGCTACGCCACCACGCTCGATTTCGTGACGGGGCAATGGTCGCTCTACCTTGACGGCCTGCCCGAATTGACGGGGTACAAGCCGCTGCCGGTCAGGATGCTGCGCATGCCGGGCGATCAGTCGGACCGGCTGTTCGTCGACGCGATCTTCGACAGCACGCCGATGCGCCTCGGGCTCGATACCGGTGCGCCGCGCAATCTGCTGCTGTTCTCGCAGACGTCCACGCGGCTCAAATTGTTCGCGGGCGAGCGTACGTTCACCGAAGTGCAGACCGCCGGGTTCGGCGGCCGGTCGCGCTATCCCAGCCGCGTGATGCGCGCGGGCGCGCTGCAGGTCGGGCCGTACCGGTTCGAGGACATCGCCTATACCGCGATGGACCCGCGCGAGCCGCGCCGCGATTTCGGCGCCGACGGGCTGATCGGCATCAACCTGATCGGCCTGTTCGATTGGGCGATCGACCCGCGCCGCGACCGCCTCCTCGTCCGCCGCAACGCGCTGCCCTATGTCGAACGCGAAGCGCCCCAACAACGCACCCCGTAGCGCCGCAGGCGATCATGTTCACGCAAAGGCGCGAAGCCGCGAAGGAGAACACACCCTTCGCGCCCTCGCGTGAACCTCAGCGCAGCAAGCAAAAAGTTGGTTCACGCAGAGAGCGCAGAGGAGTGATTTCTCTGCGTCCTCTGCGCTCTCTGCGTGAAACCAAAAAACTCACACAAAGACACAAGGCCACAAAGGAGTGCACACCCGCTTCGTGGCTTTGTGGCTTTGTGTGAAAACTTTTCTTCGCCTGCGGCGCGCGATCTCGCGCCGACCTTATTCCGCTGGCAGCGGCTGCGCCGCGCCCGCTCCGCCGGTCGTCAGCCTCCGCTTGAGCTTGGGGCCGATGCGCGCCTCGAGGCCCACCGCCAGGCTGAACAACGCCGGCACGATGACCAGCGTCAGGATCGTCGAGATGATCAGCCCGCCGATCACCGTGATCGCCATCGGCTGGCGAAAGCTGCCGCCTTCGCTCAGCGCCAGCGCGGTCGGGATCATGCCCGCCACCATGGCCACCGTCGTCATCACGATCGGCTGCGCGCGCTTGTGCCCGGCATCGATGATCGCGGTGTCGCGGTCGACACCCTTGTCCATCTCCTCCAGCGCGAAATCGATCAGCAGGATCGAATTCTTGGCGACGATGCCCAGCAGCATCAGCACGCCGATCATCACCGGCATCGACGTCGGGAAGCCGCAAATGTGCAGTGCCAGCGCGCCGCCCAGCGGGGCCAGCAGCAGCGATCCCATATTGACGAAGGGCGGCAGGATGCGCCGGTAAAGCAGCACGAGCACGGCAAACACCAGAGCCACGCCCGACAGCACGGCGGTCAGGAAATTGCTGCTCATCTCCGCACCGATCTTGTCGTCGCCAAAGCTCACGCGTTCGACGCCGTCGGGCAGTTTCTTCACCGTCGGCAGCGCGTCGACCACCGCCTTGCCGCTGACCACGCCGGGCGCGAGGTCGGCGCCGATCGCCACGCGGCGGTTCTGGTTGTAGCGCCGCAGGACCGACGGACCGGCACCGAAGCCGACCTCGGCAACCACCTTCAACGGCACGCTGCCGCCGTTCAGCGTCGGCACCGGCAAATTCTCGATCGTCGCCAGGCTGGTGCGCGATCGCTCGTCGATCATCACGCGGATCGGAATCTGCCGATCGCTCAGGGAGAATTTCGCGGCGTTCTGGTCGATCTCGCCCTGCGTCGCGATGCGGATCGTCTGCGACAGCGCGGCGGTCGACACGCCCATGTCGGCCGCGAGATCGAGGCGCGGCTTGATGACCAGTTCGGGGCGCGGCAGGTCGCCGTCGATGCGCGGCGCGCGCAGCCGCTGGTCCGCACGCATCTCGTCGACGATCCGGCGGGCGGTGCGCTCGACGAGCGCCGGATCGGTGCCCGCCAGCATCAGCGTCACGTCACGGCCCAGCCCGCCATTCTGGCTCTGGAACGTCACCCGTGCGTCGGCGATCTGGGCCAGCCTGGGTCCGGTTTCGCGCTCGAACACCTGGCTGGTGCGCGCGCGGTCCTTTTTGAGCGTCAGGAACATGCTGCCCTGCCCGACGCTGACGTCGGCGAACACGTCCTCGACCTCGGGTTCGGCGCGAAGCACCGCGGCCGCCTGGTCGGCCACGCGCTCGGTCTGGCGCAGCGTCGTGCCGGGGGGCATCGCGATGTTGACCTGGCTGAACGAATTGTTCTGCGGCGGGAAGATAACGAACTCCAGCGTCGCGAAGCTGATCACGGTGGCGACGAGCGTGGCGAGCGCCAGGCCCATGATCCAGAGGCGGTGGTCGTGCAGCCGGGCGCGCCAGCGCTGTCCGGCCGCTTTCACCGCCTGGACCTTCGACGTGTCGATCGTCCAGCGCAGCAGGCGCAGATACGCCTCGACCCAACGGCTGGCATGGTCCGCTTGCCCATGCGATTTGAGGAAATAGGCGGCAAGCATCGGCGTGATCAGGCGCGCGACGGCAAGGCTGACCAGCACCGCAACCACCACCGTCAGGCCGAACTGGCGGAAGAATTGCCCCGAAATGCCGGGCATCAGGCCGACGGGCAGGAACACCGCGACGATCGCCATCGTCGTCGCCAGCACCGCCAGCCCGATCTCGTCCGCGGCGTCGATCGACGCCTGATAGGCGGTCTTGCCCATGCGCATGTGCCGGACGATGTTCTCGATCTCGACGATCGCGTCGTCGACCAGCACGCCCGCGACCAGGCTCAGCGCCAGCAGGCTGATGCCGTTGAGCGTGAAGCCCATCAGCGACATGAACCAGAAGGCCGGGATCGTCGACAGCGGGATCGCCAGCGCGGAAATCAGCGTCGCGCGCCAGTCGCGCAGGAACAGGAACACGACGAACACCGCCAGCAGCGCGCCTTCCCACAGCGCCTCCATCGCCGCCTTGTAGACCTGGCGCGTGTCGTCGACCGTGGTGAACAATTGCGTGAAATGGATTTTCGGGTTGTCGGCCTCGATCTTCTTCAGCTCGGCCATCGCCGCGTCATAGACGGTGACGTCGGAGGCGCCCTTGGCCTTGGCGATCGAAAAGCTGGTGACCAGCCGCCCGTTCATCTTCGCCAGGCTGCGCTGTTCGGCATAGAGATCGCGGACGGCCGCGATGTCGCCCAGGCGGATCGAGCCGCCATTGGCGTTGATCCGCGCATTCTCGAGCTGCGCGGCGCCCAGCGCATTGCCGAGCACGCGGACCGACTGTTCGGAGCCCGCCACTTCGGTGCGGCCGCCCGCGCCGTTCATGTTGATCGCGCGCAGCTGCGTGTTGACCTGGCTCGCGGTCAGGCCCGATGCCTGCAGCTTGGCCGGATCGATGATCACGCGCATCTCGCGCGTCACGCCGCCCGAACGGCTGACCTGGCTCATCCCGGGCACGGACAGCAGGCGCTTGGCGATATTGTTGTCGACGAACCAGCTCAGCTGTTCGAGCGTCATGTCGGTCGCGCTGACCGAGATGAACGCCAGCGGGCCGCCATCGGTGTCCTGGCGATTGACCTGCGGCTCGAGAATGCCCTCGGGCAGGTCGCCGCGGACCTTGGCCACCGCGTCGCGGACGTCGTTGACCGCGCGGTCGATCGGCGTGCCGAGCGTGAACTCGACGAAGGTGAACGACGAGCCTTCGGAAATGCGGCTGGAGATGCTGTCGACGCCGCTGATCGACCGCAGCGACGCCTCGACCTTCTGCGTCACCTGCGATTCCAGCTCGGGCGGCGCGGCGCCGGGCTGCGACACCGTCACCTGGACCAGCGGAAAGCTGACATCGGGCTGGTTGTTCACCTGCATCCGCGAAAACGCGACGAAGCCCGCCAGCGTCAGCGCGACGAACAGCACGATCGGCGCCACCGGATTGCGGATCGCCCAGGACGAAATGTTACGAAAGCTCACCAGCGCCTCTCCATGCCGCCGGTGTATTACCGCACTATAACAGTGGCCGTCAACATGCTCGTTTCCCCTCCCGGCCTTCCGGGAGGGGCGACTCGCGGCCACTTGGCCGCGGCGGGAAGCTTGCCTGCCCCCTCAGCTCACCATCGCATCCGCAGGCTTGGATTGCAGCTGGATGTAATTCTCCAGCCCCATCTGCTTGATCATGTCGAACTGGCGCTCGAGCGTGTCGACATGCTCTTCCTCGTTATCGAGGATTTCGGTCAACAGGTCGCGCGTCACGAAATCGCGCACCGTCTCGCAATAGGCGATGCCCTCGCGCAGCGGCGGCAGCGCCTCCTCCTCCAGCGCCAGGTCGGCCTTGAGCACTTCCTCCACCGATTCGCCCACTCTCAACCGGCCGAGCAGCTGGAAATTGGGCAGGCCGTCGAGGAACAGGATGCGCGCCGACAGCCGGTCGGCATGCTTCATCTCGTCGATCGATTCATGCCGCTCGAATTCGGCCAGCCGCTCGACGCCCCAATGATCGAGCAGGCGGTAGTGCAGCCAATATTGGTTCACCGCGGTCAGCTCGTTCCTGAGCGCCACGTTGAGATATTCGATGACCTTGGGATCGCCCTTCATGCGCCATGCTCCTTTGTGCGCCGCACTACCGCATCGTCAGGCCAGCGTCCAGTCAGAAATGGCGGAAAACCGGGATTTTTGCGCTATTGCGAAGCTTAAGCAGCCGCACGCTCGGCGTTGATGATCTCGCGCGCGAACGGCAGGCATTGGCCGCAGCGCACCTGGCAGCCCAGTTTGCGGTACGCGCATTGCGGACGGGTCGAGCCCTCGCGCGCCGCCGCGCGGACCTGGGTTTCGCGAATCGCGTTGCAGACACAAACGACCATCGCCGCACTGTCTGGCACATTTGCTAATCGCTCGCAATAGCGAAGCTTACTCGAGCTCGAGAATGACCTGATCGACCGCGAGGCTATCTCCCACGCGCGCTTGTACTTCTTGTACTATCCCCGCCTTCCCGGCGCGCAGGATATTCTCCATCTTCATCGCCTCGATCACCGCCAGCGGCTGCCCCGCCTCGACCTTGTCCCCCGCCGCGACATGCAATGCGGTCAGCAATCCCGGCATCGGCGAAATGAGGAATTTGGAAAGATCGGGCGGCACCTTCTCGATCATGTGCCGCGCCAAAGGCGCGACGTGGGCGGGCAGCACGCGCGCGTCGTGCGACGCACCGCGCGCGGTCAGCTTGAAGCCGGTGCGCGTTTTCGCCAGCCGTACCGTCAACTTCTCGAAATCCTCGTCACCCCCGCGCGAGAAGACGGCCTGAACGGTGCGGTCGCCCGGCGTGTATTCGAGGTCGAGATCGAGTTCCTTGCCGTCCACGGTGATGCACTCCGTGGACACCACGACATCGTGATCGACGCCGCCGGTCCGCACCTGCCAGCCGCTCGGCGGGTGCAGCCGTTCCCCCAATTGCCCATCGACCCGCCGCGCCCGGTCCGCCTCGGCCGTCGCCGCAAACGCCGCGATGGCCGCCAACCGGCTGAGCAGTTCTGGCGATGCCGGAGCGCCATGGAAGCCGTCCGGATATTCCTCAGCGATGAAGCCGGTGGTGATCTCGCCCGACCGGAAGCGCGGATGCTGCATCAGCGCCGACAGGAAATCGAGATTGTGGCCGACACCCTCAAGCTCGAAATCGTCGATCGCCGCGATCTGCGCGTCGATCGCCGCCTCGCGCGTCGGCGCCCAGGTAACCAGCTTGGCGATCATCGGATCGTAGAAGCGCGACACCTCGCCGCCTTCCTTGACCCCGTCATCGACGCGGACGACACCTTTGGGCGACCGCGCGGCGGCGGGCGGATCGTAGCGCACCAGCCGCCCGGTGCTCGGCAAAAACCCGCGATACGGATCCTCCGCATAGACCCGGTTTTCGATCGCCCAGCCGTCGAGCTTCACATCGGCTTGGCTGAAACTTAGCGCCTCCCCCGCCGCGACGCGGATCATCTGTTCGACCAGATCGAGCCCGGTAATCTCCTCGGTCACCGGATGCTCGACCTGCAGCCGCGTATTCATTTCGAGGAAGTAGAAGCTTTCGCCGCTGGTGTCCGCGCCCGACACGATCAATTCGACTGTCCCCGCCGAATAATAACCGACCGCCTTGGCCAGCGCGACCGCCTGCTCGCCCATCGCCTGCCGCATCTTGGGCGTGACGAACGGCGACGGCGCCTCTTCGACGACCTTCTGGTGACGTCGCTGGATCGAGCATTCACGCTCGTTGAGGTAGATCACATTGCCGTGCTGATCGCCGATCAGCTGGATTTCGATGTGCCGCGGGCTCTCGATGAACTTCTCGATGAACACGCGGTCGTCGCCGAAGCTCGCCAGCCCCTCGCGCTTGGTCGCCTCGAAGCCTTCGCGGACATCGGCCTCGCTCCAGGCGAGGCGCATGCCCTTGCCGCCGCCGCCGGCGCTGGCCTTCATCATCACCGGATAGCCGATCTCGCCCGCGATCCGCACCGCGTCATCGGTATCGGCGATTTCGCCGAGGAAGCCGGGGACGACATTCACGCCCGCTTCCTTGGCCAGCTTCTTGCTCTCGATCTTGTCGCCCATCGCCGCGATCGCCTTGGGCGGCGGGCCGACGAACGCGATCCCAGCATCGGCGCAGGCGCGTGCGAAGCTCTCGCGCTCGGACAGGAAGCCATAGCCCGGATGAATGCTGTCTGCCCCCGTCTCGCGCGCGGCGAGCAGGATCAGCTCGGGATTGAGATAGCTCTCCGCCGCCGGCGCCGGCCCCAGCCGCACCGCCTCATCCGCCATCAGCACATGCGGCGCGTGCGCGTCCGCATCCGAATAAACCGCGACGGTCTTCAGCCCCATGCGCTTCGCCGTGCGAAACACGCGGCACGCGATCTCGCCGCGATTGGCGACCAGAATCTTCGTGAACATTCGGCCCCTATTCTGCCGCAATCGGCATAGGTTGTTCCGGCTGCATCGCCCGCAGCCCCAGCTTGGCAAACAGCGCCGCATCCTTGTCGTCGCCCGCGTTTGCGGCGGTGAGCAATTTGTCGCCGGTGAAGATCGAATTGGCGCCGGCGAGGAAGCACAATGCTTGCGTCGCGTCGCTCATGCTTTCGCGGCCGGCGCTGAGACGGACCATGCTTTGCGGCATGGTGATCCGCGCGACGGCGACGGTGCGGACGAACTCGATGTCGTCGATCTTGGCCAGCGGCGTGTCGGCGAGCATGTTGCCGAGGACTGTGCCCTTGACCGGCACCAGCGCGTTGATCGGGACGCTGCCGGGATGTTCGGGGAGTGTCGCCAGCGCGTGGATGAAGCCGACCCTATCTTCTCGATCTTCGCCCATACCGACTATTCCGCCGCAGCAGACATTGATGCCTGCTTGGCGAACATTATCCAATGTTTCCAATCGGTTAGCGAATGCCCGCGTGGTGATGACCTCGTCATAGCGTTCGGGCGAGGTGTCGATGTTATGATTGTAGTAATCGAGGCCCGCATCGGCGAGCGCGCGGGCCTGATGCGGCTCGAGCATGCCGAGCGTCATGCACGTCTCCAGCCCCATATCCCGCACGCCGCGGATCATCTGCGCGAGCGCGGGCAAGTCGCGGTCCTTGGGGTTGCGCCACGCCGCGCCCATGCAGAAACGCGTCGAGCCGTGGTCCTTGGCCTGCGCCGCGGCCTGCAGCACCGCCTGCACGTCCATCAGCTTGGTCGCCTTGACGCCCGCATCGGCGTGAACCGATTGCGAGCAATAGCCGCAATCCTCGGGGCAGCCGCCGGTCTTGATGCTGAGCAGGGTTGATAGCTGCACCTCGTTCGGCGCGTGATGCGCGCGATGGATTTCGGCGGCGCGGAACACGAGTTCGGTGAAGGGCAGATCGAACAGCTCGGCGATCTCGGCGCGGGTCCAATCCGTTCGCACCGAACCGTTTGGGCTGAGCTTGTCGAAGCCCTGTGCTTTTGTCGGTGCCGCACGACCGCTTGACGGAGAAAAGGACGGCCCTTCGACAAGCTCGGGACAAACGGTGTCTTGGGTGAAATTCATTCCGCAGCCTCCAATTCACCATCCGCCGGCGGCATATTATGCCCCAACAGCCGCAGCACGTCCGCCGCGCATTCGACGACGTTGGAGCCCGGACCGTAAATTCCCTGCACCCCCGCATCGCGGAGGAACTGATAATCCTGGGGCGGGATAACACCGCCGGCGATAACCCTGATGTCGTTGCGGCCACGCGCGCGCAGGCGACCGATCAACTCGGGGATCAGCGTCTTGTGCCCGGCAGCAAGGCTTGAGGCACCAATGACATCGACGCCGCTATCGATGGCCAGCACGACGGTTTCCTCAGGCGTCTGGAACAGCGGCCCCGAGACCACATCGAAGCCCATATCGCCGAACGCCGAGGCGATGACATTGGCGCCGCGGTCATGCCCATCCTGGCCCATCTTGGCGACGAGCAGCTTGGGCTTGCGGCCCAGGCGGCGTTCCGCCGCCTGCACGCCGTCGAGCACCTGCTGCCAGCGGCTGTCGCCTGCGTAGGGCGCGGCGTAAACGCCCTTCACCGGCACCGGCTGCGTCCCGTAGCGGTCGAAACTCTCCTCCATCGCCGAGGATATCTCGCCGAGCGTCGCGCGGGCGCGGGCGCATTCGACGGCGAGAGCGAGAAGGTTATTTTCCAATCCTCCCCGAGAC
>CAXTPT010000040.1:0-21566 GCA_964246315.1 uncultured Sphingomonadaceae bacterium | reverse complement strand
AGGTGTGACTGTCGCCGCAGACGATGGTGGTGCCCGGCCAAGTCAGGCCGAGCTCTGGCCCGATGATGTGGACGATGCCGTGGTTGCGGCTGGTCAACGGAATGTAAGGCACCCCGAAGTCGGCGGCGTTCCGTTCGAGCGCTCGGATCTGGGCCATGCTGTCCGGGTCGGCGATGGGCAGCCGGCGCGACGACGTCGGCACATTGTGGTCCGCGACCGCCAGTGTCCGATCGGGATGGCGCACCGCCCGACCCGCCTCGCGCAAGCCATCAAACGCCTGCGGGCTCGTTATCTCGGTTAGAAGGTGCAGGTCGATGCCAAGCAGCCATTCGTCGTCAGGCAGCCGTACGACGGCGTGAGCCTCCCAGATCTTCGCGAAAAGGGTCCGCGGCGCGCTCCCGGAGTGACGCTCGACGGGCACCGCTACGCCTCAGGCAGATCGAGCCGCCGCTTGGCGACCAGCACCGCGTCCTCGTCTGCGTAGAGCCAATCACCCGCAGCGATGCAGACCCCACCGACCTTGATCGTGATCCCCTGCTGTCCGGCGCGTTCCACGGACGAGCGGCGGGCGGTCGTAGCCAGCGCGCGCACCCCGATCGACATTTCGTTCAGTGCCGCGCTGTCGCGCACGGCGCCGTTGACGACCACCCCCGCCCAGCCATTGCGAACAGCATTCGCGCCGATCTGATCGCCGAGGACTCCGGTATTCAGGTCGCCACCGCTGTCGACGACCAGCACGCGGCCTTCGCCGGCGGTCCTCATCATCTCTCGGACGGCGCTGTGATCGGAAAAGACGCGAAGCGTCTCGACTGGGCCGCAGAAGCGGCGATGGCGGCCCAAAACGCGGAACTGTAGGTCGAGCACCTCCACCTCCTCCGGCTGGGCGTCGTGGAGGTCCGCTGTCGAGAAGGTAGGATGCGTTTCAGCGACCATGGACGGCGACTTCCATCGTGCCCACCTTCTCGATCGACGCGGTCAGCACATCGCCCGGCTCGATCGGCCCGACGCCGGCCGGCGTGCCGGTGTAGATCACGTCGCCCGGCTGGAGCGTGTACCAAGACGAGGCCATCTCGATTAGGCCGGGTACGTCGATCACCAAGTCGCACGTGTTGGCTTGCTGTCTGACCTCGCCGTTCACCCGCAGGCTCACATCCAAAGCGCCGGGATCGCCCACCTCGTCGATGGTGACCAGCCAGGGGCCGAGTACCGAATAGCTGTCCATCGACTTGCGTAAGCTGCGCTCCTCGGGGCCGCGCACGGTCACATCCAGGCCGATCGCGTAGCCGGCGACATAGTCCAGCGCCGCCTCCCGCGACACGCGCGCGGCGGTGCGGCCGATCACCACGGCGAGCTCAACCTCGTGGTCGGTGCGCCGGTCGGGTTTGCCGACCGTGATCCCGTCCGAGCAACCGACCAGCGAGCTGGTTGCCTTAAGAAAGAGGCCGATCTCTTGGATCCGCCTGACCTGCGCGGGAGCGAAGGTCGCCGGATCCGCCTGGGCCTCGGCCAAATGATCGGCGTAGTTTACGGGTGCCGCGACCAGCTTGCCCGGCCACACAACCGGCGCGCGCAGGCGCACGGCATCGAGCGGAACGGGCGGCGACAGGGCTGCGGCCGCCTCGACACCGGGCGCAAGCGTCGGCAGCGCCTCGATCAGCGGATCGCCGCTTCGCCTCCCGTACCGCCACGCCGGCAGGTCCCCGAAGGCGGCGCTTGCGTCATGCACGGCGCCGTCGCGGACGACGCCCAGGCGGCCTTCGTCGAAAATGCACAGTTTCACCGCTCGTCTCCCCGATCAGGCACGGCAGCGTTCAGGACTGGTGGCCGTCGGGATGCTCTTCTTCCCGATACCAGCGGAACGTCTCGATGATGGGGCGGTCGGTGTAGGAGAACAGCACGGCCTCGCCGCCGACGCTCTCGTGCTCGTGCCAGGTCCAGGATGGCAGGACGAAGGTGTCACCCTCCTCCCACCGGAACTCCTGCCCGCCGATGACACTGCGCCCCGCTCCCTCCGCCACGTGATAGACGGTGGACGAGGTGTGCCGATGCGCGCGGGTGTGTTCCCCCTTACGGATAAGCTGCAGGCTGGAGCCAAAGGTCGGCATGGTCGGGCCGCCATCTCGGGGGTCGACATACTGCATGATAATTCCGTCGTAAGGGCTGCCGGTGTCGTGTCGCATGCCGTGCAGCGCGTCCCGGGACTCCGCCCAAGGGTACAGCAGCAGGCCGGATCGCCCGGGACGGCCGGGCTCCTGCCAGCCCGGCCGCATGTGGCGGCCCCAGCGGCGATGCGAATCGCCGACCTCGACCGAGAGCGGCGGAGAAGCGTCCGGCCCCTCCCAAGTCTCGAAGAAGTTTGCGTCGAGCATATTGGCAAAGGCGAGGTCCAGCCCGTCCAGCCAGACCATGTCACGATCGCTGTGATTGCCGTGGTCGTGCCAGCACCAGCTCGGCGTCAGGACGAAGTCCCCCTTGGCAGCCATCGCGGTCTCACCGTCGACGGTCATGTAGACGCCGGCGCCGTCGATGATGAAGCGTTGCGCGTTCGGGGCATGGCGATGGCTGTCGGCGACCTCGCCGGGGCGGATCATCTGGATTCCTGCGTAGAGAAGCCCCACCGTCCGAAGCGTTCGCGCTTCATAGGCCGGATTGATGAGCATGAGGACGCGGCGTTCCGCCTCCTGCGGGGTGACGACGTTGCCCGCGACGTCAAGCGAGCCCTTCACGTCGCGCCAGCGCCAGATGTGCGGCACGCTCTGCACCACGGGCGACTTGGGTGCGGCCGTCCCGAGCGCGCGCCAGAGCGGTTCGATGTTCTGGGCCGCGAGGTCGTTGTACAGCGCCTCGCGCTGCTGCGTCAGGTCGTTCGGCCTCTCCGCCACTTCCTGCATGTCGCTCTCCTGGCGCTTTGCGGCACCGACGCGTCCGCCAGCTCGCGAACGGGATTGCTATATCCCGATTGGGAGTATACTGTCAATTATGACGCCGTAGGCAGCGGTCGATCGGCGATCGCCTGAAGAGGAAGCCCATGCTCGATCTGCCCATCATCATCGCCGGCGGCGGCATCGGCGGCCTTGCGACCGCAATTGCGATCGGGCAGACGGGGCGCGCCGTAATCCTTGTCGAGCGAGCGCCCCGGTTCGAGCCGATCGGCTACGGCATTCAGATCGGGCCGAACGCGCTGCACGTGCTGGACCGCATGGGGCTCGCCAACGCCGTGCTTTCCCACTGCAGCCTGCCGGACAAGGGCGTGCTATCGGACGCGCTGACCGACCAGACCGTCGCCGAGCTGCCGATGGCCCAGCGCATGATCGCCCGCTACGGCCAGCCCTACGCAGTGATTCACAGGAGCGACCTCCACGATACGCTGGTAGCCGCATGCGACGCCCTGCCCAATGTCGAGCTGCGCAACGACTTCGAGGTCGCCTCGTTTGATGACGGCGGGTCGGACGTGACGGTGACGGCCGCGAACGGGCACCGGCTGCGCGGCACGGCGCTGATCGCTTCGGACGGTATCTGGTCGGCCCTTAGGGGTCAGCTGTTCCCGGGCACGCCGCCACCTTTCACGTCGCGCTACGCGGCCTTCCGAAGCCTGCATCCCGTCGAGAAGATCGCGCCCCACCTGATCAGGAACGTCGTTAACCTGCGGTGCGGCGACGACTTCCACATGATCCATTACCTGCTGCGCCACGGCACGCTGTTCAACCTCGTCGCCGGCATGCGCGTGCCCGATCAGATTGCGATGGAGGACCGGGCCGGCGTGGTCGAACACTTCGAGGGCGTGTTCGCCAACGGGTGCGAGGCGGTGCGTGAATTGCTGCCCTACATCGACCGCTCGCGCTTTTGGGCCGTGTCGAACCTCGTGCCGCTGCACCGATGGGTGAAGGGCCGGGTGGCGCTGATCGGCGACGCTGCCCACGCGATGGTGCAGGCCATGGCCCAGGGCGCCTGCCAGGCGATCGAGGACGCATGGGTCATCGCTAGGCAGCTCGACAGGCAAGACGACGTCGAAGCGGCGTTCGAGCGGTACCAAGACCAGCGCCGGAGCCGGGCGACTTACACCCAGTATCGCTCGCTCTACATGTGGGAACTGATCCACGCGCGCGGCGGCTGGCGCGACATGCGCAAGGATCTGCTCGGCCGCCTGGACGAGGACGGCGTGCTCGCCCACTTCGACTGGCTTTACTCGGCCGATACGGGCACGCCGCTGGCCGCTGCGCTCGGCGAGGGGCGGAGGATGGCCGAACTGGTCCACTAGCAAGCTTCGCTATCGCCCCCGCTCCTCCTCAGTTCCGGCGAGCCTCGCCAGCAGCCTTAAGAGCGTAGCGCGTTCGCGGGCGTTTAGGTCGCGCAGGATGGCGTCGCCCAGCGTCGAGACGGAGCCCGTGATCCGTTCGGCCAGGTCATCGCCGGCTGCCGTGATCTCCAGCGCCTTCGTGCGGCGATCGTGCCGGCCGGGCGCACGGCGAATCAGCGCCTTCTTCTCTAGGACTAGCAGGGCCTGTCTGATCGTGGTCCGGTCGGAACCGATGAGCTCGCTGATTCGCGTCGCGTCGATGCCGGGGCAGTCTCGCAGCACGAGTAGGATGGAGAACTGGATCTGGGTGACATCCAGGCCGTCGGTCGCGGCCGCGAACTCGGCAGTGGAACGTTGGTGCATTCGCCGGATTAGGTAGCCGGGCTGCGTGAACATGTCCTTATGGCGCATCCGGCCATCCGTAGCCGCCGACCCCCACAAACGAAACCGTTCACACGCGGCTGCCGCCGATCACCTCCGCCGGGAACAAGTCGTCGGCGCTAAGCAGCGTGGGCGTCAGGAACTGGTCATGAGCGAATCGGCAGAACGCATCAAGTGTACGCCGGTTCGCATCGACCCCGTACGGCCACAGGTCGCCGCCCATTCTGTGGGCGATGTCGGTGGCGATCGCCGCGCCCCAGGGCAGCGGCATATGGGAGGCGGTTATGTCTTGCACGCGTGCGACGGACGCGTCCTTGGCCTGCTCGAACGCGGTCAGCAGGCTGCGCGCCACCCAGGGGTACGTCTCGAACACGGCACGGCGCAGGGCGACGATATGCATGATCGGGAAGATGCGTGTCGCGTCGAAATAGGCCTCCTCCTGGGATCTGAAATCCGGGAAAAGGCGCACGACCTGCGAATCGCCGCGCACGAAGCAGTTCGGCGGGCGGGCGGTGATAGCGGCGTCGACTTCGCCCGACACAAGCATTTCGCTGATCGAGCGATCGGGACGCGACTCGTAGCTGATGTCAGACGGCAGGACGAACTTGACCTTCTCGACACGGCCGGGCTCGTTGACGCCGGCCTGGGTCCATCGAACTTTATCGAGTTCCACGCCGTGATGCTCGGACAGCATGCCACGCACGTACACCCCCGCGGTCTGCGCCCATTCGGGAATCGCGACAGACCGCCCTTCCAAGTCCTTCGGTGCCACGATGCCGCTGTCGCGCCGGATGTAGATGGAGGCGTGCCGGAACGTGCGGACCAGGAATACGGGCAGCCCCACGAGTGGCGAGGAGCCGCCGCCGGCGAGCGTTACGAACTTGGCGAAGGACGTCTCGGCGACGTCGAACTCCCAATTCTTCAACCAGCGGTAGGCCATTTCCTCGATCGGAAGGATAAGCGAGGTGAGCGCGACGCCCTCCGGCCGGATCAGACCGCCGGTGAGGTCGCGGGCGTGGTCGTAATCCGACAAGGCGAGCGTCAGCGCGAGATTGAAGCCGTTCGGTCCCGCGACGAATTGGGGCAGGCGCACCATTCAATCTTTCCTTATCTGAGTTCGGCCGGCGCGCGGAAGCGGGTGTGAAGCCAGACTCAATCAGGTTTCACCCCAGATATTCGAGATGTCGCGGGGATCTTCGAGGAGTGTGTAAGCACCGCTGAACTCGTCGCGCCGCGTAATCTCGCGCAGGGCCTCGTAGATGATGGTAGCAAGCATCGTTTCCGTGCTTGACGGTGCCCTGTCCTGCTTGCGCATCATGTAGAGCGTACGTTCGACGGTGGGCTCGGTGATGAGCCGAACGCTCAACTCGCCCGAACGCCGGTCCGCGGCGACGCCGCCAAACGGCGCGATCGCGCCCGCCTTGCCGCTGCCGGCGATCTCGCGCGCCGCCTGCAGCGACCCGACCTCGTGACTGCCGATCACCGGCATGTCGATCTCGCGCGCGGCGGCCTCGATCATGTGGCGGATTGAGTTCTGCTCGTCCGGCAGCGCGAGCGGCTTATTCAACACCTCGGCCAGCGTGATCGGGGCATTTCCGCCGCCCGCGGCACTTGCGTAGAACAGGCGCTCGCGTAGCACCGGCACGGTCTGAACACCTTTCAGATTGAACGCGCCAAATACCAGCCCGAAGTCAATCCGGTCGTCCGTCACCCACTCGGCAAGCGAGTGGCTAAGCCCTTCCACGATCTTGACCTTTAGCCCCGCATCGTACGTTCTCTCGACGATCGCTCGCGCCAATAGCAAGGTTAAGCTGGGCGTAAGTCCGATCGTGACGGAGGGCGTGATCTGATCACCTTGCGCCTCGCGCACGCGCTGACGAACCTGCCCGGTCTGGTCCAGCATCTCGCGCGCCCAGGCAAGCACGATTTCGCCCGCCGGCGTCGGCGACACGCCGCGCGATGTACGCACAAAGAGCGCGGCGCCAAACTCGTGCTCCAAGCCACGGATCTGCAGGCCAAGCGCCGGCTGCGCGACGTTCAGCTCCGCTGCCGCCCGGGTAATCGAGCCGAGTTCGCATACGCGCACGAAGCTGGTGAGTTGCCTAAGTCGCAACGCCGTCCCTCACACGATCATACGGCCGACGACGTCGACCGCGAGCCGGCCTGAATAACGCAACGCGCCTGATCGGTCATGCGCCGAGTAAGCGCTCACGAGGAGACCTCCTCCGTCCAGAGCTGCCACGCCCGCTCAATCTGCAACCCCTCGCCCTCCGCAACGGCCCGGGCCTCCCCTGGGGAAAGGAATGTGATGGGGCCGAGCGAGGCAGCCGTCGCCTGAATACGCGCGTTCGCCTCCGTGTAGATCGCGCGGTAGACGGCCTGCGGCAGCGTGCCGCCAACCACCGTCGAGCCGTGCCCGCGCATCAGCACGACGTTCGCCTCCCCCAGGTCCTCGGCCAGCGCCTCCCCGAGCGCCTTCGTGCTGATGAGCAGATTAGTCGCCTCGCCCGCGACGTCTCTGATCTCGAACACGGGCACGCCTTCGTTCAGGAAGCCGCACATGTGGCACACCGGCCGTAGCGTAACGGAGGGCACAACCCCGAACGCGATGATATTATGCGAATGGCTGTGCACCACCGCCTGCACGTCGGCGCGCCTAGCGTAGATTGCGCTGTGGATGAAGCGTTCCAGAAAAACAGGCGTGCTGTCCGGATCCACCAGCTCCCCGTCCAGGCCGAACGGGAGCACGTCGTCCGCGGTGACCAGCCCGGGCGGCACGCGCCGGGCCATAAGGAACTTGTTCGGATCGCCCGGATGGCGGACGCTCACGTGGCCGAACGCGTCAACAACGCCGTAGCGCAGCAGGATGTGGCTGGCGAGCACGACCTCCTCCTTACGGTCCCGCAGATCGCGAGGCGGCGAGACCGACCGTGTCGACTGGGGGAGGTCCCGCTTCCCGTCCGATGGGGCAGGCTGCCTCAGATCCGCCACCTGCTCAGGCTCGACGCGGCACGGGAGTTCGTGCGGATTGTCGTCGACCGACGCATAGGAACATCGCTAACCTCTCCGACCCTGCCCGGCACCTTTAAGCCGGGTTTTGCCAGGACGACGTCTCGTGAAACGGTATGGCCCGAGACCTCGCGAGCGACCACGGAGAACCCTTAGGTCACCCGTAAACCGATCATGCCCGAAATGCCCATCCTTGCCGGCGCAACTTCTACGTTGGCGACGGCGCCCATCGCCAATGCTGATAATGCTTTGCGGTTAGTCAATTCGTGCTTAGATTTTTCGAAGGTTTGTTGCCCTTTGCGAACCGTGATGAGCGCGTGTCGATTCAGCTGAACGAACCCGCGCGCTCGCTGGCCGAAGTTCGCCGCTGTCACCGCCGTCAGCGGGCCGGCCGAAAGGCCGGGCAGACAGTATCTCAGATGGCCATTCCGCCTGACACCTCGATCCGCTGGGCGTTCACCCAGCGGTTGTCCTCTGAGAGCAGAGCGGCGATCATCGGGCCGACGTCTTCAGGAACCCCATGGCGGCCCAACGCCGTCTTAGACGCGATTGCCTTGGCAACATCCGGGTTGTCGCGCACCACGCCACCGCTGAAGTCGGTCGCGATCGCGCCTGGCGCCACCACGTTCACGGCGATGCCTCGCGGCCCGAGTTCGAACGCCATGTAGCGCGACAGGACCTCGACCGCGCCCTTGATCGAACCGTACGCTGCTCGGTTCGGCATCGCCACGCGGGCGAGCCCGGACGAGATATTCACGATGCGTCCGCCGTCAGCGATCAGCGGCAAAAGCTTCTGTGTGAGGAAGAACACGCCTTTGAAATGAATCGCGTAAAGCTGGTCGAGTTCCTCCTCGGTGGTCTGTTCGAAGCTCTTGCCGTGCGAGGTGCCTGCGTTGTTGACCAGGTAGTTGAACCGTTCGGCGCCTAGATCCTTGAGAGCGGTCTGGACCTCCATCACGAAGCCGTCGAACATCGACGAGTCACCTACGTCCAGCCGCAGAGCGACGGCCCGCGCGCCGATACCCTCTACTTCTTTGATCACCTTGCGGGCTTCATCCTCGCGGCTGTTGAAGGTGATGATGCTGTCGACGCCGCGCTTGGCGAGATTGACGGCAGTGCTGCGGCCAAGGCCGCGGCTGCCGCCGGTGATGAGTGCGATATTCCCGGTGTATGCGCCAGTTTCAACCATGTGCCCAACTCCTTGTCCGATCCCGCCGGATACTCCCGAGCGGTCTCGGCCTAAATGCCGAAATGAAGCGAGTTCTTGCCCGATCCTGCCCAGTCCCGCAGGTGACTGTTTGAAGCCTAGCAGTTGATGTTCCAGCGGCCCATTCGGGGTGCGCCGGGATGCGATGCGAGAATGTCGTGCAGAGCTTTGCCTTGCGTACAAGCTCGGCGGCGAGGAACGGAGTGTTGTTGCCTGATCATGGCGCAGCGTGTACATCGACAAGATGTTACTCACCGACCAAGCGACGCTTGACCGGTCAGCTCCTCGCGCTTCGCCGCTTGCGGACGCTATCCGCCATTACGTAGAGCGGGCGGGCGGAGACGGTCCTTTCGCGACTGCCATCGACGGCTTCATGCTGCTTCGCTCGGATCGGCCGAAGCGTCCGTCGCATGTCCTGTTCAGGCCGGCGCTTTGCATGGTCGCCCAAGGGGCAAAGTCGACCACCTTCGGCGGACGGCGTTTCGACTATCGCGCGGGTCAGGCGCTCGTGGTGAGCGCGGAGTCGCCGGGGCTGAGCGGCGTCGTCGAGGCAAGCGCGGAGCGGCCTTATCTCGGAGTAGTGGTCGAGCTCGATCCGGCGGCGCTCGCCGAGACGTTGGCACACATGAAAGTGCCGCCCAGGTCGGTCGTGGGCAAAAGCAGGGGCGTGTTCGTAGCCGACGACGAGGGACCGCTCGCCGATTGCGCCTTCCGCGCCATACGGCTTCTGGGCAATCCGAACGCGATCGCGACGCTGTATCCGGGTATCCTCCGCGAGATCTGCTTCTGGCTGCTGTCCGGGCCTTACGGCGGCGAGATCGCGCACATGGCGCTCGCCAGGAGCCGGCCGCACAGCCTGATCGGGGCGGTCCACGCGCTACGCGACCGATTCGCGGAAACGATCAGCATTGGCGAGCTGGCCGGCATTGCGCAGCTCAGCCTGTCTGCCTTCCATCGCCAGTTTAAGGCGCTGACCGCGATGACCCCGCTCCAGTACCAGAAGCAGCTGCGCCTCCTGGAGGCGCGGCGGCTCATGATCTCCGAAACCGTGAATGCGGAGAACGCCGCGTTCCGGGTAGGATACGAGAGTGCGTCGCAATTCAGCCGCGAGTACACCCGAATGTTCGGCGCGGCGCCCCGGCGCCATGTCGCCGCGCTAAGGGCTCAGGCAGCCTGAAGGTTACGCCTCGCGGGGAGCGAGCCGGGCGCCCGCTGTGATCAGCCCCGCCGCGGCGAGCGCGCAGAGCGCCATTAAGACCGAAACGCTAAACCGCCCCATCCCGAGGAAGAAGAGCTGGCCGGCAAGCGCAGGGGCGATCATCCCCGAGATGCGGCCCACGCCCATCGCGAAGCCCGTGCCTGTCGTGCGAATAGCGGGCGCAAAGGTGTCGATGATGACGCCGTACAAGGCGACGCCGCCCGCATACAGGAAGACGCCGAGCAGGCCAACGAGGAGGAGCAGGAGCGCCGTAGAGAAATGTGCCAGCCCGAACAGGGTGGTGGTTGCCGCCAGACCGACCAAGTTCAACCCGGCGATGACACGTTGCGGCAGCCACGTGCCGAAGATGCCGAACAGCAGTGTACTCACGACCCCGCACAGCGCCGACACGGCGGCCGTCAGCGTGGCGAACGAACTCGAATAGCCGAAGTCGGCCACGAGTTGCGGCATCCAGCTCAGCACGTAGTAGACGGTGACAAGCTGCAGGAAATTCGCCAGCGAGACGACCAGCGTGGCGGCCCGGTAAGGTGGCGATAGGATGGCTGCATACCCCGACGACGCCGGCTTAATCTGGGCTTCGGGGGCGGGCAGCTCGGTGATCGGTGGATGCCCGCAACGGCGCAGATAGTCGTTCATCCGGTCAACCGCGTTCGCGGGGCGCCTGGCGAGCAGGAAGGCGGGAGGCTCCGGCAACCAGAGCCAGGCGGCGACGAACAACGCCGCGGCGCAGGCGGCCCCGACCGCGAACACCCAGTGCCAGCTCGCGTACTTCAGGAGAGCCGAGGCGACCACGCCGCCGACCGTCGCGCCCAGCGGGAAACCGATCGACATGACAGCGAGTGCCAGCCGCCGGCGCGCGGCGTTGGCGTACTCGACAGCGAGCGGGGTGTTGATCGGCACTAGCGCGCCGATACCCACGCCCGTCACGACCCGCCACAGAGCGAGTTGCGGGACCGAGCGGGAAAACGCCGCCATCAACATGCCCGTCGTCATCACCAGTAGCATCGCCAATACGACCTTGCGCCGTCCGAAGCGGTCGGCGAGGGGTGAGATCGCGAAGGAGCCGAATACCATTCCAGCGAAGCCGCTGGACAGCGCGACGCCGAGCGCGGCCCGATTGATGTGCCATTGCTTCCCAAGTTCGGGCGCCACGAACGACATCGCGAGCACGTCGAACGCATCGACCGCGTTGATGAGCGTGGTGAGTATGATCGCGACTATCTGCGCCCGGCTTAGCGGCGAGGCGTCGAGGGTCTCGCGGACGTCGTGCATAGCTCATCCTCTCGGCCGCCGATCGATCCATTTTGTACGCCGCCGATCATTGCACCTGTCGGAGCGCTCGTCTGCCGTCCGTTCGACAGCTCGGCGGGCCGAGTTAAGGCGATGGTCCTGGCTTGACGATCGGCCCGTCGCACCACCGCTGGGGTACTCGGCGGATGCAGTGTTGGCCAGACGAACGGCGAAGCAATTTGCGTCTCCCGTTCAAGCCGACAATGTTTTGGATATGCCGCCGGGCCATGAAGTAACACCGAGGTGGGACCTCGGGAGGCGTCGGACCATGTGTCGGTCTTGAGCCCCGCTGGGCGGGACACAATCGGGCGGAAGGTTCTTTCGGACGTCCGCCTTAGGACCTCCGCAAGTCCGCGGTCCCGTCAAGAATTAAGCGTTTCACAGAAACGTTCAGGACGAGCGATCGCCCACAAGGACGTAGACCCCAGAGAGGATGAATATGAAGGCGATCCTGCGTTCGACGACCGCCCTGTCGATGCTGCTGGCCCCCTGCCTGGCCTATGCGCAAACTCCACAAGGCGCAGCTGTCGCGGCCCAAGCCGGCCCGGCCCGGCCCGCGACGACCCTGCCGACCGACGAGACGTTTGCCCAGGTGACGGAGCCGCAGACCGGTGCGGCCAGCCAGACCGGGGGAGTTGATACGGCCCAGGGCGCCGAGCAGGGCGGACTGGCGGACATCGTCGTCACCGCGCAGCGGCGGTCCGAGAACCTGCAAAACGTGCCGATCACGATCAACGCTGCCACCGGCGCAGATCTGGTGTCGAGGGGGGTAACGAGCACCTCGCAGCTCAGCGTCATCTCTCCGGGCGTGCAGGTGAACGAGACGGCGGGTTCATTTCAGCCCTCGATCCGCGGCATCGGCACGTCGAGCACCGTCGCGGAAAATCCGGTCGCGCTCTACATCGACGGGGTCTACATCCCGCAGCAGCGCGACGGGGTGAAGGAGCTTGAGGATGTCGAGCTCATCTCCATCCTCAAGGGTCCCCAGGGCACCCTGTTCGGGCGAAACGCGACCGCGGGCGTCGTTCAGATCACGACCAAGGCGCCGAGCTTCGACTTCGGCGGCCGCCTGCGCGCCGAGATCGACAATTACGCGACCTTCCGCACGGGCGGCTACGTTACCGGCGGCCTGACCGACAACATCGCCGCGAGCCTATCTGCGAGCTACGTCACGCAAGGCAATGGGTACGGCGAGAACTTCACCACCGGGCGCGACACTTACAAAGTCGATCATGACATCTCCGTCCGCGGCAAGCTGCTGTTGAAGATCGGCGATGGGACAAAAGTCACGCTGTCCGGCGACTACAGCGACTCCAACAAGCGCACGGCGCACCTGATCCCGATCCCCGGCACGCAGCTCGGCTTCGCCAACATCTACGCCACCAACCCGCTGAAATCGGTCTTCGACACTTATGAGGGGACGGGCAGCTTCACCAAAGTGAAGGGCGGCGGCGGGAGCCTCACCATCGACCACGATAGTGGCCCGATCCGCGTTCAATCCATCACAGCCTATCGGGACATCAAGAGTAGCTACCTGTTCAACGCTATCCCGACGCCAACGACCCTGCAGGTGGTCGATTCGCCGAACTCGCCGAGCAAGAGCTTCAGCCAGGAGTTCCAGGTCTCGTCCAACGAGCCAGGACCGCTCAGCTGGATCTTCGGACTCTATTACTTCAACTACGACAATGGCGCGCGACCGATCAATCGCAACCTGGGCGGGTTCGTGGTCAGCCCCGTGACCCGGATCGTGCAGACACAGACCTTTGCCACGGAGAACACCGAGTCGGTAGCTCCTTTCGGCGAGTTCACTTGGGAACTCCTGCCCGACACCAAGTTGACCGGCGGCCTGCGGTACACCTACGAGCGCCGCGAGCTGAAGGACGCCCGCGTCGTGGCGATCAACGCGTCCGGAGCGACGGTGGCGAACACGTCGTACGGCGGGTCGCTGAGCTACAGCCAGCCCACCTACCGCATCGGACTCAACCACAAATTCGCGGACCAGTTGCTCGCATACGCGACCTTCAACACGGGCTTCAAGAGCGGCGGGTTTAACAGCGTGTCGCCCGCGACGCCCCCCTATCAACCCGAGAAGCTGAAGGCGTACGAAGTCGGGCTCAAATCGGAGCTGTTCGACAAGCGGCTGCGCTTGAACGCGTCCGGCTTCTACTACAAATATACCAACCTGCAGGTGATCCAGTTCGTCAACTCGATCCAGACGGTGACGAACGGTCCAAAGGCCGAGATTTACGGCTTGGACGTCGACTTCGAGGCGTCGCTCTTCAGCGGGCTGCGCCTGTCCGGCGGGTTCGAGCTGAAGCATTCCGAGTTCACGAGCTACCCTAACGCCGTCATCGGCGCGCTCCGGCCCGGGGGCATCGGCGCCACGCTCACGCCGGGGGACGCGACGGGAAACCGCCTGCCGCAGGCGCAGAAGTTCAGCGGGACGCTGGCGCTCGACTACCACCACGATCTGTCCAGGGGATCGCTCGATTTCAACGCGACCGCCAACTACAACGGCAACTTCTATTTCCAGGCGGACAATGCAGTCCGGCAGGCGCCCTACACGCTGGTCAACGTGTCGCTGACCTACAATCTGCCGGGCGACCGCATCAGCCTGCGAGTGTGGGGCAAAAACCTGGCGGACGAGAAGTTTAAGACGGCGGTGATCGAGACGCCGGTGGGGTTCCTGGGGGTCTACACCAGTCCCCCGCTGACCTTCGGCGGCGGCGTCGCGATTAAATTCTGAACACGCGAGCTTGGGCTCATGTGCCGAGGTGTCGCGCCAGACGATTGCGCGCGTCCGGCCAGTCCGACTTTATCTTGGCCGGCCTCGGGCCGGTCGCATACCTGCGGGCGCGCGGCAGACGCGACCACCATGGAGTCAGTTGGTTGATGACCACACGTTTTGGAAACCGCCGAATGCTAATCGGCGGTGACCTCGTCGAGAGCGAGGACGGTCGTTGGCTCGAGTCAATTAATCCGGCGAACGAGGAAGTGATCGGTGCCGTCCCGCTGTGCGGCAAGGCCGACGTGGACAAAGCTGTCGCCGCCGCGCGGGAGGCCGCGCCCGGTTGGGAGGCGATCGGCGTGAAGGCGAGGGCCGAATTCCTGCGCGAGATCGGCCGCCGGATGCAGGCACGCGGGCTCGAGATCCTTGAGGTCGAGGTGGCCGATTGCGGAAGCACGATCGGCAAGCTCCGGGGCGACGTCGGTCACGCGGTCGGCGCGCTTGAGCAGTATGCGGGCCTCGGCATGGAATTGAAGGGCCAGACGATCCCAGCCAGCACGACGAACCTGCATCTGACAATCCGGCAGCCGTATGGAGTCGTGGGACGGATTGCCCCCTTCAACCACCCGATCTATTTCGCGGCGGGCGGCAGCGCGGCGCCTTTGATGGCCGGCAACACGGTCGTAGTGAAGCCGCCGGAACAAAGCCCGCTCTCCTCCGCCATCCTGTCGGAAATTTGCCGCGAGGTGCTCCCGCCCGGCGTGATGAACATCGTGCCCGGCTACGGACATGAAGCCGGAGACGCGATCGTGCGTCACCCCGCGATCAAGCGCATCGGCTTCATCGGCTCGGTGCCGACCGGTCTCGCAATCCAGCGCGCCGCGTCGGAGGTCGGCGTCAAGCACCTGTCGCTCGAACTGGGTGGCAAGAACCCGATGATCGTGTTCCCCGACGTCGATCTGGACCAGGCCGCCAACGCAGCGGTGATGGGGATGAATTTCGCGTGGCAGGGCCAGTCCTGCGGCTCCACAAGCCGGCTGCTTCTGCACGAGTCGATCTATGATGATGTAGTCGGCCGGGTGAAGGCGCGCATCGACGGCTTGCGCCTCGGCGATCCCGCGTCCGACGACAGCCAGATGGGGCCGATCAACTCCAAGGCGCAGTACGAGCGGGTGCAGCGCTACGTCGAGTTCGGCAAGGCGGACGGCGCGACGCTCTTGTCCGGCGGGGCACGGCCCGAAGGCGCCGGATTCGAGCGCGGCTTCTGGATCCGCCCCACGCTGTTTGGCGACGTCACGCCGGATATGCGCATTGCGAAGGAGGAGGTATTCGGTCCGATCCTGTCGGTGCTCAAGTGGCGAACGCTCGACGACGCGCTCGCCATCGCAAACAGCACCGAGTACGGCCTCACCGCCTCGATCTGGACCAACGATCTCAAGACCGCGCTAAACGCGGCCAAGCGTATCGAATCCGGTTACATTTGGATCAACGGCTTCTCCGCGCATTATCGCGGCACGCCGTTCGGCGGCATGAAAAACAGCGGGACGGGCCGGGAAGAAGGTTTGGACGAGCTGTACAGCTACACCGAGAACAAGACGATTCACATCGCGCTCTGACCGAGCGCCCGGCAGGGCTCGGGGCGTGATACGGCGAACGAGAGGAAGCGTTGAGCATCATGGCCGCGTGGATGGTAGGGGTCGATACGGGAGGCACGTTTACCGATCTCGTCGCCTTCAACGCCGAGACGGGTGAGATCCAGCTCGCCAAGGTGCCCTCGCACCCGCCCGACCCGTCGGAGGCAGTGCTGGCGGGGATCCGGGAGCTCGCGACGCGGGGAATCGAGCCGGCGCAGATCGGCTTCTTCGCGCACGGCACCACCGTCGGCACTAACGCAGTGCTCGAATATGCCGGTGCGCGCACAGGCCTGCTGATCACCCGGGGTTTCCGCGCGACGTACGAGGCGCAGGGCTGGATCCAGCCGAGCGGAAGCGACTTGGTAGACCCGGGCTACGTCAAGCCGCGCCTGCTTGTGCCACAGTTTTTAACCGAGGAGGCAATCGAGCGGCTCGACTATCAGGGCGCAGCACTGCTTCCCCTAGACGAGGAGTCGCTGCGCGCATCCGTCCGCCGACTTAAAGAAAGAGGGGTCGAGGCGATCGCGGTCTGCTTCTTGTTCTCCTACCTCAACCCCGCCCACGAGCGCCGCGCCGCAGCCATCGTCGCCGAGGAGGCGCCAGAGGTCCGCATCTCGCTATCGTCGGAAGTGCTGCCTGTGGTCCGGGAATATCCGCGGCTCTCGACCACGGTGATCGACGCCTATGTAGGACCAAAGGTAGAGGGATATCTTCACCGCCTCGACGAGCGGCTCGACTCCATCGGCGTGTCGACCGCGCAGAAGTTCTTGATGCAATCGAACGGCGGCCTGATGCGGATCACGATCGCCGCGCGGCATCCCAACCAGACGCTCTTGTCGGGGCCGGCGGCAGGGGTGATCGCGGCCACCGAGCTCGCCCGGGTCGCGGGCCGCCAGCACGTGCTCACTTTCGACATGGGCGGCACCAGCGCCGACATTGGCGTCATCGTCGACGGGCGCATTCTGGAAAGTAGCGAGAACCAGATCGCCCAGCACGACATCGCGACACCGATGCTGGAGATCCGGACGCTCGGCGCGGGTGGCGGCACGATCGCGGAGATCGGCAAGGACGGGCTGCTCAAGGTCGGGCCGGAGAGCTCGGGCTCGATGCCCGGCCCGGTCTGCTACGGGCGGGGCGGCGCGCAGCCGACCGTCACTGATGCCAACCTCGTGCTCGGCTCGCTCAGTCCGGCGTCGCCGCTCGCTGGCAGCCTGAGGCTTGACGAAAAGGGCGCGCACACGGCGATCCGGGACCGGATCGCCGAACCACTCGATCTCGACACGCTGGAGGCCGCGGCAGGGATCATACGGATCGTCAACACGCAGATGGCCGTCGACCTGCGCACCGCGTTGCGTGAGCAGGGGCAGGACGCGCGCCAGTTCACACTCATGCCGTTCGGCGGCGCGGGGCCGCTGCACGCCTGCTACCTGGCGCGCGCGGTCGGCATCGCGAACGTGCTCGTGCCGGTCTACCCGGGCATCAACTGCGCGACGGGCCTGCTGCAGACCAAGGTGCGTCACTCTTATCTGCGCTCCGCGCTCGGCACGCTGGGCTCATTCCCGACGGAGCGTATGAACGAGCTGTTCGCGAGCCTCGAGGAGCAGGCGCTGGCCGAGGCTGCGGACGAGGGATTTGGACGAGAAGCGGTGACGCTTCGCCGCCAGCTCGACCTGCGTTACCCGCACCAGGGCTACGCGCTCGGGGTGGATTGCCAGGACGGCCCGTTGGGACATGGGGACAGGGACGTGATCAGGGTCGCCTTCGATGGCCTGCACCAACGCGTATACGGGCAGTCCGCGGACGAGGATCCTGAACTGGTCTCTTTTCGCATGACTTCCGAAATCGCGGTGCCGACGTTGCGATCGCCCGCAGTCCCGGAGGGGACTGGCGAGCCCTCGGCCGCGCTCACAGGCGAACGGCAGCTCTACGACGTCGACCTGAAGCGTCACGTCACCGCGCGCGTGTATAACCGCGCCGCGCTACGCGCCGGCGACATCGTGCCAGGTCCGGCGATCATCGACCAGTACGACTCTACCACCGTCCTCCTTGGCGACTTCAGCGCAATCGTGGAGTCCGGGGGCATGCTGTCCATCACGCGGAGCGCGCAACGATGAGCATTGACCCGATCACGACGGAGGTGATCGCCAGCCGCCTGGCCGAAATCGCGGGCTCGATGGAGTACGCACTCTACCATAGCGGCTATTCACCGATCCTCCGAGAATCGAAGGACGGCACCGCCGGCCTGACCGACGCGTCGGGGCGCGTCGTCATGCTGAGCGGTGGCCTCCAGTACCACGTGCTTGCCTATGAGAAGGCCGTGGGCGAAGTGCTGCGCCGATATCCGGGAGATCGGATGCGCCCGGGCGACAGCTTCATCGCCAACGACCCCTACTTGGCAGGCAACGCGCACGCGCCCGATCTGGTCGCGGTGTCGCCGGCGTTCGACATCCATGGCACGCTGGTTGGGTTCGGAGTCAGCATCGCGCACAAGGCCGACATCGGTGGCCTCGTCCCCGGCTCCTCCGGTGCTGCCGCACGCGAGATATTCCATGACGGGCTGCTGCTGCCCGCCGTGCGGTTTCAGACCGCCGATGGGATCGAGGAGACCGTAGATGCGATCGTCCGCAACAACAGCCGCGTACCCGACATGGTGCTGGGCGACATCCGCGCGCAGGTCGGCTGCACCCGGCTCGGTGCCGAGCGGCTCACGGAGCTCTGCGACGAGTATGGGACTGCTACGGTCGGCGCCGCCATCGATGGTCTGATCGCCGTCACGGCGAAGCGGCTGCGCAACGAGGTCGCGCTCTGGCCCGACGGCGAGGGCGAGGGTGAGGGCTTCCTCGACCACGACGGCGCCACGCCGACCCGGCCGGTGCGCGTCCATGTCCGCGCGGAGAAGCGCGGCGACCGGTTGACCCTCGACTTCTCCGGGTCTGACCCGCAGGCGGCCGGTCCGGTAAACCTGGTAACCACGATCACCAGGGCGGCGTCGCTGCTGGCGCTCATCGCCACCGCCGACCCCACGATCCGCGTCAACGCCGGCGTCGTCGGCGCGATCGACTTTATCCTTCCCGACGGTCTGGTCGTCAGCCCGGCCAGGCCGGCGACGGTAAACCACTACTTTCCGACGGCGCACCTGGTTTATTGCTGCGTGCTCGCCGCGCTGGGCGCCATCAATCCCGCGCGTGCCATCGCTCCATCCGGCCTCGGTTGCGGCGGCGCCTCCGTCGGTTATCGCACGTCCCGCTCGGGAAAGCCGTCGGTGCTCTACGAACTCATGGTGACGTCGCTCGGCGGCACCAGCACGCACGACGGCTCGTCAATCGTGCATCCCATGAGCCATTTTACGCCGTCGACGCCCGTCGAGATCTTGGAGATGGAATATCCGGTCCGGGTCAGGCGTTTCGACATCCGTCCCGACTCGGCGGGCGCGGGCCGGCACCGGGGCGGCATCGGCTACGTTCGGGAATATGAGGTGCTCGAGGATTGCACGCTGACGGTGCGCTCGTCCAACCACCGCAATCCGGCCTGGGGCGTGCACGACGGGCAGGGTCCGGCGCCGTCGCGGGTAACGCTGAACCCGGACGGGCCGTCGCCGGAGACGCTCGGCCCGATCGTCACGCGCCAGCTGAAGAAGGGCGAGGTGCTCCGCTTCGAGCAGAGCGGTGGTGGCGGCTTCGGCGCACCCGCAGAGCGTGCGGAAGAGAAGGTCATCGACGACGTGCGCAACGGCTACGTCAGCGTTGAAGCGGCGTGGACGATCTACGGTCGCCACGTTGACGCCGGCTCGCTTGCGGGCTCGGACCGGAGGAGGATGACGGTATGAACGCGCGTTTCGATCTACGGGACAGGGTCATCATCGTCACCGGCGGCGGCAAGGGGATCGGCAAGGTCTATGCCGAGGAGATGGCGCGAGCCGGCGCCCGGGTTGTCGCGGCCGACATCGACGGGGAAGCGGCAGAGGCGGTCGCCGTCCAGATCTGCGAGCGCGGCGACGAGGCGATCGGCCTCAAGGTGGACATCGCCGACCCCGCCTCATGTCAGGCGATGGCGGCCGCGGTGCTGGAACGTTACGACGTCATCGACGGCTTAGTGAACAACGCGGCCCTGATGAGCACGCTCGCGCGCCGTTCCTGGTTCGATATCCCGGTCGAGGAATGGGACCGGGTCATGGCGGTGAACCTGCGCGGCCTCTTCCTGTGCTGTCACGCGGTGTTCCCGACGATGAAGGAGCGTGGATACGGCAAGATCGTCAACATCTCGTCCAGCCGCATCTGGGAAGGCAGCCCGAACCGGCTTCACTATACCACGTCCAAGGCCGGCGTCGTCGGATTTACCCGGGCGATCGCGCGCGAAGTCGGCGAGTTCGGGATCACCGTGAACTCGGTGACGCCGGGCTTCACGCTGAGCGACACGCAACTGCAGTCGTCCGACCAGAGCTACGTCAGCCAGCGCTCCTATGCGGAGCAGGCGATCAAGCGCGCGCAGCTGCCCGACGATCTCGTCGGCGCAGTCATGTTTTTCCTTTCTGCCGCAAGCGACTTCATCTCGGGCCAGACGCTCAACGTCGATGGCGGCAAGGCCATGCACTGACCATCGACAATCGGGCACGGCAGCGAGGAATGGTGACGATGGACGAGCAGGCAAAGCGACTGGTCCGCCGCGTGGCGGTGATCGGGGTCGGCAGCATGGGCGGAGCAATGGCGCGCCACGCGCGCGCAGGCGGGTTCGAGCTGGTGGTGTGCGACACGAACGACGCGGTGCTAGACACCTTTGCCGCAGAAGGGGCGGGCGTCGCGCGTTCCCCGGCCGATTGCGCGGGATGCGACGCCGTGCTGATCCTGGTCGCCACGCCTGCGCAGTTGCGGACGGTCGCCCTGGGCGAGCGGGGGCTCTCCGGCATCGCCCCAGCCGACATGCCGCGCTACGTCATCGTCGGTAGCACGGTGGCTCCTAGCGATATGCGTGAGCTGGCAGCCGCCTTGCGTGACCTGCCGACCCGGGTCGTCGACGCGCCGATCAGCGGCGGTTTGGTCGGCGCCCGCAAGGCGTCGCTGACCTTCCTGGTCGGCGGCTCGGACGACGACGTGGAACGGCTCCGACCGCTCTTTCTAACGATGGGCAAGGCGATCTTCCATTGCGGCCCGCTCGGCGCCGGACAGACCACGAAGACGATCAACAACATTATCGCCATCTCAAACTTGATGGTGTCGGCCGAGGCCTACGCGATCGCGACCGCTAACCACCTGGAGCTGGAGCAGCTCATACCCGCGCTGGAGGCCGGGTCGGCCCGCAACTTCCTCTCCCGGTCGCCGACCGAGCCGTCAGAGGTCTACGGAGCGTGGTCGGGCGACGAACGCGTCTTCGACAGTGTCAAGGCAATCAACCAGAAGGACATCGACCTTGCTCTGGCGCTGAGGCCCGATGGATTGAAAACGCCGGCGATCGATGCGCTCCGCCGCCTTCTGGGCGAGGTGAACGAGGAGACGCTCGACAATTGGCGTCGCGTCGCCGCCCTACGCACGCCGCACGTCGGTTAGCGCCCGCCGAAGTTCAGCCGTTGGACCTATGCTGTTTCGGCGGCCAGCCATTTTCCCGTTCCTGCCGGCTGGCCGAATGCCACGCTCGAGGCGGCGAAGTGCGGCGGCCGACCGTCCGGCACGCGATCCACTGCTCGTGTCAGGCAGCGCTGTTCACGACGATCGTCTGCGAGTTGGTGTACTCGGCCAAGCCCTCCAGCGCGTTTTCGATGCCGATGCCGGACTGCTTGTGGCCGCCGAACGCGACGTGGGGCGAGAAGC
>CAXTPT010000039.1:0-21957 GCA_964246315.1 uncultured Sphingomonadaceae bacterium | reverse complement strand
TCGACGAGATCGACGCGGTCGGCCGTCATCGCGGCGCGGGCCTCGGCAACGGCAATGACGAGCGCGAGCAGACCTTGAACCAGCTGCTCGTCGAAATGGACGGGTTCGAGGCCAATGAGGGGATCATCATCGTCGCTGCGACCAACCGTCCCGACGTGCTCGACCCCGCGCTGCTGCGCCCGGGCCGCTTCGACCGCCAGGTCGTCGTGCCGCGCCCCGATATCGAGGGCCGCGAGAAGATCCTCGAGGTCCACACCAAGAAGCTGCCGCTGGCGCCCGACGTCGACATCCGCACTATCGCGCGCGGCACGCCGGGCTTTTCCGGCGCCGATCTCGCCAACCTCGCCAACGAAGCCGCGCTGCTTGCCGCGCGCAAGGGCAAGCGCCTCGTCGCGATGCTCGAGTTCGAGGAGGCCAAGGACAAGGTCATGATGGGCGCCGAGCGGCGCTCGATGGTCATGACCGAGGACGAGAAAAAGGCGACTGCCTATCACGAGGCCGGCCATGCTTTGGTCTCGCTCCACGTGCCCGGCTGCGACCCGCTGCACAAGGTGACGATCATCCCGCGCGGCCGCGCGCTGGGCGTGACGTGGAATTTGCCCGAGCGCGATCGCTATTCGATGAACATGAAGCAGATGAAGGCGCGCCTCGCGCTCGCCTTTGGCGGCCGCATCGCCGAACAGCTGATCTATGGCGCCGACGAGCTCAACACCGGCGCGTCGAACGACATCCAGCAGGCCACCGAAATGGCGCGCAACATGGTCATGGAATATGGCATGTCGCCCAAGCTCGGCTGGCTGCGCTACAAGGACAATCAGGACGAGGTGTTCCTCGGCCATTCGGTGTCGCGTTCGCAGAATATCAGTGAGGAGACCGCGCGGCTGATCGACCAGGAGGTCCGCCGCTTCATCGAGGAAGCCGAAGCGACCGCGCGGACGGTGCTGACCGACAATCTCGACGAATTGCACAAGCTCGCCGAAAAGCTGCTCGAACTCGAGACGCTGTCGGGCGATGAAGCCAGGCTGGCGATCAAGGGCGAGCCGATCGACCGCGACCGCAGCCGCAATGACCGCCCGACGCAGATCGTCGGCGGCTCGTCGATCCCCAAGACCAGGCGGCCCGGCATCGGCGGCGCGGCGACCGCGGGGGCTTAGGCTCGGACCTCGTTCCGCGAACCGCGTACAAGGACGTCTCGTCATTCCCGCGAAGGCGGGAATCCATCTGCCGAGCTGGCCAAAGGCGAGATGAAGAGCAGATCGACCCCCGCCTGCGCGGGGGCGACGAAGTTGCCCGCTCTGGTTCGGCCTGCATTCAGCCGCCCCGCCCTATCTCGACATCCTGAAGTGACCAGTTAGGGTCGCGCAAACGCTAGGGGTCTTCATGAAGTTTCGCATTGCCGCCGCTGCCGCGCTGATCGGACTGGCCGCGCCCGCCTCCGCCATGACCGTCGCGGAATTCATGGCCAAGGTCAGCGCGCTCAAGGCCAAGGGACCGCTGGCGCTGTTCTCGTCCGATATCGGCCTGCTCAAGGCCGAGGGCCAGGCGGCTGGACAATCGATCCGCCAGGATCAGGACGCGGCGGCGGCGGCCGGCCGCCCGGCGCCGACCTGCGTGCCCAAGGACGCCAAGCTCAATTCAAACGAGCTGCTCGCCTATTTCGACAAGATCCCGCCCGCGCAGCAGCAGCGCCTGACCGTCAAGCAGGGCATGGTCGGGCTGTTCCGCCAGAAATGGCCGTGCCGCTAGCATGGCGGGTGAGGGGCATCCCGCGGATCATCCGCTCGAACGGCTGATCTTTTTTTCCGACGCCGTGTTCGCCATCGCCATCACGCTGCTCGTCATCGAAATCCACGTGCCGACGCCCGCCGATGCGCGCGCCGCGGGCGGCTATGATCATGCGCTGATCGAACTGCTGCCGAACTTCATGGCGTTCCTGATCAGCTTCGCGGTGATCGCGCGGTTCTGGACCGGGCATCATCAGGCCTTCAGCCTGCGCGCCCGGTTCGACCGCGGCTTGCTGGTCCCCAATTTCGCATTGCTGCTGTGCGTCGCCTTCCTGCCCTTTTCCACCGCGTTTCTCGCCAAGAATCTGGGGCAGTTCGTGCCGGCCTTGTTCTACGATATTTCCCTGCTGGCGCTGGCCTTGGCGAGCATCTGGATCATCCATGTGGCGACGCACGAAAAGGCACGGTGCCCCGGGGCCGATCCGCGCGACGTGCAGTTGCTGCACGCGCGCGGCATCGCGGCGGTGCTCGGGGCCATGCTGGCGATCGCGATCGCTTTCCTCGATCCGCGCTTCAGCCAGTTGGGCCTGGCGATCATTCCGCTGGGACGATTGTTCGTCCATCCGGCCGGACGCGCGGCGGCGATAAGGCCTAGCCCTCGCTGAGCGTCACCAGCAACTCGTTACGGCGCAGCGGTCCGGGCATCATCGGCGAATTATAGGCGGCGTGCTCGGCCTTCGCCTCGTGCGGATAGCCTTTGAGCTGCAGCCATGAGCGCAACTCGCTCTCCTTGGCCGCGAGCAGATCGTCGCTCCATGCGCCGCTGAAACGGATCGTTGCGGCGCGGCGCGGCGGATGGGTCTCGAGCGTCACGCCCTGCGGCGCGGCGGGCAGATCGCCCTTGGCCTTGCCATGCGGCATGAAGAAGCGCGTGGTCCAGCCGTCATGCGCCGAACCGCCGGTGGTCACCGGCACGGTCATTGCGAGCTTCTCGCCCGGACGTGACTTGGCGAAAATATAATCGGCGAGCATCTTGAAATTGCGCTCCATCGCCGCGCGGCGCGGGCCGCGCGCCGTAGCCGCGGCGGTGGTGGTCGCGGGATATTCACGGACCTCGAAATCACCGTCCTGCTCGACGACCGTGTAATTGGGCTGGTCGGCGCGTGAACTGCGCCACAGGAACACCGCCGCGCCGATCCCGGCCAGCAGCCCCGCGCCGATCGCCGCGCGCTTGGGCGTGACCTCGGGCAATTCGGGCAGCTTGACGTCAGGGGCCTTCACCTTCGGCACTTTCACCTCGGGCAGCTTGGCCGCTACCGCCGCGGCGGCACCGGTCACCGCAGCCCTGGCCTTGGCGGTGCGGGTGGTCCCCGTCGGACTGGCGGCGGCGCGCGGCCTTGCAGCGGCTTTGGTCGTCGCCGCCGGTTTTGACCGGGCGGCCGCCTTGGCGGGTGCCTTGGACTTTGCCGGCGTCCGCGGCTTGGCGGGCGCTTCGGCCGCGGCAGGGGCAGCCGCCGGCGCCGGTGACGGCGGTTGAGCGATCTTGGCCGTCGCTGGCTTGCGCGCGGCGGTCTTCTTGGCGGGCACCGCCGCCGGGGCGTCGCCGGTCGCGGGCGCCTCCACCTTGTCCGCGCGCTTGGCCGGCGCTTTTTTCGCTGTCGTGCTGCCGCGGCGCGTGCCGCTGCGTGGGGTGGTGCTCCGCGCCATATTCAACTCCCGTCGGTTCGCAGATCAAATGATGTGCGAGCGTAACGGTTCCGTCAGGCGCTGGCGACGCGCCCCGAATAGAGCATCCGGCCCTGGCCGAGCAGCGCCAGCACTTGGGGCAGCATGTGCGGCGCGACCGCGAAACAGCCCTGGCTGCGGCCCAGCTTGCCTTGCGATGCGATCACGTTTTCGCCGACATAGGGCGCGCCGTGAATGACGATCGCGCGCGCTTCGGCCATGTCGTTGGTCGCGTCGAGGCCAAGCAGGCGCATCGACTGGCCATGCTGGCCCTCGTAAATATCACCGGTCTTGAACACCCCGTCCGATGACGCCTCGCTGTCGGGAATGTTCGAAAAGCGCTGCAGCCAGCCCGAATGTTCGGGATCGGACCCCTTGCCGTGGGCGACGAGATACGCGTTCATCCGTCCGTCTACCAGATCTACGATGTGAAAACGCAATTCCTTCGACGCGAGCGAGAAATCGGCAATCGCGATGCGATCGCGCAGCTGGAATTTGGCGGCATGCGTATCGAGCGCGGCCTTGGCGCGCTCGACTAGGACGTCGCGGCTGGTCAGCGGCGCCGCGGGACGCGCGGTGCCCAGCCCGCCATAACTACCCTCGAACTGGGCGACCGTCGCATGCGCCAATGTTTTGGGCAGCAGCGCCAGACCAAGCCCGAACAAGCCTGCGCCTGCGACCTGGCGGCGGGTAACAACTTGTTTTCCCATAATTTTCATATGGGAAGCCGATCAGTTACGATCAACCGGCACGGCGTCGGCGCTGTTTTCCGTCGAGGCCTGCCGGTCGACACGCGCGGTCATTCCCGTGGCGTCGGCGTCTTCTTGCGTCTGCTGCTGCTCGTCGACCGACGGCGGAGGCACTGCCGCCTCGACGGTGTTGGTGACGTTCAGCGTGTTCTGGGCGGGCACCATGCTCTCATCGGGCATGACGTTTTCATAAGCGTTGTCGGCGACGATGTTGACGCTGTTCTCGTCGCTCGGTCCTTCGCGGCTGCAGCCGGCCAGCGCCAGCACAGCCACCGAAACGATCAGGATCTTGTTCATCGGTCCACCCCGTTCAATGCGACGATCGTCGCCTGTTCCGCCCGCCTGGACGATGCCGCAATCTTTCCCGCGAGCAATTTGTCCCATTTATAGGGATCGTCGCGGAACCCCAAGGTCCCGTTAGCATTGGCGAAGGCGGTCCAGTAAAGCAGGTAAACGGCGACCCGTTCGGGAAGCGCGACGCGCTGCGTTTTGCCCGTATCGATCATCGTCTGGACGTTGCCCGCCTTGGCCGGATCGCCCTTGAGCATCAATTCCGCCAGTTCGACCGGCTTCTGCAACCGGACGCAGCCATGACTGTCCAGCCGATCGAAACTGTCGAACCGCCCGCGCAGCGGCGTGTCGTGCAGATAGACCGCGAATGGGTTGTCGAAATCGAATTTGAGACGCCCCAGCGCCGACCCCGGGCCGGCGGGCTGGACGATACGCTCGTTCGGCGCGGTGCCGACGATCTTATAGCCTTTACGCATCAGCGCGACCCGGCCCTGCGGCCACAATTCCTTGGTGGCGATCGAGCTGGGCACGTTCCATGGCGGGTTCACCACCACCGAATGGATGCTCGATTGCAGCATCGGCGTCTCGTTGCCCGGGCGGCCGGTGACCGCACGCATCGACGCGACGGGACTGTCGCCCTCGAACACCGTCAGCACCGCGGCGGCGATATTCACCTGCACGCGGTGCGTCGGCAATTCGCGCGGCAGCCAGCGCCAGCGCTCCATATTGGCCGTGATCGCCGCGACGCGGTCGCCCACCGGGACGTTGAGCGCCGCCAAGGTGTTGACATCGAGCCGCCCGGTCGGGTTGAGGCCGTACCGCTTCTGAGTCCGCTGCAACACGTCGATCAGGCCGCCGCTGGCGCCGGGATCCTCGATCTGGATCCGCGCGATCACGGCGGCCGGTTTGGACGTGGCCGACAGCATCGGCCAGCCGCCCTTGGCGCGGATCGCCTGATAGGTTTCGAGCCCCTTTTTCAGTCCGTCATAGCCGGCATAAGGCGGGTTCAGATCGTTGAGGAATGCGGGCAGGCGGTTGGCTGCGGCGGCGACGGTGAAGTCCGCTTGCGGGTCCCAGGCGGCCGGCCGCAACGCCCAGATGCTGAGGTAGTCGCCGGTGTCGAGCCGGCCGGTCTTGAGCGCGCGGGCGCGGTCGAGCGCGGCGCGGACCAGGGCATCGCCCTGCAGCGCGGCGAGATCGGCGCGCTGCTGCGCGGTGGTGATGCCCAGGCCCTCGCTCGGCCCCTGCGCCAACCAGATGCGGACCTGCTCCTCTTGTCGTGACGTCAGCTTGGGCAGCGGCAGCGCTGGCGGCGCCGGGGGCAAAATCGATGCTGGCGCGGGCAACGTGCCGGGCGCGGCATCGGGCGCGCTGGCCGGCGGCGTCTCCTTGGGGGTGACGGGCACCGCTTGCGGCGTCTGCGCGGCCACCGGTGTGGCGAGCAGGCTGAGCGGGATCAGGAGGTTGCGCGATTTCATCGTGAGGACCCTTAGCACGCGGTTGATCCGGATTACAGGTTGAGCAGCGACGGGTCGCCGCCCTGGGCGGCAATGTTGATGCTGACCGCGCGCTCGACCGCGTAGCGCAGCAGCGCATGCGGCCCGCCGGCCTTCGGACCGGTGCCCGACAGCCCTTCGCCGCCGAACGGCTGCACTCCCACCACCGCGCCGATGATCGAGCGGTTGACATAGATATTGCCCGCCGGAACCAGCTCCTGGACCTCGCGCGCAAACCGGTCGATCCGACTGTGCACACCCAGCGTCAGGCCATAACCGCGCGCCGCCAGCCTGCCCGCCACCTCGGGCAGGTCGGCAGGGTCGTAGCGATAGACATGGAGGATCGGACCGAACACCTCGCGCTCGAGGAAGTCGGGCGTCGGCACTTCAGCTATTACCGGTCCGAAATAATATCCTGGCCGGTTGCCGACATCCTTCTTGTACTTAAACTTCGTGCACTTTCGCAGCCGCGCCTCATGCGCCTCGAGCAGCGCCAGCGCGTCGGCATCGATCACCGGGCCGATATCGGTTGCGGGGTCGGCGGGATCGCCGACCACCGCCGCGTCGAGCGCACCCGACAGCGCCTCGATCAGCGCGTCGGCGCTGTCGTGGGGCACGTAGAGGCAGCGCAACGCCGAGCAGCGCTGTCCCGCCGAACCGAACGCCGAGGCGACAACATCGTCGACCACTTGCTCTTTCAAGGCGGTAGTATCGACGAACATGCCGTTAAGCCCGCCGGTCTCCGCAATGAACGGCAGAATCGGGCCGTCACGCGCGGCCAGCGCGCGGTTGATCGTCCAGGCGGTATCGGTACCGCCGGTAAAGGCGACCCCCGCAATGCCGCCATGTGCCACCAGTGCCACGCCGACCGTCGCGCCGTCGCCGGGCAGCAGCGCGAGCAAATCGGGGTCCAGTCCCGACTGGTGAAACAGCCGCACCGCTTCGGCGGCGATCAGCGGGGTCTGCTCGGCAGGCTTGGCGAGCACGGCATTGCCCGCCGCCAATGCCGCCGCGATCTGTCCGGTGAATATCGCCAGCGGGAAATTCCACGGGCTGATGCATACGAACACCCCGCGCCCGCGCAATTCGAGACTGTTGGTCTCGCCCGCCGGCCCTTTCAGCATTTCGGGCGCGGCGAACTGTTTCTCCGCAAGGTGCGCGTAATAACGGCAGAAATCGACCGCCTCACGTACCTCGCTGACCGCGTCGTTGAGCGTCTTGCCCGCCTCGGCAGCAAGGATCGCGACCAGCCGGTCGGTATCCTGTTCCAACGCATTGCCCATCGCCCGCAACGTCCGCGCGCGGCCCGGGCCGCGCAGCGCATCCCAGCGTGGCTGCGCCGCTTTGGCGAGGGCGATGGCGCGGTCGATGTCGACGGCGCTCGACTCCGCTACCTGCCCAAGGATTTGGGCGGGATCGGCCGGGCTGACCACCGCCGCCCCGCGATCCGGCCCCACGCCACCGATGAGCGGCCCCGCGGTCAGACGGTCGAGGACCGACGCGGCGCGCGCCGCCTTCTGCCGCTCCGCAAGGATTGAGTAATCGCGCCCCAAAGGGTTTTGCCGTTCGGCGCCGTAAAGATTGGTCGGCGAAGCAATTTTGGGGTGACGCCCCGGCTGTGCCTCGACCTGCTTGATCGGGTCCTGCACCACTTGATCCGCCGGCACACGGGCATCGAGCAACGCGTGGACAAAGCTGGTATTCGCACCATTCTCCAGCAATCGCCTGACGAGATAGGGCAACAGCTCCTCATGCCCGCCGACCGGCGCGTAAGCGCGGACGGTAACATGCGCCGCTGCCTTATACAGCGCTTCGCCCATGCCGTGCAGCCGCTGGCATTCGATAGCCGTCCCTTGCCGACTGGCCATCGCCAGCACCGCCGCCAACGTGTGCGCGTTGTGCGTCGCGAATTGAGGATAGAGACTCGGCGACGCTGCGATCAGCGCGTCGGCGCAGACGAGATAGCTGAGGTCGGTCGCGGGCTTGGTGGTGAATACCGGATAATCGGGCCGCCCGGCGATCTGCGCGCGCTTGATCTCCGAATCCCAATAGGCGCCCTTGACCAGCCGAACCATGATCCGGCGGCCGGTTTCCTTCGCCAATTTGGACAGCTCAGCAATCACTGCGCGGCCGCGCTTCTGATAGGCCTGCACGACCACGCCGAGGCCGGTCCAGTCACCCAATTCGGGCTCACGGGCCAGGCGGTCGACCATCTTCAGCGAGATGACGAGCCGGTCCGCTTCTTCCGCATCGATCGCGAAATTGAGGTCGTGCTTCGCCGCGATCAGTGCCAGCCGCTTCACGCGCGGGTATAGCTCCGCCCACACCCTGGCTTCCTGCACCGCTTCGTAACGCGGGCTGAGCGCGGACAGTTTGACCGAGACGCCGTGACCGTCCTCGGGCTTCAGTCCGGGATCGCGGCCCTGGCCCACCGCTTCGATCGCCGCGGCATAGATCTGCTCAAACCGCTCCGCATCCGCCGCCGTCCGCGCGCCTTCGCCGAGCATGTCGAAGCTGCACAGCCAGCCTTCGCGCTTGGCCCGTTTCAACGCCGCATCGATATCGCGGCCGAGAACGAATTGTTCGCCCATCATCTTGACCGCCGCGCCGACCGCCTGGCGGATCACCGGCTCGCCCATCCGGGCGGTGAGACGCTTGAGCCAGCCGCCGAGATCGGCCTTGGCCTCGGGCTCGACGTCGATCAGCTTGCCGGTGAGCATCAGCCCCCAGGTCGAGGCGTTGACGAACAGGCTGTCCGATCCGCCGAGATGCGAGCCCCAATCGGCATCACCGATCTTTTCGGCGATCAGCCGGTCGCGCGTGTCGGCGTCGGGCGTGCGCAGCAGGGCTTCGGCGAGGCACATCAGCGCCAGCCCCTCGCGCGTGCCGAGCGAAAATTCCTGGAGGAAGCTTTCGACCACCCCCTGCTTGCGCGTCGCCGCACGCGCGGACTCGACCATGCCGATCGCATCGGCGACGATTGAAGCGCGCTCGACGGGCGACAGCGGGTTCGCGGCGAGCAGTTCGCGCACCGCCGCCGCCTCGTCCTGGTATTTGAGATCGTCGAGAGCGTCCCAGCGCGTCGGTTCGGTGAGCATCCGCGAGCATCTAGTGACGCGCGCCGATGCGCGCTAGCATTGGCGCCATGAAGCCAGCCCGCCTTGCCATCGCCGTTGCGCTCCTTGCGACGCCTGCCACCGCCAAATTGTCGGCGCCCGAAGCGGCCATGACCAAGACGGTCGATGCCGAATATGAGCGGTCGGTCGCGCTGCTCGAGAAGCTGGTGAACCAGAATTCGGGGACGCTGAACCTCGCCGGCGTCGAGGCGGTGGGCAGAATGATGCGCGCCGAGCTGGAGCCGCTGGGCTTCGCCGTCCGCTGGGTGCCGCAGGGGGAAGCCAAGCGCGCGGGGCATCTGATCGCGACGCACAAGGGTGCCGCCGGTGCCAAACAACTCTTGCTGATCGGGCATCTCGATACGGTGTTCGAACCCGATTCGGGGTTTCTCAAATTTGCGCGACAGGGCGATCGGGCGAAGGGACCGGGGGCCGGGGACGACAAGGGCGGGATGGTCGTCATCGTCAGCGCGCTGCGGGCGATGCAGGCCGCGGGGACGCTCAACGGTGCCAATATCGAGGTCGTTTTGACCGGAGATGAGGAGGATTCGGGCGATCCCTTGGCGATTTCGCGCCAGGATCTGGTCGCGGCGGGCAAGCGTGCCGACGTGGCCCTGGATTTCGAGGGGCTGGTTGTCATCGACGGGCAGGATTGGGGCTCGATCGCGCGGCGCAGCGCGGGAAGCTGGACGGTCAGCGCGACGGGGATTGCGGCGCATTCGTCGGGCATCTTTTCCAAGGACGCGGGCTATGGCGCGATCTATGAGCTGGCGCGCATCCTCGACGCGTTCCGCCGCGAGCTGCCCGAGACCAATCTGACCTATAATGCCGGCCTGATCGCGGGCGGGCAGACCGCAGCGCTCGATGCCGGGCAGGTCCGCGCCGAGGCGACGGGCAAGACCAATATCATCCCGCCCATCGCAGTGGCGCGCGGCGATCTGCGCGCTCTGAGCAACGAACAGATCGCGCGGACGCAGGCCAAGATGCGCGCGATCGTCGCGCAGCATCTGCCGGGCACGGGCGCGACGCTGAGTTTTGACGAGGGCTATCCGGCGATGGCGCCGACGGCGGGCAACACAGCGTTGCTGGCGAAGCTCAACGCGGTCAATCGCGACCTCCGCCTTACTGTGATGCCCGCGCTCGATCCGCTCAAGCGCGGCGCGGGCGACATCGCATTCGTGGCCGAGGATGTCGACGGGCTGGTCGGGTTGGGTACCGATTCGGAAGGCGATCACACCCCGCGCGAAACGGTCGATCTGCAAAGCATCCGGCGGCAGGCGAAGCGCGCGGCGATCCTGATGAGCCGGCTGGCGGCCGAGCCCGCTACTGCAAGGTGACGCGATTCTCGCCGTCGTGACGGCCGAAGAACTGGAGCAACTGGACGATCGTATCGCAGCGGTCGGCGAGGCTGTCCGCCTCCAGCAGCGCCTGCTTCGCCGCCGCGTCGAACGGCGCGATCTGGGCGATGCCGTTGACCAGCGCCTCATCGTCGAGCCGCGACACCGCCTCCCAATCGACCGCATAGCCATGCGCTTCGGCAAAGGCGCGGCCTTCATGCTCCAGGCTGGCGCGGCGGCCGAGCGTCAGGTTCACATCCTCCGGATTTTCGGGCAGGATTTCGGCCTCGACCTGGCGGAACGCGGTGGTGACGTCGAGTTCACGGCGGACCTTGAACCGGGCGATGCCTTCAAGCACGACATTGTAGCGCCCGTCGTCAAGCGCTTCGACCTGCGCCATGCGGCCGACACAGCCGATCCGGAACAAGGGTGGCGGACTGCCCTCCGCCCGCGGTTGGATCATGCCGATGCGCCGGTCGCGCGCCATCGCGTCGCTGACCAGCGCGCGGTAGCGCGGCTCGAAAACATGCAGCGGCAGATGCATGCGCGGAAACAGCAGCGCGCCCGTGAGCGGAAAGACGCTCAGCCGCTGCACGTCCGCGAGCGCTTCGAAGCTCATGTGAACAGGACCGCCGACAGCCGCCGCCGCTGCTCCTTGACCCAGGGGTCCATCAGCCCGACGACGTCGAACAATTTGAGCAACTGCGCGCGCGCCGCGCCCTCGTTCCACTCGCGGTCGACGGCGATGATGTGCAGCAGATTGTCCGCCGCCGCGTCGTGCCGGCCCGCCGCCATCTGGGCATTGGCGAGGTCGAGCCGCGCCTGATGATCGCCGGGGCTGGCGGCCACCGCGGCCTCGAGCGGCGCAAGAGCGCCCGCAGGCACCGCGGTCTTGGCCAGGGCCACCGCCGAGCGGGCACGGTCGAGCGCGGCATCCTGAGGCGCCCCGGCGAGCATGCCTTCCGCTTCCTCGACCCGCCCCGCGACGACCAGCGCGCGTGCCAGCCCGCCGAGCGCGGCGAGATTGTCCGGCGCCACGTCGAGGATCCGCGCGAAGACGCCCGCCGCGCTTTCGCCGTCGCCACCCGCCAGCGCCTCCTCGCCCGCCGCCAGCAGCGGTTCGATCTGAGCCTCGAGGCTCTGCGCCTCGCCCTGGATCGGCAATTGCTTGAGCAGCTGATCGAGCGTGCGGCTCAGCTGGCCTTCCGAGCGTGCGGGGGTCAGGTCCGCGACGATCTGCCCCTGGAACACCGCATAGACCGTCGGGATCGACTGAATGCGGAACTGCGCGGCAATCGCCTGGTTGGCATCGACATCGTATTTGGCCAGGATCACGCCCTTGGGTGCGTAATCGGCGGCGACCTTGTCGAGCACCGGCCCGAGCGCCTTGCACGGCCCGCACCAGGCCGCGGTGAAATAGAGAATGACCAGATTTGTCATCGACGGCTCGATGACCTCAGCTTTGAAGGTGTCGATCGCCGTCTTTTCGTCCGGGCTCATGCCGAGAGTGGCCAATTCATGTCTCCGTTCGTGCGCCTGCCCGCGTGAGCAAACGGTTCGCGCGTGAAAATGGGAGCAGAACCGCGCCGTGCCAAGGGGATTGCGTGCGCGACGACCCGCTGCTAGTGGCCCGCCCCTACCCGGCAGGGCTGGCCGATGCCCCCTTCGCCGATGACGCCAGAGCGGGCGTAGCTCAGGGGTAGAGCACGACCTTGCCAAGGTCGGGGTCGAGGGTTCGAATCCCTTCGCCCGCTCCAGCGTTAGCATGTATCGTCGATTTGGCGTGCTGCCAGCCGTGACGGGTCGCCGTGTTGGCGGCTAGGCTTTCGCCCGCAGCGCAACACGCTGGGCACAGGTCGGCAATTCGTATCGCCGCTGCTTGTCGGCGATTTCGGTGGCCGCACCGCCTGCGACCAACGCGCAGCCGACATCGGCGCCATCAACGAACCGGCAGGTTGCGATCAACTGGCCCGCACCCTTGCTGTCGAAACCCTGGCAGCGCAGCTTGCGTGCGACGAGCATTTGCGGGCTGGCCGCGGCGGCGGCGACCGGGCGCACCGCGGCAAGTTCGACCTGCGTGCGGTCACTGCACTGAAAGGTGCTGGCGGAGCTGACCGAGGCGACGGCGCAGGTGAAAGCGATCAGGAACATAGCACCCGCCCAACGTGCGTGAGCGCGGATCGATGCAAAGTAAGCCGCTGATTTTATTGGGAACGAATTTGGCGCTCGATGCTTAGAAGGCCGCGACGCGGCGTCGCGCCGCCGGCCGCGCCTGTTCTAGCCGGCGTAGAGCCGCTATTTTGCGACCAAATTACGCGTCGTAATCGCCGCCCATATTCTGATTGCGCGGGGGCGCCGCGGCCGTGAGGCGAAGCGCCTCGGCCGATTGGGCGAGGCTGCCCATTTCGTCGATCGCGTCCTCTTCGTCGATCTGCACGCGCTGCAAGCCGCCGACGATCGATTCGCGCAGATCCTCCGGCTCAACCATCTCCTCGGCGATTTCGCGCAAGGCGACGACCGGGTTCTTGTCGCGGTCGCGGTCGATGGTCAGCTCGGCACCGCCCGAAATCTGCCGGGCACGCTGCGCCGCGGCCAGGACCAGGTCGAACCGGTTGGGAATCTTGTCGACGCAATCCTCGACTGTCACGCGCGCCATCGAACGCTTCCTTCACATCAACGCTATCGGGTAAAGGCGGGCCACTAGCGGCACCGCCTGCAAAAATCAATGTTGTTACGCGCGTGCGCCAATGCAAAAGCGGGTGCATGGCCGAGATGTTCAAGGTGGGCGGCAACAGCCTCGAGTTGCTCACCGCAGGACCCGAGCGCCTCGAACGGCTGATCGCCCTGATCGACGGGGCCCGCGAATCGCTGCGGATCATCTACTATATTTATACCGATGGTGCGGCAGGACAGCGGATCGCGGCGGCGCTGGTCAACGCGGTGAAGCGGGGCGTGACCGTTTCACTGGTGGTCGACGGAATGGGCAGCAGCGACGCCGACGGCCGCAAATTCTTTGACCCGCTACGCGAGGCCGGCATCGACATGTGCCGCTTCGTGCCGCGCTTCGGACGGCGTTACCTGCTGCGCAACCACCAGAAGCTGGCGCTGGCCGACGAGGCGCGCGCGATCATCGGCGGCTTCAACGTCGACGACGCTTATTTCGGCACCGCGGCGGAGCAGGCGTGGCGCGACCTCGGGCTATGGATCGAGGGACCGGCGGCGAAATCACTCGCCGGTTATTTCGATGCCTTGTCCCGCTGGGCCAAGCGGGAGCGCCCGCCGATCCGCGCGCTGACGCGCACGTTGCGCCATTGGAGCGAGCCCGCCGGCCCGACCCGCTGGCTGTTCGGCGGCCCGATGCGGCGGCCCTCGCCCTGGGCGCGGACGGTGCGCGCGGACATGAAAAGGGCGGACAATATCGACCTGATTTCGGGCTATTTCGCGCCCAATCCGGCGATGCTCAGCCGGTTGGACCGCGCGGGCAAGCGCGGCTGCGTGCGCATCGTCCTGCCGTCGAAGAACGATCACGTCATGGCGATCTGGGCGTCGCGCTTCACCTATCGCGGGCTGATCAAGAAACGGGTCGAAATCTACGAATATCTGCCGACCAAGCTGCACACCAAGCTGTTCGTCATCGACGATGCGGTCTATATCGGCTCGGCCAATTTCGACATTCGCAGCCTGTTCCTCAACCTCGAGCTGATGCTGCGGATCGAGGACCGGGCCTTTGCGGCGCACGCCCGTGCCTATGTCAATGGCGAGATCGCGCAATCGGAGCGCATCACCGCCGAGGTCAACAAGGCGCGGTCCCCGCCGCTGACGCGGATCAAGCAGGCGCTGGCCTATTTCGTGATGGCCACCGTGGACCTGAACATTACCAGACGCTTGAACATGAGCCCGGAGCCGCCGACGCAGAGTTGAGCTTCAGGCCTTATGCGCCCAGTAAAGCTGCGCGGGTGGGATGTTCCACGGCTCGAAACCGTGATCGATCCGGCTGAAATAAGGCGCGATGAAATCCCGCACCTTGGGGCTGAACTGATAGACCAGGAATTGCCCGCCGGCGCGCAACACGCGCCCGGTGGCGGCGGCGATCTTGTCCCCCACGCCCTTGGGCAAGGTGGAGAACGGCAGGCCCGACAAGACATAGTCGGCCTGGGCGAAGCCCGCATCGGCGACGATCCTTTCGACATCCGCCGCCGAGCCGAGGATTGGACGAAAGCGCGGATCGGCGATGGTCGCCGCGAGGTAATCGATAAAATCCGCATTGGTATCGATCGCGATGTAGCAGCCGTCCGGCGGCAGCGCGGCGAGGATATCGCGGCTGAACGTACCGACGCCCGGACCATATTCGACGAACACCTTGCAGGCGGCCCAATCAACGGGCGTCAGCATGTGGCGGATCAGCCGGTCCGACGACGGGATGATCGATCCGACCATCACCGGGTTCTTCAGGAACCCTTCAAAAAACATGACCATCGGCGTACGCGGCAGGCTAAGCCCCAGGATCCGGGCGCGCTTGAGCGGCTTGGCGGTGGAAAAAGTCATGCAATGTCCCGGAGTTGATTTCAGCGGCGGCGTTCGCAAAAACCATCGCACGGCGCAAGCGATCCTTGGGTTGATCCAGATCAAGGAAGAGGAATGACGCGCAAGCGGCTGGAAGGCGATTTCGCGCTGCTGTTCGCCGTGATGCTGATCATCGGCGCGGGCAACACGGCGCTGCAATCGGTGCTGCCCGCAATCGGCCGTTCGATCAAGCTGCCCGATAGCATGATCGCGCTGGCCTTTTCGGTGTCGGCGCTGGTCTGGGTCATCGCGGCGCCTTATTGGGCGCGGCGGTCCGACCGCACCGGGCGGCGGTCGATGGTGATCACCGGCATTGCCGGATTTTCGGTGTCGGTGCTGCTCTGCGGCATCTTCCTGACCCTCGGCATCGACGGCGTGATCGGCCCGGCAGCGACGATCGGCGCGTTCATCGCCGCGCGCATGATCTATGGCTATTTCGGCTCGGCCGCACCGCCGGCCGCCCAGGCCATCCTCGCCTCGCGCACCACCCGCGAGGAGCGTACCAAGGCGCTGACGCTGCTCGCCAGTGCGTTCGGGCTGGGCACCATCCTGGGGCCCGCGCTCGCGCCGCTGTTCGTATTTCCGCATGTCGGGCTGGCGGGGCCGGCCTATGTCTATTCGGCGATCGGCTTCATCATGCTGTTCTTCGTCTGCACGCGGCTGAACAGGGACGAGCCGCACAGCCACGCGCATGGCGCTGCGGCGAGCTATCCGTCGATCGGCGGCAACCTGACCGGCGCCAGCGTGACCCGGGCCATGACGGAGGATACCGGCGCGAACATCGGTTTCACCGACCGGCGGATCATGCCCTGGCTGCTCAACGGCACGGTGATGGGCCACGCCCAGGCGATGACCGGGCAGGCGATGGGCTTTCTGGTCATCGACCGGCTCGGCCTCGCCCCCGAACTTGCGCAGCAATCGATCGCCATCGTGCTGATGACCGGCGCGTTCGCCGCGTTGCTGGTGCAATGGGGCCTGATCCCGCTCCTCGACCTGCGCCCGCGCGCGCTGATCCTCGTCGGGCTGACGCTGGCGGCGGCGGGCTGCGTGGCCAATGCGTTGGCGACGAGCCTGTTGGGCACCGCGCTCGGCTTTGCCCTGGCCAGCGCCGGGTTCGGCTTCGCGCGTCCCGGCTACACCGCGGGCAGTTCGCTCGCCGTGGGTCCCGATTTGCAAAACGCCGTTGCGGGCAAGGTGACCAGCGTCAACGGCGCCTCGTTCGTGCTCGGGCCGACGATCGGGGTGGCATTGTACGAGGCTTGGCACCCGCTGCCCTATCTGGCGGCAGCGATGATGTGCCTGCTGCTGACGATCTACAGCTGGCGCACACTGGGCTTGTCCGGCCGGACAGCTGCCTGATTATTGCGCCGCAACAGCCAAAAAAAGGGGCCGGTTCCGAAGAACCGACCCTTGAAAGTCTTTAGGAGAGGATGCCTGAAAGGCCTGTTCTATGTGCAGTGCAGCATAGACATTCGCAAATGCGAAAAATACAATCGTAATTGCAGCAGGTGCAACTTGCAAAGTTTTCCCCATCGCTCATCATGCAGTGCAGCAGATCACTCGATCGAGATTGGAGTGGATGATGCGGCGCTTGCCGTCCCTATCGGGCATCGAAGCCTTTGTCGCCGTGGCGCGCGCCGGATCGCTCAAGGCGGCGGCGGACGAACTTGCGCTGTCGTCGCCCGCGCTGAGCCGCCGCATCCAGTCGCTCGAACGCTCGGTGGGCCGGCCGCTGTTCGATCGCGGGCACCAGTCGATCACCCCGAATCGGCACGGCGACCGCTTGCTCGAAATGATTTCGCCGGCACTCGACCGGTTGAGCGACGCGCTGGAGAGCATGGGCTCGGACAATGAGGTGGCGCGCCTGCGATTGGGCGTGCTGCCGCTGTTCGCGACCCAGCAATTGATGCCGCGCCTGGCCGAACTGCGCAGCGCGCATCCCGACCTTCATCTCGATCTCGATACCGCACCGCATGCCGCGACGCGGCTGGGCGACGGCCTGGACGCGGCGATCGTGCTGACGCGCGATCCGGACCCGGCGTTGCATTCCCGTCGCCTGGCGCGCGATCAGGTCTTCGCCATCGCCGCCAAACACTATCGGACGGGGCCCGGCGCGATCACCCGGCCGGAACGGCTGAAGGAACTGACGGTGATCCTTCACCGGGACATGCCCGACACCTTCAAGGCCTGGTGCATCGCCGTCGGCCTGCCCAATCTCGAGCCGGCGGCGATCGACCATTATGATTCGGGACAGCTCATGCTCGACGCCGCGGCGCAGGGGCTCGGCGTCGCGTTCATGCATGCCAGTCATCTGAGCGAAGCGCATGACGACCGGCTGGCCCCCCTGTTCGATGTCGAGGTCGAAAGCCCGTACAGCTATTGGTTCGTGTGCAAGCCCCGGGCGCTGGAACAGCGCCCGGTGCGGGTGTTCCACGACTGGCTGACCGCCAAGATGGCGGCGTAGCGCTACTCCGCGCGCGCCTTCAGAATTTTCCCCGGCGTGCGCGGCGGCTCGCCCTTGGGCAGCTTGTCGACCGCGTCCATGCCCGACGTCACTTCACCCCATATAGTATATTGGCCGTCAAGGAAGCGCGCGTCGGCGAGGCAGATGAAGAACTGGCTGTTGGCGCTGTTCGGTGCCGAGGTCCGCGCCATCGAGCAGACGCCGCGCTTATGCGCCTCGCGGCTGAATTCGGCCTTGAGGTCGGGCTTGTCCGATCCGTGCATGCCCGTGCCCGTCGGATCGCCGCCCTGCGCCATGAAGCCGTCGATCACGCGGTGGAACACCACGCCGTCGTAAAAGCCCGCATTGGCCAGCTCGGCGATGCGCTCGACATGGCCGGGAGCAAGGTCGGAGCGCAGCTTGATCGTCACTTCGCCGGTGTCGAGCGTGAGGTTGAGGGTCGAATAGTCGTTCATTGTACGCGTTCTCCAGAATGACCCGTTGCCCCGAGCTTGTCGCAGGGCCGTACTTTCCTCCATGCGGCGCTAAAGTGAGACGGAGGAGAAGGACGGGGCTTCGACAAGCTCAGCCCAAGGGTGATGGCTTGACCTTACCCTAGGCGGCTTCAGCGAGCGTCGCCAGCCCGTATTCGTCGGCGAGCAGCCGGTAGCTGCGCACGCGCGCCGCATGATCGGGCATGATGTTGACCAGCATCAATTCGTCGGCGCCGTAGAGCCGCGCGATTCCGTCGAGCTGCGCGCGCACGCCGGCGGGGGTGCCGAGCGAGGTGCGGCGGCGGCGCTGCGGTGCGGGATTTTCGGCCAGCCAGTGCTTGGCTTTGGCGACGCTCGGCACGGGGATCAGTTTGCCGCGGACGAGATAAGCGAACATCATCTGCGCGGGGAGCGCATGTTCGAGCGCTGCTTCGTGCGTATCGGCGGCGATCGCCCAGGTCGCGACGATCAGTTCGGGCGTTGCGAGGCGCACGGAAGGGCGGAATTCGCGGCGGTAGATGTCCGCCAGCACCGCTGCGTCCGAATTGATGAAGTCGGCAATGACATAAGGCAGCCCCGCCTCTGCCGCCCAATGCGCCGAATCGGGCGACGAGCCGAGCAGATGGACATTGGGGTGTTCGGCCGGGATCGTCCCTGCCAGCGCCTTGAACGGGTGATCGTCGGGCAAGGTCCCGTCGTAATAAGCGAGCAGCTCCGCCAGATTATTGGGAAAATCGTGCGGCGAGATCAATTTCGAGCGGTCGCGCTGCAAGGCCAGCGCGGTGCGCTGATCGCTGCCCGGCGCGCGGCCAAGCCCAAGGTCGATGCGCCCCGGCGCCAGCTCGGCCAGCAAGGCGAAGGTCTCCGCCACCTTGAAGGGCGAATAGTGCGGCAGCATGATGCCGCCCGAGCCGACCTTGATCCGCCGCGTCGCCAGTGCCACCGGCCCGATCAGCGCCTCGGGCGCCGCCCCCGCCAGCCCGGGAGAGGCGTGATGCTCCGCCAGCCAATAGCGATGATAGCCCGCCGCGTCGGCGGCGCGGGCGAGGTCGAGCGTGTTGCGCAGCGCGTCGCCGGCCGACGAACCCTCGGCGATCGGCGACTGGTCGAGAACGGACAATCGATAGGCCATGCAATACAGATAGGAACGCGGCGGAACGGAATCGATGCCGCGACATTGAATCGGGTTCGTAACATTAAAGGGCGACCCGATGGCAGCACGACCTTATTGGCAAGGCCAAATCCGGCTCGCGCTCGTCTCGATCCCGGTCCAGGTATTCTCGGCGACCAAATCCGGCGCGCGGGTGCAGTTCAAGCAGATCCACGAACCTTCGGGCAAGCCGGTCAATTATACCAAGACGGTCAAGGGCATCGGCCCGGTCGACACCGACGAGATCAAGCGCGGCTACGAATATAAGAAGGGCAGCTTCGTGCTGCTGGAGGACGAGGAACTCGACGCGGTCAAGCTCGACACCAAGCGTACGCTGACGCTGACCCAGTTCGTCGATTATGACAGCATCGCGCCGATCTATTTCGAAAAGCCCTATTATGTCGTCCCGGCCGATGATCTGGCGGAAGAGGCGTTCATCGTGCTGCGCGAATCGCTGCGCCAGGCGAAGAAGGTCGGGCTGGGACAGATCACCATCCGCGGCCGCGAATATGTCGTCAGCGTCAAGCCGTGCGGGCGCGGCATCATCATGGAGACGATCCGCTATGCCGACGAGGTCAACAAGGCCGACAGCTATTTCCGCGACATTCCCAACGACAAGCCCGATCCCGACCTGCTCGACCTGGCGGGGACGCTGATCGACAAGAAATCGGGCGCTTTCGCGCCCGAGGCATTCACCGACCATTATGTTGCGGCGCTCAAGGATCTGGTGGCGCGCAAGCTCAAATCGAAGGGCGAGATCGTCACGCCCGAGGACGAGGACGACAGTCCCAAGCGCGGCAGCAACGTCATCGATCTGATGGCGGCCTTGAAGCGCAGCGTCGGCGGCGATGAAGACGAGGACGAGGCGCCAAAGCGCAAGGCGCCCGTAAAGAAGGCTCCGGCGAAGAAGGTTGCGCCGAGGAAACGTGCGGCTTAACCCTTCCTTTCGTCATTCCCGCGAAGGCGGGAATCCATCTCCCGAACAGGCGGCAGGAGATGGATTCCCGCCTTCGCGGGAATGACGAGGTTGGAACATGGCCAAGACTGACTCCCTCGCCAAATATAACGCGAAACGCGACTTCAAGCAGACTGCCGAGCCCGCGGGCGAGATCGCCGAGACCGCGGGCAACAGTTTCATGGTCCAGAAGCACGATGCGACGCGGCTGCATTATGATTTCCGGCTCGAGATGGACGGGGTGCTCAAGAGCTGGGCGGTGACGCGCGGCCCGTCGCTCAATCCCGACGACAAGCGGTTATCGGTGCGCACCGAGGACCATCCGCTGGGCTATGCGACCTTCGAGGGGACGATCCCCAAGGGCCAATATGGCGGCGGCACGGTGATGCTGTGGGACCGCGGCATCTGGATCCCCCATCCGGGCAAGGACCCGCGTAAGACGATCGAGGAAGGCCATCTCCACTTCACCCTCGAAGGCGAGCGGATGAAGGGCGAATGGCTGATGATCCGCCTCAAGCCGCGCGGGCGCGAGAAAAACGAGAATTGGCTGCTGAGGAAGATCGCGGACCAATATGCCGGCGGCAGCGACGACCTGGTCGAGCGCTATCTGACCAGCGTCAAGACCGGGCGGACGATGGAAGAGATTGCGGGCGGGAAGGCAGTGAAGGAGATTTCGTCAGTCCCGCGAAAACGGGAATCCATCTCCCGATCTTCGCGCAAGAACGCCGAGCCGGAGATGGACCCCCGCCTGCGCGGGGGTGACGAAAGACGTGGCAAGACAGCCAAACTCCCCGTCTTCAAACCGCTCCAGCTCGCCACGCTGGTCGACGCCGTGCCCACCGGCTCGACCTGGCTGCACGAGATGAAATATGACGGCTACCGCGCCTTGGTCGCGGTCGCCGGGGGGCGGGCCAAGGTCTACACCCGTACCGGGCTCGACTGGAGCGACAAGTTTCCGACCGTTGTCGAAGCCGCCGAGCAACTCGAGATCGGCAGCGCGCTGATCGATGGCGAGATCGTCGCGCTCGACGCCGAGGGACGGCCGAGCTTTTCGGCATTGCAGGCGGCGATCAAGGACGATCCGTCGCGGCTGGTGATGTTTGCCTTCGACCTGCTCGGCATCGACGGGCGCGACCTGACCAAGCAGGGCAACCTCGCGCGCAAGGAGGCGCTGCGTGCGATCGTGCCCGATGGCGGCAATTTGCGTTACGCCGACCATGTCATCGGCAAGGGCGAGAAGCTGTTCGCGGCGATGTGCCAGGCGGGCGTCGAGGGGATCGTCTCGAAACTGGCCGAAGCGCCCTATGCCGGGCGGCGAACCAGCGCTTGGCAGAAGGTCAAATGCACGCGGCGGCAGGAATTCGTCATCATCGGCTGGAACGAGAGCGACACGCGCACGCGGCCCTTCTCGTCGCTGATGCTCGGGCTGCATGAGGACGGCAAGCTGCGCTATGCCGGCAAGGTCGGGACGGGGTTCGACGGCGCCTTGCTGGCGGATATCGGCGCGAAGCTCGCCAAGCTGGAGCGGAAGACCGCGCCGACCGAAGTGCCCCGCGCCGCCGCGCGGCGGGCGCATTGGGTCGAACCCAAATTGGTCGCCGAGGTCGGCTTTGCCGAATTCACCGCCGACAATGTCATCCGTCATGCGAGCTTTGTGGGCCTGCGCGAGGACAAGGCGGCGAAGGACGTGGTGCCGGAAAAGCCGGTCAAACCCGCCGCCGCCCCCGCGCTCAATTACCGCATTACCAATCCCGATCGCGTGATCGACGCGGATTCGGGGATCACCAAGGGTGAGCTCGCCGCATTCTATGAGACTGTGGCGCCGATCATGCTGCCGGTGCTTGCCCACCGCCCGGTCAGCCTGGTGCGCTGTCCGCAGGGCCGCGCCAAGCATTGCTTCTTCCAGAAGCACGA
>CAXTPT010000038.1:0-22579 GCA_964246315.1 uncultured Sphingomonadaceae bacterium | reverse complement strand
GTCCCGTTGTCTATGCGTAGACGATAGCAGTCTTGCGTCGGCGACTTGCCGCGCCGAGCAGGGCAAAGCCGCCGATCAGCATTGCCCAGGTCTCCGGTTCGGGCACATTGCCGACCAGGCTGCCGAGGAATTCGACCTCGCTGACGAAGACCCATCGTCCGTTATTTTGCAGGAATTGCACCGTGTGCGTGTTGCCGGTGAGGTTCAGGCCGGCGAAGGTCACGAAACCCGCCGTGCCCGATGCCGGGTTGCTGAAGCTCTGCGCCTGCCCGTCAATCAGGATGCCGGCCGGTCCTTCGACGCCGCCCACTCCGCTATTGTCGAGATGGACGCGTACCGTATCGATCATGCCGACGTTCGCGAAGTTGAACGTGACGGTCGGATCGGGCGTGAAGTAATTATACCAGCCGACATAGGGGCCCTCGCCCGAATAGTCTTCGACTTGATCCCAGGTCGTCGCAGCGACGATCCCATCGGTCAGATCGCCGACTCCACCGGTCAGCGGCGCGCTGTCGGTGGTCGTTTGCGCCCCCGCGCCGTTATATTTCTTGTCCCAATAATTGTAGCAATTGCACGATGCTTGGCCCTGACCGTTGACCGTCGCGTAAGTCGTCGGGAAGATCTGCACGGCTGCGGCGGGTGCCGCGACAAGGCTGCTGCCGGATAAGGCGGCGAGCATCACAAAGGCTTTCACGGTCAGTCCCCCAATCGATTGATCGGCTCGCCACTAGCCATCGACTGGGCAGGAAAATTGTACGGAATCGACGCATCCGGCAAATGTTTCGCCGCACGCCGTCCCGTAATAGGACAATTATCGGCCGCAGGTGGATCTCGGCCCGGCATCGAGATCAAGGCAGCGGCCATCGATATCGCCTACCGGAATGTCGATCCCGATCAGCGCGGCGAGCGTCGGCGCGATGTCGATCGTCTCGACGCTGTTGGGCTGTTCGAAGCCCGTCATGCCCCGGCGCCAGAACAGTATCGGCACCCGGCGATCATAGTCATAGGGGCTGCCGTGCGTCGCGGCATAACCCGGCCTCGGTAGGCCAATCGGGGTAACACGCGGCTTGAGCAGCACGATCAGATCGCCCGACCGCCCCGGATAATAGGAGGCCCGCGCGCGCTCCCTGAGCGTCCACAATTCGACCGGCCTCGTGCCGACCGGCGTCGCGGCAACTTCGGCAGCGGTGAACACCTCGGCGACTTGCGGTTGAGCCTTGAGCAGCTCGATCGCTTTGGCCTGCACGCGGCTGCGCTGGGCGGGGGTCAAATCCTTGTCGAGCCACACATCGCCCAGTTCGGCGGCGCGCAGCACTGGCCCCTTCATCCCCAGATCGTCGGCGACCAATTTGGCCAGCCGCCCGAAGGTGAAGTCGCCGGAAACACGTTGCGCGTCGGGCAAGGCATGGTCGCGGTTCCGCTCGGGCACATCATGCCCGCCATGGTCGGCCGTCAGAACCACCACATAATCGACCCGCGCGCGGTCGAGTTGCTTGAACAGCCGGTCGAGCAGGCCGTCGAGCGCGGTCAGCTGAATGCATGTCTCCGCCCCTTCGGTGCCATAACGGTGTCCGACATAATCGGTCGACGACGCGCCGATGATCAGCAGGTCGGTTTGGTCTTGCTGCCCCAGCTGCAAATCGCGCGCCAGATCGCCTGCCAGCGCGAATGTCGCGCGGTCGAGATCGGGCGAGGCGCGAAAAGAGTCGGTGTCGCCCGCCTTGCGGACAAACCGCCCGTCACCCACCGTCAACGCCGAAGATAGGGGTACGGCGCGGTCACGACCGGCGCATTGCGGCGGCAATTTTGCTGGTTTGCCCGAGGTCGCGAGCAGCTTGGCCAGATTCGCATTGACGCGGGTGACGGCCGCGGGAGCCGGACCGTTCGCCTGTCCGGCAAGCGTTGAGAATTTATTTTTGGTAAAGGGATCGAGATACCAGATCTGGTCGGTCTTGCGTCCGGCCATCATCAGCGCCGCCCGATCCTTGCCCGCGACCGCGACGACCTGCGCGGTCGGATTTATCGCCTTCATCCGCTCGCCTAGCGTCGGCACCAGCAAATGCGCCACGCTCGGTGTGTAATTGCGTGCGGTCGAGCCGGGGACGGTTTCGTCCTCCGCGCAATAAACGGTGCTGTCCGGCCGCGTTGTCTGGTCGATCCACGTATTTGCGACGACGCCGGTACGCGACGGGTGGTCGCCGGTCAGGATCGTTGAATGGCCTGGACAAGTCTCGGTCGCTGCATGGCTTTGATAGCCCGAGGGAAATACCGCGCCGCCCGCCAGCCGTTTGAAACCGCCGGTCCACATCCCGCGATATTCGGCGAATAGGTCCGCCGAGAATTGATCGACCGAGATGACCACGACCAGTTTGGGCGGGGCCGCGGGCTGTGCCGCGGCGGGGGTGGCGAACAGGGCGGCGGCGAGAGCGGCAAGGCGGCGCATATCGACTCCTTGGGGGATCACGAAAGCGCGCTATAGCGTGCGCGATGCGCTTGTCTCGCCTGCTTCTATTGCTGTTTCTTTGCCTCGCCGCGCCGGCCACGGCCCGGCATATGACCGGCGCGCTCATTGCCGAAACACCGCATCCACGCGCCGGCCAGGAAATCACGGTCGCTCTGGTGATGACACCCGAGCGCGGCTGGCATGGCTATTGGCAAAATCCCGGCGAGGCGGGCTTCCCACCCAGATTTGACTGGACGCTGCCCAGGGATACGATGGTCAGCGCTCCGGACTTCCCGGTGCCGCGATTGCTTACCGTCGCGGGCCTCGCAAATTACGTGTTTGAAGGCGAACATGCGCTGCTGTTTCGCGTCAAACTGCCGCGCGGGCTTAAAGCGGGCCAGGCGATCCCGCTCAAACTCGCCGCCAATTACCTCGTCTGCAGCGACAGCGTGTGCGTGCCAGAAGTCGCCAATCTTGCGCTAACACTCACGGCTGGTGACGGTGTTGCGCGCGACCCGCATTTCGACGCCTGGCGCGCCCTGCTGCCCGCACCCCTCGCCGCCACGGCGCATTTTTCCTACGAACCGCCGCTGATCCGCTTCGCCATTCCCTATCCGGCGGGCGCCGCGCTGGAGAACCCGCGCATCTTCCCGGTAGGGCGCAAGGCGATCGTCGACGCGAGCCCGCAGGCCTTTGCCCGCTCGGGCAACACGCTGATCGTGACGATCACCGCGGCGCCCAATTTCTCGCAGGCGTCGATCGCCGCAGTGTTGGCGATTGGCAACGGACGCGGACTGGCCTTCACCGCTGTGCCCGGGCCGGTACCGGCCGCTCCCTCTGAAAGCGCGAAAATCCGTCTCGACGCGCGGACGATCGCGGTGGCCATAGCAGGCGCGTTGCTGGGCGGGCTGATCCTCAACGTGATGCCATGCGTCTTCCCGATCCTCAGCTTGAAAGCGCTCAGCCTGGCACATGCCGGCACGGACGAGCGGGCGGCACGGCGCGAGGCTTTGGCCTATGCAGCGGGCGCAATACTGACGTTGACCGCCCTTGGTGCAATCGTCTTGGCGCTCAAGGTCGGCTGGGCATTTCAGCTGCAGGACCCGCGCGTCGTGCTGACGCTGTTCGCGCTGATGGTCGCACTGACGCTGAATTTGCTGGGCGTGTTCGAACTGCCGGTGCTCGGCGGCAGTGCGCGGTCCAGTGGCGGGTTCGTGACCGGCGCGCTCGCCGCTTTCGTTGCCACGCCGTGTACCGGCCCGTTCATGGGTGCGGCGCTGGGTGCGGCCATTGCCCTGCCGCCGGCTGCCGCCCTGGCGGTGTTCGCCGGGCTGGGTCTCGGCTTGGCATTGCCGTTCCTTGCCATCGGCTTCGTCCCGGCGCTACGCCGCCGGCTGCCGAAGCCCGGCCGCTGGATGGCCACACTCCGCCGCATCCTCGCACTGCCGATGGCGCTGACCGTCTTGTGGCTCGGCTGGGTGTTGTGGAAACAGACCGGGGATAGGGGCGCGCTGATTGCGCTGGCGGTGGTGGTCGTCATCATCGCGGCGATGATCGCAGCGGGCTCGCGGCAGCGCGCGGGAAAAGCCGGTCTGGCCTTTGCCGGTTCGATCGTGCTGGTGGCGATCTTTGCCGCCGCCTCGCAACTGCACGGCAAGCCCAAGGACGCCACCGCGACGGCCGCCGAAGCGCCAGCCACCGGAGAGGCCTTCTCGGAAGCCCGACTCAACCAGCTGATCGCCGCGCAGAAGCCGGTATTCGTCTATTTCACTGCCGATTGGTGCTTGACCTGCAAGGTCAACGAACGCGCTGCGATCGACCGTGAGGAAACGCAAGCCGCGTTCAGGAAGGCCGGAGTCACCACGCTGGTCGGCGACTGGACCGATGGCGATACGAAGATCGGCACCTTCCTTCGTGCGCATGGCCGCGCGGGCGTGCCGCTTTACCTCTATTACGCGCCTGGCGAGGCCAATGCGCGCGAGCTGCCACAAATTTTAACGCCCGCGATCCTCATTCAGCAAACCGTGCGCTAAGGCCGCTTCCACACCCTTACGCCGCCGATCCACGTCTCGCTGACCTTCGCCGCGCGCAGCCGTGCCGACGCCGATTGCAGCGGGTCGGTATCGACCAGCAGGAAGTCCGCGTCCATTCCCGGCGCAAGGCTGCCAAGCTTCTTGTCCGCAAACATCGCCCGCGCGGCGTTGATCGTATAGCCCGCCAGCGCCTGCTCCCGCGTCACGCGTTCCTGCGGCTGCCAGCCGCCGAACGGCTCGCCTTTCTCGTCCTCCCGCGTTGCCGCCGCCGCCATTCCGGCCCAAGGGTCGGGCCGTTCGACCGGCGTGTCCGATCCGAACGCCAACAACGCGCCGTTCCGGATCATCGACGCCCAGGCATAAGCGCCCGCCAGCCGGTTCGGCCCCAGCCGCGCTTCGGCCATCGTCCGGTCACTGGTCTGATGCACCGGCTGCATCGAGGCGACGACGCCGTTTTTGCCGAACCGGGGTAAATCGGCCGGGTCGACGATCTGGGCGTGCTCGATCCGCCAGCGCCGGTCGCCTCCAAAGGTCTGCGCGACGTCCTCGATCGCCGCTAGGACTTGCGCATTGGCCTTGTCGCCTATCGCATGGACGGCGACCTGCATTCCATCCATCGACGCACGCACCATCATATTGCGCAGCTTGGTGTCGTCGAGGAAGCAAGCGCCGCTTTCGGTCGGCTTGTCGGTATAGGGCTGCTTCAGGCAGGCCCCGCGCGAACCAAGCGCGCCATCGGCGTAGATCTTGACGCCCGCCATGCGCAGCCGGTCGCCATAGAGCCATGGGGTCGGCTGGCCCGAAGTGATCAGCTGCATCGGCTCAAGCCCCAGCGAATAGCTGACGATGCGCACGCGTAATCGAGCCTCGTCGCCTGCCCGGCGAAACGCGAGCCAATCCTCGCTCGACGTGCCCATGTCGGCGATTGCGGTGACGCCATAAGCCAGCAGCACGTCCTGCGCCTTGGCCAGCCCGAGATCGCGGTCCTTCGAACTGAGCGGTGGGACCGCCTTTTCGATCAGCGCCTTGGCGCTGTCGACGAATACGCCGCCTTCGATCCGTCCGCCCGGCGGAGCCTTGGTCGCCGCGGTGACGCCCGCGGCCTTGATCGCGGCGGTGTTGGCCCAGCCGGCATGGCCGTCGGCGCGTTGCAGCCACACCGGCCGGTCGCCCGCCGCCGCATCGAGTTCGGCGGCGGTCGGGAAACGCCCGAGCGCCCAGCGTTCCTGGTTCCAGCCGCCGCCGACAATCCATTTCCGCTCGGGATGCGCGGCGGTGAAGGCGCGGATCCGATCCTGCGCTTGCGCCAGGCTGGTCGTGTCCGACAGATCGAGCGAAAGCGCCGCCAGGCCGGTATCCATGACGTGCCCATGGGCATCGATCAGGCCGGGCATCAGCACCTGGCCCTTGCCATCATAGCGCCAGTCGATCTTGTCGGGCCGCTTTTGTCCCGTTTCGATCAAGCGCCCGATATGGCCATCGGCGGTGACGGTTATCGCCGAAAAGCGCTGCACGCGCCCGTTCTCATCGAGCGTCACGCCATTGACGTTATCGACCAGCCCGTCGGCGAGCGCGGGCGAAGCGGCGGCGGCCAGCGCCAGGAGCAACCTTTTCATCGGCGTGCGGTTTGACAGAAGCCGTTAAACGCGTCCACGCCCGTTCGTGGCGCGGACCTCCGATCTGCTCCTCTGGAGAGACGGCGCGCATGTCTAATACGGACAAGGGTTCGATGATCGGCAGCCTCTGGGTCGATGAGAATAACAACGCTGGCGAGGGGGATCAGCGCGGCGCGGCCGAAGCACTCCGCGAAAGCTCGGCGCGGTTCGAAGTGCTGCTCAATCTCATGCCGCAGATGGTGTGGTCGACGCTGCCCGACGGCTATCACGATTTCTACAACCGCCGCTGGTACGAATTCACCGGCGTGCCTGACGGCTCCACCGATGGCGAAGGCTGGAACGGGATGTTTCATCCCGACGATCAGGATCGCGCCTGGGCGCGCTGGCGGCACAGCCTCGACACCGGCGAGCCTTACGAAATCGAATATCGCTTGCGTCACCGCGGCGGCGATTACCGCTGGGTATTGGGCCGTGCCCTGCCGGTGCGCGACGCGAGCGGGGCGATCACCCGCTGGATCGGCACCTGCACCGATATCCACGATGCCAAGACCAATGCCGAGCAGAACGAAATCCTGTCGCGCGAGCTCAGCCATCGCATCAAGAACATCTTCGCGGTGGTCAACGGGCTGATCGGCCAGTCGGCACGCAGCTATCCCGAATCCAAGCCTTATGCCCAATTGCTGCAGCAACGCGTTGCGGCCCTGGGCCAGGCTCACGAATTCGTCAGGCCGCATAGTGATGAATCGCGCCCGGACGTGCCGGCGGTAACGATCCTGGCGATGCTCGGCCAATTGTTCGCGCCCTATCCCGCGTTCAGCGAAGGCCGCTTGACGCTGAGCGGTGACGATGTCGCGATTGACGACCGCGGTGCGACGCCGATTGCTCTGGTTTTCCACGAACTCGCCACCAATGCCGCCAAATATGGCGCGCTGTCGGCGCCGGAGGGCCGGGTCACGGTCACGTCGCGCAGAAGCGGCGGCAGCGTCGTTCTTGAATGGATCGAGACCGGCGGCCCGCCGATCGCGGGCCAGCCCGAACGATCGGGATTTGGTTCGCGCCTGGTCGAACTCTCGATCGGTGGTCAATTAGGCGGCGCGATTCAGCGCGAATGGCGCCGGGACGGTCTTGCGGTGCAAATCGAGGTACGGGAAGAACGCTTGGTTCGTTAGGCGAAGGCGCGCAAGCCCGCTGGCGGCGCGACGCGCTCCCCGTGCCGCACCCGCAACGCATAATCGACCGCACGTTCGACCTCGGCTTCGCTCGTCGGTTTGGCGAGCACGCCGACGGTGCCCGCAATGCCGGCGCCGAGCAGCCCGGGATTAGCGGTAATGAACAGCACGGTCGTCTTGCATTCCTCGCATAAACGACGGCCAATCTCCGGACCGGTCAGCCCATCGCGCAGGTTCAGGTCGATAAGTGCCAGATCGACGCTGCGGTCGGCCAGCTGCATGGCGGTCTCGAGATCGGGAGCGATACCCATCGAATGATGACCTAGATCTTCAAGAATCGCTTCCAGTTCGGCCGCAACGAGCATTTCGTCTTCGACGATCAAGATGCGAGCAGGCGTTGTCATAATCGATAAGTGGGGCGCAATCGTGATCGTCAGTTAACCTGTATCATATTCGTTAGTTCCACATTTGCCGTCGCGGCAAGCGGATTTTGCGGCTCGTTGCCTATCTGCCACAGTCGACATCGCTAGCTCGCGGAAACGCCAGCCAGACTCCGCTTGCCGCCATCAACAGTCGCGCCTATACCGGCCATGCTTCCTTACATCGTCGGGTGTTTGGGTTCGGACCTGGGGGTCCGGACGCTGGTAAGTCGCATTTGGAATTTCATGACCAATCTTGACGCCCTCACCGCGCTTATCAGGCCTGAAGCTCAAGCCTTGGGGCTCGATCTCGTACGCGTGGCGATGTTTGGTGGTGAAGACGGACCGGTGCTGCAGGTCATGGCCGAGCGGCCCGACACCCGCCAGCTGACGCTCGCCGATTGCGGCACGCTGTCGCGCCGCCTGTCGGATGTGTTCGATGAGGTTGATCCGATCGAAGAGGGCTATCGCCTCGAAGTCAGCTCGCCCGGCATCGATCGCCCCCTGACCCGGCTGACGGATTATGTCGATTGGGCAGGCCATCGCGGCAAATTCAAGTTCAGCGAGGCGCTGGGCAATCGTAAGCAGATCGACGGCGATCTTGCAGGCGTTGAGGGCGAAGATGTGCTACTGAACGTCGGCGGCGAAACGTTGCGTGTACCATTCGCGCAAATCGCCGCGGCCAAATTGGTGCTGACCGATAGATTGATTGCTGCCACCGCGCCGCTCGACGCGGGCGAGGCGGAAGACCTGGAAGAAGAGGACGACGACTGATGGCCACTGCCGCCCCTGCCACCGCCAATAAGGCGGAGTTGATCGCAATCGCCGACTCGGTCGCGCGCGAAAAGCTGATCGACCGCGAAATCGTGATCGAAGCGATGGAGGACGCGATCGCGCGTTCGGCGCGCACGCGTTACGGTTCCGAAATGGAAATCCGCGCCAAGCTCGACGGCGAAACGGGTGACCTCCGCCTGTGGCGTGTCGTCGAGGTCGTCGAGCAGGTCGACGACCTCTACAAGCAGGTAACGGTCGAACAGGCGCAGAAGCTGCAGGCCGGCGCTGTCGTCGGCGACTTCATCGTCGATCCGCTGCCGCCGATCGAGTTCGGTCGCATCCAGGCGCAGGCATCGAAGCAGATCATCTTCCAGAAGGTGCGTGACGCCGAGCGTGAGCGTCAGTTCGAGGAATTCAAGGATCGGGGCGGCGAGCTGATCACCGGCGTCGTCAAGCGCGTCGAATTCGGCCACGTCGTCGTCGATCTCGGTCGCGCCGAAGGCGTCATCCGCCGCGACCAGCAGATTCCGCGCGAAGTCGTCCGCGTTGGCGACCGCATCCGCTCGCTGATCCTCAAGGTCGTGCGCGAAGTGCGCGGCCCGCAGATCTTCCTCAGCCGCGCGCACCCCGACTTCATGAAAAAGCTGTTCGCGCAGGAAGTCCCCGAAATCTATGACGGCGTCATCACGATCATGGCGGCCGCGCGCGATCCGGGCAGCCGCGCCAAGATCGGCGTGATCAGCCGCGACGGTTCGATCGATCCCGTCGGTGCCTGCGTCGGCATGAAGGGCAGCCGCGTCCAGGCAGTGGTCCAGGAAATGCAGGGGGAAAAGATCGACATCATCCCCTGGAGCGAAGACACCGCGACATTCGTGGTCAACGCGCTGCAGCCGGCCAATGTCGCGCGCGTCGTCATCGACGAGGAGGAAGATCGTATCGAAGTTGTCGTCCCCGACGATCAATTGTCGCTCGCCATCGGCCGCCGGGGCCAGAATGTCCGCCTCGCCAGCCAGTTGACCGGCAAGGCGATCGACATCCTGACCGAGGCTGACGCCAGCGAGAAGCGCCAGAAGGAATTCGTCGAGCGCTCGACCCTGTTTCAGGAAGAACTCGACGTCGACGAGACGCTCGCGCAGCTGCTGGTTGCCGAAGGCTTCACCAGCCTTGAGGAAGTGGCTTATGTCGAGGCCGAGGAAATCGCCGGGATCGAGGGTTTCGACGAAGAGCTGGCCGCCGAGTTGCAGAGCCGTGCAAGCGAAGCGCTGGAACGCCGCGACGAAGCCAATCGCGAGGCCCGCCGCGCCTTGGGCGTCGAGGACAGCCTCGCCGAACTGCCGCACCTCAACGAAGCGATGCTCGTGACCCTTGGCAAGGCGGGGATCAAGACGCTCGACGATCTGGGCGATCTCGCCACCGACGAACTGGTCGAGAAGCGCCGTGTCGAACCGCGCCGCAAGGTCGTGCCGACCAATGAGCCCAAGGGCGGCATCCTCCAGGTGTTCAACCTGTCGATGGAACAGGGCAACGAAATCATCATGGCGGCCCGTCAGGCGGCCGGCTGGTTCGGCGACGAAGAGTCGCAAGAGGAGGACGCGCTTGCGGACTCCGCGCAATGATACGGTAAGCGAACGGACCTGTGTCCTGACCCGCGCCAAGGGAGACCGGGCGCGGCTGGTGCGGCTTGCCTTGTCGCCTGCGGGTGACGTGCTGCCCGACGTGCGCGCGCGTGCCCCGGGCCGGGGTGCATGGATCGCGGTCGATCGGCTGGCACTCGACACCGCCGTGGCCAGGGGCAAGCTCAAGGGTGCCTTGGCCCGCGCCTTCAGGGAAAGCGAGGTGTCGGTGCCCGAGGATTTGGGTCAGCGCGTCGAGACCGCACTTGCCGAAGATGCGCTCAACCGGCTGGGGCTTGAAGCACGGGCCTCGACCCTGGTCACGGGCAGCGAACGCGTTGCCGAAACCGCGCGCAGCGGCAAGGTCTCCTTGCTGCTCCACGCTGCTGACGCTGCCGAAGACGGCAACCGCCGCCTCGACCAGGCTTGGCGCGTGGGCAATGACGACGAAGGATCGGGCGCGCGGGGCTTGGTTTTACAGGCCCCGCGGGCCATATTGAGTGCGGCGCTGGGCCGCGACAACGTGGTCCATATCGGCGTGACTGACACACGCGCGGCGGATCGCGTCGCGCTGGCGATCGACCGCTGGCACGTATTTATCGGTTTGCCGACGACCGGCTGGCTTGCGGAAAGTTCCGCCAAGCGTCAGGGCCGCGCGGCGCACGAAGTTCAAGCAAAGGGTTTTGGGTAAATAATGAGCGACGATAACAAGCCAAAGCTGGGCATGCGCGCACCGCTGGGCCTTAAGCGCACGGTCGAGACCGGCAAGGTCAAGCAAAGCTTCAGCCATGGCCGCTCGAACACCGTGGTGGTCGAGGTCAAGAAGCGCCGCATCCTGGGCCGTCCGGGAGAAGAGGCTGCGCCCGAAACGCAGACTGCACCGGCGCCCGAACCGGTTGCGGCTCCCGCGCCGGCGCCCGCTCCCGCCCCGGTCGAAGCCGCGCCGCGTCCAATGACCGCGCTTGAGCGTCGCGAGCAGCAGGAGCGCCTCCTGCGCGAGGCCGAAGAAGCGCGCATGAACTCGCTCGAGGAAAATCGCCGTCGCGAGGATCGCGTCAAGGTTGAGCAGACCGAAGATGAAAAGCGGCGCGTCGAGGAAAACCGCAAGGCCGGAGAAGCACGTGTTGCCGAGCCGCAGCCCGAGCCGGAAGTGGTCGCACAGCCGGAAGCCGACCCTGCCGCCGCGCGCCCTGCCCCCATTGACGCTGAGCGGCCGCGTCAATTCGGCGCCAATGCTACGCCCGCGCGTCGTCCGGAGCCGGCGCGCCGTCCGTCGGCCGGTGGCCGCGCCGGTGGCGACGACCGCCGCCAGTCGGGCAAGCTGACCGTCACCCGTGCACTCGACAGCGATGAGGGCGCTCGCGCTCGCTCGCTCGCTGCGCTCAAGCGTGCGCGCGAAAAGGAACGCCGGGCGCATGTCGGCCAGTCCGGGCCGCGCGAAAAGCAGGTGCGCGATGTGGTGGTTCCCGACACGATCACCGTCAGCGAACTTGCCAATCGCATGGCCGAACGCGGCGCGGACCTGGTCAAGGCGCTGTTCAAGATGGGCATGCCCGTCACGATCAACGCCTCGATCGACCAGGACACCGCCGAGCTGCTGGTCACCGAATTCGGCCACAACATCACCCGCGTGTCCGAAAGCGACGTTGACATCGATGTCGAACAGGACGTCGACGCGGATGACACGCTGCAGTCGCGGGCACCCGTTGTGACGATCATGGGCCATGTCGATCATGGCAAGACCAGCCTGCTCGACGCGCTGCGCGGCACCGACGTGGTGCGCGGCGAGGCCGGCGGCATCACTCAGCATATCGGCGCCTATCAAGTGCAGGTGAAGTCGGGCGACAAGGTCACATTTCTCGACACGCCGGGTCACGAAGCGTTCGGCGAAATGCGCGCGCGGGGTGCCAACATCACCGACATCGTGGTGCTGGTCGTCGCCGCCGATGACGCGATCAAGCCGCAAACCGTCGAGGCGATCAATCACACCAAGGCGGCGAACGTTCCAATGATCGTCGCGATCAACAAGATCGATAAGCCGGAAGCGAATGCCCAGAAGGTGCGCGAACAGCTCCTCCAATATGAAGTCATTGTCGAGGAAATGTCGGGCGACGTGCAGGACGTCGAAGTCTCCGCGATGAAGAAAACGGGCCTTGACGATCTGATCGAGAAGATCCTGCTCCAGGCCGAATTGATGGAGTTGAAGGCCAACCCCGATCGCGCCGCCGAAGGCACGGTGATCGAAGCGCAGCTCGACAAGGGCCGGGGTGCCGTCGCGACAGTCTTGGTACGCCGCGGCACGCTCAAGGTCGGCGACGTCATCGTCGTCGGCGAACAATCGGGCAAGGTCCGCGCGCTGCTCGACGATCACGGCAAGCAGGTGAAGACTGCGGGTCCGTCCATGCCGGTCGAAATTCTCGGCCTGTCGGGCGTGCCGCAGGCAGGCGATCCGCTATCGGTCGTGGAGAATGAAGCGCGCGCGCGCGAAGTCGCCGCGTACCGCGCAGGGGTCGCGACCGACAAGCGCACCGGCGTTGGGCCGGTGGACATGGAGAATCTGTTCTCCAATCTCGCCGCCGCCAAGGTGGAGCAGGTGCCGTTGGTGGTGAAGGCCGATACGCAAGGGTCGGTCGGCGCCATTGTCGGCGCGCTCAACCGCCTGTCGACCGACGAGATCAAGGTGCGCATTCTATCGTCGGGCGTCGGTGGCATCACCGAAAGCGATGTGCTGCTTGCCGCGGCCTCCAATGCGCCGGTGATCGGCTTCAACGTGCGCCCCAATGCCAAGGCGCAGGCGCTCGCCAAGCGCGACCGCGTCGAATTTCTCTATTACGACGTGATCTATCACCTGACCGATGCGATCCGCGAGCGGATGGCGGGCCAGCTGGGTCCGGAGTTCATCGAAACCGTCGTCGGCCGTGCCGAGATCAAGCAAGTCTTCCCCGCGGGCAAGACCGGCAAGGCGGCGGGTCTGCTCGTCACCGAAGGCATCATCCGCAAGAACCTGCGCGCGCGCATTACGCGCGATGACGTCATCATCTACAACGGCTCGGTCAATTCGCTGCGCCGCTTCAAGGACGACGTGCCGGAGGTTCGCGCGGGCCTCGAATGCGGCGTCACCTTCGATGCGACCAACGACATCAAGGCAGGCGATTACCTTGAGACTTACGAAGTCGAGGAACGCGCGCGGACGCTGTAATGGCGGAAGAGAGTTTCTTTCAACGCCATCCCGCGCCCTCGGCAGCCGTCACGCTGGGTTGGGAGCTGATCGAGGAAAAGCCTGCCGAAGGCCGCATCTCGATTGCTTTCAAGCCGACTGACGCCATGCTCAACCCGCGCGGCACCGTCCAGGGCGGCTTCGTGGCGGCGATGCTCGACGACACGATGGGTCCGGCCTTGGTATCGATGACCGGCGGACGGGAGATGCCCGTCACGCTCGATCTCAACGTGAGCTTCCTCGCCCCCGTGCAGCCCGTTCGCGTCATCGGCCATGGCCGGGTGGTCAGCCGGACGAAGTCGACTGCCTTCCTGGAGGCCGAATTGTTCGACGAGGACGGCACGATGCTTGCGCGTGCCACATCGACCGCGCGCATCGTCGCCGGGCCCGCCGCGTGAAGCGGGCGGGGGGCGAAGATCGCTCGGTCCGCACGCTGCGCGTCGGCGAAGCGGTGCGGCACGCGCTGGCCGATCTGCTGATGCGCGGGGACGTGCATGACGAGGTGCTGACCAGCCATCCCGTCAGCGTCACCGAGGTGCGCATGTCGCCCGATTTGCGCCACGCGACGGTGTTCGTGAAACCGTTGCTGGGCAAGGACGAGGAAGCGGTGCTCAAGGCGCTGCGCACCAACACCGCCTTCCTGCAGCGCGAGGTCGCGCGGACGGTGAACGGCAAATACGCAGCCAAGCTGAAATTCCTGGCGGACGAGAGCTTCGATGAGGGCAGTCATATCGACCAGCTGTTGCGTAACCCAAGGGTGGCGCGCGATCTCGGCCCCGCCGAAGAGGCCTGATGGCCAAGCTTTATTTCTACTACGCCTCGATGAACGCGGGGAAGTCGACGACGCTGCTACAGGCCGATTTCAACTATCGCGAGCGTGGGATGCGCACGATGCTGTGGACCGGCGCGATCGACCGGCGTGCCAAAATCTGTTCGCGCATCGGATTGGAAATGGATGCCAATCTGTTTGCCGCCGATACCGATCTGGCGGGCGCGATCGTCGCCGAGCATGATCGTGCGCCGCTTGCTTGCGTGCTCCTTGATGAGGCGCAGTGGCTCAGCCGTGACCAGGTCTTGCAGCTTGCGGGCATCGCCGACCAGCGCGGCATCCCGGTGCTATGCTACGGCCTGCGCACCGATTTTCAGGGGCAGTTGTTTGCCGGTTCGGCGGCGTTGCTCGCTTTGGCCGATGCGTTGGTCGAGCTCAAATCGGTGTGCGATTGCGGGCGCAAGGCGACGATGAACCTGCGCGTCGACGGCACGGGACGCGCGGTACGCCAAGGCGCGCAGCTCGAACCCGGCGGCAACGAACGCTATGTCGCGTTGTGCCGCCGCCATTTCATTGAAGCAATCGGCGAGACGCGCGTTTAGTCGCGATGCTCATTCCTCTGCTCCTCGCCGCTGCCTACCCCGCTGCGATCACCGGCTTTTCGCAGATCACCGCAATCAACCGTGTCGCCGACGGGCGCCGCGGCATCTGGATTGCCGACCTGCGCGGCCGCTGGTTCTATGCGTCCTTCATCCAGCCGTGCCAGCGCCTGCCGGATGTCAACACGATCGGCTTCGACACATCACCGCTCAACCGGCTGGACAAGAATAGCGCTATCGTCGCGGATGGGGAGCGCTGCCGCTTCGCGACGTTCGAGCGGTCGACAGCGCCGCCCAAGCGGCGTCGCTAGCACCAGAACCGCTCGCGATACCATTTGGTGACGACATTCTTCACCCCACCAGTGACCGGCAGGCTGGCATGGAGCGTGTTGCGGTTGAGCTTGCCGTCCTTGTCGGCATTGTTCCAGGCGAGCAGCATGCCCGCACGCGGTGATACCATCAGTCCCGCTGTAGGGAAGCTGGTTTCCCCGCCGCCCTCGGGCTCGTCCAGATAGATCATGGCGGTCCAGCAGCGCTGGCCGCCGCGTTGCTTCTCGTCCTGCCAATAAGGCTGTTCGACATGGAACCAGTCGTGGTGGGCCTTGAACTCCTGGCCCACCGCATAACGCTGGCCCTGCAGGGACTCGCCCTGCCGGTTCTTCAATCCGAGCAGATGATCGACCTTCGCGTCGATGGCGTGGACAAAGGGGTGCGCGCGGTTGAGATTGCAGCTTTCCGAGGTGCGGAAATGCTTGTCGTCGTTGGTCGCATAGACCGTCGACGGCACCCGGTCCGCATCGATCATCGCGATCAGCCCCCCGCATTCGAGCGGATTGAGGAAGTTTTGGTAGCAATAGAGTTCGGTGCCCGCCCCTTCGACGACCTGCACCTGGCTGTTGTTACGCAGACGGCGCGCGACCGTCTTTCCCAATTCGACGAGTTTATCGGCAGGCATCACGCTCGCATAGCGAAACGGTCCGGAGCGGTGAAGCTCCGGGCCGTCCGATCCTAGTAGAAGAAGTCGTAGATCGTATCGACGACGTAGCCGCTGCGTTCGTCGATCAGCAGCGCGTCGTTATAATAGCGGATCCAGCGATAGGGCGGATAAGCCGGCGGCAGGCGGTACTGGTACGGGTCGTCGATCCAGTAATTCCGCGAGAACAGCAGCGAGTCGAGATAGATCCCGATGCTGAAGCGGCGATAGCCGTAATTCCAGCCATAGGGCGCGTAATAGCGCGACTGGCTGAAGAGGCGCCGGTTGTAGTTGCGGTAGCTGTTCCAGTCATACCGCCGGTCGTTGCGCCAATCGCGGTTCCAGTTGCCGCCAAAGCCCGGACGGCCATAGCCGTTGTTGTAGCCATAGCGCGGGTCGACCCGGCCATCCCGGTTGCGGTCGAAGCGGGGGTCGGCCCGACCGTCGCGGTTCCAGTCATAGCGGCGATCGACACGGCCATTGCCATTGGCGTCGAAATCGCGGCGGTTGCGAATGCCGTCACCATCGCGGTCGCGGAAACGCGTCTGCGCCTGAGCGCGGGCTTGCGCCTGAACAGCGGCGTTGGCGTCTGCCTGCCCGTTGAAATTGCGGCGTCCCTGCCATTGCTGTCCCCCGTCGCCGCGGCGGCCCTGCCATTCGGCACGCGGCGCCTGAGCTTGCACTTGCGCCGGGGCCTGAGCCTGCATCTGCGCGCGGGCTTCGAAATTGCGTTGCGGGCGTTCGGCACGTACGCTTTGAGCCGGCCGCTCGCCGCGCCCGTTGCGCCAATCCTGCGCCAATGCCGGAACCGCAGCGACCGCCGCGAGCAACCCGGCCAATACGATTGTCTTTCGCATCGTCATGTCCTCAACAGGTTGTCCGCCCGATTGCGGTTCCCTGATGCCATGCCGATTCGCACATCCTAGCTAGCGCGCGGCTGAACCCGCCGTGCAGCAAAGAGAAAGCTAGTCGCGCCAGCCGCGGTCCTGGCGGTCGACCAGCCGGACCATCGCCGCGAATTCGGCGGCGCCCGGGCCGCCGGGAATTTGCGCGTGATGCAGATCGCGCTGATGCACCGCCACGATTTCGGGCGGCACCACCACCGGCGTGCCCATGCTCATCGTCTCGATCTGGATTTCGCAGGCGCGCTGCAGCACCCAATGCTTGATGAACACTTCGGGCAAAGTCCTGCCCATGACGAGGATGCCGTGGTTCCTGAGCAGCATCATCTGCTTGTCGCCGAGGCTGGCGAGAAAACGCGGCCCTTCCTCGTCGCGCACCGTCACGCCCTCGAAATCGTGATAGCCGAGCTGGCCGATCAGGTTGCAGGCGTAGAAATTGACCGGCTGCAGTCCGCCCTCGAGGCTCGACACCGCCATCCCCGCGGTGGTGTGCGTGTGGGCGATGGCATGCGCATCGGGGATGTGGCGGTGGAACAGCGCGTGCTGGACGAAGCCGGCGCGGTTCACATGCCATTCGGTGGGCGCCAGCACATTGCCGTCGATGTCGATCTTGACCAGGCTCGACGCGGTGATCTCCGAAAAATGCATGCCGTACGGGTTGATCAGGAACGCGCCTTCCTCACCCGGCACCTTCACCGTGATGTGATTGTAGATCATTTCCGACCAGCCCATATGGTCGAACACGCGGTAACAGGCGGCGAGCTCCTGCCGCGCCTGCCACTCGGCTTCGCTCATGTCCTGCTGCGGCTTGAATGCGGTGGCCATCCTTGCTCTCCTCTTGGGCGCGACATGCCACAACGGGGAGCGGCAGGAAACTAGTCCTCGGTTTCCTCGGCGCTCTGCCCCGGCACGCTGCGGTTGCCGTCGAGCCACTGGATCAGATCGCGGTCGCGGCAGCCCTGCGAGCAGAACGGCTGGTGCTCGGAGGTCGCGGGGCGGTCGCAGATCGGGCAGGCGGTGGCGGGCATCCGCGTGACATTGTGCCTGAAGCCGCCGCGTGCAAGACTCGCCGCCTTCACCGGAGCACGCGATCATGGCCAAGGGTCAGATGAAGTCGAACAAGGAAGCCCGCAAGCCGAAGAAGGAAAAGGCACCCAAGCCCAACGCCTCGCAACCGAGCCAGAAGGGCAAGGTGGTGGAGATGACGACGCTGAAGAGCTGAAGCGCGTCAGCGCAGCTGGCTGTCCTTCGAGCCGCGCCGGTTGAACAGTTGCGCTTGCGGACGGGCATCGCGTTCGGACTGGCAGGCGATGCAGGTGCGTACGCCCGGCACGGCGTCGCGGCGGCGCTGCGGGATCGGCTCGCCGCAATCGTCGCACTCCGCCGCGCTCTCGCCGGCGGCAAGCCGCGCGCGCGCCGCGCTCACGGCATCGGCAATGGTGTCGTCAATCTGATCCTGCACCGCGCCGTCACGCGCCCAGCCGCCCGCCATGACTAGCGCCCCTGATGGAACCGGGGGCCGGCACCGGGTCCGGCAACCGCCGGCGCGGTGACCGAGACGACAAGCAATGCGAGCGTCGCGGCGAGCAGGGTCAGGATACGGTCCATGTCCTGCATAACACGCGGCGCCGGGCGCGGTTGCAAGCGTGCCGGCCGGGCAGGCGCCGGGCTTGGCACGACGGCGCCTTGCGTTCACACCGCACGCATGGCCGAACCGCCCGTCGATCCCAGCTGGCTGCCCGCGCTGCAGCCCGAATTCGCCAGCGGCTACATGGCGCGGCTGCGCGAATTCCTGGTCGCGGAACAGGCCGCGGGAAAGCGCATCTTCCCGCGCCGCTCCGACTGGTTCCGCGCGCTTCAGATGACGCCGCTTCCCGCGGTGCGCGCGGTGATCCTGGGGCAGGACCCGTATCATGGCGCCGGCCAGGCGCACGGTCTGTGCTTTTCGGTGCCGGCGGGTGTTCCGCCGCCGCCCAGCCTGGTCAACATCTACAAGGAATTGCGCAGCGACCTCGGCATCGCCACGCCGCCGCATGGCTGCCTCGCCGCCTGGGCGCGCAGCGGCGTGCTGCTGCTCAACAGCGTGCTTACGGTCGAGGCCGGCCGCGCCGCGTCGCATCGTGAGCGCGGCTGGGAACGCTTCACCGACGCGGTGATCCGCGCCGTCGCGGCCAAGGCCGACCCGGTCGTGTTCCTGCTGTGGGGCAATTACGCGCAGCGCAAGGCGGCATTCGTGCGCGATGGCGCGGACGCGGCACGCCACTTGGTCCTCACCGCGCCGCACCCCTCGCCGCTGTCGGCGCATGGCGGCTGGTTCGGCTGCGGCCATTTCTCGCGCGCCAATGCGTTTTTGGAGCAGCGCGGACTGCCGCCGATCGACTGGACGCTGCCGCCCGCGGACCCGGCCGCTTGCTGATGTTCTTTCAATGTTCTAATTCGGAGCGATGCAGCTGGGCTTTGGATTCGGTGCCGGCGAAGTCGCGGCCTGGCGGCACCGGCTCGGGCCGGTCGCGCTGCCGCGCGCGCGGCGCTCGCCCGCCGGGCAGCTGGTCAAGTCGCTGATCAGCGCGAAGACCTATGATGCCGTATCGCTGGCGGCGTACCGGCGGCTCGGCGGGCAATTCGGATCGATGGCCGCGCTCGCCCGCGCCGAACCCGTGACCATCGCGGCAGTGATCGGCGACGTGACCTATGCCGAGACCAAGGCGGCGCAGCTGGTTGCCGCGTTGCGGATCGTCGCATCGGCGGAGGGTGGCTTCGCGCTGAGCCATCTGGCGCACCGGCCGCTCGAGGAGTCGCTGGCATGGCTCGAACAGCTGCCCGGCGTCGGCCGCAAGGTCGCGGCGTCGACGCTCAATGCCAGCACGCTCGGGCGGCCGGTGATGATCGTCGATACGCATGTGCTGCGCGTCCTCCAGCGGCTCGGCTTCGTCGGCGGGTCGGCCGATTACCGCGCGGCGAGCGAAGCCGTGACCGCGGCGATGCCCGATTGGCGCGGCGACGACTTTCTGGGCCTGCACATCGCCCTGAAACGCCTGGGGCAGGAGGTGTGCCGGTGGGACGTGCCGGTGTGCGGCACATGCCCCTTGGCGGGCACATGCCCTACGGCGGCAGACAGACGATGACCGCCGGGCCCGACGCGCGCGGTGCGATCCTGTCCCTGCTGGCCGCGCGCGGGCCCGGCAAGACGATCTGCCCGTCCGAAGCGGCGCGCCTGATCGGCGGGGAGGATTGGCGCGGCGCCATGCCCGCGGTGCATGATGCGGCGCACGAACTGGTGGCGGACGGCGCGATCGAGCTGCGCCAGGGCGGCGAAACGCGCGCGGCCGACAAGATCGTCGGGGCCTACCGGATCGCGCGCTTAATTTGACTTACGTTGACGCCGAGGAGGTGTCCGTGAGCGGCAGATCGAGCGCCCCTTCGGCTTCCCGATAGAGCAGGTCGCTGATCGCGTTGGGCGTCGTCGCGGCGAACGGATCGGCAGGGCGCGACGGCTCGAGCGCGGCGATGATTTCGTGCAGCGGCGGGCCTTCGGGCGTTTGGGCGGCGGTGCCAGGTGCGAAATCGCCCGCGCGGCCGAAGCGTTCGGGGGACGGTTCACCCCGAATTCGGCTTCGCTCCCAGGCGCGGGCAAAGGCTTTGGCGCCAGGCTCGCGATAGAATTTGTAGCAGGCCTGCCGCTTCATGTTCACTACGCGCGCGGCGGTGGTCACCGAGCCGCTGTCGGCGAGCGCTTCGATGAAGGTGCGCTGCGCCCCGAACGACCACCCACCCGCGCGATTACGCTCACGCGGGACGGGCACCCAGTCATAATCGCCGGGGTTGAGCCCAAGGCTGACGGGCGTGGGGTGGACAGGCCCCGGCCCGATGCTGGTCGCGGCGACGGGGGCGAGGGGATGAGAAGAATCGCTCATCCACGAGGATAGAACAGGCGATTTCCTATTTGGAAGCAAATCTAGGAATTATTTTTGCATGATCGTCCCGACGGCGGCGTGCACGGCTTTTACGGGCGTTTAAACTAGGAAAGCCACTTTATACAAAATCACGTTTTTGTTGAAAGTGAGTGTCCAAGTTTATAGATCGGTTGCATGGACAAGAATGGCTTTAGGGAACACGCCACTGGACAACTCATCGCGACGATCGGCAATCGCAAGGCGTTTGTGCCTAATCCTCTTCCCCCGCCTGAACTCGATATCGACAGGTTATTGCCCGCTCTCACGCGCGCCACGCAAGTTGTCGGGGAGCTGAAAGGGATTGGCCGTACCGTGCCCAACCCCTTGTTGCTCATCCGCCCATTGCAACGTCGCGAAGCTGTGTCGTCATCGAGCATGGAGGGCACTTATACGACACTGACCGACCTATTCCTCTTCGAGGCGGGTGCGGAGAATGAGGCCCGTGGCGATGCGCGTGAGGTCGCCAATTATGTTCGCGCGCTGGAAGGCGCGATCGACGGGCTCAATAAGCTGCCGATCTCCACCCGTCTGATCCGCCAAGCGCATCTCACTTTGTTGAGCGGGGTGGCGAGGCATCGTGGCGCAGCGATCGATGCCGGCGAGTTGAAGCGCGATCAAAACTGGATCGGCGGCAGCGGTCAAATCAAGGATGCGCGTTTCATTCCGGCACCACCCGAGGAAACGCCCGGCGCGCTTGACCGATTGTTCGGGTTCGTCAATCGCGATGAAAGCGCCGCGCCGCTAATCGACGCGGCGATGACACATTATCAATTTGAGGCGATCCACCCCTTTGCCGATGGCAACGGGCGCGTTGGGCGGATGCTGATTACGCTGATGTTGATAGCTGGCGGAACGCTGCCCCAACCGCTACTGTACATGAGCCCTTATCTGGAGCGTCACAAGGATCGATACATCGACCTGATGTATGCGGTGTCCCGAGACGGCGCATGGGAGCCGTGGATCAATTTCTTCCTCGATGCCGTCGCGGAATCAGCTGGGGAGACGATAGCGGTCGTCGAACGGCTACAGGATCTGCAGCGCACCTATCGCGAGGAATTTCAGACCGCTCGACGATCCGCGCTTATCCCAAAGATTATCGACTTGGCGTTCGAACGACCGGTGCGGTCGGTTTCGAACATCGCCGAGGCGCTAGGTGTGACCTATGCGGGTGCCGCGAACAATGTGCGGGAATTGATTGTGCGGGGTGTGGCGGAAGAGGTTGGTACTTATCCCAAGCTCATACGCTTTCCCGGCATTTTGAATGCGTTACAACTGGGATGACGCACGTGAGACCATCTAGATAGACATATTTTCTATCTTTGTGCAATTTCCTCTTGCACATTTGATGGTGTGATTTACAAGTGGGGTGAGGAGAAGTTCGATGAGCCAACCCCGTTCACGCTCTGAGTTGCTCAAGTTCCTGACGTATGTCGGGGCAAAGGGGTTGCTGAGCCCCGCGACAGCAGAGTCACGTAAGGCCTCTGTAAATAAGGTACTCGGGATTTTGAGTGACCAAGAAGCCGAAGACGTCGCTACAATCGATCTCGACGAGGTTACTCGGCGCTTCGCTAACCTTCATGGCCAGGCTTACACTGCTGACAGCTTGCGTACTTACAAAAGCCGAACGAAATCTTCGATCGAAGATTTCGTTCGGTATGTCGAAAATCCGATGGCCTTTAAAGTAGGGGGAGCAAAACGTACTCCCCGTGCTCGACCCAACAAAGATGTGATGTCGTCGGGCGACTCTGCCGCACCTCGAGCCGAAAATGATACACCGAACGTATCCTCGACGCCCTCAGCAGGGGCAGGCATCCTACCTATTGCGCTCCGAGCCAATTTGACGGTGCACGTTCAGGGGTTGCCCTTTGACCTCACGAGTCGTGAGGCAAAAAAAATCGCAAACGTCATATTGGCGATGGCGATGGAAGACGAATGACTGAGATTTAGCTCCCTTCCAAAAGGAGCTGAACTGCCTGAAATGGCAGAGGCCAGTCTGCTGGAGCTTGGATGTCCAAAATCCAAAACTCCAGCAGCCCTTGTCCCGCAATAAACTACCTCCGCAATTTTACAATATTGCGCCGCCAAACTCCAACCTCAAT